>CAZMXG010000052.1:0-40706 GCA_964570175.1 uncultured Heliomicrobium sp. | reverse complement strand
GCGAATGGCTTGGACGACGGTACAAAGACGCGTCAAACATCGTTTGGATTCTGGGCGGAGATCGTCCGGTTGAAACCGACACGCACAAAGAAATCATTCGCGCGATGGCGCGCGGGCTAAAGCGCGGAGACGGCGGCACACATTTGATGACGTTTCATCCGACAGGCGGGCAAAGCTCTTCCACTCCATTTCACACAGACGATTGGCTGGATTTCAACATGCGCCAGAACGGCCATACGCCGGAATTCAATCCGCGCTACGAACAAACCCGCGTTGATTACGATCGCACGCCGACCAAACCTGTTCTGGACGGCGAGCCGATTTACGAAGATCACCCAATTTCCTTCAAAGCCAAAGAACTTGGACATTCCGTTGCCGCAGACGTTCGCCGACCGCTGTACTGGGATATGTTCACCGGAGCATTCGGCCACACCTACGGCCACCATTCGGTTTGGCAGATGTCGCAACCAGGTCGCCCGCCGGTCAACAATCCGCTGATGCCCTGGCACGAAGCCATTGACCAACCCGGCGCAGCGCAAATGGGTTACGGTCGCCGGTTGATGGAATCGCGCCCGGTTCTGAATCGCGTGCCGGATGATTCGGTTATTGTTCCGGATGATCCGCCAAGTGCGGTTCCCGGTGCTGGCTTGAAACGCTTTGTCGCCACACGCGATCAAGCCGGGACTTATGCGATGGTTTATGTTCCAACCGGTCGCAGCTTCAAAGTTCGCATGGACAAAATCAGCGGCGGCAAAGTCAAAGCCTGGTGGTTCAACCCACGCGACGGCAAAGCGCGTTTGATCGGCCAGTTCTCAAATACAGGCGAACGTGAATTCACTTCGCCGGATCAAGGCGAAAATCTGGATTGGATTTTGGTGCTGGATGACGCCAGCAAAAACTATCCCGCGCCAGGCATTCAAAATCAGTACCGCGCGCGTTAGCAAGCGGCCCTGCGAGATTCTAAACATGCTCAATCCATTGCCGAACCCAAATTACTACACGCCGGAACACGAACAGTTTCGTCAGACAATGCGCGAATTTGTGAGCCGGGAAATTGCCCCCTTCGCCAGCGATTGGGACGAAGCCGAAGAATTTCCGCGCGAGTTGTATCGCAAAGCCGCCGCCATCGGTTTGCTTGGATTGAATTACCCGGAAGAGTTTGGCGGCACGCCAGCCGATGGGTTTTATTCGATCATCGCTTCGGTGGAATTGGCCGCCGCAGGCAGCGGAGGCGTTTCAGCTTCGTTGATGTCTCATTCGATTGGCGCGCCGCCGATTCTGAATGCGGGCAGCGCGGAAATGAAAGCGCGCGTGTTGCCTGAGATTCTATCCGGAGAAAAGATTTCGGCACTGGCCATCACCGAACCTTCGGGCGGTTCGGACGTCGCGGCCATCAAAACCACCGCAATTCGCAACGGAGATCATTACATCGCCAACGGCGAAAAAACGTTTATCACGTCCGGCATTCGTGGCGATTATTTTACCGTCGCCGTGCGCACGAACCCCGAAGACAAAACTGCCGCCGGAGTTTCGCTGCTCTTGATCGAACGTGACACGCCCGGCTTCACCCGCATACCTCTAAAGAAAATGGGCTGGTGGGCTTCGGACACCGCGCACCTGTATTTCGACAATTGCCGCGTTCCAGCTAGCAATCTGATTGGCGAAGAAAATCAGGGCTTCAAAATCATCATGCGCAATTTCAATTCGGAGCGTTTGGGGATGTCCGCCGGAGCTTATGGGTTTGCCAAAGTCTGTTTTGAAGATGCTCTTGCCTGGGCGCGGCAGCGAAAAACTTTTGGCCAGCCGCTGGTTGAACGACAAGTCATTCGCCACAAACTGGTGGATATGGCGATGAAGATCGAAGCGACTCGTTCGACGCTGGAAGACCTGACCTGGCGAGTGCAAACGCGCGCGGGCGATCCCAATTTGCTGGTCGCGCAAACTTCGATGCTGAAAATCCAGGCCACGCAAACAATGCAATTCTGCGCTGATCAAGCGGTGCAGATTTTGGGCGGAATGGGTTACATGCGCGGCGAACGAGTCGAGCGCATTTACCGCGAAGTGAAGGTAAATATGATCGGCGGTGGTTCGGAAGAAATCATGAAGGATTTGGCTGCCAGACAGATGAAACTGTAATGCACAAAACCGGATTCAAACATTGGCCGAGCTTTTAATTCCCGGAAACCAGCGCGGTGTTTGAGCGAAATAGCTTCGATACGATTCGCCAAATTGTTTTTGCAAAGTCGGCTCTTCGTAAAAAACGACGAAGGTGTGAAAGATCAATGCCACGATTGCGGCGTAACCGGTCAACCTGAGTGAAGCAAACAGTGCCGCTTCGCCAAAAAGGATCGAGAGAATGCCGATGTACATGGGGTTTCTGACGAATCTGTAGAGCCCGCGCGCGACCAGTTTTTTCGGTGGATCAAAGACAACCGGCGTTCCTTTGCCGAAAGTCGCAAAGTCCCAGGCGCACCAAAGATAAATTGCCGCACCAATTGCCAGTGGAATCAAGCCAAAGTAACGAAAAGCGCCGGCCGACTGTGAAGTTTCTGCAGCCAGCAGCCAGCGCGGAATCAAGATGGTAACCGTGCCGGGAACCAAAATCGTGAAAATCAGCGTTTTGAAAATCGTCATCCGTTGATCCTCAAAAAAACGGGGCACTTGAAGCGCCCCGTTTGCGAACACAGGTTTACTTGACCGGCTCAAGTGACGATTCTTCGCCACCTTCGGCAAGTTGTCTTTGGCGCATTGCCGCCGCTCCCAGCAAACCGCCCATTCCCATGGATTCGACCGCCGTGCTGGGTACGATCATCATCGCGCCTTTTTCCTTCAATCCTTCATACAGCATGTTCATCGCTCTCAAGTGCAGCGCAGTCGGATTGTCGTGATACGATTCAGCGGCTTTATTGAACAACTGTGCAATTTCGACTTCTGCCTGGCCCAGAATGATTCGTGCCTGTTTTTCGCGTGAAGCCTGGGCTTCGCGAGACATTGCATCCTGCAAGGCATCGGGAATGACAACGTCGCGCATTTCCACCGATTGCACCGTGACTCCCCACGGCGTGGTTCGTTCGTCAATCAGCCGCTGCAATTCGTCTTCGATGCGTTCGCGGCCGCGCAGCAATTCCGTCAGTTCGGTTCTGCCAATGATGTCGCGCAATGCCGTTTGCGAAGCCCAACTGACCGCTTGAGCATAATCCTGAACTTCCAGCGCGGCTTTTTCCACGTCGTAAACCATCCAGAACAACACGGCGTCCACGTTCACCGGAACCGTGTCTGCCGTCAGCGTCTGTTCCGCCGCGAAGTTGGTTGTGATGATTCGCTGATCAACGTAGGCAGCAACCGAATCAACGAACGGCATCACCCAGAACAGCCCAGGTCCGCGCAAACCAATGTATTTTCCCAGCCTCAACACCACCGCGCGCTCCCACTGTTTGGCTATGCGAGGCGCTTGCGCTGCCACGGCCCCAAGCAGCGCGCCAACAATGACGCCGATTGGGTTAAACGTCAGCACTGTCAATCCGACTCCCAGTAATGTTGGCAGCGCAAACATTGCCGCCGAAACGATATTCGCACGCGGCGCGGTGGTGGAGGGGACCGTTGATCTTGTTTTGGTCAATGAGGTGAAAGTAGGCATGCTTCTCTCCTTTGCCGCTACCGTCGTTTGGCGGTTGCGGTCTTGTCATTGAGCTTGCTCTCAAGCTCTTCGATAACTTCGTCGAGTGAAATTCCCAGTGAATGCGCTTCGGCAAGAATGCGGTCGCCAAACGCGCGCAATTCCCGCTCGCGGTCGCTACGCATCACACGCATCGCTGCAGCCGTCTGGGTTCCGCGAACAAACGTCCCGATTCCCCGCCGAGTCTCCAAAATGCCTGTGCGTTCCAACTCGGCATAGACCTTGGCGACGGTGTTGGCGTTGATCTTCAAATCCACGGCCAACTGGCGGACGGTCGGCAACTGTTCGCCGACGCGCAACCGGTCGGTGGCAATCGCAAAACGAATCGCCCGCTCAAGCTGCGCATAAATCGGCGTCGGATCGTCAAAATTGATATTGAATCGTTCTTCCATCGTTACATTGGACAATTCCTTCCTTGTCACATTGTACTACGACACTAGTACACGCAAGTTTCAGGAAATTTTGCCCATCGCAAAAATTTGGTGAAGGCGAAACCCTAAGCCGAAAGTAAAATGACGGTCGGCCACCCTTCAACGGATCAAATGGAGGAAAAGCTATGAGCGAGGAAAAAACCAAAGACCTGACCTCGGATGAAAAGTTAGATCGGATTTTGACCGAATTGGCATTCGTGAAGTCTGATTTGGCATTTGTGAAAATGGATTTTGGCGCTCGGCTGGCCAGACTCGAAGCTTTTGCCGAAGACAAATCCCCCGACACACGTCCAATGCTGGATAGGATTCATAAAGCCGTCGCTGATTTGACCGTCGAAGTTGTCGAAGTCAAAAGCGAACTGATGCGGCTGAATCGTAAATGGGAAGTATTGAATGACGACGTGATGGAAGTGCGGGTTTTCAATCGCGACCTCAACCGCCGATTAGACAAAATCGAAAGCCAAGCTGCCTAAAGCGCCACGCCAAGGTTGTTAGCGCATGAGCGAACCGGCGGTTCCCAAAGCCCAATACAAACTTCCCACTAAAAATGCCTGGCCTTGAACGATTGGGGAACAATGGCTAATATGGCCGACTTCCGGACGAAGTCTGAGCGAGTCCCTACGGCTTCGACCTCACACATCAAATCAAGTTTTGGAGTACCTAAAGTTATGCTTCGCTTCTTTGCCAAACTCGAACGCTCGCGAAATTATGTGCTGCTGGCGTTTTGCGCCTTGCTGCTGATTGGCTTGGTGGCCTTTTACATTCCCAGCTCGACGCTTGGCCCGTCGGGACGCCTTGTCGGAACGGGAGAAGGCGACACGGTCATTGCCAAAGTCGGAAACCAGGAAATCAAGCTGAAAGAATTCAGCGCCCAGGTTTCCCAGATGGCCTCCTTTCTGGGACGCGGACAGTCGCTTCCGCTGGCAACATTGCAATCTCTAGGCATTGGGCAGCAAGCGCTTGACCAGTTGATTTCCAGCAAACTGGTGCTGGATCAGGCAGACACATTGAAGCTGACCGGATCAGACGGCGAAGTGTTTGACGCCATCAAACGTCAGTACCGCGACCCAAACACAGGCGCGTTTATCGGCAAAGATGAGTACATTCGTCAGTTGCGGTTGCAGGGATTCGATGTGGCGGAATATGAACAGGATCGGCGCAACGAAGCCACGGTTCGCAAAATCCGCAGCTATCTGACTTCGGCGGAACAGGTTTCCGACCGCGACATCGAAGAAAAGTTCAAAAAGGATCAAACCAAAATTGATCTGGTGTACGCGACTGTCGAACTGGACAAAATTCGCAGCAAGTTCAAACCAACCGATGCGGAATTGCAGACGTATTACGACGCTCACAAAGACGAGTTCAAAGTCAGCGCGCCAACACGCAAAGTTGAATATATTTTCGTTGCCAGCAAAGATGCGGAAAAAATCATCACCATTCCCGACGAAGAGCTGAAGGCTTCTTACGAAGGCAACAAGCAGCACGAAAAACGAATCAGCGTCATTCGTTTGGACAGATTGGCTGACGCGGATTTTGATTCCGTTCGCGCCAAAATTAACGAATTGGCCAAACGCGCCAAAGGCGACGGCGTTCCGCAGGAAGATTTCGCCGCGCTGGCCAAAGGCAATTCGATGGACACTGCCACCAAAGCCAAAGGCGGAGACCTGGGCTGGATCAAAAAAGACGCCAACAAAACCAGCGACTGGAAACAGCGCATTTACACCAGCGACCTGAAAGTCGGCACCATTGACGGCCCATTCAGCGAAGGCAATAGCTGGTACCTGTTGAAAGTTACCGAAGACCGCGAAGTCCCATTCGAACAGATGAAACCGACGCTTTTGGCTACTGCAAAAAACAACAAAGCGTTCCAGAAGAGCAACGAACTGGCGCAGCGGATTTACGAAAAGGCCACCGAGATTAAAGATTTGGTCAAAGGCGCTGAAGAAGTGGCCAAAGAACTCAAAACCACTCCGGCTGCAATGCTGAAAACCACGCCTTATTTCAAAGATGGCGACCCGCTTCCGATCTTGGGCGACAGCACCGGCTTTGCCAATAATCCAGCCTTCGACAATGCAGTCAAGGATCTGAAAGAAGGCGACATCGGCACGCCGGTCAGCATTCCGGGCGGTTACGCGATTCCCAAAGTCGTTGATATTTTGGACAACGGAGCAGCCATGAGCTTCGATCAGGCGCGCAACATGGTGGAAGACAAACTTCGCCGTGAAAAAGAACCGGATCTGGCCAAATCGCGAGCCTTCGAATTGGCCACACAAGCGAAAAACGCCACTGATCTGGAAGCGATGCTGAAAGCTGAAGGCTTGACCGTCAAGAAAGACACCAACTTCAACACCTATCAATGGCCGGGCGCGTCTCAGGGCGGCTTGCAATCTCAAAATCAGGCGAATGCCATGATGATGACTTTGAAAGAAGGTGAAGTGAGCAAAACGCCGCTCAAAGTTGGCGCATCGTATCTGGTTTTTGCCGCCGTCAAACGCACGGATGCAGACCTGACCAAGCTGGCTGCCGAGCGTGAAACCGTTCGTCAGACGTTGATTGCCGAACGCCAAACCGTTGCCTACGACACCTTTATCAAACAGACGCGCAAGCGCTATGAAAGCGAAGGCAAGATCAAAATCTACCAGGATCGAATTGATAAGTTCTTCGCCAGCGCCACTGCCCAGCAATAACGGCATCAGGCAAGACAAACAATCAGGGCTGGACGGTTTTGAACCATCCAGCCCTGATTTTATTTCCGCTGCTTTTCCAAACTATGGTTTCTTTTCTGCCGGAACCGCCGGAGCAGGTTTCTTCAGCAATTGATCCAGCGTGGCGCGCGGCAGCGAAATCGAAAGCGAAACATCATTCAGCTTCGATCCGATTTTGATTTGATCCAACAACTGCCCAATCGCATCCATTTTGGCATCGCCGCTTCCGCCGCCAAAAATTCCGCGAATCAAACTAACCAGCCCCTTCAAGCTGTCTTCCAGTTCCGTCGCATCTTTGCTTGAAGTCGTCCGCATCAGCGCATCCAGCGACAGGCTGAAATCGGCGGCCATGTCCAAGTTGCCCAGAACCATTTTGATGGCGCCAACCGATTTGAACAGATCACCCTGGTCTGCGGCTTCGGCTTTCAGACTGTCGGGAATGTTCAGCGCAAAACGCAACAAGGCAGAAGCTTTGGTTTCGCCCAGCGCCGCAGCCAGCTCGGGCGTCACGCCGCCTTTGGCAGTGCCGGAACTGATGTCAATTACACTTTTGACAGCACTCAGGTCGCCAAAAACAAATCGCTGCCCGCCCAAAGCAGCCAGCGCAGTTTCATCCGTTTTGACAGACAGCGGTCCGGCTTCCGGCGATTTCACCTTCGAGAGAAGGTTGAAAATGGTTTTGTTTTGGTAATCCGAAGTCTTGTATTCAGCCTTGAATTCTTTGAGCGCGGCTTCAATTTGTGGGTTGGTCACGTCAACTCCGGAAACAATGATTGCTCCTGTGGCCTGACTGCCCTTCATGCTGAAACCCGCCACGGCGCGGTTTACTTTTGACGGATCAATGCCGGTTTTCTGCGCAAACTCAGCCAGTTCTTTAGCCAGCTTGTCCAGCCCGCCGGTTTTCAGGTTGGCCAGACTCGGCATCAGTTGATTGAACAACCGATTGATGTCCACCACAGCCAGCACGTCGGAAGCCGGCAGCAATGCCAGCAATTCGTCATTTATCGCAGCGGAAGCGGATGATGCCGGAGCCGTTGCTTTCGCTTCAGAAGTCGAAGGGGTCTTACTTATCGTTTGTGTCGTGCGCTTCGGTTGTGTTTGCGCGATCCCCAAACTGGCGAATAAACCCAGAATCAACGCCGAATAAAAAAACTTTTTCATAACTTCTCCTATTGAAAACTTCTCTCTTGTTTCTGCCTTCCATCTTGTCTTTCGTCCGGTTGACAGCATATACGCTTCCGGTTAGCTTGACGGTGCGAAATTTTGGCACTGAACTCCCCCAAATCACAAACAAGAACGCCTGAAGAGGCGAATCATAATGACCGGACAGGCTGGCGAACAATCTGGCAGGCCGCACACTGACAATCAAGAGCACATCTGGCTGGTGGCGCTTTATGAATCCGAAGAACGCGCCAGCGAATTGCTGGAACGATTGAATGCCATCGGGGTAGACACCAGCGACGCAACGATTGTCCGCGTGGAAATTGACGACCAATTGCGGGCCGCGCGTTATGTTGCCGTCAATGATTCGGCGCTTTCTCCCCTGGCCCGCAGCGCGGTAACCGGCGCTGTTTTCGGCGGGTCTGTGGCATTATTGGTCGGCCTGGTTGTTTATACGCTAGGGTTGTTTTCGCTGCCAATAATCGCCGGGTTGTT
The DNA here is from genome assembly GCA_964570175.1 of uncultured Heliomicrobium sp. GTDB lineage: Bacteria > Acidobacteriota > Blastocatellia > RBC074 > RBC074 > RBC074. Next base: position 32,238 of record CAZMXG010000052.1, on the reverse strand, counting down.
CAATCACGCGTTGTTTTGCGTCATTGTTGGAGCCGTTTTGGGCGCGCTGATTGGTTCATCACTTTCCACTGCTAAGCAAATAAAATCTCCACAAGAAAAACTCCCCAAGATGCGACAACCCAATAGCGAAGGTTATCTGGTTGCCGTCAAAATGCCGCCGCCATTGGCCGAACGCGCTGAAGAAATCGCGCGCGGACTTGGCGCAAAAGAAATTCTTCTCTGAGTTCACCGCTCACCGTCACAGATCGCAGCAAGACAAGGATCTCCAACTGTGAACCTCGAACTGTGAGCCGTGGATTGAAACCGAAACTGGAGGCAAGGTATGAAGAAATTTGTTTTTTCATTGATGATGATGGCGCTGTTTGCCGCTGGCGCGCTGGCGCAATCGGCGCAGGAAACGTTTGCCAAACGAACGACACTGGCGGTGCGCTACGTCGAAAATAAAAAGACCACCGTCAATTTGAACGGCACCTCGCTGGCTCCGCGCGTGGTGGGCAAAGCGGACGTTGAATACAAAAAGAATGAAGCGCGCATCAAACTGAAGGTCGAAAATCTGGACAATCCGCAAACTTACGGAGTTTTTTATACAACGTACGTGGTCTGGGCCGTAACGCCCGAAGGCCAGGCCGACAACCTGACCGAAATGCCCAGCGGTTACGCCGCCGAATTACAGGCCATGAGCACCGCGCAAACGTTTGGCTTGATGATCACCGCCGAACCGCACAGCCAGGTTAAATTCCCTTCCCCGAAAGTGGTCGCTGAAACATCGCTGCCAAAAAACACAACAGCGGGCGTTCAAACCGTCCAGGCTGAATACAAGGCTGACAAAGGCAATTTATATGAATCGAGCGACAACGATTCACTGAAAGCGGATTACACAACGCCGCGCTTGATTCTGGGCGCTCGCCGTTCGCTGGACGTTGCGCGCAAAGCCGGTGCGAAAGAATACGCCGCCGATGAATGGAAACAAGCCGAAGGAAAATTGAACACGCTGGAACAAATCTGGCCGCGCAATTTGAAAGATGAAACGAAATTCAGCGGCATGGCTCGCGATGTGATGCGCCTGGCGCAGGTCGCGCGCGATCACGCCACAGAGCGCGAAGAACAAGCCCGAATCGAAAACGAGCGGCAGGAACGGTTGCGCCGTCTGGCTGAAGCCAAAGCCGAAGCCGAGCGCGCTCAAGCCGAAGCCATTCGCATTCGCCAGGAAGCCGATAAAGCCAGAGCCGAAGCCGAACGCGCCAAACTGGAAGCCGAACGTGCCGAACGCGCTGCCAACGAAGAACGCAATCGCCGCGAAGCTGCCGCGCGAGAATCAGAAGCGATCCGGCTGAAGGCTGAAAACGAACGCCGCGCTGCCGATGAATCAGTTCGACGTGCTGCGGCTGACAAAGCTGCGGCTGAAGAAGCGACTCGCCGCGCAGAAGCCGAAAAAGCCGCTGCCCGCGCAGAAGCCGACCGCGCCAACAAAGCCGCCGAAGAAGCCAAACGCGAACGCGACGCCGCGTACCAAAAGCTGTATGTTTCGCTATCGGAAATTCTGGATACCAAACGCGAAACGCGCGGTTATATCGTCAACCTGGGTGACGTGCTGTTCGACACCGGCAAGGCGACGCTGAAACCGGCGGCGCGCGAAAAACTGAGCAAGCTGGCAGGAATTCTGTTGGGCTATCCCGGCATGTTGTTGCTGGAAATCGAAGGCCACACCGACTCTGTCGGCTCTGATGAACTCAACAACAAACTTTCGCAGAGCCGTGCTGAAGCCGTCAGCAGCTATTTGACGGAAGCCGGTGTCAAACCGGAAAAGATCAAAGCCGCGCGCGGTTTCGGCAAAACCAAGCCGATTGCGACCAACGACACCGCCGCCGGTCGCCAACAAAACCGCCGTGTTGAAGTTGTGATCGAAGACGCCGACGCGAAGAAACCAAACTAACTTAACTCTCAATTATCAAAACCAAAGGCCGCCGGGAAGTTGTTTTTCCGGCGGCCTTTGGTTTTCAGACACGAAAAGTTTCAGCGCTGATTCCGGTCAAGGTTTTCGACGGCCTGCGATTTCGGCCAGTTTGATCAAGCCGGAGCGGCGGCCAATGGCAATCAGCAAATCTCCGGCGTGCAGCATCTGATCACCGTTGGGGTTGAAGATCATTTCGCCTCCTTGCGGAGTAATGGCGACAACCATGACTTCGTGGGCGGAACGAATGCCGGAATCTTTCAGCCTGACGCCGTTCAAGGGTGAGTCGTCAGCGATGTGAACCTGCTCGAAATTCAAATCCAGCTTTTCCGTCATCGTCGTGGACTCCAAAAAGTCTGCGACGGCGGGTGACAACGCGGCTTGTGCCATTCGGTGGCTGCCGATTAATACCGGGGAAACGACTTTGTTGGCACCTGCGCGTTTCAATTGCCGCTCGGCCGCTTGGTCGTTGGCGCGGGCGACAATGTAGATGTTTGGGTTCAACCCGCGCGCCGTCAGCGTGATGTACACATTTTCGGCGTCGCTGGATGCAGCCGTAATCAACGTTTTCGCCCGGCGAACCTGCGCGCCTTCAAGCACCGTTTCATCGGTCGCGTCGCCGATCAAAACCAGATGACCGCTGGTCAGCAACCGCTCAGCAACCTGATCGTCGTGTTCGATGACGACAAAATCCACCCCTTTTCTGTCCAGCTCATCCACGACGCGAAGCCCAACGCGGCCAGCGCCGCAAAGAATGAAATGGTCGTGAAGTTGGCTAATGTCTTTGAACAACTTTCGTCTCCCAAGCGCGGATCGGATTCCGCTTTCAATCACGGCTTCTGTCAGACGTGTGATCAGAAAACCGAAAACGGCCACGCCGACAAAAATCAGGACGATGGTAAACCAACGGCCGCCCGGCGTCAGTGGCTTCACTTCGCCGTAACCGATTGTCGCTAGTGTAATTACAGTCATATACAGACTGTCAAACCACGGCCAGCCTTCGATTAATATGTAGCCCAGCGTTCCGGACAAAATGATTCCGGCTACGAAGACGAGTGGATAAAGCAGTCTTTGCAGTGATGCCATTGGTTCAAAAGGCAAAAAGCAAAAGGCAAAAAGTCGACATGGGAAGCCCTATTATTGACCTTTGATATTTGCCTTTTGCCTTTGATTTATTGAATCGGAGTGACGACGACTTTACGGTAAGTGATTTTTTCGTGGTCGCCCTGGATCATAATCGGCCCCGGAGCGGCTTCGTTGCTGTCCAAAGCTCCGCCGGTGATACCGTCAATCGTAATGTTGTCCTGCACCTTTTTGCCGTTCAGCCAAACCGAAAGTTTATTGCCAACGATGATGGCTTCCATCATCTGCCACTCGCCAACGCCCAAACTGGCGTTCACTTTCGGAGCCACGCGGCTGTAAAGCGCCATATGGCCATGAATTTCCGGTTCTTTGCCCGCGTCATCCAGCACCTGCAACTCGTACCGTCCGCGCAGATAGATGCCGCTGTTGCTGTTCTTTTCAACCTTGTATTCGCAATGAATCTTGAAGTTTTCAAAGCGGTGGCGGCTGACCAGATTGTTGGCGTGCGGCTGATTGGTCATCGCGCCATCCACAATTGACCAGCCCAGTTCCTTGTCTTTGATCTGCCCTTGCCAGTGCTCCAGGGTTTTGCCGTCAAACAAAACCACCGGCGTTCCGAATTTATGCTTGGCGTTAGCATCAAACGTTCCCCAAACCGGAGCGCGTTCGCCTTGCCAGGGAATTTCCTGCTCACCAATTTTCAGCATTCCCAGCAAATGACCTTCCTGGACTTTGGCAGTGTGAACCGCTTTGGGGCCGTTTGGCCGCCCAGCCGGTGAAAAAATCAGTTGATTGTTTTCGATTTTGATTTCCGGCAACTTCAACACACTACCGCTGCGGTTCAGGAAGTATCCGGCCAGCTTGCCATCTTCCATTTTCACTTCCAGCCAATAGACTTGGTTGCTGTACTGGCCAACGCCAGTAATGTCCCATTTACCCAGAAACGGATTGTCCTGCGCCAGCACGGAAGCGGCGGCAAACATCAGGACCGACAGACAGAAAAACAGTGTCATCAAACGCATTTTGATTCTCCTACGGATTTGAATAAGTGTGAGAGATTTCGTGACGGCTAAGAGAATGCAATCTACGGAAAGCTTTTTCAATAGCAGAGATGAAGTCACATTCTATGAGCGTCGTCAGCGAATTGATGGCCGTTGCGGCATCGGTATCGGTTGTAACTGCCGCGAATTGGAAAAGCTTTTGCCTGATCATAGGGGCAAGTTACTCTCAGCATCGCCCTTCGCCCCCGTTCCTTCCAACTGAACAACACATTGGTGACCAGCAGCACCACGACTAATAAAGTGCCAAACCTGCGCTCAGGAGAAAGTTTATGCCACTGGGTCAGCGTCTCAACAACGAGCGACACCATATCCCCCAGCATGAAATAAATTATTGAAGTGGAGACTCTCAGCCCCCACTTCAATATATCTTCGTTTGGTGGAATAACATCGGGATTGATATTCGGATCTTCCACTCTGGCATAGGCGGCAAGCATCCAAACGACAAGCGTTCCAAATGCTAGAACGAACGTAATGACTCGAATAAATAATCTCATCACTTGCTGAGTTGAAACTGAGTTACAAGATTGATGGCAAGGCACTACTTATTCATTCAATCACGCGAATGAGTTCAGGGGTGTCTGCTGAACTATCGAATTGTTAGTTAGCTAACAATGAGACACCGAATAAAAAGAGGAAAGGCAGAGAATGCTGAAGAAAACTAAGTAAAACGATCGCCCGCGAATTATGGCTTTCCACTTTCCATCGGAGCTTTATTTTTGGCGTTACAAGGATTGCTGATAAGTGCAGGCGGAAAGTAAGCCATTGGCTTAGAGTTGGCAAGGTAAAATTCCACCAAAACAGGGCGTCAAAGGCATTTATTCCAATGGCTTCGCAATGCGGTGGAAGGGAAATTCATTTGCTTGGGACTTTCTTTCACGCTTTGTTTGACTGGTTTGACCAATGCGCATAGAGTGCGATCAGCCGTAATCACGGCACCATCCGCTCAACAACAACTAACTTTCGGAGGCTTACGATGAAACCGCTCAGACTCGCTGCACTCATTTTGTCATGTCTGGCTATAACTTTGATTGTGGGACATTCGCTTATAGGAACGATTGCCAAAATGCGTGCTGCCGCTGCAATGACTGACAGCGCAAACAAATTCCTGGCTTCGCTCAACGCCGAGCAGAAAGCCAAAGCCCAGTTCGGGTTTGACAGCGACAAACGAACGGAGTGGTTTTTCGTTCCACGCAATGAACGCAAAGGGCTTCCGCTAAAGGAAATGACCGAGGCCCAACGAAAGCTGGCGATGGATTTTTTGCGCAGCGGCCTGAGCGCCGCCGGATATCAGAAAGCCACTGCGATCATCAGCTTGGAAAATGTTCTGCGCGAAATTGAAGGTCCAAAACGTACCTGGCCGCGCGATCCTGAGCTTTATCACGTTGGCATTTACGGTACTCCGGGCGCGCGTGACCGCTGGGCATGGAGTTTTGAAGGCCATCACATGTCGCTGAATTTCACCGTCGTCAAAGGCGAATTGATATCCAACTCACCGGCATTTTTTGGCACGAACCCGGCGGAAGTTCGCGTAGGCGAACGCAAAGGTTTGCGCGTTCTGGCGGGCGAAGAAGACAAAGGCCGCGCGTTGGTCGCATCGCTTGACGACAAGCAAAAATCCGTAGCCATCTACGATCAAAAAGCTCCCGGCGACATCCTGACCGTCAATAAGCTCAAAATTGATCCGCTGAAACCGGATGGAATCGCTTTCGCGCAACTGAACAAGCAGCAAAAGGAATTGTTCACCCAATTGCTGGACGTTTACCTGGGCAGAATGCTGGACGATGTGGCCGCAGAGCGCCGCGCGAAGCTGAAAGGCGCGGGAATGGACAAGATTTATTTCGCCTGGGCTGGCGGCTTGAACAAAGGCGATTTGCACTATTACCGGCTGCAAGGACCAACGTTCCTGGTTGAATACGACAACACGCAAAACGACGGCAATCATATTCACTCCGTTTGGCGAGACTTCAACGGAGATTTCGGAGCCGACTTGCTGCGCGAGCATTACAAAGCTTCGCCGCACGATTCGACGAAAAAGTAAGGAATTATTTTCGGTTCGCAGCGAAAAATAAACCAACGACAAATAGCAGCATCATCAGTGCTTCTGAATCTCCGAAGTTATAGTTTGTCAGCGAGCTAAGAGAGAAACCAACTACCGCTCCGAAAACGCCGAGCGGCAGACTTGAATCGAGAAGGCCAGCTTGATACTCAGGCTGGCTTTTTTGTTTGAAGCTTCTGGCTGCTGCGAACAGCATCGCGGCAATCAACCATACGTAACAAACCAGCGCAGGCAAGCCACGATCCATCGCAATTTGAATCGGCGTTGAATGTGTGTGGGTAATGTAATCACCGGGGAATCCCCACTCCTGCCAATGGCGTTTGTGGGAATCCATTCCCACACCAAGCAACGGATGTTTGGGAATGATTCGCAAACCCGCCTGCATGTAACCGATGCGGCGCGATGTGCTGTCATCACTAAAGCTGGCTGTGATTTGCTGTCGGGCCGAAGTCACAGCATAAACACCCAGAACTCCGAGCAGCGATGCCGCAATCAATGCGACCATCACGGTTCGACGGCCAGCGCTGATTGACGTAATCAGCAGCGCCAAAATAAAAGACGCAATCACTGCACGTGAAGCTGTCAGCACTAACGCTAATCCAAACAGAATAAATAGCGCGGAACAGAAAATCAGCCATTTCCATCGTTTCTGGCGATGATTCCCCAAAATTCCGGCAAGAAGCCCGCCGAAAGCCAACATTGCCAGAATCTGCATCTGTTCGGCATAGGTAAGAAATTGGCGTGAAAATCCTGAAACCCGAAATTGGCGGGTGCGGCCGCTGGTTGTTATACCGAGCGAGTTCGGCTTGGCTTTTAATTCATCAGTCACAGTCAATGTCACAGGAACAGGATCACCCGCGTGCAAGGCTTCGACATCAAGTTTTTCACCCGAACGATGGTGACGAAGAATAGCGGCTGCGGCTTCGGGCGAATTGACGCGTGTGCGAGCGATCATCCAGATCACATCGCCTGCACGAAGATTGCTTTGGGCAAGCGGACTGTCGGCTTCAATGGTTGCGATGACCATTCCGCGCCCTTGCAGCTTTTCCAGCAAGCTGAACCCTACTCCGGCTAAACTCGACACAATCAATAAACCTGCCAACAGTCGAACGCCACTCGGTCGCAGGTTTGTCGCCAACAAATAAATCGTCGCAAACAAAACCAGAGCTTTCAGCTTTGGCAAACTGATGTCCGGTTCGACAGAAAAAACCGACGACAAAACCGTCAACCCGATAAAGCAAATCAACGGGAAATCAATCGGCGTCCGGGCAAAGTGAAATTTGCGCAACAACAAATCGCGTAACAACCAGCCGATCAGACCAAGCCCAAGACTGATTTGCGAAGCAGCAATCGAATGCGGAACTGAGAGTGCGAAAAGAATCAGGAAAAGGACGATTGCCCGATTCATCCAGCGGGCTAATGATGGTTTTGTTTCGATTGCGGCAAGGCGGTCAAAGGCGGTTGAATGTGGAGCCGCGGCAGGTTCAGAAAACACTTCCCCGTCCTTAGAGTTTTGCTGACGAGTAGTGGTTGGGTGGGGGGTCATGGAAGATTTAACGAAGCTTCTAACTGATATTTCAATTTTAACTGCGCATCAAAAGCAGAGCGGCAAGCGACAGCTTAAACACCAGAAACTAGGTGATTTGCTGCGGCTTGCCGCACTACTTATATTCGTTTGCGGTGAATTTTACTACTTCGCCCGCTCTGCGTTTTCGATCAACTGCCGCTTGTTATCGTACAGTTTCCGCAGTGTTTGCTGATGCATTTCGTCGCCAGGATTGGCCCGAAGCTCAGTTCGGCATTTTTCCAGCGACTCTTCGACCACCGCAATTTGCTTTTCAAATTCACTGCGGGATTTGGCGTCCCAACCCGCCTTAAGCTTACTAATCTCCACTAAGCGGCGATTCAGGTCAGCCTTAATCTGATCTTCATCCGGCAAAAACGCAGTCTGAACACCCGATAAATTTAACCGGGTTGGATCAGTTTTCGGCGATTGGCCCGATATGCCGTAAATTCCCATGATAATCAAAGCAGCCGACAAAACGCCTGCACCAGCCATTTGCGGAATGGTGAAAGTGAATTGGCGAGCTTTGAGACGATCCCACCAGGTTTCTTTTGGAAATTCTTCGCGCGTCTTGCGCTCGGAAGCCGGTAATTCTGCTTCGAGCGTGTTGGCGATGCGAACCCACAATGCCTGTGGCGGTGTATGCAACGGCAATTCACGGGCGGCGGTTTTGATTTCGGTTAATTCCAACTTCAGGCTCTGGCAGGTGGGGCAAGTGTCCAGATGTTTTTCGATTGAGCTTTTCTCGCTTCCTGACATCCAGGTCCCTTGACCATCAAGATAATCAGACAACGAATTCATTACTGCTCGGCATTCCATACAACTTCCCTCTCTATTGCTACTTACCGTTCTCATCAATGGCCAGTGGCTACCCGTGTAGCTTGAATCTTGTGAGGATTAATAGGAACTGGCAACTGAACAACTGACAAGTCATGCCTTCTTATTCAGCAAATCACGCAACTTCATTCGGGCTTTATGAAGTTGCGATTTTGAAGTACCGACGCTGACTCCGAGCATTTTGGCAATTTCTTCATGCTCGAAACCTTCGACATCGTGCAGGACAAATACCGTTCGATAGCCGCGTGGCAATTCTTTGATCGCCTTGTCCAGCGTTAGTCGGTCAACGTGACGCGGACGGTCGGTGACCGATTGAATAATGTCCTGCAGTTCTCCAATCTCGCCTTCCTCGGTTGTCATTTCGTACTTCACGCCGCGTTTGCGGAAGTGCATCAAAACGTGATTGACCGTCATGCGATGCAACCAGGTTGTGAATGCGGATTCACCACGAAAGCTGCCGATTTTTCGGAAGAGCTGAATGAAAACTTCCTGCGTCAGGTCCTCAGCTTCCGTCGCGTTGGCCAGCATGCGCAAGCATAAACTGTAAACGCGACGATTGTGACGCTCGTACAGCGTCTCAAAAGCTTTAATATCTCCTCGTGCGGACGCCTGAGCCAAGTCGAAATCCGCCTTGGCATTGTATATCCCATTCGCTGTCACGCTGTTCGGTTGCCCCCGGAGCCAGGCATCACAAATTCAATCAGGATTGGCGGCGCGGCGTTGAAGATATGCTTAAAGAACTCCGTCGCAGCTCGTCGGCCCCTGTGATGCCGCCCTAAAAAGTGCGGTTGCTCTATTCGAATCAAATTTAATCTCGACCGGCATAAGGCGGTCATTTGCGAGTTATGAGGCGACGGCAAATTCGGGAATCAAGCCGTCGCAAGGCGCGCCATCATAGCCTAACGCTATGAAATGCCGCAATAACCGGATGAGTGATTAACCATAGAAATCACCTAACTTCGTGTTCGCTTTTGATGGAGCCGCGTTGTAGAATCCGCGCTCGCTGCTGGAACACTCGCTTGCCCAATCAACAATAGCCTGCAGCACTTTTAATCCGGACGAAAAACCACATTTCATACTTTTGGGAACTCCGCTTTTATGCCACGCATTGGAATCGAACTGAACAACGTCTGTAATCTGGATTGCACTCACTGTTTTCGCAGCATCTACAGAGGAGGCGCTGAAAACAACAAAGATCTGTTTCTGCCGCCGGAATTGCTGGAAAAAATTCTGATCGAAGGCAAACCGCTCGGCTACACCCACGTCGCCATTACCGGGGGCGAGCCTCCAATGCATCCGCGCTTTGGCGAATGCCTGGACATCATTGCCAAACTTGGTTTGACCTATCATTTCTTAACCAATGCGCGAAACTTCCAGAAAACTCTGAAAGCCGTCAGCATCCCCAATCGCAAAGCCAAACTGGCGGGAATCAGTTTCAGTTTGGACGGCGCCACGGAAGCGACTCATGACAAGATTCGCGGCAAAGGTTCCTATAAAGAAGTCGTCACTGCCGTGGCAATGTGTCATGCGGTTGGCATTGAGCCATCCCTGATTACGACCATCAACAAGGCCAATCGCCACGAAATTGATCAATTTGCGTTACTGGGATCACATTTGAAAGTCCGGAGGCAAGTGTTTGGGCATCAAAACCCGACTGAGCACAATATGGGTGAGGACCTGATTCTGCCATTGAGCGAATGGCGGGCAGTAGAACGTGATGTGGCACGCGTCATGTCGGGGTTCCGTCACGAAATTACGATGGCGGTTGGTTTTTATACCGATTACTTCCTGCCTCGCTGCGCGCCATTGATGATGGACGATTTGAATATTGACTACAAAGGGCGACTGACGCTTTGTTGCCAGTTATCGAATTACCGCGATGGCGTGGGAGACGGTGAAGACGTGGTTGGCGATCTAAAAAAGATCAGCTTGTCAGATGCACTCGGCAATTTGATGGGGTTGATTGGCAAGGTTCATAAAGAACGTCTGGCAATGGCGGCTGACCCGGAGCAAAAAGAAAAGCTGCATTATCCATGTCTGGTCTGTGTGGAGCGATTTAGTAAAACAGGTGAGCAACCAATGTTGGTACAAGTCAGTGGTTTGAAGTCCGAAGCAAAAGCCTCCGCAGCGTAATGTCTGCTTTTCAAAAAAAGAGCGGATTGCAATTGAGTGAGTTCAATTGCAATCCGCTCTTTATGCTTTAAGGTCATCTAGCCAAACGATCAATTCGCTGTGACGGTAATGGGAATCTCGATTTCCTTCACGGTTGCGTTATTGGTTTCGATTCGCAATTTGCCTTTATGCGTGCCCACTGGTGGCTTTTCGCTAAAGCCAATTCGCAGCACAGTGGTTTGACCGTTGCCGTTGCTGGATTCGATTTTGGCTTTGATAAACGGCAGGTCAGAAGTCATGGACTTGACCTCTAATCCGTCGCCTCGCCCCATTTTCAACCAGACAAATTTGCTCAAATACGTTACGTCGGCATCCGGTTGCGAAACGGCGACCCGATCAAACACCAGATTGTTAGGATTGACCGTAACTGCGGGGAAAACCACAACTTGCAGGTCAATTCCCAGTTCTGGCATTTCCTTGCTATCCGTCGCCAGCTTGACGTTTTGGATGTGATTGCCCACTGGCAATCCGGCAGCGCTGACCACTTCCAGAGAGTACCGTTTTCCTTCTTCCAGTGTTTGTAACTTGGCGGTGAAGGACTCGGCATTCGACGTCAGCTTCGTGATTTTGATAGGTTGTTCCGTATTGTTCGTGATCGTGATCAACCCGTTGACGCTGAAGCCTTGCGCCGTATTCGCGCTCCATTGATTGTTCGGTCCAACCAAAAACGGCCCGACAATTTTTCCTTTGGGCGTCATGTCGCTGAGCATAATCATGCTCAGCATCAGCGTGAACTGTTCTTTTTGCGGATCGTTGGTATAGACCTCAGCGCTTTTGCTGACTGCACCAGTGTAATTTTCCGTTGCAATGGAGAGTGTGATTTTGCCCTCCTGACCAGGAGGGACGACTTTGGTAAAGTCGCTTGCCGTGCATCCTCAACTGGGTGCAACACGTTTGATTTCCAGATCAGCCGTGCCTTCGTTTTTGAAAACAAAGGTGTAGCTGGCATTTCCGCCTTTCTTGATTTCGCCGACGTTATGGTCGGTTTTCTTGATGGCAATCTTCGGTACGTTGGGGGTAGCTGTCTGCCCAAACGCGACCACTGCCAGCGCCAACCAAACGGCGAACATGCTCAGGGTGTGTTTTAGCTTCATCTTTTTTGGTTTACTCCCAAATGAAAAGTATTGGGGCGACGTGTGAGCGGGCGCAGTGTAACAGGCAAGTGCCTGAATGTCATCGCTGAAATCCCACGCGACGCTCTGATTTTGCCGGACACAATTCGCAGATCAGTACTTCCAGCAATAATCGTGGCGTAGCCATGGACGTTTTTAGCATCACATCGGTAGCAGCAATTCTTTCCATGCCTTTTAACAGGTGTGAGGTTTCGATTCGTCGAACCTGTTCATTAAACTGACCGACTTTGAACGGCGGCAATCCAACCAGTTTGGCAACTTCAGAATTCGGGGCTTTCTGTTTCATTAACTCCTTAGCTCCCAGCATTTTACGATAATTGCTGGCAATTGCTCCCAGAATCATCAAGCTCAGCGATTGTGGCGATTCTGATGCATTGTCGAAAATTCGATGGAGCAGGCTCAAGGCTTTTTTCCGGTTGCCGTCAACAACCGCGTCAGTCAGTTCAAAGTTGGAATGTTCACGGGAATGACGGACCAGTTCATCTATTTCGTCCTGGGTAATGCGACCTTTCTCGCCAACAAAGGCAATCAACTTTTCCAGTTCGTTCGATAAACGCATTAAATCAACGCCGACCATGCCAACCAGATAAGCTGCGGACGACTGATCAATTGAACACCCAGCACGCGTGGCATAATCACGAACCCAATTTGGCGCTCCGCCGCGTTCGTCCAGTGCTTCAAAACTAACAACTTCACAGGCTTTCCGCAGCATCGTCGAAATGTTGCGGCGATTGTCCAAACCATCGCTGACAAATACCAGCACAGAGGTTTCGACCGGATTCCGCAAATACTCTTTCAGCAATTCCAATTGCTTCTCGTCACTGATCGCTTCAAACCCTGTTACAACAATCATTCGCCGGGCCGAAATCATTGGGAACTGTTTGGCCAATGCCAACGCTTCGTCCAGATCGCCTTGCGACACGGAAATCGCAGCGTAATTAAAATCCCGAACCGAATCGTCAACTGCGGCACTGGTCAATTTCTTCAAGGCCTGGTCGCGCAAATAAGTCTCAGCGCCTTCAAACAGGTACAGCGAGGCGATCTGACCGCTTTGCAGCTTCCGATGAAAATCAGACTGAGACTTCAGCGCGTCTTGGGTGCCAGCTTTTTTCATACGCCCAAACTCAAAATCCTTCCAGAATCGTAGTCATCACGCTTTTGGCAAAATCGCGCGCGATGCGGTCAACCGCGGGACCTTCTTCGCTGAAAAAGGTTTTCGGATCGCTGGCGATTTCGTACTCGCCGCGAAACACGAAGTTTTGGTTATCAAACAGAATCTTGTTTTTGGTTTGATCCCGCACAGTCACGCCCAGAGTGATCGTAACTTCGAACACGCGCGCGCGTCCCAGGTCGTCCAATCCAACTGGCCGCAGATAGAAAGATTTGATCGTCCCCAACATAACCGCATCGGCATCTTCAACGGTCGAAACCACACGAAGTGTTCGCGCGCGTCGAAGTGCTTCATCCACCACAGCCGACGTGAATCGCTGCTCGACTTTGAATCGCAGGCTGGGATTTTGAAACGCCGGAATCGCAAAGGTGCGAATGTGTTTTGGCAACGCATCACCGCGTCCAACCGGCTTGTAACATTCCGTAAAACTGCACGTGAGCAGCAAAAGGAATCCGTAAGCGATGACCTGAAAACGTCTTTTCATAATTGCATCCTCACGCGAAACATCTACGAAGCCATTGTGAGTGTCAAGCGGCGCAAATTGAATACTTTTTGTTGTTTTCTGGCATTGCCCATCCGGCGTGCCTATAATCCGCCAGCGTAAATTGCTGTGAGGTGGAAAGAAGATGCTAGCCCAACGAAAATCAATTCGACTGTTTCTCAGCCTGGCTTTTCTGTACACGCTTTTTCGGAAAGACCAGACACCGCCAGACAACATTGAAACTGTCCTTCAGCAGGACGATGACGAATCCAATTTCAGCCGCATTCGTTGCCCGCTATGCAAATGGCAACCGGATTCTTCCAGCCGGTGGGTTTGCGGCGGCGATGGACCGCCAGAATATTACAGAGGCTGCGGCTGGGAATGGAACACGTTTGACACGCGTGGGTTATGCCCGGACTGCAAGCATCAATGGAAATGGACGGCGTGTTTATGGTGCGAAAATTATTCGCTGCACGAAGCCTGGTACACGAACGAAACAGATTGAGCCTCCTGATTTGCGCGTTGGCATGGATTCGCTGACAATGCGCGCGACTTTTCCCGCAAAAGGATTCCACTTATGACGAAACATGTTCTGCTCGCTTTCTTCGGATCAGTTTGTTTGCTGGTTGCCGGTTGCACGATGCGCGACGTTTCCGCAGACGCTGGCAACAAAACCAAGGTCGGAATCATTTACGACATCGGCGGCAAAGACGACCGTTCTTTTAACGCGGCGGCTTACGTGGGCGCGTTGCGAGCCGTGAAAGAAAATCTTCCGCTGGTGTATCGCGATGTCGAACCGGGCGATCCGACTTCGATTGAACCGGCGCAACGAGCCTTCGCTCAATACGGATACAACCTGATCATCGGCGTGGGTTTCGCGCAAGGCCCCATACTGACCGAAGTCGCCAAGAATTATCCCAACCTGCATTTCGTGCTGATTGATTCTGTCGCCGAATCGGACAATGTCGCCAGCCTGATTTTCAAAGAACACGAAGGGTCGTTTCTGGTCGGGATGATTGCCGCTTACACCAACAAAACAGGCAAGATCGGTTTTGTCGGCGGAATGGACATTCCGCTGATTCACCGCTTTCAAACCGGCTACGAAGAAGGCGCGAAGTATGTCGATCCGAACATCGTTGTGCTGAAAAACTATGTCGGCATCACCGACGGAGCCTGGAACAATCCCGGCAAAGGGCGCGAGTTGGCCAATTCGCAATACGAACAAGGCGCAGACATCATCTTTCAAGCGGCTGGCAATTCCGGCCTTGGTGTGTTTGACGCAGCGGAAAGCTACAAGAAATTCGCCATCGGCGTGGACTCCAACCAGAACTGGGTCAAGCCCGGCTTCATTCTGACCAGCATGATGAAGCGAATTGACAACGCCGTGTACGACGTCATCAAAGACGAAACCGAAGGCAAGTTCAAAGGCGGCGTTCATGTATATGGCCTGGAAAACAAAGGAGTGGATTACGCGCTGGACGAGTACAACAAAGCGCTGATTCCTCAGGACGTGATTGATAAAGTCGAACAAGCCAAAAAAGATATCATCGCCGGCAAAATCAAAGTGACTGACGCGATGGCGAAGTAGTTTCAGCCACAGAGGCCACAGAGATTTCTGCACCAAGAATGGGGCATAAGTTTTTTGAAAGGCTGGTTATGAGTGATGAATTGACCGAGAAGATCATTGGAGCAGCCATTGAAGTCCATAGAATTCTAGGGCCTGGCCTTTTGGAGGCAATTTACGAAGAAGCGTTGTGCGTCGAATTACAGCTTCGGGGAATGCCTGTGCAACGTCAGGTTGAGATTGATGTAAGTTACAAACAGCATATTATCAAAGGTCAAAAGATAGATTTGATCGTTAGCGGTGAAGTAATTGTTGAACTGAAGTCAGTGGCTCGCCTTCCTGAAGTCGCCAAAGCTCAGACACTTTCCTATTTGAAAGCAACTGGTTTGAAACGCGCGCTACTGATCAATTTTGGCGAGAAGATGTTGGTTAACAGAGTGAAGAGGATTTCTCTATAACCCCAAGTAATCTCTGTGACCTCTGTGGCTAAAAATTTATGACTCAGAAAAACATTATTGAAATGCATGGGATAACCAAACGCTTTGGCGGAGTAGTTGCCAATAAAGGGATCAATCTGAAAATTCCCGCCAATACCATCCACGCCATCGTCGGCGAAAACGGCGCAGGCAAATCCACCATCATGAAAATCCTGTACGGCTTTTACACCGCCGACGAAGGAGAAATCTGGGTGGATGGCCAGCGGCGCGATATTCGCAATCCGCACGATGCGATCGCGTTGGGATTGGGAATGGTGCATCAGCATTTCATGTTGGTGCCTCCAATGACTGTGATGGAAAACATCGTTCTCGGAGCAGAACCGGGCAATGCCGCCAAAATTGACTTCAAACAGGCCGAGGAAAAAATCACTCAATTGTCGCGCGATTTCGGGTTCGACATTGATCCCCACAAGCTTGTCCAACAACTTTCCGTCGGCCAGCAACAACGCGTCGAAGTGTTAAAAGCGCTGTATCGGGGCGCTCGGATTTTGATCCTGGATGAACCAACTGCCGTGCTGACGCCGCAAGAGGTCGAAGAGTTTTTCAAGATTCTGCGTTCGATGCGCGATCAAGGCAAAACGATCATCATCATCACCCACAAGCTGAACGAAGTGCTGGCGTTGTCGGACAACGTGACGGTGATGCGTGATGGGCAAGTGGTTGGCGAAACTCCGACGGCCAAAACCAGCGCTTCTGATCTGGCACGAATGATGGTTGGACGCGAAGTGTTGCTGAGAGTTGAAAAGCCTGAAGCCCATCCAAAAGCCGCTGTGCTGAGCGTGAAAACTCTTTCTGCGGGTTCAAGGCTGAACGGAGTTTCGTTTGACGTTCGCGCAGGGGAAATCCTGGGCATTGCTGGCGTCGAAGGAAACGGCCAAACTGAGTTGATCGAAGTGCTGGCGGGTTTGCTTCGCTCCAGCGGCGGCAGTTTTGAATTGAATGGCCGTGACATCACAAAACTTTCCGCGCGGCAGTTGAAAGAACTCGGCATCGCGCATATTCCTGAAGATCGCCATCATAGAGGCTTGCTGCTGGAATTCAGCCTGGCCGACAACAGCATGCTCGGCACGCAATATCGCAAACCGCCAGTGACGTTTGCGGGCTTGCTGGATGAACAAGCGATTACAGACAAATGCAACCGCCTGATCCGCGATTTCGATGTGCGCCCGCCTAACTCCGCCTTGCCTGCACGAGCTTTATCCGGTGGCAATCAGCAGAAACTGATCATTGGACGTGAGTTCGACCTGCATCCCAAACTGCTGCTGGTTTCCCAGCCTACGCGTGGCGTAGACATTGGCGCCATCGAATTCATCCACCGCAAACTGGTCGAACTGCGAGATTCCGGCGCGGCGATTCTGCTGGTTTCAGCGGAGCTGGAGGAAGTCACTTCCCTGTCTGATCGTGTGCTGGTGATGTATCAAGGCCGCATTGTCGGCGAAGTTGATCCGCAAAAAGTTGAACAGCAAGACCTTGGATTAATGATGACTGGCGGAAAAAAGAGTTAGCAACAAAATACACTCGCGAGTCCGGCAAGTTTGATAACTTGCCGGACTATCGTCGCTTCAGATGTAGCTGCTTCCTATAACAAACCATCTGACTGCCACCACCTACCAATACATTTAAGACACTTCCAAAAACCCTGCCTTTGACCGTATCCGAGAATTCAGACGAAATCCGAATTTCTGAAGCCAGTAAGTGCTCTTTCTTACGTTCACGCATTTCAATCAATGAAATCAGGTGTTTTATCACTCTTCTGCTGAAGTGGAACGCGCATTGCGCTTTTACGCTCTGTGTTTTTACTCAATCACTTTGGATGAGTATCCAAGTGGAACCTATAACATTCAAGTTTTCTCAGTGAGAAATTCGCAGGAGGGATACAGATGAAAATCAAAGCAGTGCTTTGTTCGTTTGTGCTGCTATGTTTGTCGGTGACCGCATTCGCGCAAACCAGTCGCGGAACCGTCAGCGGCACAATCACCGATCAAACTGGCGCGGTGATTTCAGGCGCGAACGTTGTCCTGACCAACACGGCAACAACCGTCAGTCGTTCAACCATTGCCAACAGCGAAGGCTTTTATCGGTTCGACGCTGTTGATCTGGGGACGTACACCATAAAGGTAAGCGCTTCCGGGTTTGGCGGAGTCACAAAATCAAATGTCGTCGTTAGCGCCAATCTGACTTCGACCATTGACGCTCAGCTTTCGCCTGGCACGCAGGAAGTTTCCGTTGACGTAACCGCCGAATCGGGTGCGTTGATTCAGACAGAAGCTCCGGTTCGCGGCGGCAACATTGATACAACACGCATCACGGAATTGCCCATCGCCACGCGAAATCCTGTTTCACTGGCATTGACCTTGCCCGGCGTTTCGACGAATCGCTTTGGCTTTGGTGTGCAAACGTTTTCTGTCAACGGCGGGCGCGGACGCTCGAACAACTTTTTGATTGACGGAACCGAAAACAACGACATTTCCGTCGCTGGCCAGGGATTCCAGATCAAGAACCCCGACGCAGTGCAGGAAGTTTCCGTTCAGACTTCAAACTATGATGCTGAATTCGGGCGCGCGGGCGGCGCGGTGGTCAACACCATCACCAAAGCCGGAACGAATCAGTTTCACGGCACCGCTTCGTGGCAATACGATTCAACGCGCGACGATGCGTTGACCAACACGCAATCACTGGATCCGGGACTAAAAGCGCGCGGCTATCCGCCCTATGGCACGGAGCATTATTTCTCTGGAACGATCGGCGGGCCGGTGAAAATTCCCGGCTTGTACGACGGCAAAGATCGCACCTTCTTTTTCGGTGCGTACCAAAATCAGCGACAGGCGTCGAACACAGTAACCAGCGTGCTGGTTCCGTCGGCCGCTGGTCGCGCAACGTTGCGGCAATTGTTTGCGCAAGGGGCAAACGCGCGCGTTGACCAGTTGCTGGCTGTCACCGACGGTGCAATTGGCGTGGCCAATCTGACCAAAATTGCGCTGGGCAACAATCGCCCCGATGTCGAATTCGGCCAGGCTGTAACCGCCTTCGCGCAAAGTTACGTTGAACCCCAATATCAGATCAGGATTGATCACAAAATCAGTGATAAGTCGCAGTTTTCAGGGCGCTACCTGTTTGCTGACCAGAATGCGCCAATTGGCGGAGCGACACTGGGCTTGCCCGGTTTCACCACCAGCCAGGCCAACCGCTTCCAGAACATCCTGCTCAGCGAAACGCATGTCTTTTCGCCAAGCATCACCAATGAACTTCGTTTGTCTTACAACCGCATCGCGCTAGGGTTTCCCCTGAATCCAACAAGTCAACTTGCTTTGACCTTACCCAGCATTACCATCGCAGGGATCACCAACGCGCAGGGCATCGGCTGGAATTTCGGCATTCAAACCAATTTGCCGCAAGGCCGCATCGCCAATAACTACGTCATTCAAGACACGATGACGTACATCAAATCTAATCACACATTCCGCTTCGGTTTCGACCTGCTCAAACAGCGTTCGCGCCAGTTCGCGCCGATTATCGAACGCGGTCAATTGGTGTACAGCGCTGGCGGTGGTTTCACCGGTCTGGCGAATTACATTGATGATTTTGGCGGAGCCGGTCCAGGCACAGGCAGTGCCAATCGCGATTTCGGCAGTCCGCGGTATTACCCGGAACTGTTCCGTCAGGCGTATTTCTTCCAGGATCGCTGGCGCGTGAACGAAGCGCTGACGCTGACCTTGGGCGTCCGCTACGAAAATTTCGGCAATCCAGCAAACTCCGTTCGCACGGCGGCTTTCACTGGGCTGTTCAATGTTGATCCTGTGACCTTGCAAGGCCCGTATTCCCAGCCGAGCAAAGTTGCCAGCGACAACAACAATTGGGCGCCGACGATTGGCATTGCCTACTCTCCGTCATTCACCGGCGGCGTGCTGGGTCGTGTTTTTGGTGACAAAAAGAGCGTCATCCGCAGCGGCTATCAAATCGGCTACGATTCGTTCTTTAACAACATTGCGTCGAATGCCGCGACTTCGGCTCCAAACGTTGTGGCGACACAAACAATCTCTTCAGTGACAACAGCCAATCCGCGCGGCTTGGCGAACCTGTCGAACTCATTACCGACGGTGGCGCGCCCACTATCTCCTTTCGACGCGCAAACGCTGGCAGATCCCAATCTGGTCAATCCGTACTATCAACGCTGGTCGTTGGGAATTCAGCGCGAATTGCCCGGCAAGTTGATGGTTGACGCTTCGTATGTCGGATCGAAAGGCACGAAGCTTTACATGAATGAAGACCGCAATCCGCTGGTTCCTGCGGCGTTGCAGGTCACGCCCGCCGGTTACACGGGCACTCGTTCGGGCCGCCTGGACAACTTGCAGGGTGGACGCACGATTCGTTCAAACAGTGGCAGCTCCATTTACCACGCTGGGCAGTTGTCCGTGTCGCGCCGCTTCAGCAGCGGACTGGCGCTGACTGGTGGCTACACCTGGGCGAAACTGATTGATAACAACAGCGAAATCTTCGCTTCGACGGGATTGAGCAATGGTTCGCTTTCGATCATTCCTCACATTCTGGGCGGCGAACGCAATGAACGCGGAGTTTCCTTGTTCGATCGCACACATAGAGCGGTATTCACGTACGTGTACGACTTGCCGTTTATGCGCGACCAGAAAGGCGTGCTTGGACAGATTGCTGGCGGTTGGCAGATTTCCGGAATCACTTCGTTTGAAACCGGAGTCCCCTTCACTGTCGCCAATGGCGCGGATTCGAACGGCTTCGGCGGCAACAACGACCGTCCGGATTTCAATCCTTTGGGCCAAAAAGGCGTTCGCGCAGTTCCGAATGCAACCAGCCCGACTGGATACGTCAACCCGGATGCCAACAATGCTCCGATTGATCCGAAAACGGCGCGATACATTGCCGTCGCCGCTGGCAGCAATCGCACTGGAACGGCCGGACGCAACACCGAACGCACGCGCGGAGTGAACAATTTTGATTTCACTGTGCAGAAACAGTTTCGTTTGACCGAACGAACGAGCCTGCAATTTCGCACAGAGTTCTTCAATGCGTTCAACCATCCGCAATACGGAAGCTTGAGCATCAGCCCGTTTGCTCCGGCAACGGCTGGACCGTCGGCCAACGTCACCACGACAGCGGCGGGCCAATTCCTGCAACCGCAGTTTGGCGACGGCGGCGGACGCGTCATCCGTTATTTGCTGAAGTTGACGTTCTAGTTGTTTGGCGGGCGAAGGCTCCCCAGACCCAAGCCTGTTCAACAATACGAAAGCCGCCTGAAAGTGAGTTCAGGCGGCTTTCGTATTTCTACCGTTAAGAATACCAACGAAGCTGGTGCTGGATGGCTGGTTTAATGTGAAACTTCTTCCTTGCCCAAGGCGGCTGACATATAGTTTGCACGGCTCAGGCTACTGTCTAAGTTCAGCCCCAAGTTCAACCAATGCCTCTGAAAAAGCCGGAAATTTCAATGCGCCGATTATTTACATTCAATGTTGTCGCTTTTCTCATCTATCTACTGATTATTAGCTCCCTGCCGATGGCGTCTTTTGCCCAGACCGCACAACTCAAGCTTCTTGGCCAACTCGACCCGTTCGAAGGCAACAGCCGTTATGCTGACGTCTGGGGTGAAAGCAATTACGCTTACCTGGGTTCAAACAATGGCAGCGGCGTGATGATCATAGACATTTCGAATCCAACTGCGCCAAGAATGGTCGGTTATTACAATCCGGCAGAAGGTGGCCGTTTTCAGGATGTCATTGTCAAAAACGGCATTGGTTATTTTGCCAGCGAAAATCGTGGCGGCGTGCATGTTGTTGACGTCCGCGACCCGTCGAATCCGATATTGCTAAAACAAATTTCTGAAGATCAAAACGGGTACCCGAATGTTCACGAGCTAGCGCTGGATGATGGGATTCTTTATGAAGCAGATGCACGCACGAACAAAGTTAAAGTCTTTGATGTGCGCGACCCGCGCAAACCGGTTTTTGTGCGTGACATTCAGACAAGCGAAACTCTTTTCGTCCATGCGGCTATCGCAGTCAACGGCCGACTCTTTACCTCAGGCTTTTTTGGCAAGACGGACATTTACGATGTACGGAATGTTTTAACCACCGACCCGCCACGGCTCGGTTCTTTTGATGCTGGAACTGCTGCGCACTCCAGCTTCCCCAGCAATGATGGGAAATTATTGGCCAGTGCACGCGAAAACGCACTTCAAAATGGCGACGTGCGGTTATATGACATCTCCAACCCGGCCCGGCCGATTCTGCTTTCGTCCATAACGTCGCAATCCTTGGGCATTGATGCCGTCACAGCGCATAACCCATACATTGTCGGAAATCTTCTCTTCGTTTCCTGGTATCAAGCTGGTTTGGTTGTCGTTGACATCACGAATCCGCGGCAGCCTCGTTTTGTCGGCAACTACGATACGTATTCGGGGAATAGTTCCGCCGCTCTTGCTGGTTGCTGGGGAACTTATCCGTTTCTAGGGGTTGATCGCGTGTTGCTGAGTGACCGGGACGGCGGGCTGTTTGTCGTTGACGCGACCGCGGCGTTGACTGGCCCCAAAACGGTTTCCGCCGCAAGCTACACATTTTCCGCCATCGCGCCTCGATCCATCGTCTCGGCTTTCGGTTTGAATCTGGCAGGCACAGTGCAAATCGCAACCGCGACTCCCCTGCCGACTTCTTTGGCGGGCAGTTCCGTTACGGTGCAGGATAGCAAAGGCATTGAGCGCTTAGCACCGCTTTACTTCGTTTCGCCGACGCAGATCAATTACCAGATTCCGCCCGGGACAACGCCAGGCCCCGCACTCATCAGATTCGGCAATGGCGGCCAGACATCCTTCGGTGCGGCTATTATCCAGGTGGCCGCGCCAACAATCTTCACCGCGGATGCCAGCGGGAGCGGGCCGGCCGCCGCTTTGGACGCGCTCACTTTTACAGGCGCGCCATTCAATGCGACGCGCGCTGACGGTCAGCCCAACGTTATCGCTGTTTTCGGCACCGGATTTGGGGAAGACGCCACCGATCTGGAGGCGAATGTGGCGGAAAGCACTCTGGCCATACTGGATGGTCAACCGGCGACGGTTCTTTATGCTGGTCAATCGCCGGGATTCGTCGGCTTGAATCAGTTAAACATTTTGTTTCCACCGGGAATCTCTTCAGGGAAGCACATTCTCACGGTCATGCGAAATGGCCTGGCGAGCAATATGGTGACGATGACAGTCAGGTAATTCAAAGTGTTTGATTTCTACCACCACTGAAATTAACAAAGCCATGCTTGCCCACACCCTCTGCCTCCCCTACAATGCCCACGTTAAACGCCTCGATCCTCCAATAAACAGTATCATTCTTCACATCCCTGGCGAATATTTGTATGCAAGGATTAAAAGTCTTACTCGTAGAAGACGATGGCGACATGCGTGGCCTGTATTGTTATCTGCTGGCCAAAGAAGGTTGTCAGGTGAAGGCTGTCCGCAATGGATTAGAAGCGATTACGGAAATTGAGGAGAATCGTCCTGACATTTTGATTACAGACATTGCGATGCCTGTCTTCGGCGGCTTGCACCTGATAAAAGCCATCCGGGCGCATGACGCTTTTGCCGATCTTCCCATTTTGGCGGTGACGGCATTTAGCGAACACTTCCACGAACAAGCGATGGAGGCAGGTGCGAATCACGCCATTGGGAAACCCACCGAAGTGACCACTTTGTGCGATGCCATCAGGGTCGTCGTTCCGCAGTTCTGAATTTTCGTAGTTGGCGAAACCCCGTATTTTGCAAATGCCCGCTTCCCTGCCCGGTCGCAGGGAAGCGGGCATTTTGGCTGCACCAACTCTCAACTGGAGCGCCAAGTGTCCTTAAGGGGTAAAAATCAACGCCCAGAGACCAGGCCAGATGGATTTGAGTTGGGTGTCGTAATGGATTGTTCCACTGTTCCCAATCGTGATGGTCTTCCCGACAACCGTGCCGAAAAGTGGTGCCTGGCCCGTAATGCTCACACCGGTTTGAGGCGCATAAATCATCAACAGGTTATTGGCGCCGTTGTTGATCGTCACCCCATTGGCTCCACCAAAGCTTGACAGGATTTGCAGATTGCCCGGAATTCCCGTTGTGTTGTTGACGATGCTGGCGCCACCAATGCTCAACGTCCCTGTCAACCGGATGACCACGGGGCCGTTGACGCGAAGTTGCCCGCTATTTGTCAACGTCAGGTTGTGGAAGCAATAAGTCCCATTTGCCAGAGTCAGATTGCTAACGCCACCCAGCGTCAGATCGCCTGTGCCAGCGTTATAGGAATAGGTTCCGCTGAACCCACTGGTCGGGCTAAATGCCGAGCAGGTCGGAACTGAAGGCAAGGTCATCAACGGAGCCAAAGCGTTATTTGTAGTGGTCCCGCCAACAACCGCGCTTCCCGATTTTGAAACCGTGGTTCCAGCCGTAGCATTGCCCGTTACTGCAGTCGCGCCCGACATCACTATGCCTGCGCGCGTCGAGCGAACGTTGCCCCAGATTTTTCCGCTGTTCGTGAGAGTAATCGTGCCATTGCTCAGCACGTTGGCCAAACTGCTCTTCGTCGCGGGATAGCCGCCGCTTGAATCGTAGCTGTCCGCATAGCCTGACCCGCTGATCGTTACGCTATCAAGCCCCACAATTGAAGTCAGCGCCACAGTCACTTTGAAGCTACATGAAGCCGTGTTTCCGCCAGCGTCTGTAACAGTAAACGTATTGATAGTCGTGCCCAACGGGAACGTAGCTCCGCTGGCCAATCCCGCAACCTGCATCGTCGTTGCGCCGGGACGGTTATCGGTTCCGACAGGAGCCGTGTACGTAACGACCGTTCCATTCACCGCCGGATTGAAGTCGACAACGATGTCAGCCGTGCAGCTAATGGTTGGAGGTACCGTGTCGGGGACAAAATTGACAGTAACGTTGACGGTTGCGATGGCGCATTTGAAATCAGCCGCGCCATTGGTCGTGCCGTTGTCGCACACCTGATAAGTGAAGGATGCGGGACCGCTGTAGAAAGCCGTGGGCGTGTACGTCACCGCTCCACTGACGAGCGTCACGGTTCCGTGCGTGTTAGCGGTTGCCGTGACACTGGTGACAGTCAACGCCTGGCCACTTTCATTTGTCGGCCCCGCGGCATCATTTGTTGTCAGGTCAGTGGCCGGGAAGTTCAGGATCGTGTCCTGGTTGACTGATTTTGCGTCATTCGCGGCAACCGGAGCGTCATTGACCTCCGTCACCGTGACGTTCACGACGCCAGTGGCACAACTCGGCGCATCCAAGCCGTTGGTCTTCCCGTTGTCACAAACCTGATATTCAAAACTCGCTGGCCCGTTGTAGTTCTGATCAGGCGAGTAAGAAATCGTTCCACTGACCAGCGTCACCGAGCCGTGAGTATTCGCAGTTGCCGTCACACTGGTCACGGTAAGCGTTTGCGAGCTTTCACTGGCGGGTCCGGCGATGTCGTTCAGCGTTAAATCAGCGGCGGCGAAATTCACCGTTCCGTCTTCGGCAACCGTTGCGGAATCATTGCTCGCTGATGCCGCGTCGTTCACCTCTGACACGGTGATGCTGACGGTTGACTGGTTTGAATCAGCGTTCCCGTCATTCACCTTGAAGAGAAAACTATCTGCACCGTTGTAATCCTGTCCCGGCGTATATGTCACGGTGGCGGTGCAATCGCCGTTCGAGCAGGACGGCGCACTAATGCTTCCGAGCGTTCCATGCAGCGGGCCGCCCCCCACAATGCTAAATGTAGGCGTGTTGTTGTTCGGCAACACGGCGTGCAAGGTGATCATCAACGGAGAGTCTTCCGCTGTATTCGTGGACTGGTTGGCCGTGCCCGGAGGATTGATTCCATTCGTTCCTGCTTCGATGCAGTTTTGAACTGCTTCGGGCAGGTTTGAAAAGAAATCGTACCCGGTCAAGGCTTCGACCGCATCCACAGTCGTGATGAAATTTTCCCACGGAGTTTCGCGTATGCCTTGAACGTTCGGCATCAGAATGGCAATCGTTCTTGCCGAACAACTTGCCCGTGACACGTCGTTTTCACCTTTCGGCAACACCAACACAACTTTCCAGGTAAACGATGGGACGTTGATCTGGCCGCCCGCAAGCGTGTTCGTCGTGCCGCCGTTTGATCCGGTGCCTCCCTGTCCGTGCGGGCCGGACACGACATAAATCTCTTGCTCTCCACCTACGGTCAAAATGCTGCGCAGGTAGTTTTCGAAATTCGCCCAAGGGCCCTGATTGTTATCAGGAGCCTGCGGAATCATATTCGTCATCAAATAGGTTTCCTGATTGATGGGAATGCGATTTTCGTTGTCGCGGTCGGCGTTCGGCGTCATATGGCCGCGATCGAATCCGCTGGAAAAGTAATCCGTAGATTGCACGCGATACCAATCAGACGGCACGCGCGGATCAGCGCGGAATGTGTCCACGCGCACCAAAGCGCCGAACCAGGATTGATCCAAATGCCAGCTCACCCAGTTGGGCGTGCCTTTGTCGCGATTGTAAGAAAGCGTGTAGGTCGGCTTTTCCATCAAGTAGTTATTTGGGTCCGCCAGAGCCGCGCCGGACGGATTGCCCATGGCCAGATGGACGCTGGGCGGATACGGAGCAGGTTGCCCAGCGCCAACCACTGTGAACGACAAGGAGTAGTTCTGGAACAGCGTATCGGTATCAGGGCCGCTGTCATCCACGTCCTGATCGTGAACCTTGTCCTTGAAAATGGTGACGGTGCATTGCTCGCCATATTGGAAGCTGACGTTCGGCGTAACGTGGTATCCCTTTCCGGCATTGTATGACGCCACTGTGGCGTCATTGTGCTGGCCGGAAGTACATGTGATGTCGTACCAGCCGCTGTCCAGATTCACCGGCTCACTAAAATCAATAGTGAAAGTCGCGTCGTAGGGAACATTAAACCCATTCGAAACTGGGTCGGTGTTTGCCACCCACGGCCCAAGCTCCACAATCGGCGCTGTCCGGCGCGGAGCTGGAGAGCCAGTCATGAAATCAGCCCCATTTTGATCCGTATCCGTCTGGCCGTTGGCTTTTCTAAAGATCGCCGTCGTATTGCTGGGCGCGGGCGCATCTGTGCTGCCTTCCTGGCAATTCGCAGTCGCTCCATAGCCGACAAAATCCACGATGTCCGGATCAATGCCAAGCGGACAAGCTCCTCCAATCAGCGAATCGCCATTGCTGACCAGCGCAATCTTTCCGGCCGTGCCGGACATGTTGATGTCACCGGAAATGTTCGCGGCGGGAAGTGGCGCGCCGATCGCGCCACCCGATCCCAGGCTGACCAGATAATATTCCCCCGGCCCAATGAAGCCGCCAAGAGGCTGCTTGTTCGTCCACGTGGTTCCCGTAGCTGCGCCATACTGCAATGACCAGCCGGTGATGGTTACCGTGACCGCCGTCGGGTTGTAAAGTTCGACGTAATCGTTTGTGTAAGTCGCCCCGGTATTTCCACCGCCGCCATACACCTGACTGATCGTGATGTGATTGGCGGGCGCAAGCGATTGAACGCTGAGCAAAATGTTGGTGTTGAAGGAACGAGCCTGCGCGTCCGTGATCGTCACAGGCAAAGATTTCAAGCCTGATGTCGTGGCAATCGCCACGGTCGCAGCAAATGTGAACGTGTTTCCGATTCCGGTGAACGCTTGCGTGGGCGAACCGCCAATCGCAGAAAGATCAGCCACCACACTGATGCCAGTGCTTGGCGGATTCGGAGCCGGAGAAACTTCGACCGTCAATGTAGTCAAATCTCCGGGCTGAACCGTGCCGGGATTTGCAGAGCCAATGCCGGAAAGGATCGCGCAATTGTTGATTGGCGAAGTCGTGTTCCGTGGGTTCGGCGCTCCCGCGGTGAAATCGTTCGCGTTGTTATTGGTATCCAGACAGCCTGCATTTCCCCTCAGGGCTGCGGTTGTATTCGAAAGCGTCGGCGCGGCTCCTGCTCCTTCGAAACAGTTCGGACTCGATCCTCCATAACCGACAAAATCAATGATCGCGGGATCGTTGGGACAAGTGCCGGTCAATGCGGTGGTGTTGCTAACCAGCGCAATCTTGCCGGTAGTTCCTCCCAAGCCAATTGTGCCAGTGGCGTCAGGTGTCGGCAGATCCACTGTGCCCCCTGCTCCGGCAGCTTCCTGAATCAAATAGTATTGCCCCGGCTGAAGCGTCACTCCCGTCAACGCAGTCACCTGCCAGTTTGCCAGCGCCGCCGAAGCGTACTGCACGGACCAACCGCTTAAGCTAATTGGTTCGCCGCTATGATTGATGATTTCAATGAAATCGTTTTTCAGCGTTGCCCCGGCGTTGCCGCCTCCGCCGTACACCTGACTGATGACAACGCTTCCCGCCGCGACCGGAGTCGGCGTCGGCGTCGGCGTCGGAGTTGGTGTTGGTGTCGGTGTTGGCGTGGGTGTCGGAGTCGGAGTCGGAGTCGGCGTTACTGTGCCGGATGCTGTGACTGAGAAATCATCCACCGCCAACCCATGATCATTATTTGCGTGATTGATGTCTTTCCAGCGCAACCAGACTTCTTGTCCCGGAGCGATCGTGACTGAAATTGCCGAAGAAAGAGCCGTGCGGTTTGCCGCCAGGTTTCCGTCAAGGGCAGCAGCAGTTGAAGTGCCCGGCTGAGGACTGGTGAAATCCAGCGCATCTTGATCAACCCAGCCAGTAGCTGGCGTGTTGGCATCAGTAATGATGCCGGCATTGGCGACTTGATACTGAAAGTCTATCGTCTGCGCTGCCGGTGTGCAGGGAGTCGGCGTGCAGCCTCCCTGCCTCCATTGCTCGCCGTTGAAACCGACGTCGAGCGAGGTAATGGTCGAACCGGTGTTGTTGATCAATCTGATTGCCCAGTAAACGTCTCCTGTCCCGCCTGAACCAACCGATCCGATGGCACGTTCGGTAACGGGATTCGTGCCAGCGATGCCGTAGCTGTAAAGCGCCCCCGTAGCCCCATTGTCAGCCCGGTAAGCCGTCGGATTAACCGTTGTCCCGAACTGCGCATACCATCCATTGACCGTTGAATCATCTGTCCAAGGGTTTGCTGTTCCTGCGGTTGCAAGCGTATCGAAGTTTTCCGTCAGCGGTACACCCAGTGTCGAAATACTTCCAACATACGTCAGGGCGGAAGTTGGCCTTACCAGCCATGAAACACCTACGGCAAAACAGATCACGGCAAGACTGACCAACAAAGTAATTGAACGTACACGGATTGCGGAATAGGCAGACTTATACATAGAAGCTTCCTCTCAGTTCAGTGAATTGTGCGCTTGGGATTGACTGTTTGGGATTGAGTACGTCGGCGGAAACAACCGTCCGGATCAGATTTGGCGATCCAGCCTCTTGCTTGCAGATACAAGCAAACGGATTCATTTCTGATTGACGGTCCTTACCTCAGGAATTCGATAGATTGGGGTGGCGCGTCTAAAGAGCAAGGCCGCTTTCCGACGCGACCAATTTTCCTTTGGGAAGGCGCGCAGTCTAAGAAAAGGACGCGCAGAGGTCAATTTAATTCTCTGCAACATTATTGCCTGTAAAGCGATTTCCTTTGAGACTTCTTTTGCACTTCGTGGCGAGGAAACCTAGATGCGCACCCATTGCGAATACCTAGGACACTAGGGCACTCTCGGCGTCCGCAAATTTTCTCAGAAGAGAATTTGCCTTATATCAATACTTCTATATTATTCCCACTGTTTCATCAGTTATACAGATTCAAATGCTCACGTGTATGTAGTAGAAATCTCTAGCGCACTTTCAAAACCTGCCTGGAGCACAGGAACAGCGCGGACGCCGTTTCAGCGCCGAACAGCGGCAATGGCTGGAACTGATCCGCGACCACATTGCCGCCAATTTGCAAATTGAAATGGACGATTTTGATTACCTGCCCTTCATCCAACGCGGTGGCGTGGGCCGGGCTTACCAAGCTTTCGGAGAGGAATTGATGCCGTTGTTGAATGAGTTGAACGAGGTGCTGGCCGCATGAGCCTATCTCCTCGTTACGATTTGCCGCCCAGTTGGTTGTGGACAAGAGTCGAAGAGGTTGCCGATACATCAAGCGGCGGTACGCCTAGTCGTCACCAAGGCGGCTTTTATGGTGGCACTATTCCCTGGGTCAAATCAGGGGAACTTAAAGACGGGGTAATTGCCAAAACCGAAGAATTCATAACCCAAGCCGCTCTTGACTCTTCTAGTGCAAAAGTATTTCCCAAAGGGACTCTTTGCATCGCATTGTACGGTGCGACGGTTGGACGGCTTGGCATTTTGGGAATGGATGCTGCAACAAATCAGGCTGTATGTGGCATCTTTCTTCCGTTGGGATTAGAAGCGAAGTTCATTTTCTATTACTTGAGATGGCAGCGGCCTAACATCGTTAAAGAAGGGAAAGGTGGAGCACAACCAAACATCAATCAAGAAATAGTAAAGCAGACTCAAATCCCGCTTCCGCCTTCAAATGAGCAGCACCGCATCGTTGCCGAAATCGAAAAACAATTCACGCGCCTGGATGCTGCCGTAGCCAGTCTGCGGCGGGTGCAGGCCAATTTGAAGCGGTACCGCGCCGCCGTGCTCAAGGCGGCGTGCGAAGGCCGCTTGGTCGAAACGGAAGCCGCGCTGGCCCACGCCGAACAGCGCCCCTATGAACTGGCGGCGGAACTGTTGCAGCGCATCCTCCGCGAGCGCCGCGCCCGCTGGGAAGCCGACCAACTCGCCAAAATGGAAGCGGCAGGCAAACCGCCCAAAGACGACAAATGGAAAGCCAAATATGACGAACCTACTGCACTCGATACGAGTTTATTGCCGGAGTTGCCGGAAGGATGGGCAAGGGCAAACTTGGAGCATCTTTCTTGGGCTTCGGGTTATGGGACATCAGAAAAGTGCGATTATGATTGGTCAGGCTCTCCAGTGCTCAGAATCCCAAACATTTCAAAGGGCAAAATTGATCTTACTGACCTGAAGCGTGCGGCAGGCAAGATCAGTGAGCAAGATGGGGAGCAACTTACCGTAGGCGACTTCCTGATTGTCAGAACAAATGGCAGCAAAGAATTGATTGGGCGTGGTGCGCTGGTCTGCGATCAGTTTGATGAGAGCTATTACTTTGCCTCGTACTTGATCAGATACAGACTGCTGGGTACGGCAACTTTTCATAAATGGCTTTTGCTGCAATGGGAAGATTCTCGAATAAGGAAATGGATTGAGGAAAAAGCTGCTACGTCAGCGGGGCAATACAATATCAATTTGGGAGTTTTGAATAAGGTTCAATTGTTGCTGCCACCCCTTGCTGGACAGCAACGCATCGTTGAGGAAGTCGAAAGCCGTTACTCGCTTATTGATAGCCTTGAGAAAAGCCTTGATGCCAGTTTGCGACGTGCTGAGACGTTGCGCCAGAAAGTATTGCAAGACGCCTTCACCGGCAAGCTAGTCGAGCAAGACCCGCAGGATGAACCGGCCAGTAAACTGCTCGAACGCATCAAGGCAGAACGGCTGCGACGCGAAGCCGAAGAGCGTGAGAAACGAAAGGAGGAAAGAAAGACTGTGAAGAAAACTGGCAAAACAGCGACGGGCGGACGCCGCAAACTGGTGGAAGTGTTGCGCGAGGCCGAACGCCCGCTCGCGCCCGAAGTGCTCTTCCGCGAAGCTGGCTTCAAACCGGAAGATGTCGAAGCCTTTTACGACGAACTAAAGCAAGCCGACAAAGACGAATTGATCACCGAAGACAAACGCCCGAACGGCGATGTTTACTTGAGCGCCCGCGCATGAGATTGCACGAACTCTGGATCAGCGACTACAAAAACCTGAAGGACTTCCGCATCAATTTCGACGCGGACGCCAAAAGTACGCTTGATGAAGACAACGAGAAAAAGAAAGACAATATAACTGTCATTGTTGGTTGGAACGGCACCGGCAAATCGAACCTGTTTGAGGCCCTGGTTATCATCTTCCGCGATTTGGATCTGGGCTTAGCCACGCCCTTCGCCTATCAAATCAAATACACCTGCTACGGTAATAAAGTCAGTATTGATTACGATCCGGCCCGTCCCGGCAAAGACCGGCTGCGAAAAGATGTCGCGCCGCCCAACTTTACGCTTGAAGGTGAAAAGACTGAGAAGGATTTGCCCTATCTGCCGGCCTTCGTCTTTGGGTATTACTCTGGCCCAAGCAATCGGTTGAAAGAACACTTCCTCGAACATCAGCGGCGTTATTACGACGAGATATTGAAGACGAAAGAAGCAACGTCAGAAGAATGGAAGCGGCTGAAATCTTTGCGGCGGCTGTTTTACGCTGAAACTCACCACAGCAAGTATGTCTTGCTAGCGTTTTTCCTCAAACGCGATGAAAAGATTGACGGCTTTTTGCGCGAGTATCTGCGCATTGAAGGACAGGACTGGTTGGAATCTGTGCTCTTTGTGATGAAAGAGCCTTCGTGGACAAGCAAGGAAGGCGACCCGCGTTTCTGGAACGCACGCGGCTTGGTGCAAAAGTTTCTGGATAAGCTGTTCTTGGTTTCGCTCGCACCTATGCGCCTGTCGCAAAACCTGCCGACCGGCATCAAGAAACGCTCTCGGCAAGAATTGCTTTACCTTTTCGTCAAAAGCCCAGAAACAACACTGTAGACATATTTTAGTGGTGTCTGAAATGAAAAGGGTCGTTTGGCA
>CAZMXG010000051.1:0-40820 GCA_964570175.1 uncultured Heliomicrobium sp. | reverse complement strand
TATCGCTGCTGATGACGATGACGCCAACCCCATTTTTGGCCAGCCCGCGCAGCAATTCGTAGATTTCCGCTTTCGCGCCAACATCAATACCGCGCGTCGGTTCGTCAAAAATCATTACCTTCGGGTCAAGCTGCAACCATTTCGCCAGCACGACTTTTTGCTGATTGCCGCCGCTCAGATTTTTGACCAGGGTTTCGATAGAATTGGTTTTGACGTTCAGCCGGGTTGCCACGGCTTCAGAAGCCTTGCTTTCGCGCGCCCGGTTAATCAGCCCTCTAACCGTGTATCGTTGCAGCGCAGGCAGGCTGATGTTTTCCCGAATCGGACTTTCAACGATCAAACCTGTTTGCCGACGGTCTTCGGGGACCAGATAGATGCCAGCACGAATGGCCTGAGCTGACGAATGAAGATCCAGTTGCTGTCCGTTTAGAGACAGATTACCGCCAAGCTTTCGATCAACACCAAAGATCGCCTGAACCATCTCTGACCGGCCAGCGCCAACCAATCCCGCAAAGCCAAGAATTTCTCCGCCGCAGAGCGAGAAGGAAATTTTCTTTCCTGGATAGCGCGTCGTTTCCAGATCGCGGACTTCGAAGAAGCCCGGTTTCATTTCGTTCTCTGGCGCGACATAGCTGTGATGCAACTCGCGTCCGACCATCAACTGCACCATTCGGTCGTGGCTAATCTCTTCGCGCTGGAGTATTCCCGCGTTTCGCCCGTCGCGCAGGACAACGGCGCGGTCGGCAATTTCCGAAACCTCGCCCAGCCGGTGAGAAATGTAAATCACGCTGACTCCCTGGGCCCGAATGTCTTTAACCACTGCCAGCAAGCGCGAGGTTTCCGTCAGCGTCAGGCTCGACGTCGGCTCGTCCATAATCAGCAGCCGCGCATCGAGCGAAAGCGCCTTGGCAATTTCAACCAGTTGCTGTTGCGCAATGGAAAGCCGGTTGAGCGGCGTTTCCGGCGAAACGTCCAATCCCAAACGGCGAAGATGCACAACCGCATCCGCGTTCATCTTTCGGCGATCAATCAATTTCAATGGCTTTAACATCCCTGACAAAACCGGTTCGCGGCCCAGAAAAACATTTGCCGCGACATCCAGATTGTCCAGGACATTCAGTTCCTGATGAATGAAGCCGATTCCAAGTCCAATCGAATCGTTGACCGAGTTGATCGTCACTGGTGCCCCATCCACGCTCACCTGTCCAGCGTCGGGCTGATACAACCCGCCCAGAATTTTCATCAGCGTGGATTTGCCTGCGCCGTTTTCGCCGAGCAAGGCAACGACTTCGCCAGCATTGACGTGAAAATCTACGCCGTCGAGCGCTACAACGCCGGGGAAGCGTTTTCCGATGCCACGCATTTCCAACAAAGGATTCGCCATTTGATTTTGAGTTTTAGATTTTGGATTTTGGATTCTGACTGCAATCCAAAACCCAAAATCAGGAATCCAGCATCAACGCCCGCGCAGCTTGTTCAGCTTCGTGGTGAATTCTTCCACGTTGTCTTTCTTGATGATCAGCGTTGGGACGAACGCTTGTTTCGACGCCGGAATGCCCGAACGGTCGCCACCCAGAACCTGGCTCATGATCTTGATTGCCTGATAGCCGAACTCATACGGTTGCTGAACGACTGTCCCGACAATCTCACCTGCTTTCACACCGGCCAGCGTTTGGTCCTCTTCGTCAAAGCAGATGATTTTGACTTTGCCAACCTTGTTGGCCTCTTTGATCGCATTCAGGATGGCCGGGCCATTGTATGACCACAAACCGACAAATGCGGCGGCGTCAGCGTATTTGACCAGTGAATCCGCCGCGTTGGCTTTGGCGCGCGCGTGGTCGGCATCGTCAGTGCGCGTGTCCAGAATTTCAATCTTTGTTCCGGCAATTTCTTCCTTGATACCTTGCAAGCGTTCTTTGGCATTTTGAGCATCCAGTTTGCCGACAAACACAATAATCTTGCCGCCCTCCGGCAATGCTTCTTTCAGCAACTGTCCAGCCTGACGACCGGCAGCAACGTTGTCCGTGCCGACATAAACCGCGCGCTGACTGGCGGGCGCGTCACTGTCTTGCGTGACAACCAGTGCCTTTTGCGATGTCTGGTTGAGCAATTCTGTTTGATTGACGGGATCAACAGGCGAAATTGCGATTCCCGCAAAGCCTCTGGCGAGCAGATCGTCAATAATGCGTTTCTGTTCGGCGGCGGTTCCATCGGCAGGAATTTTGAATTCCACCGTAACGTCTGCCAACTCTTCGTCCGCTTTTTCGGTTCCTTTTCGGGCGATTGTCCAAAAGTCTGAAGGATTGTTGGTGACAAAGGCCAGCTTTTTGCCAGAAGTTCCGCCATCCGGTTTTTGACTGCATCCAACAGGAAGCAAAACAGTGATGACGAACAATAATCCCAAAAACAACTTTGCGTTGCGTTTCATCGAATCGGGTCTCCTAATTGATATGGACTATGTGGTTGCTGGCATCGAAATCGAAACACAGCAACTTTTTGGACAGATGACCATAGACAGGATTTGCCAGTCTTGAACAGGATTAGTCATTCACCAGAGCGTTCAAGAGTTTTATTTTATAAATCCCGTCAACGCTGTCCCAAAGTTTTTGTATGCAGATCAGCTTGCGGCAGCCAGGACTTCGCCAAACGGGGCGAAGTGTTTGCCAAAATGAATTTCCAGCATGTCGTAATAGACGCCTTCGTTCCGGCGTAACGTGGCAAAGAATGGCTCACGGAATTCAGGATGGTGAAGCACCGAACCAAATGTGACATGCAAAATTTCTCGCGCGTGAAAGTCGTCCAGTAGTGTCGTCAGTTGATCGTTCGGCAGCGAATCCACGTTGGCCATTTTTTCGACTTCGGCAGAAACGTGGTAGCTGGCACGATCAATCGGGTAACGCTCTTTGGCAAACGCCACGATAGCGCGGAACAGCGACGGATTGACTTTGCCGATGGCGCGCAGCGCTTCCAGGTAACTGGTTCCGGCGGTTTTCAAATGTACAAGCTCCCCAGCGACACGCGAAGCAATTGGGTAAACGCTGAATTTATCGGAACCGGAATGCAGGCTGAGCTTGTAAGGCCCAAAGGTTTTCGACACAGCCAGATGCTGCGCGAAGGATTTTTCAAACTCACCCAGGTCGCCAATGTAATCCACGCCTTTTTCAAAATCGCCAACGTAACGCGGAGCCAGACTGACCCATTTGACGCCCAGCCGTTTCAGTTCGTGAGCGATATAAATATGTTCGGCCAGCGTAGTGACGGTTTCGGTTTCGTCCACGCTCATTTCCAATTCGAACTCTTTCCCTGCCATCACTGTTTCCAGGTGGCGATACATTTTTACCGTATGTGCGACAACGCGACCGTATTTGGCCGCTGAACGCAGCAAATCTTCTTCACTGATGGTGACGCTGAATGTCCCCAAATCAATTTTGCCGCCAAGCGCGGTCTGCGTCGCTTCCCAGGTTGTTTCCAGCGCAGCCCAATCCAGCGCTTCAACTTTGGTTTTCAGGACGTCAACTGGAGCCGTGTTGGCTTCGTTGTCAACATGCTCGCCGGGATCAATCGTGTAAAAGGTAAATCCGGCTGCGGCGCATGAATCAATGTCAGCGGTGTTTTTCAGGTGATCGGCGTCTGCTCCGAACCCATCGCGCCAGCCTTCCTGAAAGATTCCCCAGACGGCTTCATCCATCACCTGTTGCGGCGTGCGGCCTGTGCGGAAGTTTTCGCGGATGGATTGTTGCGCCAGAATCGGCGCCATCGTCGAATTGCGAATCGCGCGAATATGGCCGGGCGTCGCCAGTCCCAACCGGTCGCCGCATCCGGCGGATTTTTTCAGGCCAAGAGTCGTTGGATTCAGGAATGGCAAAATTGAACGCAGCGCAGTGGCATTCGCCGACGAAGTTTCAGCCAGAGTCATCTGCAAGCTTTGCCTGCCTAAAACAATTTCGGTCATTTCGCCGTCAAATTTGCGATGAAGCGCCAAATCGGCGGAAAGCACGCCAAGCGATTTTCGCTCGCCGTCTCTAGCCAGAAAGAAAACGGCTTTGTTTATTGGTGTGATTGACCGCGAGTAAACCTGCTTCCCCGTCAATTCATCCAGTTCGGCAGCAAATGCATTGGCCTCACTGGTGGCCAATGGCGCGGCCAACCCAGTCGCCTGCAAATATCCCAACAACTTTTCGCTCATTGATGGATTCTCCGTGAATAATTGGTTTGATGATGCGGCAAAGCTTACGACATGAAGTTTGGTATGACCAGCAAATTGCTGCTTGGCCAAGCCGGCGAATTCATTTTCAGCGATGGAAGCCAAGGCGTCTTGGAAAGACAACAATGTTCGTGCTACAAGCGCCCGGTTGATATGAACACCAACTATCAAGAATTCTTGCTTGCAGGTGAACGCGCTGGAATGCGTTATTCGCTGGCTGTGCCGCGAACGACGACTGCTGCACTGGCGGGATTGCAAATGGGCCAGCGCGCAGGCAGCTCCCTGGAATTCAAGGATCACCGCGATTACCAGCCTGGAGACGATTTGCGGCGCATTGACTGGAATGCATTTGCGCGTTCGGACAAGCTGACCGTCAAACTCTTCCGAGAGGAAATCAGCCCACATCTGGATTTGGTGATTGATGGCTCGCGTTCAATGGCTGTCGAACCCGGCACAAAAGCGCAAGCCGCCACAGCGTTATCGGCGGCGTTGGCCGTCGCTGCGGAAAACGCCGGGTATTCGCATTCGGTCTGGCTGGCGCGAGAACGGTGCGAGCCGCTGGGAAATAGCGCTGGGCGCCCTTCCGGGTGGGCACAGTTCAGTTTTGATTTTCGGCAAAATCCTGTGGAATCGTTTTCTCGCGTCCCGCCGAAACTTCGACGGCAAGGCATGCGGATTTTTCTCAGTGATTTGTTGTGGCTTGGCGAACCGCTTCAATTGCTGCAACAGCTTTCGCAAAACGCTGCGTCAGTGGTCGTCATACAATTGCTGGCAGAATCTGATCTTGCTCCCCCCGAACGCGGGCGGTTGCGGTTGGTAGATTCCGAAACCGAAGAACAGCGCGAAATTTTCATTGACGATGCTGCGATCCGCCGTTATCGCGACGCGCTTACCCGTCATCAGCAAAACTGGCATCGCGCTTGTCGTCAGGTCGGCGCGAGTTTGATAGAACTGGTTGCCGAAACAACGCTTTCTACCTGGAATCTGGAAGCGCTGATTAAAGCCGATGTGTTAAAAGCCTAACCTGGAATTCTGAAACTTCTATGCTCAATCTTGGAATTGTTGCCGACGAAATCAGCCGGGATTTTCGGCAAGCTTCTGAAATCGGATTCGCCGCTGGATTGCGACGATATGAGATTCGTTTCTTAAAGTCCGGACGCGCTCCGATGTGCGATCCCTCGGAACTATTGGAAATCGGACGCATCTGTGACGGCGAAGGCCTGGAAATCACGGCGCTGTCTCCGGGCTTGTTCAAATGGACAGATTCCGTTGAAAAATTTCAGCATGAGATGGCAGAGGTGTTTCCACGCTCAGTCGAGTTGGCAAAGCGGTGGAACTTATCTGCGTTGGTCGTTTTTGGTTTCTGCAAACCCAATGCAAAGGAAGAAACCGCGGATTTGATCCCCAGCGACAACCCGCCGAATTGGGTGATTGAGTCGTTGGCGGAAGCGGCGTCAAAAGCCGAAGCGGCGGGGTTGCGCTTGTTGATCGAACCGGAGCCGGTTTGCTGGGCCGACACGGGCGTGGCAACCGTAAACCTGATTCGTGCTACCAACTCGGCGGCGTTGGGAATCAATTACGATCCTTGCAATGTGGCCTGGATGCTTCGCCGCGATCCGATTGACGAGTTTGAAACCGTTGCGCCGTTCATCGCCAACGTCCACATCAAAGATCAGATTGACGAACCACGCGGCAGCGGAATGCCGACCTGGGTTGTTCCCGGCGAAGGTATGATTGATTACCGTCCGCATCTGGCCGCCCTGAAACGGCTGAAGTATTCCGGCAACATTTCTCTGGAACCGCATATGGACGGCAGCCTGGAAACGATCCTGCGTTGCAAACAAGCTGTCGAACGTTTATGGAATGAAGCTTGACGTGTCATTTTTTAACGAAAAGTTGATTGACGGCCAAGACTCAATCAAGTAAGTTTTCGCCTGGACTGAAAACTGGAGCAAATTGCTCTGGTGCCGCAATTTGAAAGTGATTCTATCTGCCCTTGCCCCACTCAGCCAGGTTTCAGTTTCGCCGCTGACGCTAACTCCTTTGGGCAAGTGACCAATTCACTCTGCACACCGTTACCCCTCAAAACTGCCTTTTCCCAGGCTTAACCCCAATTTTTATTTTCTAGGAGTTGTACCAAATGATGCTTTACCCAAGAACTTTCCTCACACCAGCACGCCTACTTTTATTACTGCTCGTCGCAGTTTTCGCACTTTTCATTGCTCTTTCCACACAGGCTTAAAGCCTGACGGGAAGGTCTTAATTCCTTATTTCCGCCGGCCAGCACCCTCATTTGGGGGAAGCTGGCCGACGTTGCTATTTTCAAGGCTTGAACACCCCTCAAAACCTTGCCTTCGCCTGAACGATCTCCTACTCTGCCGCCGTCACATAACCAACAAAATAACGATCAATCAGGACCTCTAAATTTCCATGAGTTTGCCCTCTCACCAGACTCTGGTTAGCGCCGAAGCGCAACCAGGTCACTTTGGTTTGCTTCATCAGTTTTTTGAACGAACAGCCCGCCGCTGGCCACAGCAAACGGCGCTGGAAATCCCTCCGTCGGCGAAACATCCGCAACGAGTGAAAATCAGTTACGCAGAACTGGACCATTACGCCAACACGATGGCTGGCGCGCTCAGCCCTTTTGTCACGGAAGAATGTGTCGTGGCCATTCTGCTTCCCAAAAGCATTGAACTGTACGTCAGCCAATTGGCCATGCTGAAAGCCGGAGCCGCTTATTCCTGCATTGACCCTGCATTTCCAAACGAACAGTTGCGCGACATCCTGGAAGACGCCGCAGCCGTGGCTGTGCTGACCGACCGAAATGGTTTGGTTCGCCTTGCAGAGTGCGGTTTAGATTCATGTCCTGTCTTCGACGCTTCGGTGTTGATGGCGCAACCACTCGACGAGGCGCTTGCTGCACCAGCTTGGCTGAAACCAGACAGTTTGGCGTACATCATTTACACTTCCGGAACAACTGGCCGTCCCAAAGGCGTGATGATTGAACACGCCAGCATTGCCAATCTGGTCGCCTCCGACATGGAAGAATTTCGACTGACGCCGGATGACCGCGTCGGACAAAGCTCTTCGCCCGCCTACGACTCATCGCTGGAAGAAACCTGACTGGCATTCGCCGCCGGAGCAACGTTGGTCGTAATGGACGATGAAACCTCGCGGCTTGGCCCGGATTTGATTCCCTGGCTTCAGCGCGAACGCATTTCCGTGCTCTGCCCTCCGCCGACACTGCTTCGTTCGACAGGCTGTGAAAACCCTGCCGAAGCATTGCCCGACCTGAAACTGCTTTACGTCGGCGGTGAGGCATTGCCGCAAGACGTGGTCGAACGGTGGGCAGAAGGTCGCCGCTTGGAAAATGGTTATGGCCCAACTGAATGCACCGTCACTGCGACGCGCACGACAATCGCCGAAAATGAAGTAATCACCATTGGCAAACCAATCCGTGGATTAAAAGCCTGCGTTCTGGACGAATTGCTGGAAGAAGTGCCGGACGGAGAACGCGGGGAGTTGTGTTTAAGCGGTGCAGGATTGGCGCGAGGTTACCGAAATCGTCCAGAGCTAACGGCGGAAAAGTTTCCAACGCATCCGCGCTTTGGCAGGATTTACCGAACGGGCGATCTGGTTCACCGCGACGCAAACGGCAATTTGCATTACCACGGGCGAATTGATTCTCAGGTCAAGCTGCGCGGCTATCGCATTGAGTTGGAAGCCATTGAAACCCGCCTGGCCGATTACGCAGGCGTCCGCGAAGCCGCCGTCCGCGTTCAGGGCGAAGCCGGACAGGCGTTATTGGTCGCGTTCATCGTCCCGGAAAGCGATGGCAATCCACCCAATTTCGATAACCTGAAAGAATCGCTCCGCGCCGCGTTGCCGAATTACATGGTTCCCAGCCGTTTTGCGCTGATCAAAGAATTGCCGACGACGGTTGGCGGCAAGCTGAATCGAGCGGCGTTGCCAATCGTTGAATCTCAAGCATCAGGCGATTCCAAAAAGATCGTTGCACCGCGAAATTCGATGGAAGAAAAGCTGGTGGCGGCAGTCAAGCGGGTCTTACGGTTGGCAGGTGATGTGTCTGTCAACGACAACTTTTTCAATGACCTTGGCGGAGATTCGTTGAATGCCGCCGTGCTGATTTCTCTGCTGCGCGATGATCCAATGACGGCGAACCTGGCCGTGCGCGACATCTACGAAACACCTACCATCGCAGCATTGGCCGACAGAGCTTTACGAGAAAAACCCGGCACAGAAACGCTAAAAGAATCCATCATCCAAGATGCCGATCTATCGAACACGTTTCCTATTCTGGCAACGATAATTCAAATCCTTTGGCTGATGCTGGGTCTGCTTGTCGCGTCGGCAGCCTCGTATGTTGCAGCCTTCGACCTGCTCCCGCTCCTGGTTCACAAACTTGGCTTGATCCCGTTTGTGTTGCTTAGCCCGATGCTGTTTCTTTTGGGACTAATGGCGTATGCGCCCTTGAGCGTTTTGTTTACAGCGTTGGTCAAAAAAATTCTGATTCGGCGTTATCAGCCGACACGAGCGACCGTCTGGGGAAGTTTCTATGTTCGACACTGGATGGTGCAAACAACCGCCCGGTTCATTCCCTGGCAATGGATTGAATGCACAGAGTTTCAAAATATGGCGCTCAGGGCGTTGGGCGCGCGCATTGGCCGCCGCGTTCATATCCATCGCGGA
The DNA here is from genome assembly GCA_964570175.1 of uncultured Heliomicrobium sp. Classification (GTDB taxonomy): domain Bacteria; phylum Acidobacteriota; class Blastocatellia; order RBC074; family RBC074; genus RBC074. Next base: position 31,906 of record CAZMXG010000051.1, on the reverse strand, counting down.
GTCAACCTGCGTCAGGGCGGATGGGATTTGCTGGAAATTGGCGATAACGTAACCATCAGCCAGGACGCTTCGATTCGATTGGTGGAATTGTCCGATGGACACGTTGTAATTGATTCCGTTGTGCTAGGCGAAAACAGCACGCTCGAAGTTCGCGCCGCAGTTGGCGGCAATACGGTGCTGGAGCCAGGCGCCTTTCTGGCAGCCTCCGCTTCCCTTCCCAGCGGCAAATGTATTCCCAGCGGCGAGCACTGGGACGGAATTCCGGCTCAACCTGCCGGACAAGCGCCTTCCATTTCCAAACCGGAATTCACAACCGAATTGTCGCCGTTTGGGCAAAGTTGCCTGATGCTGTTGGCAAAAGTTGGCTTGGCGGCAATCGTCGCTTTGCCGCTTGAACTGCCTGCGATTGCTTTTGCCTGGTTCAAAGGCTGGAACGACGAGCAAGTATTGAACTGGCTCTACAACCCTTCGCTCGATCACACATCAATTCTGATTGCGTCATTGATGGTCGTACTTTCGGTTCCGGTTGTATTGCTGCTTGAAGCAATGGCAATGCGCGCTTTGGGCAAAGTTCAGCCTGGAATCATCAGCCGTTGGAGCATTGCCTATATCCGCATCTGGCTGAAAACCAATCTGGTGCGTTTAGCGGGCGAATGGCTTAGCGGCACACTTTTCTGGCCTGTCTGGTTGCGGTTGGCAGGAATGAAGATCGGGCGCGGATGTGAAATCAGCACGATCATTGACGTTGTTCCGGAGTTGATCGAAATCGGCGACGAAACGTTCTTCGCTGACGGAATCTACCTGGGCGGCCCGCGCATTGATCGCGGCACGGTGACGCTGGCGATGACCAAACTCGGAACCAACACCTTCCTTGGCAATCACGTCATTATTCCCATTGGCCAACAACTGCCTGGCGACGTTTTGCTGGGCGTTTGCACGGTCGCCGATGAGCGGATCATTCGCCCTGGCAGTTCGTGGTTTGGGCATCCGCCATTTGAATTGCCTAGACGAGAAATCATTGAATGCGACCGCAGCCTGACACACGAACCATCAACGGTTCGTTACTGCGCGCGATTGTTCTGGGAACTGTTGCGGTTTTCCCTGCCGGTGACGCCGCTGTTGAGCGTGCCGATTTTGCTGGAACTGCTGGCCGCCACCGAAACTGCATATTCGCGTTCAGTGTTTCTGTTTGTGATCGTCCCTTCGCTGGCGTTTGCCTGGGCGTCAGCCTTTTGCCTGCTGATTCTGGCAATGAAATGGCTGTTGCTGGGCAAAGTAAAGCCCGGCGTTCATCCGCTGTGGTCTTGCTGGTGCAGCCGGTGGGATTTTTTGTACGTCGCCTGGGCGGTTTACGCACGCGCAGCGCTATCCACGCTGGAAGGTACTTTACTGCTCGGCTGGTATTTACGGGCAATGGGTTCGCAAATTGGCAAGCGCGTGGTTTTGGGTTCCGGCTTTTCCCACGTCGTAGATCCGGACATGCTTCATTTCGAAGACAGCGCAACGGTTTGCTGCCAGTTTCAAGCGCACACCTTTGAAGACCGCGTGCTGAAAATTGACCACGTCCGTATTCGTCGCCGCGCTACTGTCGAAAGCAACTCTGTGTTGCTGTACGGCGCAGACATTGGCGAAGGCACGCACGTGGCGGCGCACAGCGTGGTGATGAAGCGTGAAAGCCTGCTGCCAGGATGTTCATATTCCGGCTGCCCAACCAAGCCGGAATAAGTTGCACAGCTTTTTGACCAAAGGCAGAATCACCGCGCCAATCAACAAACAAGGAAACAATATGAAACTTCGTGGCCTGCTTTTCTCTTTTTGTTTTGCGTTGTTCGCATTTCAATCCATCGCAGCGCAAGAAGGCAACCGCGCAATTCTTCGCCGAAAGCTCACCGCCGAAATCGAAAAGATCGCCACCAGCTTTGACGGCGTGATGGGATTGGCCATCCGCGATCTGACTACCGGCGAAGAATTCCTGGTCAATCAAAACCTGACCTTTGCGACGGGAAGCTCGATCAAAATTCCTGTTCTGATTGAACTTCACAAACAAGCCGCCGAGGGAAAATACAAACTGACCGATCAGCGTTGGCTGGAACGCACAGACAAAGTCGGCGGCAGCGGCGTGATCAATAACTTCGGCGACCACACTTCGCAATTAAGTTTGAACGACCTGGCCGTGCTGATGATTGTGCTGAGCGATAACACGGCAACGAACATGCTGATTGATCAGACCGGAATGGCGAACGTCAACGCAACGCTTGATCAGTTGGGACTGAAAGCAATTCGGCTGCGCAGGAAGATGATTGACGTGGCGGCTTCGGCACGCGGAGACGAAAATATCGCCACCCCGATTACCGCAACAGACTTGATGAGCAAGCTGTACCGAGGCGAAGTCATCAGCCGCAGCTTGAGCGACGACGTGCTGAAGTTTTTGAAGCTGCGCAAAAGCTCACCCATTCCCAGACTGATTCCGGCAAACATTGCCATTGCCAACAAACCCGGCGGCATAGAAGGCGTCGCGTGCGACTGGGCAATTGTTTATGTTCCGGGTCGCCCGTTCGCCATTTCGGTGATGACGAATTACAACGGCGAAAGCGCCAACGCCGACGAAGCCATCGCCAAAGTCGCCAAGCTGGCTTACGATTACTTTGCGCGGCTGGCTCGTTCGACCCATTACGGAGCGCGCGTGCCGCTGGAGTTGTTGAAACAGTACCGCGACCGGTAGGAAGCGGGGTATCTCAAATCAATTATGGCTTTACACAAACGACGCGAAGAATCAGGGCGCTCCGTGGCTCGCGTGCTGCTGGAATCACCCGACCCAGTGGAACTTCCGCCCGCTGAATTCGATGAAGAAAGCGCCACTATAGAACGCGAAGAGTTTCGCCAATATTTGCCTCAGCTTTTCTACGAGTTGCGCGAAGGCTGCTGGGCTGATCCGGCTCCGATGGTACAGAGCGATTCCATTTTTGTTATCCAGGGCGAAACCCGGGATTTTTGGGTCAGAATTTGGCATACCGACGACACGCGCACCGGCATCGCGAAGCTGCATGTATTGAGCTGCTTGCCCGTTACGCCGAACCTTAAAATCAACTTTGATGGTTAGCATCACGCTCAAACGATTTCATTTCAAGGAAAGACACTATGCTCCGCCTGCCTTTCGTTTTTGTGTTGCTTCTCTCGTCTGTCGGCTTTTCCCAGAACAGACAACTCAGTTTCAAAGAACAGATCATTGATCCAAATGTCGGCGTTGGCTATGCCATTACCGTGGCCGACATCAATCACGATGGGAAGACTGACATCGTTGTTGCCACCGAAAATCCAGATCAGGTTGTGTGGTATGAAAACCCGTCCTGGACCCGGCGAACCATTGTGTCAGGTTTCCCCAAGCTGCCGGTCTGCGTTCAAGCTCTGGATGTAGACGGTGACGGCAAAGTCGAACTGATCCTGGGAGCCGATTGGCAACCTTCCAACACGGCTACGGGTGGCACGGTCTGGCTGCTTCAGCGGCCGAGCGACCTGAACCAGCCCTGGACTCCGATCAAGATCAACGAAGAGCCGACGATGCACCGCATGCGCCTGATTGACCTTGAGGGCAAAGGCCGCAAAGAACTCGTTTGTGCTCCGCTCCACGGTCAAGAAGCGAAAAGTCCGGAATGGTGGAAAGGCAACGCTTCTTCGCTCTACATCCTCCGCCGCCCAGCTAACCCATTCAAAGATCCGTGGACGCGCGAAGTTATCAGCAACGAATTGCACATCACCCATAACGTTTGGCCTTTAGATTGGGACGGCGACCGCAAAGAAGAACTTCTGGCCGCCGGTTATGAAGGCGTGTTCCTGTTCAAACGAGGCAAGGACGGGAAATGGGCCAAGCAACAACTTGGCGAAGGCGATCCGGAAAAACGCGGCGCAGGCGAAATCAAAGTTGGGCGCTTGCCGGGTGGCAAACGTTACCTCGCTACGATTGAACCTTGGCACGGCCATCAAGCGGTCGTCTATACGTCGCCCGATAAACCCGGCCAACTCTGGAAACGGCAAGTCCTGATCGAAAACCACAAAGGCGGCCACGCTGTCTGGACGGCGGATTTAACCGGGACCGGCGTTGACTCCTTGGTCGTAGGCTTTCGCGGCGTTCCAGAAGGCAAAGTCGAAGACGCGATGGTTTACCTCTTGCACCCGCTCGACCGCGCTGGCAGCAAATGGGAAAAACAGGTGCTCGACGCGAAGGGCTTGGGCGCTGAGGATGTGATTTGCGCCGACCTGAACGGAGACCGCAAGGTGGACATCATTGGCGTCGGTCGCAGCACGAAGAACGTCAAAATTTACTGGAACGAAAGGACGAGGTGACAAAGCATGCCTTCTACCTCATTGCCCCGACGGGATTTCCTGAAACAGACTGCCGCAACTGCCACCATCAGTGCGGGCACACCTCTAATGACTGACGCGCATTCGTTCAAAACAGCAAAAGAGTTTACGGCTTATCAGCAAAAGCGTCGCCGACTATTGTGGAGCTTGCTGGGTGAATTGCCTCTCAATCATCGGCCAAAACCACCCAAACTTATCACGACCGAAAAGCATGACGGATACACCCTCGAACGGCTTGAACTCGACTTAAACGGCATTGAGCCTGTCCCTGCGCTGCTGCTGATTCCGAACAAACGCCAGCCAAAAGCGCAGGGGCTGCTCTACATTCACTGGCATGGCGGAACATATCCAGTCGGCAAAGAGGAATTGCTGACGGGCCAGAAAGTCCTGCCAGCTTATGCACCAGTCCTTGCCGAAAAAGGCATCGTCACGCTGGCGATTGATAGCTGGTGCTTCGGCCAACGGCAGCACAATCCTACGGGCAGAACTGGTGAAGAAGATGCGTTCAAACACATGCTCTGGCGTGGCCAGGTTCTGTACGGAATGATGATGTTCGATGAACATCGGGCAGTAGATTATCTGGTCAGCCGTCCAGAAGTTGACCCGAAGCGAATCGGCGCGTTCGGGCTTTCGATGGGTGCGACGAAGGCCTGGTGGCTGGCCGCGCTCGATCCGCGCGTCAAACTCTGCATGGATTTGTGCTGCATGACGGACTTTGAAGAACTGGAGAAGATCAACAACCTGAAAGGCCATGGCATTTATTATTACGTGCCAAGCCTGCTGAAGCATTTTTCGACGGCGCAAATCAATGAACTGATCGTTCCCCGCGCACACCTCAGCTTGAACGGTCGAAAAGATTTATTGACGCCACCTGCTGGCGTTGAACGAATCCGCGATCACCTGTCACCCTTGTATCAAAAGTTCGGCAAGGCCGAAGACTGCCGCATTGACCTTTTTGATTGCGGCCACGAAGAGTTGCCCGAAATGCGTCGTCTGATTTTGAACTGGATGGACAAACATTTGGTAAATGGCTGATCCCGCGTAATTGCTTATTTTCCCTTCCCTTTCCCAAACTTTTCTCTGCCTGCCCAATAGTTAAGCAGCCAAAATTCGTGTTGGTCGCCCCGGCACGCCAACTGCAAAAGCCCAAATGGGAAGTAGCTCTTTTCACTGATCGCTTTGGCGCGAAGTGGCGATAACGCGACGACACGGAACAATTGCCGATTACGCTGAAAATCCTTTGGACGTTGCTGCGACACTCTGCGGCGTTTGCTCCCGACTGTTGTCCGCAAAATCTTGCGCCACAGCGATCCTGCAATCATCAACACAACCCTCCTAATGGAAAGGAACACAAATGCTCAAATACGCTTTGCAGCTTGCGACAATTTTTATCCTTATTCACGCTCTTGGTTTCGTTTCACTTGCTCAGCAGCGCGCTGAAGAAATCCCGACACCGGTTGAAATCCGGCAAGCACGCGAAACCAGCGCGCTTTTCATGAAACGGCTGGAAGAAACAGGCGACTTTTCCCGCGTGGTTGAGGAATTGTTTGTTGAGGATTTCATGTGGCGCTATGTCCAGGAACAGAAACAGAGTCTGAAGACATCAAATCCGTCTGCCACGTTTTCCTTCGCCTTTGGGCTTGATTGCAAACAGGACCTGCTAACCCTGGCAACAACACAAGACTGGCAGCGTTTGTATGTCGCCAACTACAATTTTTTCTATCACGTAATGATTTCCGGCTTGAATCAGTCCGCGAATAAACTCCTGAAGGGAGAAGAACTGGATGATGACGCCATCGAAAAACTCCTACCGCCGGATGTATCGTCGTTGTTTGATGCCGATCCGATCCTGAAAAACTTCCTTGAGTCAAAGGGCGACCCGAAAGCGATTGAAACAATGGAAGAAATGCGAATCGTTAGCGAAACCCTTGAGGAAGGCTTGCGATTGCTGTTGGCAAGTCAAAACAATCAGGCAACGCATCTGACCAAAGAAGCCAAGCAGGTTCTTGAACAGTTTCAACTGACGGACTTTGCAGGGCCCAAACTTGAAATTTCTGACAAAGAGGCTTTCTTCTATCCTGCGGGCACACGGATGCTGCTTGTCATAACGCCTGTTTTGCTGGGGCTGAAACTTGTAGAGGTGGACGGAAAACAGAAAATCGTCTGGGTCGAAGTTTTTTTTGGCTGTTAGCTTGATCGTTAAAGTGTGCGCCGCCGATGTGATCGCAAAAATCCTCGGCGGCGATCCAGGCTGTTCATTTCTTTCCGAAGATTCCCTGAAACCTTTTGCACCTTCCCAGCACCCACTCGGCGTAATCCACCATAAAAGCGATAACTGTATCTACTGATCAATGAAGCTCTGAAAACCGTTTGCTTCATTCGTTCATGATAAGCGCGTATTGATCTTTTTCGGAACTGACATTTCCAAATCGCCGTATGGTGAGCCGGAATAAAAGTCTTACGTAAAGGGATTCAAGCAAAGAAGGAGAGTTTGGATGATCAAGAAACGATCACGAAAAATGTGGTTGATTGGCGGGGCGCTGTTTGTGCTGGCAGGCCTGGGCGTCACGGGCTTTGTCGTTATGTCGCGCCCTAAAAATGAAATTGACGCTTCCCGCCTGGCCGCAGTCGAACGCGGCAACATCACGCGATCCGTCGTCGCCACCGGCAAAGTCGAACCCATCGCCAAAGTTGAAATCAAATCCAAAGCCAACGGCATCATCAAGGAGTTAAAAGTCCAAATCGGCGATTTCGTTCAGGTGGGCCAGGTGCTGGCCGAACTGGACAAGGAAAATCTGGAAGCGCGCGTGCGCGAAACCAAAGCGGCCTTTATTGGGGCGGAGTCCAACTTGAAAGCTGCACAGGCGCAATTGGAAAAGAACAAGGTCGAGGCCGAAGGGCCAGACGTTCCCTTCACCAAACGAAATTTTGAACGCGCGGAAAAACTGTTGAAAGACGGCGTGTTGCCACAGCAATCTTTCGACGATACACGCAGCGCGTATGAGCTGGCCGTCAATCGCCAAAACGCAGCACGCGCGCAGCTTGCCGTCAGCGACGCCAAAGTCGCGCAAGCCAAAGCCGAAGTTGCACAGGCACAAGCCGCTGTGGATCGTTCGGTGGAAGAATTGAATTACGCGACCGTCCGTTCGCCAATTCGCGGCGTTGTGCTGTCGCGCGATGTCGAAATTGGCTCGCCGGTGTCTTCGATATTGAATATGGGGGCGGCGGCGACACTGGTGATGGTGCTGGGCGACATCAGCCAGGTGTACGTGCGCGGCAAAGTGGACGAAGCAGACATCGGCGTCGTCAAGCTAGGCCAGGCTTCCAAAATCAAAGTCGAAACATTTAAGGACAAAGTGTTTGAAGGCACGGTGACGCAGATTTCGCCGCTGGGCGTGGACAAAGAGAACGTCGTGACGTTTGAAGTCAAAGTTTCGATCAACAATCCCGGCGGCGAGCTTCGCGCCAATATGACCGCCAACGCTGAAATTGTTCTGGAAGAACACAAAGATGTTTTACTGATCGCCGAAAGCGCCGTGATTTATGACCAACAGCGGAATGCAACCATCGAATTCCCTTCTCCCACAAATCCCAAAGGCAAAGAGAAAAAGCCCATCAAAGTCGGCATCAGCAACGGCACCCGCACCGAAGTATTGGATGGATTGAAAGAAGGCGAAAAGGTCATTTTGCAATAACGTGATAGGCCAGATGTTAGATGCTGGATGCTAGATGCTCCTTTATCCGATCTAACATCTAACATCCACTAACGCCCAAGCATCTAGCATCCAACACCTAACGGTATGCGCGAACTCCTGACACAAACTTACTCCAATCTGATGGCGCACAAGCTGCGCAGCTTCCTGACGATGTTTGGCATCATCTGGGGAGTTATTTCCATCGTGCTGCTGTCCGCCGTCAGCGAAGGCTTTCAGCAAGGCAATTTGTACGTCCTGAAAGAACTTGGAAAAAACATCATCATCATTCGCAACGGCAGAACCAGCACGCAGGCGGGTGGCGAACGCGCGGGGAAACTGGTTAGGTTGGATATTGGCGATGTGTATGCGCTGAAGGAAAAAGCCAAACTGCTTCAATACGTTACGCCGGAATTGATGCGCGGCGGCGTCAGCGCCAAAAGCGCCTTTAACGCTAGTTCCACACAAATGAGTGGCGTCTGGCCGATTTACCAGTTCATCCGCACCATCGAAGTTGACCGGGGCCGTTTGCTCAGCGAACAAGACAACGCAGACGCTCGCCGCGTTGCCGTCATCGGCTTTGAAATGTCCAAACAGTTGTTCGCCGACCGCGATCCGATTGGCCAACAAGTGTCGCTGAACGGACTTCCTTACACCATCATTGGCCGCGTCCGAAAGAAAGAGCAGGATTCCAACTACACCGGCCCGGACAACAATCGTTTGTTTTTACCTTACGAAACAATGCGGAAAGATTTCCCGCAAGGCGGCACGAACGACACGGCGGATTCCATCGGAACCATCATCGCTGCGCCGTACGAAGAAGTCGCCAACGAATTGAATCGTATTGTCGAACGAGAAGGCAAGATCAACTTCGAGAAGATCGGCCCCGTCGAACAGGAAGTGCTTTCGATCATCGCGCCGCGCCACAACTTCGACCCTTCCGACCGCGAAGCGCTTTCGATGTGGAACACCGCGCTGGAAACGGTATTTTTCAACAAAATGATTTCCAGCATGCGTGAATTTTTTATCGCCGTCAGCATCATCACACTGGCACTGGGCGGTATTGGCGTCATGAACATCATGCTGATTTCCGTCAAAGAGCGGACTAAGGAAATTGGCATTCGCAAAGCGTTAGGGGCAACCTCCAACAATGTGTTGCGGCAATTTTTCAGCGAAGGATTGTTGCTGACATTATTAAGCGGAACGATTGGCTTAGGGATCGGCATTGGCCTTTGCAAGTTAGTGAATATGCTGCCGCTGCCAATGCGGTTTTCGGGGATGATTATCACCTGGCAAACGGCGGCGTTTTCGATTGGCGTATTGGCGTTAATTGGAATCGTGGCGGCAACGTATCCGGCTCGGCGCGCGGCAGAAATGGTTCCGATTGAAGCCCTGCGGTATGAAATGTGATTCCTTCAGGTAAGTGCCATGAATCGTAAAGCAAAGAGCTTTGTCATGTATCCGGTCATCATTTTTGGGATAATGTGTTTCTGTTTTCCCAATCAAACCGCTCTTTCCTCTGCACTCACTGAAACGCCTTCCTCGCTTCGCCTACACACATTGCAAAGTAAAATCTTTGCCAATACACGCCAGATTCGGGTTTTATTGCCGCCGGGCTATGACCTGCCGGCCAATCGCTCGCGGCGCTATCCCGTGCTCTACCTGAACGATGGTCAGAATCTATTCAATGTGTCCACATCGGTCTTCAACCCCATGGAATGGAAAGCCGATGAAACGTCAGCGCAATTGATCAAACAAAAACTTATCATGCCACTCATCATTGTTGGCGTGGATAACGCTGGCAGGCGTGGGCGTGCCAACGAATACTTACCTTACGAAGACAAATTTTTGACACCTGCTCTGCCCATGCCAGATGGCAAAAAGTTTCCTACTTTTTTAACGGACGAAGTCATGCCTTTCGTCAATCAAATCTACCGAACACGGACAGATGAAGCTGGCACAGGCATCGGCGGCTCCTCTTACGGTGCAATAGCAGCACTCTTTACTGTCATGACCAAGCCTGGAGTATTCGGCAAATTGCTGCTTGAAAGCCCATCGCTTTACATCAAAGAAAGCCAATTGCTGAAAGATGCCCAGAATGCGTCTCGCTGGCCGGACAAGGTTTATATCGGTGTGGGCACAAATGAAGAAGGCCAGCAAAAATGTCGCCCCGGCGATAGAAGCCAGGACGTGGTTCAGGATGCGTTGAAGCTGGAACGAACATTGCGCAATGCTGGACTGGATAAGCATCGCCTTGTGGTGCGAATTGAGGAGTGCGCCGCTCACAACGAAACTGCCTGGGCAGGCCGGTTTCCGGTCGCTCTAAAATTTTTATACGGAACTAAAAAGAACGGCCAACAAAATTTATGATTCTCAAAGAAGTTTTCTTGCAAGCCATTCAATCATTGGTCGGACATCGCATCCGAGCTGTTATGACGATGACCGGCATTGCCTGGGGAATCGTCGCCGTCGTCTTGCTGATGGCGTATGGCAATGGATTCCACAATGCCATCGAAGTTGGCTTTCGCAGGGCATTCAGCAATGGAACCGTCGTTATTTGGAATGGCCAAACCAGCATGCAAGCCGGAGGTGAACGCTCAGGCCGCCGGATCCGATTGAAAGAAGAAGACGTCGAACCGCTGCGGCAACTCGGCACCATCAAACATGTCAGCCCGGAATACGTCGAAGGTTTGCCGCTGGCGTATGGCATCAAACAAACCAGCAGCAACGTGCGCGGTGTCGCTCCGGAATACGCCGAAATGCGCAGCGAAGTACCTGAATTTGGCCGGTTCATCAACGCCGAAGACATCGAAAAACAACGTCGCGTCGCCTTTCTTGGTTCTGAAGTCGCCAAAAAGCTTTTCGGCAATGCTCCCGCCGTCGGAGAAACCATTCGCATCAAAGGGCTGACATTTGAAGTGATCGGCGTGCTGACGCAAAAAGTCAGCTTTTCAAACTACTACTCGCCAGACAAGTATTGCGCCTTCATTCCTTATACCACTGTCAAACAGCTTTGGAGCCAGGATTACGTGGACAATCTGGTGTTTCAAACCTTGAGCCCGGCCATGCACTTCCAGGCGTTGAAGCAGGTCAAAGAAGTGCTGGCCGCCCGACATAACTTCAATCCGAAAGACGAACGCGCGCTGAGCTTTAACGATTCCGTCGAAAACATGAAACAGATCAGCGGCATGACGGGCGGGTTAAAAATCATCCTCAGCTTCATTGGCGCGTTGACGCTGATGATCGGCGGCATTGGTGTGATGAACATCATGCTGGTTTCGGTGACGGAACGAACCCGCGAAATCGGCGTCCGCAAAGCCTTAGGCGCTCGCCGCTGGCACATCCTGGTTCAGTTCATCATGGAGGCCTTGGTCATCACCTTCCTCGGCGGCTTGCTGGGCATCGCGCTTTCATGGCTGATGGTAACGTTAGCCGGACACCGTCCTTTTTTGGCCGATTTGCTGGAAGATCCCACCAAACAAACCGACATTTTTCTGCTGCTGTCGGGCGACGTCGTTTTCACCGCAACCAGCATTTTGATGATTGTTGGCGTTCTCAGCGGTTTATGGCCTGCCATGCGCGCATCCAAAACCGATCCCATCGAATCGCTTCGTTACGAATAAAATTCCCAGGGAAATTTCTGATTGCCGGAATATCCCAGCCTTTCCGAAGGATTTCACCAGCGAGGACGGCGCAACAGTGCGTTGCTCTTCACTGATACAGGTGACCATCACTTATCCGGCAAGCTTTATTGCCTTGAAGCTTGCCGGGTATTTTCGGAAGGGAGACCGTCATGGGATTAACCAAAGGGCAAAACATTCTGAGCTGGGTGCTGCGGATTGTTGTCGCCGTAATTTTGCTGCAAACCCTGTTTTTCAAATTCACCGGCGCGGAAGAATCTGTATACATCTTTACGACACTTGGCGCTGAGCCTTGGGGACGAATTGGCTCTGGCGTGGTCGAACTAATTGCTTCAATCTTATTGCTGACGCCGCGCATGGTTTGGGTTGGCGCGTTGCTTTCCTTGGGCACGATCAGTGGCGCAATTATGAGTCATCTGACGATGCTGGGAATCAAGCTGACGCCGGTTGGCGACAATGGCGAATTGTTCGCCCTGGCCGTCGTTGTGTTGCTTTGCAGCGCGCTGGTTTTGTTCCTCCATCGTAGGCAGATTCCCATCCTGGGCGAAAGATTGTTCGGTCAACCGGTTCAAAACTGATTTTGTGCTCCTTTGGTTTGTCGGGGATAAAACTTGCTTGCCGGGAATTGCTGCCGGCAAGCAGCTACCTGTAGACTCAGGAAGGCGCAACGCGCGTCAACCTGAGTCTTCTTTTTTGGATAGTTCCCGGACCGATAAACAATGAACCCAACCATCTCCCGTCGCAGTTTTCTTGCTGGAACCGCAGGCGCTTTAACAATCGAAACCTTCGCCCAACCTGCCGAGCCAATCATAGATATTCACCAACACACTCATTATTGGGGACGCAACGACGAAGATTTGATTCGTCACCAGCGCGCCTTGGGAGCAACGAAAACAGTACTGCTTCCTGCAGGCTCGAAATTTGGCCTGGAAGCCGACTGCTATGGAAATGATTCCGTGGCAGCTTTGGCGAAACAGTATCCGAACGAATTTGTGTTCTTCGCAAATGAAGTTGCTGATTTGCCCGAAGCCCGCACGGTCATCGAAAAGTACCTGAAAGCCGGAGCCATCGGCATCGGCGAGCAAAAGTTTTTCGTGGATTGCGATTCCAAACACATCGAACTGATCGCCGCTCTGGCCAAAGACTTCAACGTGCCGGTGCTGATGCATTTTCAGCACGGCAAATACAACACCGGCTACGAACGTTTTCATAAAGTGCTGGAAAAATTTCCGAAGGTGAATTTCATCGGCCACGCGCAAACTTTCTGGGGAAACATTGACCGCAATCACGATCAAACGATTCTCTACCCCAAAGGCAAACTCACCGCAGGAGGGTTGACCGACCGTTGGCTGGCGGATTACGCGAATTTTTACGGAGACCTTTCGGCTGGGTCTGGCTTGAATGCGTTGTTGCGCGACGAAGAGTTGACCAAGGACTTTTTCCGCCGCCACCAAAACAAGCTTATGTACGGAAGTGATTGTCAGGATGAAACCACGAAAGATACGCGCTGTTCCGGCATTAAATGCATGCAAACCGTCAAGCGATTGTCAGGAACGAAGAAAATTGAGAGGAAGCTGTTGTACGAGAATGCGCGGCGAGTATTGAAGATCAGGTAGGAAAGCCAAACAACTCAGACAGGATTCTCAGGATGGTTCAAGGTTGAAACCCAATCTTGTTGAATCCCGTGAATCCTGTCTGATTCGTTTTCGCTACTTTTTCAAGCTGCGAATGTGTTTGACCACCGCAGTGATTTCCGCTGGCTTCAGCTTGCCTTTCCAGGCAGGCATGAAATCGCCTTTGCCGTTGTTGATGGCGGCGGCGATTTTGGCGTCAGTATGTGCTTTCTGCCAGGCAGCGGCGGACATGTCTTCAATGCCCTGTTTTTTGTATTTGGCATTGCCGGTGCCGTCAGCGTTGTGGCACTTGGCGCATTTGTCGGCGTAAATCGCTGCGCCATCCTGGAAGATGGCAGGGGTCGTCGTCGCAAATCCGCCGACCGAAAGCGCGATCAGCGCCACACCCAGAGTTGTTGTCAAAATCGTGAGCTTCAACTTGTTCATTCTGTATTGATCTCCTAAGGTTTAATGCCGGACTGTAGCCGGGAATAAAAAGGGGTTACTTCAACTTTAGCATCCATTCGACGATTGCCTTCTTGTCGTCTTCAGAAAGATCTGGAAAACTCGCAGGCATGGGCTTTTTCAGATCGTACGCACGCGCGTCATCCAGAATCTTCATCAAATCATCCTGCGTGCGTCGCGGCTTAGCAGTCATCCCCGTCAACGGAGGCCCTAAATCTGCTTCGCCCTGGCCATTCGCTCCGTGACAATCGGCACAGTTCTCCACATAGGCCGCCGGTGCCACAGCCACAGTAGCGGCGCCACCCGCTGCAGCCACCGCCGTAGTTGCTCCTATGACCTGCGGTTCAAACGGCGCTTTGAAGAACGCGTGCATTTCTTCTTCTTGCTTTTTCAGCTTTTCGGCGAATTCGGGATTATTTCTGTCCTGGCTTTTCGCCAGAAAAATCAGCCCAACCGATCCGAAAATGGTCAGCAACAAAACCAGGCTGGCAATCGGTCGCTTGAAGGGATTGCGTTCAGCTTTGCGATCCAGAAACGGCAACAGGAACAAAACGCCAAACAGCACCGCTGGCAAAACTGCAATTGGGATGATTGCCCAGCCTCCCGGAAACCATTTCAGTAACTGAAACAACGGCATGAAATACCAGGGCGGACGCGCCAGATAATCCGACGAAGGATCAGCAACCGGCCCAAGTTCCGCGGGCATTTTCAGCGCCAAATACACCAGCGCGATGAATACAACCAGCATCGCCACCGAATCAAAGAACACTTGTTTCGGAAAAAAGCGATCCACTTTTTTATCGTCGCGATTGTGGTACGGACCAGCGGGACCAGCTTTGCGAAACAGCATCACGTGCAAACCGGCCAGCAAACCCAGCAACAACGGCAGTAGGAACACGTGTGTTGTGAAAAACCGGGACAGTGTGACGGTCGAAAGCTCCGTGCCGCCAAGCATGATTTTTTGTTGTATAGCTCCAACCACTGGAATTTCTCCGGCGATGGAAGTTCCGACTTTGGTTCCGAAATACGCCGCTTGATCCCAAGTCAGCAAATAGCCCGTGAAGCCGAAGCCCAGAACAAGCAGCAACATCACCACGCCCACCACCCAGACGAGTTCGCGCTTCTGCTTGTAAGCGCCGTAAAGAAAGGTCTGCGCCAGATGCACGACGGCCAGAATGACCATTGCGCTGGAACCGTAATGATGGATTCCGCGCAACAGCGCTCCGCCGGGCACGACTTTTTGAATATACGCAACGCTGGCGTGGGCGTGGTCGGCGGTGGGCACGTAATACAAGGTCATGACAATGCCCGTCACCACCTGAACGGCAAACAGGAACAGCAGCGCGCTGCCGAAGACATAAGCCCAGCGCGCGCCGCCGCGAATCGGCTCGTTCAAGGCTTCGTCCATCACGGCTTTGACGCCAGTGCGTTCGTCTACCCAGTCAACTAACTGGTCAACTTTGGATTGGTTTGCCATATCAACTCAAGACCTCCTTTTGCGGAATGCCTTGTTTAAAATCCTGGTATCGGATCTTCAATACATCATTTTCGACTTTGTGCTCTAAGGCATCCAGCCCGCGTGGAGTCGGGCCGCCTTGCGTATTTCCCGCAACATCCCATTTGCTGTCGTGGCAAGCGCAAATGAACACGTCCGATTTCGCATTGACGGTGCAACCCAGATGCGGACAAACGGCGGTAAACACCGTGATTTTTTCGCCGTTGCGAATGACCCAGACAGCTTTTTGCGACTGGAATTTCCCCCAGCCTGCGTCCTGCGAAACGACGATATTGCGTTTGACGGGTTTGCCTTCCTCGATTTCGGCGACCGGCCCAAGCTCCGCCCAGTTTTCCGCTACGCCTGCAGACAGCGCAGGCGAAACAGCGAACCTTCCGATGTTGACGCCAAGCACTGCGGAAATGCCTGCGGCAATCAGCCCGGAAAGCACGCCCAAAAACGACCGGCGTTCGTTGTTGTCTTCCGTTGGTTGATGAACTGACATGAAAAACAATCCTCCTGAAAGTCAGATACTGTGACACTTACAGCTTCACAGGCACACTTCGTGACACGAAACCCTGTGTTTGGCTGCACAAGCAACTGCCTATGCAAGCTTTGTTCATAACTGCTTTTTGAATTTAGAAACCTGTGGTCGAAAGAGCCGCAATTCTTAACTCGACAAAGAATTTTTGCAAATGCACCGCGCGTCAATTTCCGTGTCCGAAAACGGCGAGACAGTTACGACTATCTTGGATAAACTTTGTTTATGGTTATGGATCACAAAAGTTATTACCAAGCAGTGTTGACGCACGATTCGCGTTTCGATGGTGTCTTTTTTGTTGGGGTGACTTCGACAAGAATTTACTGCCGACCGGTTTGCACTGTCAAAACTCCGCGCAGCGAAAATTGCCGTTTTTTCCCCAATGCGGCTCTGGCGGAACAATCGGGCTTTCGTCCTTGCCTGCGCTGCCGCCCGGAACTGGCACCCGGCAATGCACAAATTGACGCTGTCAGCCGGTTGGCCGCTTCGGCCATCAGCCGCATTGAAGACGGTTCGTTGACTGAAAAACGATTGGATGAATTCGCCGCCGAAATGGGCGTCACCGACAGGCATTTGCGCCGAGTCATTCAATCCGAGCTTGGCGTTTCGCCAATTGAATTGATTCAAACGCAGCGACTGTTGCTGGCCAAACGTTTGTTGACCGACACGGATTTGCCGATTACGGAAATTGCGTTTGCCAGTGGATTTGCCAGCTTGCGACGTTTCAACGCGCTGTTCAAAGAACGTTATCGGTTGAACCCGACGGAACTTCGGAAAACGCGAACGGCTTCGGCAGCAGAAACGCTGGTTTGCGAATTGGCATATCGCCCGCCGTTCGATTGGCAATCGTTGCTGGAATACCTGAAAGCGCGCGCGCTAAAAGGAGCAGAAACCGTCGAAGGCAATCGCTATCTAAGAACCGTTGCCATTGGAAAACAAACCGGCTGGATCGCTGTGGAGCCGTCAGAGGGAAAATCTGCGCTGAAAGTTGAACTTTCGGTTTCGTTGGCAAAGGCGATTTTGCCCTTGCTGGCGGGCGTCAAACGCATCTTTGATCTAAAAGCTGAACCAACACAAATCGCCGCGCAGCTTGGCGATTTGGCAGCGGCCAATCCCGGATTACGGGTTCCGGGGGCATTTAACGGATTTGAAATCGCCGTCCGCGCAATTTTGGGCCAACAAGTCAGCGTGAAATCCGCGACAACGCTTGCCGGGCGTTACGTTGCCGCGTTTGGCGAGCCGGTGGAAACACCGTTTGCGGCGTTGACACATTTGTCGCCAACGCCGCAACGCGTCGCCGCCGCTGAAATTCCGGAGCTAACGTCGCTGGGAATCATTGGCGCACGAGCAAAATCCATCATCGCGCTGGCTGAAGCTGTCGCGTCAGGCAAATTGAATCTCGCGCCTGGCGGCAATATCGAACAAACCATGGAGCAATTGAAACAACTGCCGGGAATTGGCGAATGGACAGCGCAATACGTGGCAATGCGCGCGCTGTCGTGGCCGGACGCTTTCCCACACACGGATTTGGGAGTTTACAAAGCACTTGGAACGAATAAACCCAAACGCGTTTTGGAACTCGCAGAAGCGTGGCGACCGTGGCGAGCTTATGCCGTGTTGCATCTTTGGAAGTCTCTGGAAAAACCGCAGGAGGAGAAATGACAACGTATTACACAAGAATTGAAAGCCCAATTGAATCGCTGCTCCTATCTTCGGACGGCGAATCGCTGACCAGCTTGACGATGGTCACACAACGTCACGGCCCATTTTTCAGCGAAACCTGGATACACGACGACAACGCAAAGCCTTTCGTAGAAGCGCGAAAACAATTGGAAGCGTATTTTGCTGGTGAGCTGACTGAATTCGATTTGCCGCTAAACATGCGCGGCACAGAGTTCCAGCGTCAAGTTTGGCAGAAATTACAAACTATTCCTTTCGGCATGACCATCAGTTACGGTGAATTGGCCGAACTTGTCGGCAATCCGAATAGCTCGCGCGCGGTGGGCGCGGCGAATGGGCGCAACCCGATTTCGATCATTGTTCCCTGTCATCGGGTCATTGGCTCGAACGGCAAGCTGACCGGTTACAGCGGCGGAATGGAGCGAAAAGAATGGCTACTGGCTCACGAAAGCAAACTTCGTTGAGACAAGTATTAACCACGGATAAACACAGTTTCACTCAGATAAACACGGGTCAGATTTTTAGACTTATCTGTGTTTATTCGTGTTGATCCATGTTCCTCCGTGGTTTCTTTCTTACCAATTGGGTGTGGTTTAGCTTTTCTTTGGCGGCGGGCTTTGCCACAGCACATTGACGATCATCCATTTGCCGTCGAATTTCGCCAGATGGAAATAATCGGTTCCCCAGTCGGCGACCAGCTTGGCTGTCGCGGTTTGATCCTGAACTTCGAAAATCGTGATTTCCTTGGGAGCATCCTTCGGCAGCTTGCCGCTTTTATTGTAGTTTTTGGCAACTTCGACCAGCCGCTCAAAAGTCATCGCCGAGCCAGGATTGTATTTGCTCTCTGCGGGTGGACGATAAAATCCCAGCTTGGCCAGTTTGGGATGAACGCTGCGCTCGATGCGTTCCGGCTGGACGTTGTAAACGCCTTCGACGTAATCCAGCACCGCCAACCGCACGGCTTCTTTGTCATCATTCGCTTGCTGGGCAAATAATGGAGTCGCGACCAATCCCGCCAACATCAGACAGGCAACCATCAACAAAATCGTCTTTTTCATATTCCCTCTCGATGTAAGTATGAGGTTTCGCGCCGCGTTTCATTCGTAACGAAGCGCAACCATCGGATCAACTTTCATGGCTCGAAGCGCGGGGACATAGCAGGCAACCAGCGCGACAAAGCTCAGCAACAAGGAAATTCCGGCAAAGGTAAACGGATCAGTGGCGCTGACTCCAAACAACATGTCCGTCATTAACCGGGTCAGCGCAAACGAAGCAACCAAGCCAATGGCTACGCCAAGCAACGTCAGTCCCATTCCCTTTTTCATCACCAATCCCAAGATGTTTCCTGGGCGCGCGCCCAGAGCAATACGGACGCCAATTTCATGGGTTTGCTGGCTGACGGTGTAAGAAATCACGCCGTAAATCCCGACTGCCGCCAGCAGCAAGGCGACAATCGCAAACAACCCAATCAGCATTGCCGGGTAGCGCCGAGCAAAGGTTGCCGGAGACGTCGCTGCAATTTGCTCCATGCTTCTGACGAAGAAGATGGAAATTCCCGGTTCAAAAGACTGAAGCTCCCGGCGAACGACATTGCTCATACTCATTGGATCGTTCGTCGTTCTGACCACGACGCTGCTGGCCATGCCGACAGACGAATCCTGTTGGTAAGGGGTGTAAACAACCGCTGTGTTTTGCGCATCCAGACCGTTGATTTTTTCATCGGCAACCACACCAGCAATTTGAACCGGCGTAGACTCCTCGCCCGTGAAAACGATGTTTTGACCGGCGGCATCCTGATTGGGGAAAACGCGTTTCGCCAGCGACTGGTTGATGATGACGACGTCCTGAGAATTTGCCCTGTCTTGTTCGTTAAAGGTTCGCCCGGAAATCAACCGCACGCCCATGACACTGAAATAGTTCGCGCTGATGTCGCGAAGATTGGCTTCGATGTCCTCACCGGGAGCGGGTTTCGGCTGATTGGTGGGATAAAACCGCGTCGTGTTGCCGCCAATCAGCGGCAACGTATTGACCGTCGCGGCGCCTTCAACGCCCGGAATCGCGGCCAAACGAGCCAGCATTTGCTCACGAGCCACAATCAGTTTTTCATTCGAATCATACGCGGCAGGCGGCAAGGTAAAAGTAAACGTCAGCAGATTTTTCGGATTGAATCCGGGATCAACATTGATCAGCCCCCACAAACTGCGCAGCATCAAGCCTGCGCCAACCAGCAGCACCAACGCCAAAGCGACTTCGGCAACAACCAGCACGTTCCGCAAGCCTTGCCGGGCCGACGCGCCGGACGTTTTGCCGCCTTCTTTCAGCACAGATTGCAAATCGGCTTTGGCCGATTGCAACGCCGGGGCAAGTCCGAACAGCAAGCTCACTGTCAGTGTCAGCGCCGCCGTGAACGCCAGCGCGGACGCATCTATCTTCACTCCGCGCAAATAAGGCATGAAGTTCAATAGATTATCCGGAATGGCTGAAATCATGGCGTCAACTCCCCAGTTTGCCAGTAATACACCAACGATTCCGCCAAGCGTCGCCAGCACCAGACTTTCCGTTAGCATCTGCCGAACCAATCGTCCGGCCGATGCGCCAAGCGCTGAACGAATCGCGACCTCTTTTTGCCTTCCAGAGGCGCGCACCAACAGCAAATTGGCGACGTTTGAGCAGGCAATCAACAGGACAAAGCCAACAGCGACCAGCAACAAGACCAACAAGGGTTTGATATTGCCGACGAATTCCTGATGAAGCGGAACAACCTGAATCCCGGTTCCCGTATGCGACTCCGCATGTTCTTGTGCGATACGCGCGGTAATTGGCTGCATTGCGGCTTTTGCCTGTTCCAGGCTGACACCCGGTTTCAATCGTGCAATCACATTCACAAAGTGCATAAAGCGCCGGGTCATCTGGCCCTGGCTAAGTTGCCACGTAGACCAAACCTCCGCTGAACCGCGCTTGGCGAACTGAAATTCCGGCGGCAACACGCCGACTACCTGGTACGGATTTCCACTCAGCACAATTTGTTTGCCAATAATGTTCGCATCACCGGCATAGCGGCGCTGCCAGAACCCGTGACTCAACAAAACAACTCGTTCTGCGCCTTGTTTCTCGTCAGCTTCGTTTAGACCGCGCCCAAGCAATGGCTTGACGCCCAGCACAGAAAAGAAATTGCCTGACACCAAACCGGCGTCAATCCGTTCTGTGCTTTCTGGCGTGGCCAGCATAAATCCGCCGCCGCCGCGATAAGCGGCCATTCCGTCAAAGGCGTCGCACAATCGCCAGTCTTGAAAATCAGGATACGAAGCTTCGCGTTTGGGATAGCTTTTCTGCGGCGTGGATTCCCACAAATGCACCAACCGTTCTGGCTCCGCGTAAGGCAACGGTTTCAGCAACGCAGCGTTGACGACAGAAAAAATCGCCGTGTTTGCGCCAATCGCCAGTGCCAGCGTTAGCACAATAATAAATGTAAAGCCGGGCTTTTTGCTCAGCGACCGAATCGAATGCCGCATATCTTTCCAAAATGATTCCATGGCTTATTTCCTCCGGGCTTACTGTTTTTCTCGCAGCTTCTTCAACGAATCTGCCGCGTTGTCATTTTTCGGATCAAGCTCCAACGAGCGCTGATAATTTTTGATGGCCAGTTCTTTTTGACCGTCGCGGGCATAAGCTTCAGCCAAACTGTCGTAACCGTTCGCCGATTGTGGATAATCTTCGACATTTTGCTTGAAGACTTCGATGGAGTCTTTAACTAGCTGCCCACCCATCAAATCGTACCCCAGCCGGTTCATCTGGTTTTCATCCAAGGCTTCACTTGCAGGGCGGCCTTTGCGCGTTTGACGGTATTCGGTCAAAGCTGCGGCTGCGCCTTTGGCAAGGATGGTTTTGAGCAATGCCTTCGAAGGTGATTTGTAGCTGCCATATTTCAGCCAGCTAAGCGCTGGCTGCTGGCCGCCAAGGGCTTCGGAAACGATTTCGGGAACGATCGTCAGCCCGTTTGCACCATCTGTGAAAACCACCAGGCCAAATTGCTGTTTGTCGTATACCAGCACATAAGCTTTTGTATTGCCGTTGTCGCCCCAATGCCAAAAAGCCAGTCCATCAGCCGTCGTTTGCAGGCCCCAACCAAGCCCCCAGGAAATCGTTTCGGAAAGCTTTTCAGGTTTGCCCAAAATATTGTTGGTGCCGCTTTCGCTGACTTTGATTTGTGGCGTCAGCATTTGCCTCCAAGTCGCAGGTTTCAGCCCCGTGCCCTTGGAAATGGCAGATAGAAACTTGCCAAAATCCTGTGCTGTGGTTCGCAGACTGGCGGCGGCGTTTGAGCGCGTAGACTTATTGACCCCGGTTGGCTGGCCCATTGAGCTATGGCTGAAGGCCTGTTGCTTCTCATAGCTTTCCTGCCAGACATAGCTGCTGTCGGTCATTCCCAAGGGAACAAAAACTGACCGCTTCATAAAAGCGTTGAACTCCTCTCCGGTAATTTTCTCGACGACTTTTGCCAGATACACAAAGCCTTCGCCGGAATAGCTGAACCGTTCGCCAGGAGTAAAGTGAATTGTTAGCGCATTGTTTTGCCGCCGCCAGTTGGGAAACCCTGGCCTATGGCTGAGCACATGACGCACGGTGATCTGGTTGATTCGCGCGTCATCGCCTACGTCGTAATTGCCGGGCAGGTATTTGGTCAGCGGCGTGTCCAGGTCGAGTTTGCCTTCGTCCACCAGCTTCAACACTGCGTATGCAAAAACAGGCTTGCTCAAGCTGGCGGCCTCAAACGTCGTGTTCGCAACCACCGGTTCTTTCGTCTGAGCATTCTTTACGCCGTAGCCTTTGTGCCAGACAAGCTCGCCCTTTTGGACAAGTGCAATTGAAAGCCCCGGAACCATTCCCTCCTCCAGCAAGCGCGGAATGGCGATATCCAACCGTTTCACGATTTGCTCTTTACTGTCCCTTATTCGTAGCGGAACAGGTTCCGGCGCGACTTTCTCTTGTGCTGTTGATGTGCCAACCATCAGCAAAGATAGGACAAGCAGCAAAAATCGGTATTTCACAAACATGGAAACCACCTTTTGTGTATTTGAAAGTATTGTTGGAGATCACTCTGATCCTAAAGCAAGCAACCAAAGTTCGTGCCATCCAATAGGCGTTAAGTAATTATTGAATCTGCAAGAGTTGCTGGACTGAGTGATAAAGACGGGCAATTGAAGGATGTCCGCTGACGGGACTGGCCAGTCCCAAAATCGTAAAGCCGAGGAACGCAAATTTCCAAAAGAATGGGGAGACGGGGTTTCTGGTTTCTTGCGACTCCCCAATCTCACGAACCATTTATTGTCTGGCGATCAAACGACAAGTTTCCAGGGCTTGCGATATTCGCGCGTCAGGTATTTTGCTGCTGCTGCATCGCTTTCGATCTTTTCCGTCTGGGAATTCCATTGAATCCGCCTGCCGGAACGCAATGCGATGTTGCCAAGCAAACACGTGCTGGTGGAACGATGGCCGATTTCAATGTCCGAAGTCGGCAATTGCCGCGATTTCACGCAATCCAGGAAGTTGCGCACGTGCGTCTGGCCTTGATTGTTTTTGCTTTCGACTTTCACGACTTCCGGGGCCTTCCCTTTTTCCACCTTTTCCGGCGTGATTTCGAAGTAATTTCGGTTGATGTATAGCGTCGCTTCGGTGCCATGGAACGTGATGCCGTATCCGTTTCCAGCCAGCACCTGTCCGTTACATTCGCGGTTTTCATACGTGCAAATGAAGCCAGGAAATTCATACGTAACCATCAAGGTGTCTGGCGTTTCGCGATTGTCTTTTAGCGCGTATTTGCCGCCTGAAGCCGAAATCGTAAGCGGAGCGTCAACGCCCATCACCATTTGCACAATGTCCAGATGATGCACGCCCCAATCTGTCATCATCCCTCCCGCGTAATCCCAAAACCAACGGAAACTGGAATACCGATCCGGATGAACTCCCCAACGGTTGGCGTTGAAAGGCCGCAGCGGAGCCGGGCCAAGCCACATTTCCCAGTCCAATCCTGCGGGCGGAGCGCCATCCTGAGGATTGCCGATGCCTTCTGGCGTCATGTTGCCGAAATTCCAGGAGCGTATGAACGACACTTTGCCAATTTTGCCGCTGCTGATGATTTCTTTGGCTTGCTGGTAATGGTCGCCGGAATGTTGCTGCGTGCCGACCTGAACAATTCGGTTGTATTTGCGCGCTGCCTGAACCATCTTGCGGCCTTCATCAATCGTCACCGAAATCGGTTTTTCGACATACACATCCTTCCCTGCCTGACAGGCGTTGACGGCCATCAGCGCGTGCCAGTGATCCGGCGAACCGATGATCACGGCATCAACATCTTTGCTGTCCAGCACCTGACGATAATCTTTGTACGTTTTGACATCGCTGCCTAGCTTTCCATCTTCGATGGCTTTGGTTATGTGCGGTTCGTAAACATCGCAAACGCCGACAATCTGCACATTTTCGTTACGCGCGAAATTACGCATCACACCTCTGCCCTGACGGCCTGCACCGATCAAACCGACACGGATGCGGTCGTTCGCGCCGAGCACATTGTTACTTGCGCCAGCCAGCACCGCTCCGGCGGCAATCCCTGTTTTGATGAAATCCCTGCGATGGATTTGGTCAGTCATAGCTTAATCTTATTGGCCTCATTTGGTTGAAGGGGTATTTGCAAACTGTTTCATCTGTTCTATGGCGGATTCAGTTTCGTCGTATCGAATCGGCTGCACGCCGCTTTCGCGGACAAACTTGACCATGCGCGGGTCCACATAAGCCAGCCGTTCCCAATTCAAATTATGCGCGACCGACGTTCCAGGATAACCGGGATGTCCAAGGTTACGAATTTCAGCATCGTCATACGCCAGGTGACCTACGATCAAATATTCGCCATCGGCAGCAGCTTTCAGCGCGTTCATCACATCCACCACATAATCGCCGGGATGCTTTCGATCAACTGGACTGGAGCGTGGCAGCGTCAGCCGTCCGCCAATCTTTCGCGTGTCAATCAACTGGTTCTGACGGCACCAATCGCCGAACTTGTCCGGCAAACCGGGCACAACCTGCACCGTGTTCATATGCAAATCGGCGTAGCGAATGTCGAATCCAAGCTGGCGCGCCCTGTCGAGCTGCGCCTGCAATTCGATCAAGGCTTCTTCGGCCTTGGCATTCGCTCGCACGCCTTCGTTCGTTTGGTGAAGATAGCCTTTGCTGTCCAAGAGCGAAGGAACTTTTTCGCGCGGCGCAACCGGTCCCCATTTGACGTTGTCCCATTCCGAAGTCAGGTCGGTGTGCAAACCAAAACAAATGCCTTTCTCTTTAGCCAGCATCTTTGCCGCTTCTTCAACATAAGGCGAAGCCGACAACACAGAGACGTTTTTCAGAATTCCCTGCTTGAAGCATTCGCGCACGGCGCGATTCAGACTGCGCGCACAGCCCAAATCATCGCCACGCGTAATCAATCGAATCTTTTTGGCGCTGATTTGGCTGGCGAAGTTCAACGCAGGCACAGCAGCAAACGCGCTTTGCAAAAACGTTCGTCGTTCCATGGGTCATTCCTTGGTGATGGTTTCGTCCAGGTTCAGCAACACGCGCGCGACAGCCGTCCAGGCAGCCAACTCTTCCATCTTCACGCCTTTGGGCAAGGCGAACGCTTTGTCAGGATCGTTTGTTGCCAGGTTCCAGGCGTTCAATTCTCCGGCCAGCAATCGTTCTTTCTGGCGATTGAATAAGCCTGAAAGCTCCATCAATTCCTGTTCTGTGGGTTTTCTGGAAAGCACGCGGCGAAAGGCATACGTCATTCGCTTTCGATCCGTTACGCCGCCTTCGCGGACGACTTTCAAAGCCAAGGCTCGCGCAGCTTCGACAAACAGAGTTTCATTGAGCGTCGTCAACGCTTGCAACGGCGAATTTGACCGGGTTCGGCGAACGCAGGAAATATCGCCGGTTGGCGCGTCAAAGGCCTGCAACATCGGATACGGAACCGAACGGTAACGAAATGTGTACAGCGCGCGGCGGTACCGGTTTTCACCTACTTCTTCCTTCCACACTTTCGGACCATAACTGAATGGGCGCTCGAACAAAAATCCCGGCGCGGGCGGATACACACTGGCGCCGGCGATTTTTGGATTGAGCAAGCCGCTAACCGATAACGCAATGTCTCGAACCAGTTCGGCATCCACACGAAAACGAGGGCCATGCGCCAGCAACCGATTGTAAGGATCATTCGATTGCGAATTGCCGATTGTGGATTGGGGATTAACGGACGAGCTTTGGCGATAAGTTGCCGAGTTAACTATCAGCCGATGTATGTGCTTCAGTGACCAATTCGCAGTTTGTTGTTGTGAACCGCGAACTGCAAACTGCGACCTAGGTTCCATCAGCTCCACAGCCAGCCAATCCAGCAACTCACGGTGCGAAGGCGCGGGGCTTTGCATACCGAAATCTTCCGCAGTCTCAACCAAGCCCGTTCCGAAATACGACTGCCAGATGCGATTAACCATAGACCGAGCCGTCGTTGGAGAATTGCGATCCACCAGCCAACGAGCAAACGCCAACCGATCCGGCTTCGCATTTGGTGGCAGCGGATGCAAAAACGATGGAACTCCGGGCGTGACGGTTTTGTCAGGTCGCAGGAAATCGCCCCGTTTCAGCAAATGACTTTCGCGCATTTCGGCGCGCTCCTGATACACCAGTTGCGTTGAACCTTCGGGATGTTCAGCCAGCAAGCGCGAAATTTCGGCATTGGCGTCGCGCCAATCAGCAACAGTGGCTCGCCAGTAACTGAACACCGCTGACGTTTGCGCTTCGCTGCGCTGTTCACTGGGAATCGAAAGAATTTCCCGAACCGCAGCAGGCAGCGGATCGGCTTCGGCGTTTGGCGCGGTCGTGTATGACAGCCGCATCCGTCCGGGCTGGTTCTGCTGGTTATCGTTGTTGTTCCAGCCGCCGTGGTTTTGCTTCAGCGTGAAGGTCAGTTCCAAGCCGCCAGCCGCCGGGAAATAGCCAAGCGGCTTTTCCAACGTGAAGACAGCTTTGCGCGGCTGATTGCGAAGCGCTGGGCCCACATCAATCGTCCAGGCGGTTTCGTTCTTGCCATCAATCGCAAATTCAATCGGGCCGACGGTGCGATGCTTGCCGCTCTGATCATCAAAAATCGGCTCTAGGTCGCGTTCCGGCAAGGAAATGTCTGCCGTGGCTTTGGCAATTTTCAGCTTCGTCGTTTTCTTGGGATCGCCGGCCAGTGCAGCGACGACTTCAAACTCCGTCAACGCACAGGAGCCTTTGACGGAACGTCCAGGCCCATTGCGAGGCAGATTCGGATCGTTTAGCAATTCCAGACGAAACGCCGTGATGTTTTGAACTTCGGTTTTCAGCGTCATCTTCACCGCGTGCTGAACCGGCGCATAACCGTCTGAAAGAAACGAACCATCTGGTTGCGGCAAATAACGCTGGCCACCCGTAGAGATTTCGTCCACTTGCGGCTGAAAAACTATCCACTTCGGCTGGTCGTTTTTTACCTTCGCTTCCCATGCGGACAAACGTTCGCGCCAGTCGGGTGAGCGATGTTGCAACTCTGCTTCCACCTCGCGAATACGGCGAAAGATTTCGGCGCGCTTCATCTGCTCTTCCGGCGTGTACACCACAATGTTCGCTTCGTGCGAATTGTTCAGGAAGGCGAACATACGGTAATAGTCTTCCTGTTTGATCGGATCGAACTTGTGGTTGTGGCATTGCGCGCATTGAATCGTCAGACCAAGCACGCTTTTACCGACGGCGTCCATGCGATCAAACATCGCTTCCATGCGGAACTGTTCGGGATCAACGCCGCCTTCCTGATTGATCATCGAATTTCGCAGAAAGCCCGTGGCGACAAGCTGATCCTGCGTTGGGCTGGGCAGCAGGTCTCCGGCAATCTGTTCGATGATGAACTGATCATACGGCTTGTCTGCGTTGAGAGCGTTGATTACCCAATCCCGGTAAAACCATACGTAACGCGATTTGTCTTTTTCATAGCCATCCGAGTCGGCGTACCTCGCCGCGTCCAGCCACAACCGGCCCCAACGTTCGCCGTAATGCGGGCTGCTGAGCAACCGATCCACCTGTTTTTCGTAAGCATTTGGAGACTTGTCTGCCAGGAAGGCGTCCACTTCTTCAATGGTCGGCGGCAAACCAATTAAGTCCAAACTCAAGCGGCGAAGCAAGGTCGCGCGGTCGGCTTCCGTCGAAGGCCTCAAACCCTCCTTTTCCAGCCGAGCCAGCACAAACGCATCAATCACATTCCGAACCCAGGCGGAGTTTTTGACTGCGGGCAATCCTGGCCGAACCGGCTTTACAAACGCCCAATGCTGGGACTTTGCGGATTGGGGATTTCGAACTGCGGATTCGCTTTCCGGCCAATTGGCTCCTTGCTCAATCCAGGTTTTTAGTAACTCGATTTGCGCGGAAGAAAGCGATTCGCCGCCGAGCGGCATGCGCTTTTCGCCGCCTTCGCCGCGAAGGCGATGCAGCAAACGGCTTTCGCGGCTATTGCCAGGAAGAATGACCGCGCCGGAAATGCCGCCTTTCATGGCTGAGGTTTTGTTGTCCAACCGAAGCTGCCCTTTGGCAGTTTGCTCGCCGTGGCAGCGCCAGCAGTTTGCTTGAAAAATGGGCTGAATATCGCGGACGAAATCCACTTTTGCCGTTTGCGCTGACGAAGTACGCAAAGCCATTGCACCAACAACCACGACAAATACGATAACCAGCTTTAGCCTGAATTGAGCCGTCATAATTTCCGTTAGGCTGTCACACCAAATCTCGTTTTTTGGTTTGGATGTATTTCAGATCCGCAACCAGGGCTTCAGAATTTTTGCCCAGCCAGAAGCCGATCAAATCGCCTTTGCTGCTTTGCGAACTGACCGGAACTTTCAGGCTTGGCATATTGCTGCCATTAACAAAAACAGCCGTAAATTGCGGGGCAACAACGACTCTGAGGCCAATCCATTCGCCCAGCAGATAATTCGGCAACTCGACGTTTGCGGCGGTTGAGCCAAACCAAATTTCCAGACCGAGCGTTGCGGCACCGGCATTCACCTGGAAGGAAATCAGATCGTAACTGATTTCATTTTCTGCCCGAACAATCAAACCAAGCTCCTGAGTGACGGCGGCAAGACTCAAATCCAGTTTGCATTCCGGTAGTTGCAGGCCTTCCAACAACGCCCAGCCATCGCCGTCACCAGTTTGCAGCCGCACAGCCTCTTTGCCTTTGTGGTTCAGATTCGAGGCGGAAAGGCTCTGCACCTTCCAGCCACCGTTTGCAGCAATTTTCCACAGATCAACTTTGCGGGGAATGGTTCCGGGATCGCTGATGCCGACTCCCCAGTAAAGCAACTTGCCAACATCAGCAAATAACTTCTTTAGACCAGCCATTCTCTTCCTCAATATGTTGCGCGTCCGCCGGTCATATCGAACGTAAAGCCGGTCGTAAAGCTGGTTCCAGGCGAAACGATGAACGTCGCCAGATGAGCAATCTCTTCCAGTTCGCCGCAGCGTTTCATGGGAATTTTGTCGGTCATGTATTTGACCTGCTCTTCCGGCAAAGCGGCGACCATTGGCGTGCGAATCACTGCCGGAGCCAGCGCGTTTACCGTAATGCCGGTTTCGGCATATTCCTTGCCCTGAACTTTGGCCATGCCGATAACAGCAGCTTTGGACGAGGAATATGCCAGCATTCCAGCGTTGCCTTCTTTGCCAGACACTGAAGCGATGTGCAGAATGCGTCCGTAATTGTGTTTCAACATCCACGGCAACACGGCGCGTGAAGTCAGGAACGAACCGACCACGTTGACTTCAAAGACGAAACGGAAATCGGCCAGATCAACTTCATGGGTTTTGACGTTGGTTTTGCCGGTGACGCCTGCGCTGTTCACCAAAATGTCAATGCGACCGAACTGATTGCCGATCTGGTCAATGACTTCTTTCACCTGTGCTTCGTCGGTGACGTTGATGGCGTATGCTGAAGCATTGGCGCCGACTTCCTTGGCCGCAGACTGTGTTGTTTCGGCGTTCATGTCCAACAGCACAACGGTCGCGCCTTCACCGTGAAGTTTTTTGGCGATGGCCAATCCTAAACCGGAAGCCCCACCGGTGATGACCGCGACTTGTCCTTCAAATGAACTGCTCATTATGAAATGAATACTCCTTGCGAAAATTGTTGAGCGGCTTTTCCCACCTGCTCAGTATTGAATGACCAGAGCAAGCTGGAAACGAGTCCCGCTTAAAAAAGAAAGCTTGCCCTGAAAAAACCAAGAGCGGGTTGGGAAACCCGCTCTACCACACTTACGCAGCAATGGCGTGATGCGGATCAATCACGAATTTTTTGGCCGCGCCTTTGTCGAAGTCTTTGTAACCTTTGGGGGCCTGATCCAGTGAGATAACCTGGACGTTGACCGCTTTGGCGACATTGATCTTTCCGTACAGAATTGCCTGCATCAACTGGCGGTTGTATTTCAGCACGGGACATTGGCCGGTCATAAAGTGGTGCGATTTCGCCCAGCCCAAGCCAATGCGAATACCAAGCTTGCCGATCTTGGCGTCATCATCAATGCCGCCCGGATCGCCCGTGACATACAAGCCTGGAATGCCAATGCCGCCGCCCGCGCGCGTGACTTCCATCAACGAGTTCAACACTGTTGCCGGAGCTTCGATGCCAGCGCCTTCACCGTGACCGCGCGCTTCAAAGCCTACGCAATCCACCGCGCAATCCACTTCGGGAACGCCGACAATCTGTTCGATCTGTTCAGCAACCGAAGCGTTCTTGTTGGATACGTCCACAGTTTCGCAGCCGAATTTTCGCGCCTGCTTCAACCGTTCGGGAATCAAATCGCCGACAATAACGCAGGCAGCCCCGAGCAATTGCGCTGATGCCGCGCAAGCCAAACCAACCGGGCCACCTCCAGCAACGTACACAATTGACCCCGGCCCAACGCCAGCGGTGACTGCACCGTGATAACCCGTTGGCAAAATGTCAGACAGGCAAGTCAGGTCTTTGATCTTTTCCATTGCCCGGTCCTTGTCCGGAAACTTCAGCAGGTTGAAGTCAGCGTATGGGACCATCACGTATTCCGCCTGTCCGCCGATCCATCCGCCCATATCCACATATCCATAAGCTGCTCCGGGACGCGCCGGATTAACGTTCAGACAAACGCCGGTTTTTTGCTCTTTGCAATTGCGGCAGCGTCCACAAGCGATGTTGAAGGGAACCGAAACCAGATCGCCTACTTTGATAAATTCCACGTCGCGTCCGGCTTCAATGACTTCGCCGGTGATTTCGTGTCCCAGGATCAATCCTTCCGGCGCGGTCGTGCGCCCCCGGACCATGTGCTGATCGCTTCCACAAATGTTGGTCGAAACGACTTTCAGAATAACGCCGTGATTGCATTTGCGTTTGCCCAGCGCCAGCTTGGGAAAATCAATGTTTTGAACTTCCACAACTCCGGGCTTGATGTAGGCCACACCACGATTGTCAGCCATTGCTTAGTCCTCCACAGTGGGAAATACGGCTTAGTTGATAATTGTAACTGGCACAAGCGCCAGTCATTTTTGTCACATTTGATGGATGATTGCGGATTGATCCTTGAACGCGCGAACTATAACGAGCAATCAGAAGACTGACAAGATATTCAGCAGCTAAACGCATCAGGATGAGCATAACTTTTGCTGGCAAGGGAACAATCCTTGAATCCAATTTGTGTTTGGCAAAACGAAGGCCGTGCTTTCGCCCGGCCTTCTTGGCAGCGGCCTTATGTCCTTAAGACGGGTTCGCTGCCGGTTGAATTGGTTATATCAGCAATGACGACGTAAAGATCCATGATTTGCTAAACAAAGTGCTTTTCATACACTGAAAATTCACGATGCGGGAAATGCCAAGGCACAACAAAGCTTTAAGACATGGCCCCTTTTCAGCCGGGCTGTACTTTCAGAATTGACATGCTATGATTCCGGCGGTCGTCATTGGCTATACCAATTGCGCCCCATTCAAGTCTCATAAATTACAAAAATGAATGAATCTGCACTGGCCAATGCGGCTTCTGTGGCCAGCATCAAAGCCAGGGCAATGAGACTGTCAAAAATCTTCACGGAGTTTGTTATCTAACAATGTCAGCTACGACACTCGAAGACCTGACCACCGCTAAGCCTCTCATCGAAGAACTGGAAACTGTCACGATTCGCTTTGCAGGCGATTCCGGTGACGGAATGCAGGTCACCGGCGGTCAATTCACCTCTACTTCCGCAATTATTGGAAACGATATTTCGACTTTGCCGGACTTCCCTGCGGAAATCCGCGCGCCAGCCGGCAGCTTGCCGGGCGTTTCCGGCTATCAATTGAATTTCAGCAGCCGTGACATTCGCACCCCTGGCGATGA
>CAZMXG010000050.1:0-41143 GCA_964570175.1 uncultured Heliomicrobium sp. | reverse complement strand
AGTGTCACAACTTTTCCCTTGACGCCGTCACCTACTTCATAGATGGAAAATGAAATTGGCGATTTGCAACTTGCCGTGACTTTACTTCTGTACCGGAGCGATTGTTTCGCCTGCTTTTAGCGGTGACAACCCGGCGGCTTCGATTTGCCGGTTCAGGTTCGGCACGGTTTCAGTGACCAGCCGATTGACTTGTTCGATCAGGGAATTCAGCGTCGCAGTCAGTTTGGGCAATTGGCTGCGTTGTTTGGCTGAAACCGGTTCGGTATAAAGGTCCAGTTCATCAAACAGTCGGCTGATTTTTCGCATTGCCGCGTCCTGCAATGCCAGCGTGGCCTCGTCCGCAGGCCCTGCCGCTTCCGAAGCCATCCCAGCCCGATTGATCTGAGGGCTCAATCGGTTCTGCACATCAATCACTTCGTCCAATACCTTACCGGCCAGGGTAATCAAGGCTTCAGGTTTGGTTTCCTGTTTATTCAAATTGTCTCGCAGCGAAGCCAGTTGCGAACGCAGCGCCGAAAGCCGATTTTGGCCTTCCGTGCCGGAACGTTGCAGTTTGTTGACCGCCAGCAGGAAATCCACGCGCGCTTTGGCGTCGGCGGGTGGCAGTTGAATGCGCGGGTCTTCTTCGACGATCAGCGGTTTGGCCATCACTTCTTTGCCGTCAAGCGTGAGCTTGAGCGTGTATTCACCGGGCAGCACGCGCGGCCCGCGCGGGAACGCTCCGGCAAATCCGCTGTTGCCACTGGTTTGTCCCGGCAAAGGCGACTGATGGCGACAATCCCAGATGACTCGTTGAATGCCGGGTTCGTTGGTTGCGGTGAAATCGCGAACCAGCGCGCCGCTGCGGTCGTGAACGGTAATCCGAACTTTGTCTTTGGCTTTTTCGCGCAGGTAATAACTGATGACAGCGCCGGTTGGCGGATTGTTGGCGATGAAGGTTTTGTGGCCTGTGCTGGCTTTGTGGTTGTAAATCCGCCATGTCGTCGCCGGGCGAGTGTTGAACAAATGCGCTTCTGCCGCCGCGATGGTTTCGGTCATCTGTTCCAGCGGAGTCATATCATCCAGCACCCAGATGCTGCGCCCGTGCGTCGCCAGAATCAGATCGTTGTCGCGCGGGTGAATTTGAATGTCGTCCACCGGCACGGTCGGCAGGTTGTTTTTCAGCCGCATCCACGAAACTCCACGATTGAAACTGACCCACAATCCGAACTCTGTTCCGGCAACCAGCAAATTGTGATTGCGATGATGTTCGCGAATGACGTTGGCAGGATAGGGTAGACCGTCAGTAATTAGTTTCCACGTTTCGCCGAAATCTTCGGTGGTGAAAACATACGGCTTGAAATCGTCGTTGCGGTGTCCGTCGAAAGTCACATACGCGCGTCCGGCTGCGGCGTGGGAAGCGATGATGCGCGTGACGTATGTGTTCACCGGAACGCCGGGGATTTTCTCTGTGATGTTTTTCCAGGACTTGCCGCCATCACGCGAAAGCTGCACGTTGCCGTCATCGGTTCCCACCCACAGCACACCTTCTTTGTTAGGAGATTCGGCGATGGTGGTGATGTGGCTGTAATTTTCCTGGCCGTCGTGGCCGGACAGCACATTGGATTTCACTTCGACGCCCATAATCTGCAAGCGGTCGCGGTTGATGGCTTTGGTCAGGTCGGCAGTGACGGTCGTCCAGTTGTCGCCGCGATCATTCGATATGAACAGCCGATTGCCGCCCAGATAAATTCGCCGGTTGTTGTGCGGCGAAATCAGAATCGGCGAGTTCCATTCAAACCGGTACCGTTCGCGCGAACCTTCTTCCGGTTGCGGACGAATGAATTTCGATTCGCCGCTTAGCATGTTCAGTCGCACAATTCCCGCGTTCTGCGATTCCGTGTAAATCGTGTTCGGATCTTTCGGGTCAACGACGTTGTAAAATCCGTCACCACCGCCAACGCGAATCCATTCGTCGTTGCTAAGGCCTGTGGCGTTCGTCGTAAACACGGGCGCTCCCCACGAACCGTTGTCCTGCAATCCGCCG
Source organism: uncultured Heliomicrobium sp. (assembly GCA_964570175.1). Taxonomy (GTDB): domain Bacteria; phylum Acidobacteriota; class Blastocatellia; order RBC074; family RBC074; genus RBC074. The sequence continues at coordinate 39,117 of CAZMXG010000050.1, read as the reverse complement.
TAGACCCAATACGGTTTGCGGAAGTCGAAGCCGACTTCGTAAAACTGTCCCAGCGGAATCGTGTTGATGAAATCCCAGGTTTTGCCTTTGTCGTAGCTAAAGTGAATGCCGCCGTCCGAACCGGTCAATAGGTGGTTGGAATTTGCTGGGTTGATCCACAGCGCGTGGTAATCGCCATGAATTCGCCCGAATGGGCTGACCTGAAAATTCTTGCCTCCGTTGTCCGATACGTACCACGAGGCTCCAAGCACATACACACGCTCAGCGTTCGACGGATCAACGCGAATCTGGCTGTAATAGGCCGGTCGCGGATTGGTGACGGATTGTTTTTTCCAGGTTTCGCCTTTGTCGTCGGATCGGTACACGCCGCTTTCCGTCGCGTGTTCGTAAATGGCGTAAACGACCTTTGGGTCTTTGCGGTAAACATCCAATCCGATTCGTCCGGCATCGCCCGTTGGCAAGCCGTTGGTCAACTTCGTCCAGGTCGTTCCGCCGTCCGTTGTTTTGTAAAGCCCGCTGCCGGGGCCGCCGCCTTGAAAGCCAAACGGTGTCCGCCGTCGCTGATAAGCCGCCGCATAAAGTGTATTGGAATCTGTTGGGTCCATCGCCACATCGGTGAAGCCAGTGTCTTCGTTGATGAATTTGGCATTCGTCCAGGTTTTGCCTCCGTCTGTGGTTTTGTACAGTCCGCGTTCTTTGTTCGCTCCCCACAGATGGCCGAGCGCGGCAACATACACTGTCTCGGGATTTTTCCGGTCAATGACGATGCGTCCGATGTGGTGCGTGTCTTTCAGTCCAACGTTTGCCCAGGTTTTGCCGCCATCCGTGGACTTGTACACGCCATTTCCCCACGAAGAGCTTTGGCGATTGTTCGGCTCGCCGGTTCCCACCCAAATCACATCCGGATTCGACTGAACAATTTCCACATCGCCGATGGAACTGACGGTTTCGTTGTCGAACAGCGGCTCCCAGGTTACGCCATTGTTTATTGTGCGCCACAATCCGCCCGAAGCCGTGGCGGCGAACACCGTGTGCGGATTGCTTTCGACGACGGCAAAATCGTCTATGCGTCCGCCCATAATCGCCGGGCCGATGGAACGAAATTGCAGCGTCTTGAATGTGGCTTCGCTGAGTTGTCCTGCCGATTGCGTTTGGGCAGAGAAGTTTGGCTGGAAAAAGAAACTGGCAACAAGGGCGGCGCAGAAAAGAACTGCGGGGCGAGTCTTACGCGGAAAGACCGTCATCGTTCGAATACCTCCGAAAATGATTATTGGATTGAATTCTGTAGCAAAAAACGGAGGGAACTTAGCATTCCATTTTTTCAGAGGCAAACCTTCGGCTTGTGTTACTTACGCTGTGACGAACGGGCATATCGCAAACCGACATTGACCAGCACGGTTGAACCTGGCTTCACGGCGACACGGTAAATTGTCTGTGGTGCTGGGTCGTCTTGCGTCAGTTGCCGAGTCGCATTGGCTCCAGCTTCTTTTTCGACTTCCGTCCAGGATTTTCCTGCACCATCGGCCATTTCAAATTTTTCGACGCGCGCACCCCATGTCTTTTCCCATTGGGCGACTTGATCGGCGGTCAGCACCAACGGTTTTTCGCCAATGGTGATTCCTTCCAGCGGTTGCTGAGTCACAATGACCGTCAAACTTTCGCTCCGGACATCTGCGCGGCGCGGCTTCATGGTGAAAAAGTTCGGGCTGTCTTCCTGCCCCGGCAATTCAATGATGTGACCTGCCGCAACGCGATTGTCTCCGCCGCGAGTGTGCGTGGTCGGAAAGATCAATTCCGGCTGGCCGTACGAACCATCCGCGAATTGTTCGCGGTCAACAATATAAAGGTATCCGTTTTGTGGCGCTTCGAAACTCAGCCGGATGCGGTCGTTCTGCCGCAACGGCGTGTCGGCGGAAATCCGTTCCGGCGTCCATTCCATGGCGTCTGCGCCTTGCTGGACGATCATTCGCACTTGATCGTTCGCTTTTGCCGGACGCAATCGCCATACGGTCAAACCGACCTGCGCAAACTCTCCCTCCGATTTTGGCAAAGCCGATTTCGGCGATTTGCTGACGTACCGGGCTTTTCTGGCCTGTGAGTTCGACTTGCCGCGAGGCCGCGCTTTCAGGAATTCTTCGGCCACGATGCCGCGATCCCCGTCTGGTTCTGGCTTTACCCTGGATTTGGTTTGCGCGAAAGCCGATGCGGAAATGACCAGACAACTGCCAACGATGAACAAACAGATGCGATGCTTCATAAAGTTTCCTCTCTTGCTTCAGTAAACCGTGAATCGAAACCGGGTTCCCTCATCCAGGCGGAAGAATTTCACAACTCTTGTGGGCAATATGACTTAGCAACCATGTATTTATTGACTTCGCCAAAACCGGGTCATAGACTCCGACGCAAATATAGTCGGCACTAAAATAACATCCAAACTGAACTGAAACCGTTTACGGACTATTTGTCATCTGGAGTTTAACGATGTTTTCTGTTTCCCCTCCTGCGAACAGAGTTCATGCATTTCGATGCTTGGCATTGGCCGGATTTCTGTTGTCCGTGGTTTGCCTCAGCGGTTGGAATTTTTTGCCTTGCGCTTCGGTCACTGCCGTTGACGGTTCCGGTCAGCAATCCGGTGCCTCACCCGCTGCTCGTGCTGCTTCAACTCCTGCACCGCAGGAAAAGCCGCTCCCACTGGAACCCAGCAAACCTATCGAACGGGAAATTGCCAGAGGCCAACAACAAGAATTCACCTTCGCTTTGACGGCAGGCCAGTTTCTGCGCGTCATCGTTCACCAGCAAACCGTTGATGTCACCGTCGCCATTGTTGGCACTGACGGCAAAGCCATTGCCGAAGTGGGCTTCACCAGCATCGGCGGCCAGGAATCGCTGTCGTATGAAGCGGCGGCGGCGGGCGAATACAGCTTGCTGGTCAAAGCCAATCCCGTCGGCTCCGCGCGCGGCAAGTACCGATTGCAAGCCGACCTGAAACCCGCCGCCAGCGAACAGGACAAAAAACGAATCACCGCCGAACGCTTGATGATCGAAGCTAATGAACTGAGCACCCAGCAAAGGCGAAATCCTCAACTGGTTATCGAAAAGCACCGGCAGGCATTGGCCATCTGGCGTGAATTGGGCGATCAGCTTTGGGCGGCTTGTTCGCTTATCAATATCGGCTTTGCCTACTCCACTCTGGGGAGCTATGAGCAGGCAATTGAAAATCTTCAAGAGTCAACTAAAGTTTGTCGTCAAGTGAAGGATAGAGCAGGGGAAGGGCGATCTTTGCAGCTATTAGCGGGTGCCTATCAACAGTTAAGCCAATATGAAAAAGCCATTGAATATGATGAGCAGTCTCTGGAAATTAGACTGGAGGTCAAAGATGCGGTTGGCGAATTAAGTGTGCTAAACGACTTGGGGACAATCAATTCCACCGTGAATCGTTACGAAAAAGCTATTGATTATCATGAGAAAGTCTTACAGATCAGAAAAGAAATAGGTGATCGTGCTAATCAGGGAAGAACACTGAATAATCTGGGTGTCGTGTTCCATCTTATGGGGCGATATGAAAAAGCGGCCGAATATTACGGGCAAGCCCTGGCTCTTCATCGTGAACTAAAGAGCCGATCTTCCGAAGGCCTCGCCCTGAATAATCTGGGGGAGGTTTATGAAATACAAGGTAGTCACGAGAAGGCCATTCAGTATTTTGAGCAGGCGCTGGCAATTGCTCGTGAATTGAAAGAACGGTATAGAGAGGCAGTCAGATTGAGCAATCTTGGCAGTTCCTATCACTCTCTCCGCCAGTATGAAAAAGCCAATATCTATTTGGAACAAGCACTTGTCATTCAACAAGCTGGAAAGTACAAGACTGATGAAGGGCAAACACAGGTTAAATTGGGCAATGTGCAATATTCACTGGGGCAGTATGAAACGGCCATTGCCAAATACAAACTGGCGTTGGCAATTGCACGAGAGGTTAAGGCCCCAGCGGATGAAGCCACCGCACTTTATCAACTTGCCCGAACCGAACTGACGCGCGGCAATTACCTCCAATCATTAAGCTCCGTCGAGGATAGTCTGAAGCTGGTCGAGTCATTGCGCTCTGGTTTGGTTAGCCAGAATTCGCGTGCGGCATTTTTTGCAGCCGCGCAAAACTCTTATCAATTGTACATTGATGTATTGATGCGTCAGCACCAAACCGAACCGGACAAAGGCAATAACGTCCTGGCTTTTGAAATCAGCGAGAGAGCGCGAGCGCGAGGTTTGCTGGAAATGCTGGCCGAATCTCGCGGTGACATTCGACGTGGAGTAGATGCCGCGTTGCTGGAACGAGAACGGTTGCTGGCCAAACAGTTTAATGAAAAAGCGCAGCGACTGACTCAATCCAACACTCCTGCACAGATTGCCACGCTGAAACAGGAAATTTCGGCCATTGAAAATGATTACGAACAGGTTCAAGCCGCCATTCGCAAAAACAGCCCGCATTATGCCGCACTGACTGAACCACCATCGTTGAAACTTGCCGACATTCAGCAACAGTTAGGAACCGATACTTTGTTGTTGGAATACTCGCTGGGCGACGAACGAAGCTTTCTGTGGGTTGTCGGCCAGAATTCTCTGGCCAGTTACGAACTACCCAAACGTGAACAGATCGAACAGGCCGCAACGGATGTGTACAAAATGCTGACCGTGCGCAGCCGCAACGTTGCCGGCGAAACTCTACGACAAAAACAGGCGCGTATCGCCCAAACCGAAGCCCAGCTTCCAGCAGCCGCACGCCAACTCAGCCAGATGCTGATTACTCCCGCCGCAGCACAATTGGGAAATAAACGGCTGGTGATAGTCGCCGACGGAGCTTTACAGTACATCCCGTTTGCAATGCTCCCTGACCCCAAAGATGAGGTCGGACTGATGAAAGATGAAAGTGTGGGGCAAGGACTTCATCAGTCATCATTCAGCATTCAGCCTTTAGTGGTGAATCACGAATTGATTAGCCTGCCATCTGCTTCGACGCTGGCCGTGATGCGAAAAGAGCTTTCTGGAAGGACGCCTGCGCCAAAACAGTTGGCAGTTTTTGCTGACCCGGTATTTGCCGCCAACGATCCACGTCTGAAAATTGCTATGGCCAAAACGACCAACGAAGTTCCGCCTGCGGTTGCCACGCGGATGGTGGAACATCTTACCGGTGACGCTACGTTACAAGGAGCACGGCGCGGAATGGTCATTCCACGCTTGCCTTTCACCCGGCAGGAGGCCAATCAGATTCTCGCACTCGCTCCGGCTGACTCCAGATTTAGGGCGGTTGATTTCAAGGCCAGCCGCGCGTCGGCGCTCAATCCGGAACTCAGCCAGTATCGTTATCTGCACTTTGCCACGCACGGTTATCTGGACAGCGAACGCGCTGGGTTATCCGCGTTGGTGCTGTCGCTGGTGGATGAACAGGGTAAGTCGCAGGACGGCTTTCTGCGCGCCCACGAACTGTATAACCTGAACCTGCCAGCGGAGCTTGTCGTGCTTAGCGCCTGCCAGACGGGCCTCGGCAAACAAATCAAAGGCGAAGGGATGATTGGGCTGACGCGTGGATTTATGCATGCCGGTGCCGCACGTGTCGTTGTCAGTTTGTGGAGCGTGAATGACAAGGCCACATCAGAATTGATGACCAGGTTTTACCAGAAAATGCTGAAAGACCGACAACCACCTGCCGCAGCATTACACGCAGCACAGGTCGAGATGTGGAAGCAAAAAACCTGGCAAGCGCCCTATTATTGGGCAGCATTTGTACTGCAAGGCGAATGGAATTAAGCAAAGACCGGCCTTCGCTCCTTATTCAAGCTGGCAGTAATGGAATCCCGGGCGAATTGCGACTATCAGGCTGCTAATGCGGCTAATGCAATTTATTTAGCCAACGCCTTCGATATCAACTTCAGGATCAACTTGAAAAAGAAGTCTGTTATTTAAGGTGACCTTGACTGTAAATTCGTATTTTCCGGGATTTACAGCAGGGTAACTGGCTGATTGGTCAGCTGTTGTACTTATTCCCAAAATGTAACCTTGAGCACCTTTTATGTTTGTCCCTACGCTATCACGAGGTGTTGGCCCGGATATCGGATTAGGATTGAATTTACCCACTGAAGTAAATGTTTTTCCTCCATTATCCCAGTCTTTGAAGGGGCACGAGGTCGAATCTTGACCCTGGTTCCTGAATTGGATAGAAACCTCTTTAACCTGTTGGTCTGGGGAGATTGTTGTATTCAAATCAAAGAGCCAGAACTGAATATTTGAGCTTGTTTTGATTCGACGTTTCCCTTGTTCTCCCTTTTCAGATTCGGGGGCATCGTCAGGCAAATAGCTATACCCGAAGGCCATTGCGATTGGGTTCGGGTCCGTTGCGGTCTGATCTTGATAAGTTTCGATATCTGATTTGAACACTATGTCAATTCCATAAGTAGCCATTGGATTCTCCTTGTCGTTGAACGACATTTTGCCTCTTTGGCATTGCCGCAGGGTTGACAGGCAAAAAGCTGGCTGTTACCCGTCACAGCCAGCGATAAGAAGGGTAATTAACCAACTCCTTCGATATCAACTTCAGGGTCAGCGAAAAACACTGTGCCATCTTCCAGGGTAACAGTGACCTCTAATTCATACTTACCTGCATTTACCAAGTGATAATGAGTCCAGTCCTCTGCTGGTACTTCACCTTTCTTTTTCAGGCCGTAGCATCTATTCGCCAGCGTATTGCAGGCTACACTAGACCTTTTTTCTTTCCTTTCAGGAGTGTCTTGAGCAGGGTCACCTGGTGCAGAGTCAATCAGGTGGAGATCACCATCACTGGCAGAGCGATTATTAGCAGTAGGATTGCTGAAAGAGAGGGTTCCATTTATATGGGGATCAGAAAAAGGAATGGTGCCGGCACTTGAGCCATCAGGGTTTTTGAAGGTAATAGAAACACTTTTAACAGGCTTGGGATGTTCAGCCAGATCGTATAGCTTGATATGTACGTCACTGCCTGTCTCCATTTTTTGCCGTGTTTTTACACCAACAAGAATGCGATTCCCTTTTTTGTCCGGAACTAATGGCCCGCGGCTGAAAGCCAATGCCATCGAAATTGGATTTTTTATATCGGCTGGCTTAGAGATGCGTGTTTTGGTTGCGATGTCATAAGCAGAAGCGAGTTGAGTGTCAGACTTGAATAGGACAGCAAGGCCATAACAGCTCTCTGCCGCCTCCACCTTGAAAAGCTTGGAGGATGGGCTTTCAGGAGGGTAAATAAAAAAATAAACAGGCTTACGCTCTGAAGCATGGCTATGATTTAAGCCGGGAATTTCTACACGCCCTTCCCTGCCACGTCCCGTTATGCCGCCCTGTTCATACCCTAAAAATTCTCCTAGCTCGTAAAGTCCGTTAGTTAGTTTATCAGTGAGCCTGTCGTAGGCGATATGCGCCCTCTGATAATCTCTTACGGTTTCCATTACGTGAGGATGTTCTGCCACATAAATATTACTTCTATGTGCCTTGGGGCCGGGGCCCATGGTGTTGAGGTTATTGGCGGCTTGAGGCTCCCAATAGCCATTGATGTCCATGACTGATGAGTGCTTGTGGGGTAGTATTTGGACATCTTGTTCCCATATTTCAAGCTCAATTTGCATACCTGTGAAGTTATAAATTCCTGCTATCTGATATTCCATTGAACGCTCCTTAGCCCCTATTTATTGGAACCGAGCGTGCCGGGGAGCTAGTACGCTCAGCGTAAATCGTGAATTGCGATAGTGCGCTGACTGTAAATAACAGGCAGCGCTAGACTGGCATTAACTTCATCGCCATCATTGCGGTTGTGTTGGACAGCAAAAGCCATCCTTATTGCCGGAATTACCAATCCACCAAGTTAGTTCATTGAGTACATCGGAAAAGTTCGACGTTTTCCCTCACTCCCTTAAAGATTTTTTTGCAGCTTTCCCAGTTCATTGCACTGGGCCATGAAAAAATGCCCGCTGTGTCGGTGACATCAAGTCAGACCAGACTTCTTAGTGATGTTTCAGCTCTACCAGATGAATCAGATTGTCGCCACGACCCGTGACAGCGGTTTGTTGATTGTTGCGATCTTCTCGATCAGCGGGTTTCGACTGGGTGAATGTGGTCAGTAATCTGCGCACAGTGTCGCGCTGCTCGGGATTGCGGATTTCGCCTTGTTCTCGGTCATTCAGCACATCGGCTTTGAGCGCTTCCAGTTCCTTGATGGCTTGCGCCGACCAGATGACCCAAATCTTTTCGTCGCCGGTGTTTTCGTTGAAGGTAAGCCAGCCTGTAGCCATCGTCTGGTTGGGTTCGATTTTGGCCGAGGCTCCGTTTACTGAAGGCATCGGGAATAACAACCAGTAACTGATGCCGTTTTTGGCCGGGCCTTCGTTAATCAAATACAAGTAACCGGATTGCGGACTGACGAAATTGAATCGGAACTTCGAGCCAGATTCGTACCGCTCTTTCCCGGCGGATTGAAACGCTTCCCGGTATGGCTTGCCGTCGCGGATCATCTGCACCGTCAGCCAGTAATGGAACGAACGTTCAGGCAGTTGTTCGGTGGTGACTGGCGCTTTCTGTTGAAATAAAACCCACGAGGCGACTGCGATCACCGCGACAAATAGAAAGATGACCAGCACGATTGTGGCGCGGGAAAGTCGTGCGACTGCGGCAAGTTCTTTGGTAACGGGTTCATTGTGTACCAGTAGAGGTTCAATCGGGCGTGGTTGTTCCGGAGTCGCAGGTGATGATGCCGCGCGCGGTTCGGCTGTCTGAACCGGCTGTTTGATGAACAGGGTTGCGGATTCCGAAACTTCGCTGTCGCTGCGTTCGGCATCGAGTTCCAGGCGGTGATGAAATCGTTTCAGCTCACTAGCCAATTGCGTGGAAGATTGATAACGCTGCTCGCGGTTTTTGGCCAGCAATTTGGCCAAAATTTGTTCCAATTGCACCGGCGATTCGGCCAAAGATTCGGTCAGCGGAGTTGGCTGGCGTTCCAGAATAGCGACGAAAATATCCGGGATGCTTTCGCCGTGAAAGGGACGTTGGCCAGTCAGCATTTCATACAGCACAACGCCCAGGCTCCACAGGTCGCTGCGCGAATCAAGTTTCTGGCCGCGCGTTTGTTCAGGCGACATGTAATTGACCGTGCCAAGAATCACACCCGCAGCCGTTTGCTGGGGAAGCGTTGGCACGTTAGAAAGTTGCTCCGCCATCGCTTGGGTCGGATTCATTCCTGCCAAGCCAAAATCCAGCAGCTTCACGAATCCATCGTGCCGCAGCATGATGTTTTCGGGTTTGATGTCACGATGGACGATGCCGACGGCGTGTGCTGCGGCCAAGGCGTTGGCAGTTTGGTGCGCGATGTTCAGCGCTTCCAGCAGCGGAATTGGCCCTTGTCCGATGCGGCTGCGAAGAGTCTCACCTTCGACGAATTCTTCTGCGATGTAATGCGTTCCATCTGCTTCGCCGATTTCGTGAATAGCGACAATGTTCGGATGATTGGTGGCACTGGCGGCTTTGGCTTCTGTGACGAAGCGGCGCAATCGTTCGGGGTCTTTGGCAAATTCATCGGGCAGTAGTTTCAGCGCGGCTTTACGGCCAAGTTTTTCGTCAATAGCCAGATACACTTCACCCATTCCGCCTGCGCCAATGTGTGCTTGAATTCGGTAATGCCCGAACAAGCGGCCAATCTTCGCCGATGCTTTTTCTTCAACAATCAACTGAGCGGCTTCCGCCGTCACAGGGGTGGCCAAAAAACTTCCGGCGCTTTCATTGGCTTTCAGCAGTTGTTTGACCTCAAACAATAACTCTTCGTCGTCCCGGCAGGATTCTTGTAAAAACGAATCGCGTTGCTGTGGCTGCAATTCCAAAGCCGCGTGGTACAGGCCGCTGAGTTGGGCTAACTGTTCAGGAGTCATAGGGGACAATGCAAGGCGGCTTCCAAATGATGAAAGCTGGGAGAGAGATACCTAATTCAGTTCAGCGGAATCGGCATTGCTTTTCAGCCGCTGATACAGCCAGACACGGGCAAAGCTCCAATCGCGCTCCACGGTGGCGTGCGAAATACTGAGCACTTCGGCGGTTTCCTCTATGGTCAGCCCGGCGAAAAATCGCATTTCGATAATCTGGCAATGGCGCGGTTTGATGGCGGCCAATTCGGTCATCGCTTCATCCAAGGCCAGCAAATCCAGATTCGCCGAATTGCTGGGATGACCAACGCGATCCGCTTCGCTGAGCGAAAGGGAATAATTGCCGCCGCCGCGTTTTGCTGCCCTGGCCTGGCGCGCGTGATCTACCAGCAAATCGCGCATGATTTTGGCCGCCAAGCCAAAAAACTGCGCGCGGTTTTGCCAACTGGTGTGCTCTTGGTTGACCAGCCTCACGTATGCTTCGTGAACCAGCAGCGTTGGCTGAAGCAGAGAGTGATCCCGGTTGCGACGCAAATAGCTTTGCGCCAGCCGCCGAAGCTCGTCGTAAACAAGCGGCATCAGTCTGTTGAGCGCAGAAGGGTCACCTTCGCTCCATTGCAATAACAATTGAGTAATGCCTTCGTCCACCAGAGGACCCCTTTTTGGTCGGAATACAGGTATATGTTGCCAGTTCGAAATTAATGCGAACTGGTTTCTTGCCAGGTTTTATGAATCTATTCGGAAAGGATGATTGCTCGAACTGAAAGTTAGCACTGTGTCGAGATAGGCGTCAAGAAATTGTGCGGACAAGTGCGGGAGAATGAAGAGTATTTACAGGTGATTGGCGATCATTGCGGCTGAGGGGGCCTGGATAGGTAGAGCAACACACAGCAGGTTGTCTGTTAATGGCAGTTCAATTTGTCCGTATTGGTGCTGAGTTCTTCGATCTTTTTGGCCAGCGTCCTGCCGCAAACCAGAACTGTTCCATCCACCAGTTCAACGAAGTGCAGATGACCTTCCTCGATCCAATGATAAATTTTCCGGCGGCTGCATTGGCATAACGTGGCTGCGCGTTCGGCCGTGATCAAACCGCTCTTGCCTTTGCACTGGTCACAGCAAGATGGCTCCTGTCGTTCATCGCGTCGAATTTTTTGATTGGCAGAAGGCGCGCTCTGAATTTGGGTTTCTTTGACTGGCATCAACATTTCAGTTTCCGTTTGGTAAAGATTGCGCATCCCCTCATAGATCTTGTTGGTTTGCGCAACACGTACTTTGATTCTTCCCTCTATTCGCTTAACCGTGCTTTCCGGCTAAAACCCCTCATTGTGCGATGATTATTTTGAAAACGGTGCCGGAAAATTAAAGAAGCGCCGGAAAAGAGAGGGATTTTCTGCCAATTCGCTGGCGAGGTTTGGAGCGCCTGTGATATACAGCGCCCGCGTTTTTCCTCAACTGACTTCAATTCGTCATCGAATCGTTGCTGCCAGACCAAGCAAAAACTTTTTGGGAGACCCAGGCGATGGAACTTGGAAAGATCGTTCAGTGCGTAATTCATCCCGGCATAGGCATCGCGCGCGTCGGGAACAGTCCAACCGAATACTTCATCGGGCCTGAAACACCGACCATGCCGCCCGTGACTTCGGACGGACTTTTCAAAGACCCACAGGGAAGAATTCGCCGGCAAGTCGCCAAGTTCCGCATTTACGGGCTGGACGCCGATGGCAACGTCGTCAAAGAAGTGACTGCTGATGATGCTGCCATCAACTGGACGGTGCACCTGGCCAATAAAAAAGCTGTCTGGTTCGACTTCGAATCGGCGTTGGATATTCCTACGGCGCAGCCGACGACACGCCGCAATGCAAAGTTCGCAGGGGACAGAATGGATTTGCTGATTGATCCGGGGCCGCGTTCTGTCGCCGGGAAAAATGCTCAGGCTTTATTTGATTCCGGCAAGTTTCTGGGCACGACGGTTCCGTTAGGGGAAATCCGGACCGATAACGCTGGCAATCTGTTGGTGTTTGGCGGATTTGGCACCTCGGCTTCGCCAAGCAACAAACCGATTACAGGATTCAACAATATCGAATGGTACGACGACGTTTCCGATGGGCCGGTCAGCGCCACAGTCACAATTGGTGACCAGCCAATTCCCGTTACTTCAGCCTGGGTGATTGTCGCTCCGCCGGATTATGCGCCGGGCATTAAATCCGTCGTGACGATGTATGACATCGCGTACCAGGTAGCCATTGAACAGCGATGGATCAAACCGCCTGGCGAAATTTCCTTTACGGAAAACATCTATCCAATCTTCGAACGGTTCAACAATTTGCAGTGGGTCAACAATGGGTTTTACCTGGATTTTGGCTGGGGATCGCCTGGAGATTTTCTCTCGCCGGAAAACCTGATGCGACTGTCCAGCAATGCGCTGGAATCAAAACCGCTTCGCGAAAAGATTTTCAATTCCTTCCGAAATCCCGATTACAAAGAAACCCAGGCGCACGCGCTGCCGCCATTCTACGGAGACGGCGTTGCAGACATTCCGCTGGATGGAAATCCGCGCAATTGGCTGGCGGTGACGCACCTGCAATACGACTGGTTGCGGCAGTGGGCGGCGGGCGAATTTCGACCGGGGTTCGATCCGGAACTGGTCAAACCGCGCACGCTCGACGAATTGCCGTTGGCAGCTCGCCCGCACGCACTCGACAAAGCAGCACTGGATTTTTGTTTGGGCGGAGCCTTTCATCCCGGCTGCGAAGCCACCTGGCCAATGCGGCATGCATTGCTGTATTCGGGACCGTTTCGGATCAAACAGCTCCCGCTGGATCAAGCCGACAAGCCTTGTGGCTTGGTGTTGACGCCGGAAGTTGCGGTTTCTGCTGAAGGACCAATCAATGGCAGTTTGCCCGGCGACCTGACGCGCTGGATGGTTTTACCCTGGCAAGCGGATACGGCAAGTTGCGGCGCAGGGTATGAACCACAGGTCAATCCGTTCTTTCCCACGTTCTGGCCTGCGCGCGTTCCGAATCAGGTGTTGCCCGAAATGCACTATCGTCAGGCGATTGATCCGGAAGCCAGTGAAATGCAGCGGTTAAAACAATTCAGCTTGCGGCTGGATTGGCTTCGCGATCTGTTGTATCTGACGCAATCGGGAGCGATTGAAAAGATCAATCAATTCCTGTCCGATTGGAGCAAAGTCGGCGTCGTTACCCGGCAGGAAGTTCCCGCTGGCAATTCGCTGTTGCCGCCCGTGGTTCATGTTGAAATGCAAAACGAGTTGATTGAAAAACCAGACGGCCGGTTTGCAGAGATTCATCCGCTGGAATACCGATGACAGATCGCGTTGCAATCATCGGCGGCGGTCCGGCGGGAACAGTGGCGGCATTGGAATTGGCCAAAGCTGGCAGCGCCGTCATTGTGATTGAACGTGACGCCAGTGACGGTTGGAAAATTGGCGAAGGCTTGCCACCCGCAGCCAAACCGATTTTGCAGCGGCTGGGTTTGTGGGACCGATTTCTTGCCGACGAACATCTGGCGTCTTACGGAAATTGTTCGGCGTGGGGATCAAGTGAGTTGGTGGATCACAGTTTCGTCTTCAATCCGCACGGCTGTGGCTGGCATGTGGATCGAAGGCGGTTTGACCGAATGCTGCTCGACGCCGCAACCGAAGCCGGAGCAAAATTGGTTTCAGGTTTTGGGCTGACGACTTGTTGGCAAGTTGGTTCAAGTTGGTGGTTGCAGGGAAAAAAGGTTTTTCAAGAATTGCCGGAACCATTCACCGCAGAGGCGCAGAGAACACTGAGCAAGCGCAGAGATTCTAGTCAAACCCTCTGCGACCCCTCTGCGATGCTCCGCGACTCTGCGGTGGAAAAAGCTGACAGTGAGAGTTTGTTTTCGAGCGACTCAGTATCTATTGAGGCCGATTTTGTAATTGACGCCAGCGGACGCGGCAGTTGGTTCGCCCGGCGACAGGGAGCTAAGCGAATTCGCCACGACAATTTGGTTGGCTTGGCTGTGTTGCTGAAAGCCGAGAGTGAAACTGACCAGGATTCTTTGACGCTGGTTGAAGCCGTCGCCGAAGGCTGGTGGTACGCGGCTCTTTTGCCGTGTAAAAAACTGGTGGCTGTTTTTCTAAGCGATGCCGATTTGGAATCAACGGGCATGGCGCGCACTGCCGAAGGCTGGAAAATTCTGCTGGATCAAACCTTGTATCTTCGAAAACGGATTGAACGTCATGGCTATCGAATCGAAACGGAACCGAAGATCGTTTCCGCCAACAGTTCGCACCTGGATTTGATGGCTGGCGAATCCTGGCTGGCCGCCGGAGATGCCGCTGCCGCATTCGATCCGCTTTCGTCGCAAGGAATTATCACGGCAATGGAATCGGGAATCCTGGCTGCGGAAGCGATTTTGAGTGGACAGCTTGAAGCGTTGAAAAGTTATTCGCAGCGGTTGGAACAGGTTTTCACCGCTTATTTGGCAAACAGGAATTTTTACTATTCGCAAGAAAAGCGCTGGCCTGATTCGACGTTTTGGCTCAGGCGGCACGTCCCAACGATTTGATTGGCGGACGCTTTCAGGCGAAAGCTGGTTTCCCAATCAACCCCCACAATCAATAACTCAGGAGAACCAATGACGAATCACGAGAAACTCGATGCTGCTGGAATGATCAATCCCGATCATGATTTTTCCGAGGAAGACAAAAAGGTGTTGGAAACTTTAACTCCCGAAGAAGTGGACGCTCTGATTTCCGCGCAAAAGAAAGTGAACGCTGCCAAAGATGCCGGGCAGGATATTGCTTTCGGCATTTTGCACTAAAACTTTTTGACAGGATGACCAGGATTTTTCAGGATTGGTAGAAACCACTTTTGCCTGCTCATCCTGAATAATCTTGCTCATCCTGTCTATTGCCGATTTCATTCTGCTGCCTTTTTGAAACTGCCAGCGCCAAATATGAATCGCCTTGTTTCAGCATCAATCCTGCTTCGACAAAATCATCCAGTGTCCGGCGAATTTCTTCCGCATCGGCCGCCCAGCCGGAAACCTTGCTCCACGAATCGGAAAGTTGTTTTAGCGCGCTGACCTGATCGCAAGCCAGATACAAAAACTTCTCTTTGCCGGAAAGCGCAATCAGTCGTCGTTTGGCTATTGGGCGCGAGTCCCAAAGCAACAGCCGGTCGCCCTGTTCAATCTGAAACAGGTTGCTGGTTTCGTGGCATTGCTGCCAGCGCAAGACCTCTTCAGACAGGGGACGAACGTAACTGGCCACATCGCGCGGCTGGATGTAATCGTAGGTGAAGTAATAGGCCAGATTGGCGATGGCTTCCGGCGCAAGCGGGTAAACGAAGTTGTAGGCCGGAAACGGCGTCAGGTTTTTGAAGCCGAGTTCTTTGTGTTCGTTGAAATTCGGGCTAAACCGATCCAGCCGCAAACTGATGGCGAAATTCGGCGGCTGCAAATGCGCCAGTAGCGGAACCAGTTTGGCCAGCCGGAAATACTCTTCGGGCGATTCGCCAGGGAATCCCCACAGAATGTTCCATTCGGCAATGATGCCGACTTCCTTGCACCATTTCAGAAGCTGAATGTTTTGGAGCGCTTTGACGCCTTTGCGCATGATTTGCAGCACTTCGTCGCTCAAGCTTTCAATGCCGGGTTGGATAATTCTTGCTCCGGCGGCGCGCAGTTGGCGCAGATGTTCTTTTTTCAGGTTGGCTTTGACTTCAAAAAACAGGTCCAGCCCCAGGTTGCGCTCGGCCAGTTGCGGCAACAGATCTTTGAAATAAGCCAGGTTCAAAATGTTATCCACAACATAAATCGGATAGCCAGGATATTTCGCCGTCACCTGAACAAATTCATCAAGCGCGCGCGCGGCGGATTTGCTGCGGAACGCCATCGTTTGCCCATTCAGGCCGCAAAACGTGCAGTGATGTTTTGCTCCCCACCAACAGCCGCGCGCAGTTTCCAGCAACAGGTTGGGCTGCAAGGATTTCCCCACAAAACTAGCGCGCAACTGATCGAAGTAATCATCATAATCGGGGTAGGGAAGCGCATCCATATTTTCAACTGCTGCCGCGTTTTTCTGCGCTGACCCGGCAATTGGCAGGTCCGCGATTTGACGAGTAAACACGCTCGGCAAATCTGCGTAAACGTGGCCATTCAAAACTCTCCGCACCAGTTCGGGGAATGCCAGATCAGCTTCCCCGGAAACCACCGCGTCCACGAAATCGAACTGGTGAACGATTTCTTCGCCCATTGTGCCTTCGCAGTTGGCTCCGCCAAAAACGATGGTCACATCAGGGCAGCGCGCTTTCAGCCGTTTGGCCAGCGACAGCGAAGCGACTTGTTGCAAAAAGACGCTGGTGAAGCCGACGATTTTCGGTCGGCAGGCAAGCACCGTTTCCACGCACTCATCCAGAAAGCTTTCAACCTGTTGGCGAGCGCTCAGAATGGCGGCGACCAGGTCATCCGAAAACGGTTCTTTCGGCCAGACGTGATTTTCGCTTCGCGCTTTGTCGCGCAGGATGTCTTCGATGTAACGCTCGACATCGGCTTCGGTTTGATGACCAAACAGCGAGTTCGAAAAAATCCATTCGCCCACCAAATCGGTGGTGTCTGTTCCGTAACTGATTCGGGAATACAGCCGCTCGCCGATTCGTTCGGCGAATTGAAAGGTAAAGTAAAAGGTTCTGGCAGAAACGCCGTCGCGAGCGAGAGCGGATTTCAGCAACCCAAGCCCGATGGACGGCAGCCGTAACGGGCCAAACGGCATGCTCACAAAAACGACATCAGCTTCTGGTTGCATCAATATCTCCACACGGATTCACGACCGGGATAAGTAGATTCGTTGGATCAAAGTCTGAAACCGTTGATCCTGGCGAAGATTGGCAAAATTCGGATCAGATTTCAGTTTCAACAGCCAGGGGCTGTGCGCTTGAAAAGCTTTTTCCATCCACTCAAAGGCTTGATCCGCATCGCCCAGTCCCGCGTAAACCTTGGCGATTTCATACGGGCGGACATTCCCTTTTTGCGCGGCTTGCAGCAGCAGGTCGAGCATTTTTTGGGCCTCCGCGGTTTTGCCTGAAACGGCATACACATGACCCAGCGCCGCCAGCGTCAACGGTTCGTCATTGCTGAAATCACGCGCCTTGGTTAATTCGGCAATTGCCAGATCGTGCATGCCTTTCTGTTCATAGGCGCGGCCCAAATCCAGGTGCGCTGGCCAGTATTTTGATTCAATCAACAACATCTTTCGGCAGACTTCCACACATTGGTCGTAGCGTCCGGCGTAAAAGTAGGCGAATTGCAAATCCAGATGAACGCGCAACGAATACGGGTCCAATTCCAATGCGCGCTGACCGGCGGCGATGGCTTCGTCAAACCGATCCAGGCCTTGCAGCACAGCGCTCAACCTGGAATGGGCCTCGGCCAGATTCGCGTTGAGCGAAATCGCCCGTAGCAATTCTTTTTCAGCGCCCAGCAAATCCCAGTCGAAATATCTGGCTGTGCCCAGCGAGTGATGCGCTTCCGGCAAAAAGTCATCAAGCTTGACGGCTCGCTCGGCGCTTTCTTTTGCGAGCTGTGCGTAATCGCCGGTAGCCAGGCCATTTGCCGCCAGTGTGCCGTATACATCCGCCAGTCCGGCATAAGCCAGCGCATAATTATTGTCGGCTTCGATGGCCTGTTTGTAATGCTCAATTGCTTTTCTGAAGCCGTCAATGGATTGCCGGTTCCATTCAAAACGGCCATTCAGATACAAACGATATGCTTCGGGATTTTCGGTGAATTGTTTGGCGACTTGCTGCCGCTCTGCACCGGACAGTTGCGACCGCAACTGGTGCGAAACCTGCTGGGAAATGACGGACTGCGCCGCCAGCAAGTCCGTAATCAAATGCCTGTATTCGCCGCCCCACAACCGGCTGCCGTCGCGCGTGCTGACCAGTTCCACTGTGATAACCAGCGTTTGGTCCAGCTTGATGACGCGACCCGTCAGGATTGCACGAACGTCGAACTTTTCGCCGATTTCTGATGGATCAATCGAATGCTCTTTTTGCTGTTTTTTGTAGCGGAAAACGGACGTGCGCGACGTTACTTTCAATTGCGGCAATTGGGAAATGTTGTGAATCAGCGTTTCTGTGATGCCGTCGGTGATGTATTCCAGATTTGTATCGTTGGTTTGATTTTCCAGCGGCATAATGGCTATTGAATCAATCATGGCATTGCTGATCAACCACCAATAACCACCAGCCGCCAGCGCGAAAACGAAAATTGCTGCCAACGCAGCGATTGCCAGCCGCCGGTTTTTGATGCCAGTCGTCGCTGGCGCTTCTCCTGACAGCGTCCCTGACGATTTTGAGGACAGCGACCGTTGCGAACTGGATTGACCAGGGTTTGATGACCGCGAAACCGCACCGCTGGTTGCCAGTGGTGCTGCTGAATTCTCTTCATTGCTGGAGGGCGAAACAAATTGTCCCCGGCTGTCGAATTCAAATTCCAACCGCCGTTTTAATGGTTTCAATTCTGACAATAACTCTTCGGCGGTTTGAAACCGGTCCTCGCGCTCTTTGGCCAACAGCTTGTTAATGATCTGCTCCAATTCAGGCGGCGCATTTTTGAGCGGTAATGGTGGACGATCCAGGATCGCGACAAATGTATCCGGCACGGATTGTCCGGGGAATGGCAAATGACCAGCCAGCAGTTCAAACAGCACGACACCCAGGCTCCACAAATCGCTGCGGGCGTCTACTTTTTGGCCGCGAACCTGTTCCGGCGACATGTAGTTGACGGTTCCAATAATGGTTCCCGGCAATGTATCCATGCTGATGGCGGTCGGTTCGCTGGATTGAGAACCGGATTGGTAAAAGGCAGGTTTGGTAATGGTGGCCAGACCAAAATCCAGAACCTTCACGAATCCGTCGGGCCGAACCATAATATTTTCCGGCTTGATGTCGCGGTGAATAAATCCGGCATTGTGGGCAGACGCCAGCGCGCTGGTGACTTGCAAGGCGATTCCCAGTGCTTCGATTGGCTGAAGTGTTGAATGCCGAACACGATGACGCAAGGTTTCGCCCTGGACAAATTCACTGGCAATGTAATGAATATTTTCGCTCTGGCCGATGTCGTAAATGGAAACGATGTTTGGGTGCGCCGTTGCACTGGCGGCCTGTGCTTCGCGGACGAATCGTCGAACTCTGACCGAATCGGTGACAAACTCCGCGGGCAATAGCTTGAGCGCAACCTTGCGGCCAAGCCGGTTGTCTTCGGCCAAAAAGACTTCGCCCATTCCGCCTGCGCCGATTTTGGACAAAACCTGATACTGGCCGAACTCTCGCCCAATTAGCAGTTCATGATGGGAAGAAGACTCAAATACCTTTTCAATGGCCAATTCGGCGGCAGGTTTGGCAAGGAAAGAACCTGCCAGTTCGTTGCTTCTCAGTAATTGTTCCACTTCCTGCCGCAACAACTCGTCGTCACCACAGGCCTGGGAAAGAAACTCTGCGCGCCGGTCAGGCGCAAGCTCCGAAGCGGCGTGGTAAATGTCGCTAATTTTCCGATAAAGCTCCGGCGTCATAATGTGGGGGAAGGGAACGTCGAATTATCAGTCAAGAATTCAGTTGGATTGTTTCTAAATCGGAACACAAAACTTTTGGACAGGATAAACAGGATTTTTCAAGATGATGATTAACCGGATGGCAATATTCTCTGGGTCATTCCTGAAACATCATGAAAATCCTGTCAAAAATTTAGTCTTATTCTTCTTTGGCTCGATTTAGCTCTAACTCAGTTCGCGAAACAGCCAGGCGCGCGCAAGATTCCAGTCGCGTTCAACCGTTGCGTGCGAAACTCCGATCGCCAATGCGGTTTCTTCGATTGTCAGGCCGGCAAAAAAACGCATTTCAATAATCTGGCTGTGACGCTGCTCCAGTTCCGCCAGTTTGTCCAATGCCTGATCCAACGCCAGCAGGTCAAGATCGTTTTGATGTCCAACGCGATCGGCTTCGCTTAAAGACACGGAAAAATTGCTGCCGCCGCGTTTTTCAGCTTGCGCGCGGCGGGCATGATCCACCAACAACCCGCGCATTATTTTTGCCGCCAGACCAAAAAACTGCGCGCGGTTTTGCCAACTCACCTGTTCCTGATTGATCAAACGCAAATATGCTTCGTGGACCAGAGCGGTTGGCTGCAAAGAATTCTGGGTTGAATGACGCCGCAAGTATCCTTTGGCCAATCGCCGCAGCTCGTCATAGACGAGCGGCAATAACTGATCGAACGCAGATTTGTCTCCGTTGCTCCATTTCAAGAGCATTTGAGTGATCTGTTCCGCCACCTTTGGTTCCTTTGTCGTTGAGTTAAATCGAAGATTGTGTGCGCGATTTATAGCGAACCGCAGTGTAGCAAAAAGCCCCGATGTCGCAAACTCGCCTAACCTTTTCATTCGTGTAGCTTCGTTTATGACGAACCAGCGTTTACACTGTGCGCCGTTTTTCCAGCAAAATTTCTTTTCTGATGTGGAGCAAAACTGATGGATTCAATCACGCAAGGAGTGCTTGGCGCGGCGGCCGCTCAGGCGGTACTGAAAAAACGATTGCCGCGCGGCGCTGGGTTGATCGGAGCCGTTGGCGGCGTAGTTCCTGACCTGGATGTGTTCATATACTCGTTTAGTGATCCGACCGTTGGCTGGACGTTTCACCGGCATTTTACGCACAGCCTGTTTTTCATTCCGTTTGGTGGATTGCTGGCGGCGCTGCCGTTTCTATTTATGAAACGGTATCGCGATGACAAGAAAGCGGTCATTTGGGCGGCCATCATCGGTTACGCCACGCACGCGCCCTTGGATATGTTCACCAGCTACGGAACGCAATTGTTCTGGCCATTTTCAAATTACAGAGTCGCACTGGATTGGATTCCCATTGTTGATCCGCTATACACCATTCCCTTGTCCATCGGTGTGTTTCTGACCATGAAAACGTTGCAGCCGCGTTGGGCGAGAATCGCGCTGGTATTCACTGGTTTATATTTTGCCTTTGGCGCCTGGCAACACCATCGCGGTATGGAAACACAGAAACATCTGGCGGAAATGCGAGGCCATAAAGTGGAACAACCGGCGCGCGTGATGCCTGCTCCTGGCTGGATGTTGATGTGGCGTTCGGTGTACATCAGCGGCGGCAGGCTGTACGCCGATGGAATCCAATTGAACTGGTTTCGTTCGCCGCGGGTGCTGCCGGGCGCTTCGGCAGATTTGACCACTTTTGACGACTTGCCGGTCAACACAAAGACAAACGACGAAGCGCGGCGGCGCTATGAAGTTTTCAGTTGGTTTGCGGATGGATTGATTGCGCCGGTTCCCGGGGAACAGGATGCTTACGGCGATATGCGAATCACCGGCGAAGTTCACAATCTGACTCCATTGTGGGGACTGAAAATCAATGCCGCAACAGGCGAAGCGCAACGTTGGAATCCGTCCGGCAGTAATGGCCGTGATATAGGAAAGACTTTGCGGACGCTGGTTTTGGGCGACGAAGCTTACAAGCCGCTAGACCGATTGAAGTAAGCGCTATTTGTTTGACCGGCAAGCATTGCAACTTCCAGAAAAACAGCAAACAATCCGCGCAAGCAATTTTCAACACTTCCATCATCCAGGAGCAATGCTTATGAAACGCAGAGAGTTTTTACAGGCGAGTGCGGCGGGGGTTGTTTTCGCCCCGGCTGTCTTACGTCGGAACTATGTGTACGCCGAGGAGTTCGCGCAAAAGAAAGCGCGCGTCGGTTTGATCGGCACAGGCTGGTACGGCAAATCCGACCTGTTCCGGCTGTTGCAGGTCGCGCCAGTTGAAGTTGTTTCGCTGTGCGACGTGGACAAAAAGATGTTGGCCGATTGCGCCGAGCAAGTTGCCAGCCGCCAGGAATCGAAAAAGACTCCGCGCACATACAGCGATTACCGCGCGATGCTGAAAGAAAAAGATTTGGACATTTGCCTGATCGCGACGCCCGATCATTGGCACGCGCTGCCGATGATCGCCGCCTGCGAAGCGGGCGCGGATATTTACGTTCAGAAACCCATCAGCGTTGATGTTGTTGAAGGGCAGGCGATGTTGGCCGCCGCGCGCAAACACAAACGAGTTGTTCAAGTCGGAACGCAGCGCCGTTCGACGCCGCATTTGATTGACGCCATAGAGCAGGTCATCAAACCGGGCAAGTTGGGCAAAATTGGGCTGGTTGAAATTTACTGTTACTACCAGATGCGAACCCGCGAAAATCCGCCCGACACCGCGCCGCCCGATTACCTGGATTACGAGATGTGGACTGGCCCGGCGCCGATGCGGCCGTACAACAAATTGGTTCACCCGCGAAGCTGGCGCGCCTTTATGGAATACGGCAACGGCATCATGGGCGATATGTGCATTCATATGCTGGATATGGTTCGCTGGATGCTGAATTTAGGTTGGCCGAAAGAGATTTCTTCCAGCGGCGGCATTCTGATAGACAAAGCCAGCAAGGCAAACATCACCGATACCCAAACGGCAACGTTCAGCTTTCCGGAATTTCCTGTGGTTTGGACGCATCGCACGTACGGCCATCCGCCTGATCCGAAGTATCCATGGGGAGCGACGATTTACGGCGACAAAGGCACGCTCAAAGCCAGCGTGAATAGTTTCGACTACATTCCAATGGACAGAAACGAACAGCCAATTCACAAAGACGTGAAGATGGAGCTTGAGGAATATCCGATAGACAAGGTCGAAAAGGATTTGGAAAAACACGTTGCGCCTGCCATTCGCGGCCACATGAAAGACCTGCTGCGCTGCATTGAAACGCGAAGCAAGCCGGTTGCAGACATCGAGCAAGGTTACATTTCGACGACAAGCTGCATTCTGGCAAACAATTCGTTGAAGCTGGGGCGTTCACTGACCTGGGATTCGCAAAAACATCAAGTCGTCGGCGATGCCGAAGCGAACAAGTTGCTGGCGCGCGAATACCGAAAACCGTGGGTGCATCCAAAAGCGGGTTGAGAGAGCAGTATTAAAGATATGAGCCTTTCACCGCAGAGGCGCAGAGAACGCAAAGTTGACGCAGAGATTTTCAATGTTTTCTCTGCGATGCCTCAGCGTTCTCTGCGCCTCTGCGGTGAAAAAAGTCTTGAACGGTAAATTTATTCGTACCGTAGCGCTTCAACCGGGTCTAATCTTGAAGCCCGAACAGCCGGATACAAACCGAAGATCAATCCCACCGCCGCCGAAACGCCAAACGACATCGCAATCGAAGTTCCTGTCACGACCGTATTCCATTCGGCGTAAAGCGCCACCAACCGTGAAGCCGCAAAGCCAAACATGACGCCAATCAATCCGCCGACGAAGCTGATGGTCAGGGCTTCGATCAAAAACTGTTGCCAGATGTCGCGACGGCGAGCGCCGATAGCCCGGCGGACTCCGATTTCGCGCGTCCGTTCCAGGATGTTGGCCAGCATGATGTTCATAATGCCAATGCCGCCAACCAGCAGCGAAATGCTGGCAATACAGCTCATGACAATGTTGAAAATTCGCTGCGTTCGCTGATTCTGTTCCAGCAACTCACGCGGAACGACAATGGAGTAATCGTCTGCTTTGCCGTGCGTGTTGGCCAGCACCTGGCTGATCAGTACGGCGCTGGATTTCAGGGCGTCAGTGTTTTTCAAACTGACGACAATTTCATCCAGTTCGGATTCAAAGCGTTTCAATTCGAATTTTTTCAGCGCCGTCGCCAGCGGGATGTAAATGTCGTTGCTGAAATCCTGCAGCTTGACGCCTTCAAATTCGTCTTTGGCCAGATTGTTGTCGGCCAGCACGCCGACAACCGTAAACCACATCTTGTCAATTTTGAGCGTCTGGCCCAGCGGCGAACCCGTACCGAACAGTTTTTGTTTGACGCGCGAACCGATGACGCAGAACTGTTCAAAATCTTTTTGATCGGTTTCAGAAAGAAAACTTCCTTCGGCAAGATCGTATCGAGCCAACCGGAAATAACTGGGCGTGACGCCAACAACGTTGGAATCGTCGCTTTTACCTTTGAAGGAAAAAACCTGGAACGTCTTGACCCGTTTGCGCGCCGAATACGTTTCCAGGTCGGGCGTGACATCGGTGACAGCTTTCACGTCACGCAACGAAAGGCCGATAGAATTTTCGCGAATCTTTTTCAGGTCTTCGTCTTTCATTTCGCGATCTTTGACGATGACGTTGCGCAATCCCATCGTGTCAATGATTCGCAAGCTTTCCTTTTCCGCTCCCGCGCCGATGGAAAGCATGGCGATCACTGCGCCGACGCCGAAAATCATGCCCAGCATTGTCAAAAACGTGCGCAGCTTATGACTGGTCAAATTGCCTACGGCTAAAGCGACTTCGTTCAGGTGTCTCATTTGTCTTTTTTCGCCTCTTCTTTGGTTTCGCGCTTTACGTCCGGAGGATTCAGCGCCAGCACTTGTCCGGCTTGTAGTCCTTCGGTGACGACAACCTGAATCATGTCACCCTGGCCAAGCTTCACTTTGACCGGTTCAAACTCGCCCGCGCCTTTGACGACGTACACCAGGTAATCAGCTTCTTTTTTGACGACGGCGCTGCGTGGGACGACGACCACCGATTGCATTGAGGTCGCGCTGATTTCGGCCTTCAGTTTGACGCCGGGTTTCATCAGGTTCACGTCGTTTTTGTCCAGGGAAACAACCGTCTGGAAGTATTTGACCGGCGAATCACGATCAATAGGACGCGCCAGGTTATCTATGCTTTTGACCTTGCCGGTGAACGTCACGCCGGGAAACGGATCGAGCGAAACGGTTACGGTTTGGTCTTTTTTCAACTCGCCCGCGTCTTTTTCCAGCACGTAGCATTTGGCTTCCATCTTGTCGGGGTTGACCAAGTTGAACAGCGTTTGGCCGATCCAAACCGTGCGTCCAGCCTGAATTGAAAACCCGCCGAAGAAGAAATCCGGGTTGGTATACACAACAATGCCCGAAGCGGGCGATACCAGTTTCAGTGAAGTCAGCGCGCGTTCAACCTGACCGATTTTGTTGTTGGCTTGCTGGCGTTCCAGCAACAGGATGGCTTCGTCCAGCGAATACACTTTGCCTTTCAAGCTCAGTCGCGCGTCGGCAAAGACCAGTTTCTTTTCCGTAAACTCTTTGTCCAGTTGGCCTTCGATGATCTGGCGGCGGGAATAGATTTTTTCATCGCGCGGCAAAAACTCGTTGATCTTTTGCAGTTCCAGTTCGGCGATGCGTTTGTCTTTGCTGATGTCGGTTTTTTCCGTTCCCGAAGCCAGTTCGCCTTTGGTAATTTTCTGGTTGGCGGCTTCCAGGCTGGAACGATATTCCAGCATCTCCAAATCCAGCTCAGCCGGATCGAATTCCACCAGCACGTCACCTTTGTTGACGTGGCGACCATCGGCGACAACAGAGGCAATTCGAAGCCGCTGCACCGGCACAAAGGGAACCGCGATGGTCATGGATTCGGAGGATTGCAGTTCACCGTTGGCGGAAATCCTGATCGTAAAATCGCGCGGCTGAACCGTGACGGTCAGCGGCAGCACTTCGGATGAGGCCGTTGGCCATGCTCGGCGAGCGGCGTAAATAGCGACTGAAACCATTGCTGTCAGCAAGATCGCGATCAAGGCAGTGCGAACGAATTTTGGTAATCGTTTCATAAATCCGGGTACGCAGTGCTTCCAGCCTGCGTGGTTTGGCGATTCGCCGATTGATCCGGAAAGCGTAACTTGCTGAGATGCGCGCTGGAAGCTGCGCGTACCCAGCGTTTATTTCGCTTTGGCAAAGTCACTGGCGATTTTGTCGCCCGCTTTCAATCCTTCCAGAATGATGATGTCGGTTCCGTTCGATTCGCCCAGCTTCACAGTTTGTTCCTGCCAGCCCTGCTCCGTTTTGCGTTTGACACGCGAGCCTTCGGCGGTTGACCGAACCGCTTTCAGCGGAACGGCCAGACAGTTTTCCACTGCGCTGGTTTCGATCTTGGTTTTATTGCTCATGCCCGGACGCATCGTGGCCACATCCAATTGATCCAGTTCGATTTGCACATCAATGATTTTGTTTTGAATGTCCCAGGCTTTGGGGCGAACCAGCGTGCCGATCTTTTTCACTGTGCCCGAATAGGATTTGCCCTGAAAAGCGTCAATGGCGATTTCGGCGCGCTGACCTTCTTTGATTTTGCCCAGATCTACTTCGGGCACGAATGCTTCGACAATGATGGTTGTCAGGTTGGGGATTTCCAGAATCGTCTGGCCTGACCAAACGTTTTCGCCGACCTGGAATCGCTCGCCGTTCCACTTGGTTTTGTAAATCACGACGCCATCGCGGTCGGCTTTGGACTGGAAGTTTTTCATGCCGTCGTTGATCTGGGCGACCTTGTTTTCGGCGCGCGATTTTTTGCTTTGAATGATCTGATATGTGGCTTCGCTGGATTTCTTGTGCCATTCAATACGTTCTTTCAAGGCTTCGACTTCGCGCCGCGCCTGTTCCAGCGCCAGGCGATCTTCTTCGACTTTGTTGGGCACGTCGAAATTCGGATCGTTGGTTTGTTTCAGCTTCAGCTTTTCAAAATTGTTTTCTGCCTGGGCCAGCCTGGAAATCAATTCCTGCCGTTCCAGATCAATCTGGGCTTTGGTTTTTTCCAGTTCCTTGTTGGCTTGATCCAGTTCGTTTTGAAATCGCCCCAAATCGTCGCGGACTTTCTGCGCGTCAAAGGTGATTAGCGGATCGCCGGTTTTTACCTGCTTGCCTTCGGCGGCCATGTTGACGACCTGGAACTGCCAGTAATTGCCGAATTCCGGAGGCGCGCCAAAATCCTGCGTCGAAGTGGCTTTGAGCACGCCCGTGGCATCCACGCTGAATTTCAACGTGCGCGGCGTGACGGTGAAATCTTCGCCCGTGGCGGCAACCTTCGGAAACAGCGATTGCCATTTCGACTGCCCGCTCGGCAAAAACAGAAAGTATCCGGCGGCGGCCAGCGCGGCCAGAACGGTGAAGCTGATTGCGATTCTACGAGTTCGTTTAGGCATGGCTTCTCGAAAAAGGGAGTGGTAGACAGGATTCACAAGATTTTTCAGGATTGGTTGGGGAAAAGAAAATCCTGTGTAATCGCGTAAATCCTGTCTATTGGTTTTATCGGCTCAAAATTTTATCGCCTTCTTTCAGCGCACCGTTATTGGCAACGACGTAATTCATGGCGTCGGCTCCCAGAATGGTGACGGCGACATGGCGTTGTGCGTTTTTGGCGTCGCCAGGTTCAATGCGCGTGACGTTGGCGGTTTCACCTTCGAACCGGATTGCCGAGCGTGGAACCAGCAATTGATTGTCGGTCTCGTTGATGATGACGGACACCTGCGCCGACATTCCCGGCTTCATAATTTCGGTCGCCGTTCGATCCAGAGAAATTGTGACGCGAAAGATTTTGGCTTTGGACATCCAACCGGCTTTGATGGCGGTTTGGGAAATTTCTTTGACTTGGCCTGTAATTGAAGTATCCGGGTAACTGTCCAGACGGACTTCGCAGCGGCTGCCGATGGAAAGTTTCGGGCCGTCCACTTCGTTGACCTGCGCCAGGACTTCCATTTCCGTCAGGTCGGGCAAACGGACAATCGGCCAGCCTCCCCAGACAACATCGCCGACCTGCATTTTGCGGCGACCTTCCCAATGTTCGGCGTACAGCACCATGCCGTCCGCCGGGGCTTTGATCCGCATGCCATCCAGATTGCCTTTGGCGCGGTCAAGCTGAACTTGCAGTTTCTGCTTATCAATCGTTTTGACCTGCAATTCGGCGGCGAATTCTTTCTTCTTCTGTTCAATCTTGGCCAGGTGGTTGTTGTATTCGGTTTTGGCTTTTTCCAGCGCCAGTTGCGCTTCCTGAAATTCGCGGCGGGCTTGGACTTCGGCTGGGATTTTGGCTTTCAGCTTGGCTTGTTCCTGCGTCAGCCATAACTTGCTCAATTCGACTTCCAGATCGCGCAAGCTTGCTTCGTGTTGCGATTGGGTGCGAACGATTTCGTTTTCGGCGGCGACAATGCGCTCTTCGGTGTCTTTGATCTTGGTCAAAATCGTGCCGCTATCCAACTCCACCACGCGCTCGCCCGCTTTGATGACCATGCCTTCTGGCGGCATATAAACGATTTTGGCGTCTTCCGAAGTGTTGGAGTAAATCGTCTGCGAACGCACGGCGCGCAATTCTCCATCCAACAGCAAAACTTTCTTGATTCCGCCGCGACGGACTTCAGTTACCGGCAAATTCGTTGGGCTTGAATCGGAAGAGGCAAAGGCGTTCGTGATTGGGTTCGAGCGAAAACGTGGGATGAACAGCAGGGCCAGCAGCGCCAATAGCAACAGCGAGCCAACACCAATTACTAGAAATTGGCGGACATGCTCGCGCGGTTTGAAAGCAAGGGCGGTCATAGCTTTCTCCTCCTGAATTGTTGGTTCGCGACAAATTTTCTACTGAGACACCGGCTCAAACGTTGAGGATTACATTCAAGTTTCAATTCTTTAGTAATTGGCGAAAAGAGAACGACAGTGGCGAAGAGGACTTGCAGGATTTGTGGTGGGACACAGAAAGGGCGAAGGTTTTGACTTAAACCCTCGCCCTTTCCGGCTCTTTAGATGGTTATCTGTTGGTTAGGGACGCGCTGCTGGAGCCGCAGGCATGTTCTCCTTGCTAAAGCGTGGCAGCAATTCGTCGCGCATTGCCAAATGGTAAACAGCAGCGGCAAACACAATGGCAGCCTTCTTCACGTCATCTTCGACGATGCGTTCGTAGGTGTCCATATTTGTGTGCCAAGTGATGTTGCCGTATTCAATCGGGTCTTGCTGCGCGCCGATTCCGGGCAAACCCGCAGCGTTGAACGAAGTGCTGTCGGTTCCACCCAATCCACGGCTGGCAGAAGCGCGAACGCCGTAAAACCCAAGGTCTTCAAAGGGCGCCAGCACAGGTTTCAGTACATCCGCGACTTCAGGCGGGCCAAAGATGTTCAAACCGCGCGGACGGCCCGTGCCAGAATCAATGTTGAAGTAACCGCCGAACTTTGCGTATTCCGGTTTCGGATTTTCCGCCGTGCCAAAGTGTTCTTTGACGTAGGCTTGCGAACCCAGCAGGCCTTGCTCTTCGCCGCCCCACAGCGCAACACGGATGGTGCGGCGCGGTTGAACGCCGATGGCTTTCAAGATGCGCGCAGCTTCCATCATGATCGCGCAGCCAATGGCGTTGTCCGTTGCGCCGGTCGCCGAATGCCACGAATCCAGATGGCCACCCAGCATGATGACTTCGTCTTTTTTGTCGGTTCCGGGAATTTCGGAAATGGTGTTGTATGAAGTTTTGCCGTCGGGGTAAATCTGATTGACGATGTTGAATTCGGCTTCAATCGCTGTGCCATCCGCCAGGATGCGCTGCATGCGTCCAAAGTCTTCATTGCTGACAACCACAGCGGGCGGAAATTTGGTCGGATCGAAATTGCGATTGTTGAACGCGCGAACGCGGCGCTGTTCCATACGGCCTTCGGCGGCGGTGTCTGTGATCATGACCAACGCGCCCGCAGTTGCCAAAAATTCTCCAGACCGCTGGCTCATTTCACGAGCAGTCAGCTTGCGCGGTTGTCCGGGTTGCTGCGGCTCCGGGCCGCCTCTTCTGGGACCGCCGGGGCCACCAGGACCTCCGCCAGGGCCACCAGCGCCGGAGTACATGTTTTTGGCCATGGTGTCGTCAATGCGTTTGTTTTGCGCTTCGAAGCCGACAGGGATGATGACCTGTTTGCCGACCATGACGATCTTGCCTTTGACCTTGTCTTTCTGGGTTTCCAGAAACGCCTTGAATTCGTCTTCGGTCGGTGAAGTCGGCGGAATCATTTGGTAAACCTGGCCGCGAACCGTGCCGTTCGTGCTGGGCGTCCAAGCCAGAGTTTCCAGAACAAGCGGTTCTTTATATGGGGAAAGGACATGGCCGGTTGCGCGTTCGTTCAGCCAGCCAACATGGCCAAAATCCCAAGGTTCCAGATGGCCGTTGCTGAATCCCCACGAAGCCATTTGTTTGATCACCCATTCGCCAGCAGCCTTGTGATTCGGCGAGCCCGTCAGGCGCGGGCCATAGACGTCGGTTAGATAGTGCATCGTTTTCATAATTTGGGAATTTTCCATTCCCTCTTTACGAATTTTGGCTTGAATGTCGGGGTCGGGTGTCGCCGCTGGCCCCTGAGCAAACGCGGATAGTGGGCTGACCAGCAAAGTCAGACAGAGCAATGCGACTCTGAATTTTCGCAGCATAGAGTTCTCCTTCTTGAGTGCGGGTAAGTTGTAGACAGGATTTGCAGGATTCAATAACGTGGAACTGAGTCAGTACCGCGACCGGTAGGGAGTAGGTTTGACGTATCGCGTAAATTACGAAGTGACGCTCCCTACCGGTCGCGGTACTGACTCATCCTGTAAATCCTGTCGAAGATTTTCGTATTTGACGGTGGCTATTGTCGCTTTTTCACGTTGCTTGACAAGGTTTCAAGCGCGACTTTAGACTCCGCGTCCAATTCGACATTCCAAACAAAGAAAGTCTCACTTCACTAAAGACGTAGATGCGCATCATTCTGGCTTCATCCGAAGTTGTGCCTTATTCGAAAACCGGCGGGCTTGGCGATGTGGCCGGGGCGTTACCGCAAGCTTTGTCACGCACAGGCTGTGACGTTGCGGTCATCACGCCGCGTTACACCGGTTTCGGAAAACGGCACGGCGATGTGGTCAGCCACGAAACCGGCGAAATGGTCTTTGATGATTTGCGCATTCCGTTTGCTGGAACCATCAAATCTGCCGCCGTCTGGCGCGACTGGATGGACGGCGCGCCGGTTTATTTTATAGATAACGCGGAATACTTCGGCCACGGATACATTTACGGCAGCGGGAATTTCGACGTCGAACGCTTTGCGTTTTTCAGCCGCGCCGTGCTGGAACTGGCCAAACGCATTGGCGCCGCGCCGGATGTAATTCATTGCAACGATTGGCAAACCGGCTTTATTCCCGCGTACTTGAGGAATGTTTACTGGAACGATCCTTTCTTTGCCCGGACGGCGACGCTGTTCACCATTCACAATCTGGCGTACCAGGGATTTTTTGACAAAGACCTGTTGCCGAAATTCGGTTTCGACTGGCAGGTTTATGACGGAATGGAATTTCTGGGAACTGTCAGTTCGATGAAAGCCGGGCTGCATTTTTCAACCGCGCTTTCGACCGTCAGCCCGAAGTACGCCGAAGAAATTCAAACGCCTGAGTTCGGCAACAAGCTGGATGGGTTGTTGCGTTGGCGGCGGGGCGATTTGCTGGGAATTCTGAACGGCGTTGATTACAACGAATGGAATCCGGAAACCGACAAATATCTGGCAGCGAATTATTCGGCCAATGACCTGGAAGGCAAACTGGCCTGCAAACGCGACCTGCTGGAAAAATATCATCTGCCGGTAGACCTGGAAAGGCCTGTCGTTGCAATCGTTACGCGGTTGACTTCGCAAAAGGGAATTGACCTGACGACCGAGGCCATCTGGCGAATTCTGGAAACTGGAGCCTATTTCATCCTGCTGGGTTCGGGCGCGGAAAGCTACGAAAATTACTTCCAACACGTCCGCGACACAGTGCCCAAACAGGTTGGCGTGTATTTCGGATTCAACACCGCGCTGTCGCATCAGGTTGAAGCCGGAGCTGATCTGTTTCTGATGCCTTCGTCTTATGAGCCATGCGGGCTAAACCAAATGTACAGTTTGAAATACGGGACGGTTCCAATTGTTCGTGGGGTGGGCGGACTCGACGACACCATCACCAATTTCGAACGCACGACGGAGCAGGGAAATGGCTATAAGTTTTACGAATACTCTGCGGATCGTCTGGTCGAAAAGTTCTATGAATCCTTGATGGTGTATTACGACCGTGACGCTTGGCGAAAATTGCAACGCAACGGCATGCGCGAAGACTTTTCCTGGGATCGTGCGGCGCACAATTACCGGAATGCTTATCAAAAGATTGTCGAAGCCAGACTTTCACGCGGCTGGTGATTGGGAAAGGTCTGTCTGTTTGTTGGCTGACGAAAGGCATTTGTTATAATGCCCGCCGAGATGGAAGCTGAGTTTGAAAACCAAAGCAAACCAATAGTTTGCGTAATTTTTTGAGGAGGAAGTATGAGTCAATTTGTTTCTGAAGTAACGGATGCCCAATGGGCAACAGAAGTGCTGGGAGCGGACAAACCTGTGCTGGTGGATTTTTGGGCGCCGTGGTGCGGCCCTTGCCGCCAGATTGCGCCTTCGGTTGAAGCCGTCGCCGAAGCCTATCAAGGCAAAGTCAAAGTCGTGAAAATGAATGTGGACGAAAACCTGGAAGCGCCTTCGACTTACGGCGTCAAAGGCATTCCGACGCTGCTCGTCTTTTCCGGCGGCCAGGTGGTCAACGGCCACGTTGGTGCTTTAGGACAAGCCCAAATCTCGCAGTTAATAGACAAAGTCCTGGCGTAAGTTTCGCCTGTAAGCAGGAAGTTTAAGACTATCCGCGAAATGCACGAAGGATCACGAAGATAGCGAATCTTCATGCTCCTTCGTGTTTCTTCGTGTGGGAAAACACCAAGCATGAACTTAGCAATCATCGGAGCGCAGTGGGGCGACGAAGGCAAAGGCAAAATTGTTGACCTGATCGCGCCGCATTTCGACATCGTCGCCCGTTATCAGGGAGGCCACAACGCTGGCCACACCGTCATCATTCGCCGCAACGGCGAAGATCAAAAATTCGTCCTGCACCTGATTCCTTCCGGCATCACCCATCCCGGCAAAACCTGTGTCATCGGCAATGGCGTCGTCGTTCACCCCGGAGCTTTGCTGACAGAAATTGACGACCTTCGGGCAAAGGGAATTGAAGTCAACGAAAAGAATCTGTTGATCAGCAATCGCGCTCATTTGATCTTGCCGCATCACGTCGCTTTGGATCGCGCCATCGAAGCCAATCGCGGAGGCAACGCCGTCGGCACAACCATGCGTGGCATCGGCCCGGCGTACGAAGAGAAAATGGCTCGCCGAGGCATCCGCGCAGGTGACCTCACGAACTCCGCCGCATTGGCCGAAAAGCTTGCGCATAACGCCGAACAAGCCAATCGCTTATTGAAGATGCTAGGCGGAGAACTGGTTGACGAAAAACAGTTGATCAAAGATGGCTTACGCTGGAGCGAATTGCTGGCTCCGCACGTTACCGACACGACTTATTATCTGAATCAGGCTACGCGGCAAGGTCAGTCTTTGTTACTGGAAGGCGCGCAAGCTGTCATGCTGGACATTGACCACGGAACCTATCCGTTTGTTACTTCGTCCAGTTCCGCCGTCGGTGGCGCCTGTACCGGAACCGGCATCCCGCCTTCTGCTATCAATGCCACCATTGGGGTGATCAAGGCCTACACTACGCGCGTTGGCGGCGGCCCATTCCCCACAGAACTGAACGACGCTTTGGGTGAAGCCATTCGCGCCAAAGGCGGGGAATATGGCGCTTCGACCGGACGCCCGCGCCGCACTGGATGGTTTGATGGTGTGATTGCTCGTTATGCGGTGATGGTAAACGGTCTGAATGCACTGGCGCTGACCAAGCTGGACGTGCTGGACGATCTGGACGAAATCAAAATCTGCGTCGCCTACAAAATTAACGGACAAGTAACAGAACAAGTCCCTTACGACGCCGACCAGATGTGTGCTGCTGAACCGGTTTACGAATCCATGCCCGGCTGGAAATCCAAAACCGTCGGCATCTCGAATTTTGACGAGTTACCCGCGCGCGCCAAACAGTACATCAATCGTTTGTCTGAAGTTTCCGGCGCGCCCTTCGCGTTTATTTCCACCGGAGCCGAACGCAATGAAACCATCATTTCGACAGAAGTGTTGGCCAATTGCGGACTGCATCTGACTGTGTAGCCAAATCAAAATCGCGACCGGTAACAAGCGACAATCCTCTTAATCCCGCTTCCGCCGGTCGCGGCATCTGCTCAGCCCAAATACATTGCCCCGCCAAAAAACGCGGCGTATACTCCGCGCCGTCTCACGCTCAAGCACCAAGCTGTTCACGATTTACTTTTTCACGATTTCAAGGGGAGCGCGTATGCAAGCTCGGCGCACATTGACTCCCGGCCAGAAGGGAACCAAGAAATTCCTCGACCGATACGGCGACCAGTTGTTTTGTGTTCGCTACCGTTATGACAAGCTGCAACGCAAACGCTTCACGACTGTCGAACTCATTGTCGAAGAATCCGGATGGACACCTCCCGAAAGACCATCCTTCGTCGGGGTGCGTGTTGAACTGAAAGAAACTGACTTGCAGCGACGCATCAAACAGGCTGGCGGAAGGTGGAACCGTGAAAAAGGAGTGTGGGAAATTTCCTACGACCAGGCAATCGCGCTTGGTCTGAAGACACGAATGGTCAAACTCTAGGTGTCTGATATTAGACACTAGATAGTGTCTAATATCAGACACCGCTCGATGTCTAGTATTGGACACAAGTGTCTACTAATAGACGCAAGTGGTTAATACTAGACACCGAGTTTGGCAACCTAATTCATGTTAGGTTTCCAAACGATCGTATGTACTTTTGGAGAAACCAGGCATTCAATTCCCTGACCGAAGCTGCAAAAGCAGCCTCGGCGATTCCAGCTTGGAATGAATATGTAAAGTTTTGCGAATTGCTCGACAAAGGTTTGAGAAAGGATGCGCTCACTCATCTAACCGTTTTGATTCAACAGGCAGCAACTTGGACTTTCTCTGAAAAGAAGAACTTCATTAGCTGGCTGTATAATTTTATCCAGCAACATACCGATACCTACTTGCTGATTCCGCATCCGCTATATGAAGAGTTTATTAAACCGACATTCTTTGATTGGATTGAGCGCGAGCCTAACAATGGAGAGCCGCATCGCTGGCTGGGGACGCCAGACCATCTCAAAACAGCGATACGACTCAATCCTGAGGATGAGATCGCACGCAGCCGATTGGCTGAGACGATCATCAACGGAGTGGGGTATGCTGTTCATGAATTGCCGTATGGCTATCTTGGAGATGCCAATGAAGACTTGCAGGCGCTTAGCGAAGTGGAAGCAAACATCGCGGAGATCAGTGATAAGGAAACGCGAGAAGGCTATAAACGGCGAGTAACAGAACTACGCGAGAGCATCGAAGCATACTTGAATCGCAAGGCGGAAACCTAACAATGCGTTCCAGCGGAGGCCACGAAGCACGGTTCTCATGGCTTCCCGCTATGCCGTTCGTGGCCCCGCTGAACGCGGGCGTTAGGCCTTCGTGACCTAGCAAATATCAAGAACTAAGCAGTACAAAACAAAAGGAGATCACCTATGAAGCGAAACATTATTATCGCCAGTCTAGTTGCTGCTATAGCCTGCGCAACTTTTGCCCAAACCACGAAATTGAACCTTAGTGGTACTTGGGAGCGTTTGTCCGTTGATGGGTATGGAAATCCGGGAACAGAAACCATGATGATCGTTCATAATGAACCATACCTTTACCTTCTTTATCGAATTAAAGATGGGGCTGGGGAAAGGACGCTAGACTTGAAGGGAATGACTGATGGCAAGTCTCACGAGCAAAAGATTGAAGGGGAACCGGCAACGTTGATTGCCCAGTGGGAAGGGAAGAATTTTATTTTGGACATAAAACGCGAAAGACCTAATGGGTACGTTCATAATCGGCGAAAAATGACGTTTTCATCTGACGGCAAAGTGATGACAGTTGAACGGACGCAGTATTCAAAAGAAGGCGCACTTCGAGGAACAGGTACGGAGAAATGGGAAAGGAAATAATTCCTCAAAGGTGAAAGCCGGCCTAACATCCATTAAACCGTAGCCGCGCCAACGATGGTTGTGTTTGATGCCAATGTTACAGGCGCGGCACGGTTAACATGGCGTTAGGCACCACAGGTAACCTCCCCTGAACTCGCCAAGCTTTAAGGACACCTTGCTATGCCGAAGCTCAAGTTCATTAATCTCGGTCAAGTCAATGACGTGCCGGGCTACCTGCAAACGATGCTAGAAAAGCGCGGAAGGCCAGATGATCTCTGGGTCTTTCGTGGACAGCGTGATCGCGCCTGGGACCCAACGCCTCAAATTGATCGTCTCGACTTCAGCAACTACAGAGCAGAGGTTCGCTGGACTCGCGACAAACATGAGTCCTGGCTTCTTGAGGAGTTCAAAAAGGCTGCCAGGCCGCTCGCGCCAACGCCGCCGCAAAACCAGTGGGAATGGCTTGCACTGGCACAACATCATGGACTGGCCACTCGTCTACTCGACTGGACGACGAATTCACTGGGCGCTCTCTATTTCGCCTGCGAGGATCCGAACTCGGCTGCCGATAGCGTTGTGTGGTGCTATCACCATGACGGAGAAACGGCCGATCCCGACGCTGACCCATTCGCGACCAAATCCGTTGTGTCGTACTGGCCTCCCCACGTCACGCAACGCATCACAGTTCAGGGTGGCTGTTTCACCGCACATCCAGCCCCTTTGGCAAGACCACAACGCACGGTCAAGTGGCCAGGCGATCTGCGGCAGCTGGTAATTCCTGCTGCATCCCGCCACAAAATGCGGAAACAGCTCTCGCAACTTGGCATCACCAGGTCGACATTATTTCCAGACCTTGATGGAATTGCTGCCGCAATAAACCGCAGAGCATCGATGGACGGTCCGCAACCGTCTGCACCGCGCCCGGCGCCCAACGAGCAGCAAAAGGCGGGGCGGACAAAGTGAGGCCTAACAACCCGTTGCAGCGGAGGCCGTGAAGCGCAGTTTTTAGGCCCCGGCCATTGCCGTTCACGGCCCTGCTGAATGCAGGCGTTAGCGCTTTAGCGCGAAGGGCTTCGTCAAAGTGCAAATATAGATGCAAAGACAAATACCTGGCCTCCTGCTCATGTCAATTGCCATCCTTCAATATGGCTTGGTGCCGCTGATTGTGGACTTGAGCTCAACGCACGCTCGTCACCCAAAGTGGCCAAAGCATGCTCGTTTTCACGTCGTAACGCAGGCTTTGACAGGCTCTGCGATCGCCGCCGTTGCCATGTATTTGCTCTGGTCGCCAAAGATCCAGCCTGGTATGGGCGTATGTCTGGCAATGGTGCTTAGTTTCTGCGTGCTGGGCGCGTTCTTTGTTAGTGCCGCCTTCCGCTCGCTTTACGGAGGGAGTTTGAGCGATGAAGAGGGAGGCGTTGAAAACAAATTCGGGATTGATCTCAACCTCCTCAACTTTGGGTTTGCAGGGGTGTTGCTTGTCGCAGGGCGTTTATTGTTGCTCTGAAGAACCTGCCCAACAATTGATGCACCAGAGTCGCTGAGCCAGTAGTACAATTCCTGCCAGTTTCACACAGCGACCGATGATCACAGTGTGCAGCACTTCGACGCTCTCATAAACCATAAACGATCACCAAAAGCAGAAAGGGTAAATCAATATGCGACCGCTTCGGTATTCCATCAATGTTACATTGGACGGGTGCTGCGATCATCGTGCAATTCCCGCGGACGAAGAGTTGCATCGTCACGCGGTCGAAAACCTCGACCAAGCCGATGCCCTCCTTTTTGGCCGGGTGACTTACGAAATGATGGAGGCAGCGTTCCGGCCGCCGATGCAGACGGGAGCGAGGACTGATTGGATGGACCCTTTCGCCCGAACGATCAACGCGGCAAAAAAATATGTGGTATCAAGCACGCTGGATCGGGCGGATTGGAATGCGGAACTCGTGCGAGGGGATCTGGGAAGGGCCGTTCAGCACCTCAAGCAGGAACCGGGCAAGGGATTGTTTGTGGGAGGCGTATCGCTCCCATTGGCGTTGGCGGAGCTGGGCCTGATTGATGAGTACGAATTCGTGGTGCATCCCAGGCTGGCCGGTCATGGCCCGACATTGTTTTCGGGTCTATCGAAGTACGTTGACTTGAAGCTTGTGAGCCGGCAGGAGCTCGGCTCGGGGGCGGTGGCGATGCGGTATGAGCCGAAAAGGTAGCCATTCGTCGAAACGCTTATCAGCTCCACCGGAGCGGCTTTCGGTAGCCAATGTTCGGTAGTCGAGGCTGCCGCCGCCGTGAGCGGGTTGTTAGGCGTGCAAGGCTGTGACATAGGAATCCCTGGCACCTCTAATCGCTGGTATCGAATCTTGCTGAGTTTTGGGGCAGTCTGTAAAGATAAAACTAAAGAGGAAATCTATGGTACGAATCATTTTAGGCGTTATTGCCGGATTTTTTGCTTGGGCAATCCTGTGGTTCGGAGGCGAGAAGGCTCTTTCGGCCATTTGGCCGGAGTGGTTTGGAGCTCAACAACTTGCGTTCGAAGCGGCTCTTACCAATGGTGGTCAGTTCAATCCAGATACGAAGTTTCTCCTTACGCACATTGTCTGCGGTTCAATCGCTTCGATCATATCTGGATTTCTGGCTGCGTTGATCGCCAGGGAAAACAAACGCGCGCCGCTGATCCTCGGCTTTCTGCTGTTGGCCTTGGGTTTACTGAAAGCGATTCTATCCTGGCAGTATGTTCCCATTTGGTATCACGTTATCTTTACGGCGATTCTAATTCCAATGACGATTCTGGGCGGTAAATTGAAAACCACCGCGTAGGGAAAAAGAACTGAGAGGCGTGCTTGCAGTCATCGCCAGCAGTCGAGTGATGTTTTATAAGAACAGCGAAAGGTTATGGCATCAAAGAAAGCAGGACGTGAACGATGGCAATCATTGATTCTCGCGTAACGATTCACATGGTGGCAAGCCTTGACGGATTCATTGCTCGAAAGGATGGGAGTGTTGACTGGATGGAGACGGCAGATGAATTCGAAGGCGGAGACAGCATGGATCCCGAATTCGTCGAGGCGTTCCTCAAGACGATTGACTGTTACGTTATGGGCGCACGCACTTACGAGACAGCGCTCGGTTTTGAGGCCCAAGGGTTAGGGTGGGCCTATGGCGACAAACCCACCTTTGTCCTCACGCATCGCGCGCTGCCACGGACCAGGGATACAGTCGAGTTTTATGCAGGCGATCTCAGGGAATTGGTGAATGGCCGCTTGCGCTCGACGTTCCGCAGCATCTGGTTTGTAGGCGGTGGAATGGTTGCGGGCGAATGCCTGCGTTGCGGGCTCGCCGATGAAGTTCGGTATTCGATCCTGCCGATCTTGATTGGTGAGGGTATCCCATTCTTCGACAAGCTCGA
>CAZMXG010000049.1:0-41384 GCA_964570175.1 uncultured Heliomicrobium sp. | reverse complement strand
TTTCCGCGCAATCTCATCAATTTCAGTACGTGCGCCATCGTGTTGGTCGGGTACGAAACGATAATGTTCTGACCACCCAAAAAGAACGGGCTGACCAATTGCTGTTGCGGCGACATCATTTCCATCGCCCAATCTTCTTTCGCAAGTTGCGGGACCGTCACCAGATTGTTTTTCTCGACATATTCAGTCGCTTCCAACGCCAGACCTTTGATCATTTCCGGCTGTTTGCCAGGTTCGACGTATTTGTTTTTGACGTGTTCCAGCGCCTTATGCCAATCGTCGCCAAAACCAAGTTCACGCGAAGCTTTTTTCATTTCTTCTTCGCACCAGGCCAGTTCTTTCCAGCCGATGGCAATCAACTCTTCCGGCGTGTAAGGAATCATTTCCGATTGCAGTTCGACCATCAGCGCTTCGCGGCCAATCGGATCGCCGATAATGTCGCTGGAATCTCCGGCGCGAGCATTAGTTGCTCCGCCCCCTCCACCGCCGGGTCGCCCACCGGCAAACCCGCCTCCTCCACCTTGACCAAAACCGCCGCCACCAGGACCCCCTCCGGCTGCGCCACGTCCGCCGCCGCCAGGACCGCCAGCACCCGCCGCAGCCATCGTCGCGCCACCTCCACGTTGACCGGTAACGCGCTCGTTCAAAAACGTGGCGTAATTCGTCAGTGACTGATCAACGGCTTTGTACGGTTCATCCACCCACCACGTGAACAGCGGATCATAGCCGTTGTAGTAGCCAAACCACACGCGCAAGGTATTTCGCAAACCATTCAGAGTGCTTGCCGCCCGATTGGCGACAGTGCGTTTCAACTTGCCGGGCTCGGCGCGCAAACTGGCTTCGACCGAACGCCGCGTCGCTTCAATCTGCTTGTTCATTTCATTCAGCGTGTTGGCAATTTTGAACGGTTCGATTTTTTCCATTCGCCGACGCGATTCAGCCAAATCAGTGACGGTTTGCGCGAACGGCATTAACGGAGCCACTTCTGCCAGCGCCTTGTCCTGGATTTCGAGTTGCTGCAATTCGTGCTCTAAAGTCGTTCGGAAAAGCAGGTAGTCCACCTTGCCATCCTGGCTCATGGCATCGAAATTCATCCTGGCAATTGTCGCCAGCCAGTCGGAATAAAACTGTTTGAACCGCGCTTGACGCGCTGAAGAATTATCAACCGGATAGGTGCGAAACAGGCTACCGCGGTCGGCAACATAGCGTTCGATGGAAGATTTCATCTCGCTTGACGAGACATCCAAGTCCTTCGAATCCGGCACGACCGATTTGTTCTGTTGCGCATTTGCCATTGGCGTGAAAATCAGCGCCAGGCTCAAACCGAGCGCGGTTGCCAAACGCAATGCGGGGGAAAATGTATTGCCCGACATAAGGTGTTCTCCTGATGTGATGTTGGAAATTCAGAAAGTAGATCACATTTCAGTTCGGTTTGATGGGTAGCCACAGAGATCACAGAGATTGACACCCCCTCGGAGCGCTCTGTGGTCTCTGTGGCTATCCCATGCATTCATTTGCAAACTGATCTTAAAGTGGCGGAAGCCATAGATAACATTTCCGCTGCAACCATGAAACTTGAATTGCTGTCTTTGCTAACGACGAATTGAAAGAATGACCGGTTGCGGCTTTCGCAGTTTATTTCTTTCGTCTACCATACTGCTTCCAGCAACCATCGCTTCAAACAAACGACCAACTTGAACCGGAGGAATTTCCATGCGTCGCACGTTGTCGCTCGCTATTGCTCTTACTGCTCTGCTCTCTACGCTCTCACTCGCCATTGTTTCCGCTGAAAACTGGCCACAATGGCGTGGCCCCATGCTGAACGGCATCAGCAATGAAAAAAATCTGCCGATAAAATGGAGCACAGAAGAGAACGTTACCTGGAAGCTGGCGATGACGGATCGCAGCGGTTCGACGCCGATCATCTGGGACAACATGATTTTCCTGAATGTTGCCGATGGCACCAAAACCGCTGCCACGCTGTCGTTCTGGGCAGTGGATCGCACGACGGGAAAATTGCTGTGGAAAAAACCGATGGGCGAGGGTGACCACATGATGCGAAAACAAAATATGTCTTCGCCTTCGCCAGTCACCGATGGCAAGACCGTCTGGGTGCAGACAGGAATGGGCGTGCTGCGCGCCTTTGATTTCAAAGGCAATGAATTGTGGATGCGCGACATTCAAAAAGAGTACGGCAAGTTCGGCTTGAACTGGGGCTATGCGTCATCGCCGCTGCTTTATGAAGACGCGCTGTACGTTCCTGTGCTTCACGGCATGCGCACCGACGATCCTTCTTACCTGCTGAAACTTGATAAAGCGACAGGCAAAACCATTTGGAAGCATGAACGTCCGACGCCAGCCATCACGGAATCGCCAGACGCCTACATCACGCCTGCTGTGTTGAAGCAAGGAAACATCACGCAAATCGTGCTCAGTGGAGGCGATTGCATTACCGGTCACGATCTGGCAACCGGCAAAGAATTGTGGCGAGCCTATGGCCTGAATCCGCAAAACATTCCGTTTAACCGAATCGTCAATTCGCCGATCGTTTTCGACGGGCTGATTTACGCAGGCAGCCGAGGCAATCCCTATCTGGCACTGAAAGCAGGTGGAAGTGGCGACATCACCAACAGCCACGTCGCCTGGAGCTTCGCCAACGGACCGGATGTTCCTACGCCGGTAACGGATGGCAAATACTTTTACATGGTGCGCGACAACGGCACGCTGTTTTGCCTGGATGCCAAAACCGGGAAAGAAATTTACAGCAATCAACGAATGAAACCCGGCACCTACAGCTCTTCGCCAGTGCTGGCTGACGGAAAGATTTACGCCACTAACGAAGAAGGCTTCACCGTCGTCGTCAAAGCCGGACCACAGTTTGAAATTCTGGCGGAAAATGCGCTTGGCGATTATTGCCTGAGTTCCCCTGCCATTTCTGATGGCCAGATTTTCATGCGGACTTCGGGCTTCCTGTACTGCATCGGCAAACGAGTAAAGAAATAACTGCCTTCTCCCACGAAGCCACACGAAAAGGCACGAAGAAAGGCAAAGAGAAAATAGACAGGATTGACAAGATTGCACAGGATTATCTTCATCTGAATCCTGAAAATCCTGTCTGAAGTTTTTCTTCTTGCATACCGAGTCCAGGCTTACTTGAGACGCTGGCTGAAGGGTGAGCAGAAACTGCTCGCCCAAAACGGCAATTAAAACAACAGCTTAGCTTTCACCGCATACCATAAAAAATCTGTATCCGACTCTTTTTGAGATCGTCTTTACCTTCGTGAAGGAGACGATTCACACCTCAAAATCATGGCTAAAAAATTTAAGTTCAAACATTTATTGATAATTCTGCTCTTCCTGGGACTGTTCGGGTTCACAGGTTTCAAGGTTTACAAAACCATCAAAGCAAAAAATGAAGTCGCGGGCGCTGCGGGAGCGCCTGGCGCTGGTCGCGGCGGTCCTGCGGGAGCGGGTGCTGGCCGCGTTCAGCAGGTTCAAACCGGCCAAATCACCAGCGGCAAAATCAGCGAAAAAGTTGCCTTGACAGGCTCGCTAAAGCCCAAAGAGCAAGTGGACGTAAATCCCAGGATTGCCGGACGAATCACCCAAATCCATGTGGATGTCGGTCATTCCGTCTCACGCGGCGCTTTGATTGCCGTGCTGGAAGACGACGAAATTCGTCAGCAGATCGAACGCTCCAAAGCTTCCATCGCGGTCGCCGATGCCTCCATCGCGCAACGCGAAGCTGAGTTAAGCAACGCAAAACTGGAACTGGAGCGCAGAAAAAAACTGGTCGAATCCGGCGTTCTGTCCCGCCAGGAACTTGACGCGCTGGAAATGCGCCATAACGTCGCCCTTTCCCAACTGGAACTGTCGCGCGCGCAACGCCGCCAATCCGAAGCCGAGCAACGGGAATTGGCCATTCGCCAAAGCCAGACGCGTATTTTTGCTCCAATCACGGGCGTCGTCGCCCAGCGTCATTTGGACATTGGCGCAATGGGTGGAGCCAACACTCCCATCGTCACTATCGTCAGCATCAGCCCGATGGTCATCGAAGCCAAAGCTTCGGAACAGGACATTTCCCGAATCAAAAAAGGCGCTCAAGTCAGCGTCACGGTTGACAGCTTGCCGGGCCAATCCTTCACCGGAAAAGTGATGCGCATTTCTCCGTTGCTCGATCCGCAAACGCGCAACGGCCACGTGGAAATCGAAATCCCGAATAAAGTCGGCGCGTTGAAAGGTGAAATGTTTGCCCGCGTCGAATTGAACCTGGGCACGGAACGCGAAACGATGCTGCTGCCGCGTGATGCACTGGTGTATCGCGGAGACAAGCCCGGCGTTTACATTATCGAAGCCGAGAAAGCCAAATTTGTCGAAGTCGAAACCGGGTTGACGCAAGAAGATAAAGTCGAACTGCTGAGCGGATTGAAGCTGGGCGACAAAGTTATCACACAAGGCGTCAATCTGATCAAAGATGGCGACAAAGTTCGCCCGATGGA
Source organism: uncultured Heliomicrobium sp. (assembly GCA_964570175.1). Lineage (GTDB taxonomy): Bacteria > Acidobacteriota > Blastocatellia > RBC074 > RBC074 > RBC074. The sequence continues at coordinate 36,885 of CAZMXG010000049.1, read as the reverse complement.
GCGGGCACAAGCCGGAACTCAACAAGGCGGCGCGCCCCAACAACAAGCTCAGGGACAAGCGGGACAACAAGGAGGCGAAGTTAAACGATGAGTTTGCCTGCATTTTCAGTACGTCGGCCGATCACCATTTACATGTTCATGTCCGTGCTGGTTCTGCTGGGATCAATCGCCTTTATGCGGTTGCCGGTGGACCTGATGCCGGAAATCCAAAATCCCACGCTGTCAGTTCGCGCGGACTATCCTGGGGTTGCGCCGGAAGAAATGGAAAATCTGGTGACGCGGCCCATCGAATCGGCGCTGAGTTCCGCGCCGGGTGTCTATCGTATCTCTTCCACGTCTTCGGAAGGTTCATGCAATGTCCGCGTCCAGTTCGATTGGGGCGTCAATCTGGACGAAGCCGCCAACGAACTTCGCACACGCATTGACCGCGTGCGCGGCGCTCTGCCCGAAGACGTGCTGCCGCCTTCGATCTTCAAATTCGACACCACGCAATTTCCGATTATGTTTCTGGCCGTTTCCGGAGACATGGAGCCGCGCGAAATGCGCACAATGCTGGAAAAAGACATCCAACCGCAGTTGGAGCGCGTTCCAGGCGTGGCGGCGATAGACATTCGCGGAGGATTGCGACGCGAAATCCACGTCAAACTTTCAATTGAAAAACTGCGCTCGTACAGTTTGTCGGTCAACACCATCGTCAACATTCTGCGCCGCGAAAACCAGAACCGTCCAGTTGGTCCAATTGACGAAGGCAAGTACGAAGTCCTGCTCCGCTCGCAAGGCGAGTTTGAAGACGTCGAAGACGTTCGCAATGTCGTTGTCGCCGCGCGCAATGCCACACCGATTTACCTGAAAGATGTCGCCGAGGTCATAGATACACACGAAGAAATTCGCCAGCAAGTCCGCATTGACGACAAACCCGGCATTCGCTTTTCGATTCGCAAACAGTCCGGCGCAAACACTGTCGCCGTTGCCCAGCGCGTCAATCAAGAGCTTGAACGAATCAACAAAAACTTCCCGAACATTTCCGTTTGGCCGATTTCGGATTCGTCGCTGTTCATCAAACAGTCCATTGATAATTTGAAAGAGTCCGCGATTTCCGGCGGCTTGCTGGCGATTCTGGCGCTGCTGCTGTTCCTCAGAAACATCCGCAGCACGATGATCGTCGCAGCTTCGATTCCGATCACCATCATCGGCACATTTTTGCTGATGTATGCCAATGGCTTTACGCTGAACACCATGTCGTTTGGCGCACTGGCCTTGGGCGTAGGTATGATTGTGGACAACGCCATCGTCATTATCGAAAACGTTTTCCGGCATCGCGAAAATGGGCTGACACATGCCGAAGCAGCCGTCAGCGGTACGTCAGAAGTCGCCGCGCCTTTGATTGCGTCAACGCTGACTTCGGTTGCAGTGTTTGTCCCACTGGTGTTTTTGGGCGGAATGACCGGAATCATGTTCCAGCAATTGGCTTACATCGTCGGCTTTTCACAGCTTTTCTCGCTCTTGATTGGCTTGACGCTGGTTCCGGTTCTTTGCTCCAAGTATTTGCGCGTTCGTCCACCTGACGCCAAACGTCACGCCATTATGGCCAAGATCGTTTCCGTCAGCGGAGCCGCGCTGGACAAGCTGGACGAAAATTACCAGATGGCAATTCGCTGGTCGCTCAGTCATCGCAAAACAGTCGTATTCGGAGCGATTGCCCTGTTTATCGGCGCGATGCTTTTGGTTCCTTTCATCGGGTTTGAAATGATGCCGGAAACAGACGAAAGTGAAGTCCGCGTGGATTTGGAAATGCCGCCCGGCACGCGCGTTGAAATCATGGACGGACTGGCCAAACGCGCTGAAGAAATCATCAAACGCGAAGTGCCGGAGATCAAACATCTGTTGACCGAAGTCGGTGGCGGCGGCTTTATGTCTTCGTCCACGCACCGCGCCGAAATTCGCCTGCAACTAAAAGACAAAAAAGATCGCACCCGCTCCACGCAGGAAATCGCCAATCTGCTTCGACCGAAACTAAATCTGCAACCCGGTTTGATCGTCCGCGCGCGCTCCAGCAGCAACCAGATGATGATGCGCATGGGCAATCAGGCAGGCGAACGCGTTTCCGTCGAAATTCGCGGCCACGACATGGCCGTCGCCAGCGATCTGGCCAAACAAATCAAAGACATTGTTGACGGAGTGCCCGGCATTACCGATTCGCAAATCAGCCGCCGCGAAGGAATGCCCGAAATGGTCATCAAAGCCGACCGCACCAAAGCGGCCAGCCTGGGCATCAACGCCGCCGACGTAGCCGATACGCTGGAAACCGTCATCGGAGGTCGCCGTGCCAGCCAATTCCGCCAGGAAGGTCGCGAATTCAATATTCTGGTTCGACTGAACGAACAGCAACGCGCCAACATTGGCCAACTAGAAAACATCACGGTCGCCACGCCCAGCGGTCAGAACATTCCCATCGGCAATTTGGTAACAATGCAGCGTCGTGAAGGCCCGGTTTCCATCGAACGCCAGGATCAGGAGCGCCTGGTTCGCGTCACCGCCGGCTATGCCAAACGCGATCTGGGTTCGATTATGGGCGATGTTGATAGCAGGCTGCGTGGAATGCGTATGCCATCAGGCTTTTCGTTGAATTACGGTGCGGAATACGAAGAGCAGCAGAAGTCTTTCCGCGAATTGCTGTTCTGCCTGATCCTGGCCGTTGTGCTGGTTTATATGGTCATGGCGTCGGAGTTTGAATCGTTGCGTGATCCGCTGATCATTCTCTTCTCGATTCCGCTGGCTGGCGTAGGCGTCGCGCTGGCGCTGTTCCTGACCGACACGACCTTCAACATGCAAGCCTTCATCGGAGCCATCCTGCTGGCAGGCATCGCGGTTAACAATGCCATTGTTCTGATTGATTACACCATCTTGCTGCGCGAACGAGACGGCTTGGCGCTTCGTCATGCAGTTGAACTGGCTGGCCGCCGTCGCTTACGCCCGATTTTGATGACGACGCTGGCAACGGTTCTCGGTTTGATCCCCATGTCTCTGGGCATTGGCGAAGGCGCGGAAGTGCAATCTCCGATGGCGCGCGTCGTGATTGGCGGTATGGTGACTTCGACGCTGATTACGCTGCTCTTCATCCCAACGATTTACACCATCATTGAAGAGCGCGGCTCGCGCGAAAAAGTCAAAGCCGACAAACCCATTGCCGAAGGAATGCCGGAACCGCTTCAACCAATGGGCGCGGATTAGGCTCTTTAGTAATTGAATGTAGGGCAGGTTTTCCAATCTGCCCGGAAACTCACTTCCAAAAAAGCATCGGCAGGTTTTTCCAACCTGCCGATGCTTTTTTGTAAACCGATTTAGATTCTCTAGATGCTTCAAGTCCTCTCACATCGCATCTATTGATCAGGCAGATATTTCTTTCGCTCTTCCGGCGTCAAATCGCGCGGGACGCGCTTGCGGGCCAATTCCACCAACTCCAAAACTGATCCGCATAACTCGCAGGCATAAATCTGCGCCGTCTTGTCCTCGCTGGTAGTAGCGATCCACTTCCCGTCCGGACTGAAGACCGCGCTATAAACAAACCTCGCGTGGCCTTCCAGCGTCGCCAGCGCCTTGCCCGTGCCCGCTTCCCACACCCGCGCCGTCTTATCATGGCTGGCGGTGGCGATCCACTTCCCGTCCGGACTGAAAACCGCGCTCCAAACACGATCCGCGTGGCCTTCCAGCGTCGCCAGCGCCTTACCCGTGCTCGCCTCCCACACCCGTGCCGTCTTGTCCTCGCTGGCGGTGGCGATCCACTTCCCGTCCGGACTGAAAACCGCGCTCCAAACACGATCCGCGTGATTCTCCAGCGTCGCCAGCACCTTGCCCGTGCCCGCTTCCCACACCCGCGCCGTATTATCCGAGCTGGCGGTGGCGATCCACTTCCCGTCCGGACTGAAGACCGCACTAGAAACAGGCCCCGTGTGGCCTTCCAGCGTCGCCAGCACCTTGCCCGTGCCCGCCTCCCACACCCGCGCCGTATTATCCGAGCTGGCGGTGACGATGAACTTCCCGTCCGGACTGAAGACCGCACTAGAAACAGGCCCCGTGTGGCCTTCCAGCGTCGCCAGCACCTTGCCCGTGCCCGCCTCCCACACCCGCGCCGTATTATCCGAGCTGGCGGTGACGATGAACTTCCCGTCCGGACTGAAAACCGCGCTAGAAACAGGCCCCGTGTGGCCTTCCAGCGTCGCCAGCGCCTTGCCCGCTTCCCACACCCGCGCCGTATTATCCGAGCTGGCGGTGGCGATCCACTTCCCGTCCGGACTGAACACCACGTTCAAAACAGGCCCCGTGTGACCTTCCAGCGTCGCCAGCGCCTTGCCCGCTTCCCACACCCGCGCCGTATTATCCGAGCTGGCGGTGGCGATCCACTTCCCGTCCGGACTGAACACCACGTTCAAAACAGGCCCCGTGTGGCCTTCCAGCGTCGCCAGCGCCTTGCCCGTGTCTGCTTCCCACACCCGCGCCGTATTATCCGAGCTGGCGGTGGCGATCCGCTTCCCGTCCGGACTGAAGACCGTCCTATAAACATAACCCGTGTGGCCTCCCAGCGTCGCCAGCGCCTTGCCCGTGCTCGCATCCCACACCCGCGCCGTCTTGTCATAGCTGTCGGTGGCGATCCACTTCCCGTCCGGGCTGAACACCACGTTCAAAACAGAATTCGTGTGGCCTTCCAGCGTCGCCAGCGCCTTGCCCGTGCTCGCATCCCACACCCGCGCCGTATTATCCGAGCTGGCGGTGGCGATCCACTTCCCGTCCGGACTGAACACCACGTTCCGAACAGAACCCGAGTGGCCCTGGAGAGTCGCCAGCGGCCTGCCTGTGCTCGCCTCCCACACCCGAGCCGTCTTGTCCTCGCTGTCGGTGGCGATCCACTTCCCGTCAGGGCTGAACACCACGTTCCGAACAGAACCCGAGTGGCCTTCCAGCGTCGCCAGCGCCTTGCCCGTGCTCGCCTCCCACACCCGCGCCGTGTTGTTATAGCTGGCGGTGGCGATCCACTTCCCGTCCGGACTGAAGACCGCGCTAGAACCAGAATCCGCGTAGCTTTGCAGCATTGCCACCGCCTTGCCCGTGCTCGCCTCCCACACCCGCGCCGTCTTGTCCTCGCTGGTGGTGACGATCCACTTCCCGTCCGGACTGAAGACCGCGCTATAAACAGAATTCGAGTGTCCTTTCAGCGTCGCCAGCGCCTTGCCCGTGCTCGCCTCCCACACCCGCGCCGTATTGTCATAGCTGGCGGTGGCGATCCACTTCCCGTCCGGACTGAAGACCGCGCTATAAACTGCCCCTGCGTGGCCTCGCAACGCGGGGCCGGCGCGCGCGATCAAAGAATTTTTCAATGCCTCTTCGGCCTGAACTGTGGGTTTCAGGCGGATTGCCTCAACTGACAACAACAGACTCAATTCGGGATCGGTTGGCAAAATAGATGTTGCGTTGGCCGCGATCTCACGCGACTGGGCCAGGGCTTTGGCACTCTGGGCCTGAAAGACGAGAATACCCATGACTATCAGCAGCACGGCTGCCGCCCCTATCCCCATCCCGAACCGCTTGCGCCGTTGCCGCTGGGTGTAGCGCGCTTGCCAATCCAGAATCGCCGAGGCGAGCACGTCATGGTAAATCTCGTAGCGTAGCGTTTGTGGATCATCCGGCGCAGGCGCAACCGAGGTCAGGATGCGCGCGTCGGAAAGTTTCCCCAGCAACGTTCCTAGCCGATCTGGCCGCAGAGAAGTATACGAAGCTAGGTCAGAAACCTTCTGCGTAATCTTGGCGCGTGACGGCGTGACCAACCGGTCAAAGATTTCGGCAGCAACCTTTTTGTCGTTCGCGGAAAGTTTTTCCATCGCCGTGTCTAGGTGCGTGCGTACAATGGGCTTTACGCCGCCGAGCGATTGCAGCGTTGTCAGCCTGATCTCGCGCGAGTCTTTACTCGTCTCTTCGTTCCAAAGCCGATCCATGACCAGTTGCAGATAAGGCGCTTCGATCCGTTTTTCCGTTGGCGTCGTCTCTATTTGGGTTTCCACTTTGCCGCGCCCTTCTTCGACCAGCGCGACATCGCCTGTTTGAATCTGCGCCAGCACTTCGTCAACTAACGCTTTTTCGATCTTGACGGATTGGCCGTCTGCGGCGCGCAGTTCGTTGTATTTCTTGATCGGCTCTTCAATTGCTGAGCGGGCGGCTTTGGGAGAAAGGTGTTCGATCCGCAAATAGTTGTCAAAAAGGTTCGGAATGCTACCCTTGAAGCGGTCAAGCTTCGCCAGTCCGTCTTCGCGAATGGAAATCAGGAAGTTGACACGCAGGTCAGGCCGATTGACGGCACGCGGAAATTCGACGGCGAAAACATCTTTGTCGCCATCCTGATCGTGGTACAAAAAGTATTCTTCAAACTGATCCAGAATAACCAGCAGATTGCCGTCCACACGTTCCGCTGCATCCTGCAAAGTTTCCAGGAGTGGTTGAGCCGGAGACGCAACTTCGGATGGCTGTTTGCCCAAAGCGGTGGCGACAGACCGATGAATTTCAGCCACCAATCCCGCAATCGAATCATCGCGCCAGTCACGAAACACGACGACGGCAAATTTCGGCGAGCCGCGCCGAGCAAGATTCCGTTCGGCAAGCTGCTGTAGATCGTGAACAACACCCGCATTCAGCACGGAGCTTTTGCCAACGCCGCTGGCTCCATAAAGCAACGTCAGCCGCGAAGCCATCAGATTCGCCGCGATGATTTCACGCTCGTCGTCGCGGCCAAAGAAAAACGGCCAATCTTCTGCGCTGTATGGCACCAAGCCTTTGTAGGGAGAGAGGGCGTTGCTCATGCGCCTCCTTCGGACAAAAAGGCTTGCAGCCGTTGTTTCAGTTCGGCTACGTAACCTTCCAGATTCGAGTTCAGGATTTCCACGTTGTGCTTGTCCCAAAACTTCTTGTCGAAATCATCTGTGCCAAGCTGAATCGCCCACGATTTATACGAAAGCCGCTGGCTGCCCCAAATCCGGTGCAGAATCACGCGCAAATTCCAATCGCGCAGCCCGTATCCCATAAACAGAAAGCCACTGTTGCGCAGTTTCGCCAGCACCTTGGCCGGGAGCAGTTTACCGATGTCGTTGCGGGCCAGGTAATCAATGTAGTCATCTTCCGTGATGACGTAGCTGTCGCCCTCTCCGTCGTTGCGATCAATGGCTCCGTGGATTTTCAGAATGACGGTGCGTTTTTCCAGCGGAATGTCCAGGTATTCGTTTGGCCGCTCAATGAGCTGAGGCTTTTCTTCTCCATGCTTCCAATGAAGAAATTTGCCGCTGTTTTCTCCCTTGGCAATATACGACACGACATCGAACGCTTCTTCTGCCGCCCTGAAAGCGCGCTCCAAAACGTCATCGTAGTTGGTGGTCACGATCAGTTGGAAGCGAACAGGGTCGTCCTTTGCTTTTAGCGTGGCAGGTAAGCCAGCCAGGAAATTATGCAAAGGCGTGATTGGGAAATCACCGTCGAGGACTTTGCGAAGTTGTTTGTACAGCGGGCCTGATCCCCGCATCACTTCGGCGTATTGGGAAACGCGCAGAAGATTGCCCAATTCTCCTTCTGTTTTCGCTTGATACTTGAAGTGGCTGGCCAAGTGCTGGGATAGCTCGCCGCCGCTTGGCAGTCGGCCACTTTGCGGCGTCCAGGTAAATTCGGCCGGGCGTTCGCACATATTGATGCCCGCGCCCAGAAAGGGAATGACATCGCCATCCGCCAGAGCCTGGATCAGAGAGTTGTAGTGCTCATCCAACAATGACATCACAGAACTCACTCACAATCGAAAAGATGAATTGCTCGCCAAACTGTGCGATTGACTCTGGCTGTGGTCTGTTGCTGATTCTGCGTGGCCGCGTCAATGCGGCGAGAATTTACTATGAGAAACCGATTTTTCACAACCTGCTGGCGTAAAAGAGATGAATCTATACAGGGCAAAGAGCAATGTATGTTTTGCATAAATACACTTTTCCTGTTTTGCCTTTGATGAATCGGGGTTAAATAGCGGCCAAAGCCTCTGCTTTTATAGGGTTAACGACCTTTTTGATTTTGTTGGATACAACGGCACAACCGTTGCAGAACGTGATGGTGAAGAAAGAGTTGAGTCAGTTGAATATTTTGTTTTCACCATGAGGAGGAAATATGGCACGAATTATTGAATATGGAGATAGAGACTTTGGTGGTGATGCTTCAAGTGGCGGGTACGGTGGCGGAACGGTTGCGGTAGCAATATTGATCATCTTATTGCTGTATTTGGGCGGCTTCTTTCCGTGGATTATGAACCTCGGAAATAGTTTCGCAAATACGGGGCCGGCTGTTTTACAACAACCGATTCAACCACCGATCGAAACTCGCCCGATTCGGCCAATAGTTCAACCAGTCGTATCTGGGGGAGGGACGGTGGCCTACGTAATTGCCGATAATTTGAATATGCGTGTATCGCCAAATGAATTCTCTCAGGCAAGTTACATTCTTCCCAGGGGCACCAGAGTTGAATATTTGGGAGAATCCTATCAAGAACCTGATGGTGACTTTTGGGTGAAGGTACGAATCCAGGCAGCCCAGGGAGCCCAAATTGGTTGGGTGAGCAGACGCTATATTTCCTAGGTTCGAAGTAATTCGAAGTCAGTCAAGTGCGCGAGCGGAAAGGTATGGCAACATCCTTTTTGCTCGCGCATTATTTTTTATGCAGTACTTTGAGAAATGGCTTCAGTGAGTCTGACGGTGGCACAAATTTCGGCGACGTCATGAACCCGCAAGACGCGCGCTCCGCGCAAAGTGCCGATGACCGCACTGGCAGCAGTTCCGGCCAATTGCTCTCGCGTTTTGTCACGCGTAACGCTGGATATTTTTTCATCCAGAATCCGGCCAATAAACGATTTCCTCGAAGGCCCAAGCAATACCGGCAACCCAAATTCAGTAATCAACCGATCCAAGCTGTTGATTAGTTGCAGGTTCTGTCGCGGCGTCTTTCCAAAGCCAATCCCGGGGTCAAGCACCAGTTTCGACTTCTGGACCCCGTGCTTAAGCGCCTGCTCAACAGACCAGGCCAGCCCGTTTACCACTTCCACAAAAATGTCTTCGACCGGCGGCAGTTTTTGCATTGTTTCAGGAGTTCCACGGGAATGCATTAACACCAACGCAGCTCCGGTTTGCACAGCTAAATCGGCCAAACCAATTTCAAATCGCAATCCGCTGATATCGTTGAGGATTTCGGCTCCGCGCTCAATCGCGCCACGAGCAACTTCAAGTTTGGTGCTGTCCACAGAAATTGGGATTTTCAATCGGCTTTGCAATCGTTCCAGCACTGGAAAGATGCGAGCAGATTCTTCCTCAGCACTGATGGCCCGTGAACCCGGACGAGTAGATTCACCGCCAATATCCAGAATGTCTGCGCCTTCGGCTTCCATTTCCAAAGCGCGGTCAACGGCTTTTTCAATGTCGTTAAATCTGCCGCCATCAGAAAACGAGTCTGGTGTTACATTCAGCACGCCCATAATTTGAACGCGCGATTCCAAATCCAGGCTTGAGCGAATCAGCTTCATGGAAGTTCCAATGTAACGCTTGCCCCGCGGGTGACAGAAAACCGTTCCGCCGCTGAATCGCACCATAGCGCCACTTCCCAAAATCCCGCGCTTCCCATGTATGCAAACAACTTCCCGGGTTTTACCGCTTGCGCAAAATGCGAACCGAACTGCGTAACCTGCTGTCCGGCAAGCAAAACCTTGGTTTCGGGCTCGAGTTTTGAAAGCTGAGATAAATTGGCCTGATCAGGCGGCAATTCCTGTTCGCTCAAATTAGTGATGCAATTGCCGAAACGGTCAATGTGAATGACTTTGCCAAGAATGCGGCGGTGTTGTTCGTCAACAATAGGATGCGGAATTTCAAGCCGGACAAAATCCTGAATTTCCCTGCCGACAGCTTCAGGTAAAAGTCCTTTCGAAAGGTGAGCGGCGATGGGAGCAAACACATCGCGTCCATGAAAGGTTGGGCTGACAGGCTGGCGAAACAAGTCTTCGCGTTCAATTTGAAAGACTCTTCCCTGTTCTCCCCAACCAACAACACGGCTGAAAATTCCATTGTCTGGGCCAACAAACAGGTGACCGTCCACTTCGGCAACGATTGCACGACGCAGCGAGCCGACGCCGGGATCAACCACCGCAACATGAATTGTTCCTTGGGGAAAATTGCGATAACAGGCGCCAAACGTGAAGGCGGCTGCAGAAACATCCTGCGCCGGAATCTCGTGTGTCAGGTCAATAATTTGCGCGTGTGGATTGACGGAAAGGATGACGCCTTTAACAGATGGAACAAAATAATCAGCTGTGCCGAAATCGGTGAGGAGAGTAATCATCAGAATGCGGAGATCGGAAAATGGATTGCGGATTGGCAAACTCCTAAGAATCCGCAATCCGCAATCTGAAAATCGAGATTATTCTTTTGAACTGGCTGGAGCCGCTGTGCGAATCAGCATTTCGGTTCCAGGTTCCAGAGTGAGTTCCTTGCCGCCTTCGACGAACACAGAGCCAGCGCCGACGCCTGCGCCGATTGCCGCGCCGATTGCTGCGCCTTTACCACCGCCAGCTACGCCACCGATGATGGCGCCAAGCACTGCGCCGCCTCCGGTGCGAACCGCCGTATCTTTCGTGCGGCTGCTGGATTCGACGTTGCCTTCGTCGTCAACCGTTTTGACCTTTTCGCTCTGGTAGATCTTTTCCACCTGAGCGGCGAAACGACCTTCGCGGCCATTGCGCAGATGAATCACATCGAACACCAGCGACAGTTCAGTTTTCCCTGAAGCCTTGCCGGATTTGTTCAATTTGGCGACGTGGCCTTCGATCACAGCGTCTGCGTACTCGCTGGGATCCAGCACAACGGCGGTGAACTTGTCACCTTCTTTATTGATTTTGGTGCTGATCTGGTCGTTGAGCCGGACTTTCATCTGCACGCCATCCGGAACAATGATTTGGTTGCGGCGTGACGAACTTGAGGAGGAAGAAGTCGCGCGGTCTCGCGGACGATCATCCTGTGCCACCGGACGGCTGTCCGCAACTGTGCGGCTGTCTTCTGCCGTTCGCGGGCGGCTGGACGGAGATGAAATGGTTGAAGCATTGACCGTCGCAATGACGACTTTGCCAAGATTTGCAGGCAAGGAAAGTGAGTACGGACGTCCGAAATAGCCATCGTTGTAGCCCATCTCGAAGCCGATTCGGTATCCTTCCTGATATTCGGCCAATGTGCCCTGGGATTCTTTGTAGGTGCGATCAGCACGGTTGTACGCATCACTGCCTTCAATATCTCGCGCCTGCCCTTCATTGACGTCGCTTTTGCCTTTGACGAAGCCGTCTTCGTAACCGCCACGATAGCCGTGCTGATGAGCATAACGATAAGAAGCCGGATCATTGGTTATAACTGTCGGGCGCGGACGTGTCGTTTGCGCCAGTGTATTTGCAGCCGTCATCAAAACAATCGCTACCGCTCCCAAGGTGACGATTCGGCGAGCCAAGCTGAAATTCATAACTGCCTCCTTCTGCTATTTACTGATTGTCGCGGAGAAAATTAAAGGGGTACCGATTTTCTACACTATTGCCTGACTCAAAACAAGCGCCGAGTTGGTGTATGCTGCTCGCCGTACAAGCCTTCCCATTGGAGTCGTTGCATTTATGGACAAAAATTTGCTCGCCCCGGAAATCACCGTCACAGCCAAATGCCATACCTGCCAGGAAACCATCTTATACGGGTTGGAAAACTGCCCTTACTGTGAAATCAGACTGGATCACGAAGAGTTGGCGGTCAGCGCGATCAACACTTTTGTTATCAATCAGGCGATCAGTTCGGCCAATACCATAAAAACATTCGATCCGGCAGCACCGCTTTTCCTGCTTTTGGTTCTGCTCAGAGTTTTGATTGATTTGCCCACTTGGTATGAATTGGTTTGTAGCGTGGCCTGGCTGTTTCCTTTGCTGATAATTTCCGCTTGGTTCATCAAGCACAGCAGATGGGATTCCAATGATGAAGATTTTCTGGCAGCTAGAAAGGCGATGAAATCTTCCTTCAAGGTCTGGCTTGCGTTAAATGTCTTAAGCTTGATCGTCTTCCTTTTCAGCGACGGCTGGATCAAGTGGGACCAATAAACAAACTTAGGAGCGATGATGACACCGAAAAAAATCTATCTCGACAACAGCGCTTCGACGCGGGTAGACGATGAAGTCGTCAAAGCGATGCTTCCCTATTTGACCGAAGATTTCGGCAACGCTTCCAGCACGCACCAGTTCGGCCAGCAAGCCAAACAAGCCATCGAAGATGCACGCGGGCAAGTCGCGCTGATGCTGAATGCGTCGCCAACGGAAATCACATTTCTATCTGGCGGAACCGAATCCGACAATCTGGCGATCAAAGGCATTGTCGAAGCTCATCGGGAAAAAGCCGCAGGCGCGCCACAGATCATCACTTCGCAGATTGAACATCCGGCGGTGCTGGCCAGTTGCGCGTACCTGGAACAGCACGGTTGCCGAGTGACTTATTTGCCGGTTTATCGCGAAGGCATTGTTCGGCTGGAAGACCTTCGATCCGCGTTGACGGACGATACTGTGCTGATTTCCGTGATGCACGCCAACAATGAAATTGGCACGATCCAGCCGCTTCTGGAAATTGGCGCGCTGGTCAAAGAGCGTCGCGAAACAGGGCAGCGCCATCTGCACTTTCACACGGACGCGGTTCAATCGGTCGGCAAAATCCCTGTGGACGTGAAAGAACTTGGCGTTGATTTGTTGACGCTGACGGCGCACAAAATTCACGGACCAAAAGGCATCGGAGCTTTGTACATTCGCAAAGGCGTCCGGCTCATCAGCCAGATGCACGGTGGCCACCACGAACGCGACCGCCGCGCCGGAACTGAAAGCGTTCCCTTGATCGTCGGTCTTGGCAAAGCCTGCGAACTCGTTCGCCAAAACTTGGCAGAGCGAATGGAACACACTCGCCAGCTTCGCGATTATCTGGAAAAAGAAATTTTCAAACGCATAACAGACGTCTCCCGCAATGGCGACCCAGCGCGCCGTGTCCCCAACATTGCCAATCTGAATTTTGATTTTGTCGAAGGCGAAGGCTTGCAGATTTCCCTGGACTTGAAAGGCGTGGCCGTGTCAACCGGCTCGGCTTGCTCTTCCGGTTCGCACGAACCTTCGCACGTGCTGATGGCAATTGGCCTGCCGCGCGATAACGGATACGGCTCGCTGCGGTTCAGCTTTGGCCAGTACAACACACGCGAAGATGTAGAGTACGTGTTGGAAACTTTGCCCGCGGTGATTGAAAAACTAAGGAAACTGTCACCTCGCCTCCGGATGAAACAGGCGGCGGATTGAATCCCTCAGATTCAACCATCATGCATCAGGCAAAGACACCTGTTGTCGTGCTGTCCTGAATTCCAACGCAAGCCATCGCCTTTTGAATTATTCTGCGAAGCACGTTCTACACTCACCAAATCAATAACCGTACTGCTTGCAGCAAGAAATCACTTGGTGCATCGGACGGCATATCGCTTGCTTTGAATCATTGTGTATTTGCAACGCAACGAGGCTGGCCGAAACTGAATTTCGGCAATTCAATCGAGGAGGCGGAATTATGAATTTTCCAGAGAGATTTACTTCCACAAGGAACCTGATTCTGATTGGTGTCGCTGGGCTAATTCTATTTCTTGCCGGATTCTGGTTAGCGCGTTCACCTGTCAGTTCGGCAAAGTCCGACTCTCCAGCGATGCGCTACCAATTCATGCAAATTGGCGATTCAGTAGCGGCAATTGATATTTATACAGGCGAGTCGTACGCGATTGATGGCAATGCGCGGGCGTGGGTATTGCTTGCCCCGGCGCTGCCAACCAAAGAAGCGAAAACAACAAAATAGCCGGGCGATAAGAATTACAAGAGCCACAGAAAAACCAAAGATTCCGAAGACTGGGGAATATATCTTTGGCTTTTCTGTGGCTCGTCCTCTTGAGCATTGAAGTTTGCAGTTGTAGTATCCGCGCGTCTCAGTTTCCACAGTCGGCCACCCCTTCAAAATCCAGCGATGCTGTTTTCTTGGAGGGATTCGTATGCTCCGCTTTGCCTTCGCCATTCTCTTCAGCGTTTCGATCATTTCTCTTTTCAGCCCTGACGATCTGGATCACGTCAGTTTTGAAGGCGTGTTGAAAGATTCCAGCGGCAACGCAATTGTCGCAGCCAAAGTTACGGCTAAACATTACGCCAACAATTCCGAACGAAATGGAATAACGAACAAGGAAGGCCGCTACCGCATTGCTTCATTGCGACCAGGAGTTTATGAACTGCGCATCGAAGCCCCCGGCTTTCAGGCTCTCAAAGTTGAAAAGATCAACGCGGTTGCAGGAGCCATCCTACGCCAAGATTTCGAGCTTTCTCCCGCTGCTCTGGCAGATCAAATTACGATCAATGCCGAAACTTCTCTGTCTTTGGTGGATACCACTCGCACGGTTATCGGCGGAACCATCACGCAAAAACAGATTGACGCCCTGCCGGTTGAATCCAGAAATCCGCTGGATCTGATTTTCACGCTGGCCGGAACCGCGCAGCCTGCGCTGACCGACAAAGAGCTAGCCGAAGGCGACCGTACGGACAATTTCCGTTCACCACCTGAAGAAGTCGGAATTTTCAGTTTGACCGGCGGAACTCCTTTTTCCAATAACCTGACAATTGAAGGCCTGGACAACAACGACGACCGCGCTGCCCGCGAGCGCTTTATTCCTTCGATGCACGCGGTGGAAGAAGTTCAAGTCATTACCAATCAGTTTTCAGCAGAATATGGCCGGGCTTCCGGCGGGCGAGTGAATTTGCGGTTGCGCGGCGGAGCCAATCAATTTCACGGCCAGGCGTTTTATTACTTCCGCGATGAAAGCCTGAATGCAAATGCCTATCGTCGAAATGCCGACCCGACGCGCGGCTTCCGGCTGCCGTTTCAAAACCATAATTCCGGTGCCAGCATCGGCGGGCCGATCAAACGCGACAGACTCTTTTTCTTTGCTGCGTACGAACATGATTACGTTTACGACCGAGCCGAAATCGCCGCCTTATTACCTGTGGTAACAAACCCGGCTTTTCCACTGCCAAAACCAAATGGCGCGAATCTTGGCACGACAAGCCTGGATAACCGAGGCAATCGAGTTGAAATCAATGGCGGCGCGGCTGTCGGCTTGTATGACGAAACGATCACCACGCCGCGCCTGGCGCAGACCTGGCAAACACGCGGCGATTTGTTTCTAAATGACAAACACAATGGCTTTGCGATTTTCACGCTGGCGCGCAATCGGGACGAACGCGGTTTTCCCGGAGGCCGCAGAACACTCGAAACGCTACGGCAAACCGGACGTGACAGCCAGTCAATCGCACTTGGCGACAACTTCGTGCTCACGCCTAGATTGGTCAGCAACGCGCGATTTCAATTTTCCCAACTGACTCCAGCGGACGCGCCGACAAATGATAATCCGGTCGTCATCATTGATATTGACGATCCGCGTGATGTGATCGGTGACACCAGCGCCAATCCATTCACTCGGCGAGGCAACTTAACTGCCGGTTCCAGCACGATCAGCGGCGTG
The DNA here is from genome assembly GCA_964570175.1 of uncultured Heliomicrobium sp. GTDB lineage: Bacteria > Acidobacteriota > Blastocatellia > RBC074 > RBC074 > RBC074. The sequence continues at coordinate 21,239 of CAZMXG010000049.1, read as the reverse complement.
GATCGCCGCGAAAATCGCTGGCAGCTTCAGGAAACTGTCCGCTACCAGCGCGGCAAGCACTCGCTTCGGTTCGGTGGCGACGTCCAAGCCATTCGCTCGCGCTTTGTTGATCTTTCCGACGCAACAGGAGTTTTCACCTTCGCTTCCCCGGCGGACTTTCTGGCCAACAAGTTCTCGCGCTATGAACATCGCTTTTTCACTGAATCGGAATTGCGGAACACTTACACAGGGATTTTTGTGCAGGACGATTGGAAGCTGCGCCGCGATCTGACCGTCTCGCTCGGTGTGCGGTGGGATAACGAAACGATTCTGAAAGATCGAAACAATCTTGGCCCGCGCGTTTCATTCGCCTGGTCGCCGCGCCAATCTCACAAAACCGTTGTGCGCGGTGGTTATGGAATCTTCTATAACCGGGCGATGCTGCGAACGCTTGACGATTACACGTTGACTTCACAAACCGTTGCAGTAGATACAAATACGGCTTTGGCCGCACCGCTGCTGACTTCTCTGAAATTCCCTGCCGTGCTCGCTGTCAGCGATTCTCAGGTAAAGCAGTTTGGTGCGCGCGAAGCCGGATTCATTCGCCGCCTAAGCAGCGACTTTCGCATTCCGGAAAGCTATCAAGCCTCGCTGGGTTTCGAGCGTGAGCTAACGCGCGGTTTCAAGGTGGAGGTCAATTACGTTTTCAATCGCGGCTTGCACTTGTGGCGAGAAGTCAACGCCAATGCCCCGCAATTGCCCGCCGGTTTTACGAACTTCGCGGACTACCTCACTTCGCGCGATTTCAACAATCGGCGGGACGCTACAGGCAACAGGCCAATTACGACAACCGGAAACTCTGATTTTGTGCGCTTCAACCGGAGCACCACGCCGACCCAAACCATTCGCGAAGGTGAAAAAACCATTGTTGTTTTTGGACTCAATAACCCATCAACCAGCAATGCGACGGCTGGAATTCGCTCGGCGCTGGCTGTGCTTCGTCAATTCCGTGCTGATCCGAGTTTGACGCAAATCGAAGAGCTTCAAGCACTTGGCAACAGTAACTACCACGGAATCAGTTTCGAAGTGACAAGGCGGCTAACTGAACGGGGGTTTGTTCGTGCCAGCTACACACTGAGCAAATTAATGGATGACGGCGTGGTTAATACGTCGTCTCCGCTGGTCGCCGGAGACTTTCAGCGAGAATATTCCTTGAGTTTGCTGGATGCCCGACATCGCGTTGCCGTCAGCGGGTATTACCAAACTCCCAAAGTGATTGGAGGCTTGACACTGGCAGGGACGCTTAATTTCGCGTCCTCTCGGCCATTCAACATTGGCGCCAATGGCAATGACAGGAACCTGGATGATGTAGACAACGACCGCCCGCACTTTAATGGAAATTTGGATGCCATCAGCTGGCGTAAGCTGGAATCGCCACTCAGTCAGTCGCTAGTTGAAGCATTTTCGCTGCCGACCATTGGCACCGTCGGCAATCTGCCGCGCAACGTGGGGCGAGGTCCGGCAAGTTATACGCTCAATCTGCGCGCCTCTCGCCGCATCAATCTAGCAGAAAGCCGCAAATTGGAATTTCAAGTCGAAGCCTTTAATCCATTCAACTCAACGATTTTCAGTTTTGGCGCTGAGTTTGTGGATTTCACCCCGTCCAGCTTAAGCAACTTTCTGGTTCCGGTGCGAACCGTCAAAGCTCGCACAATGCGCGTCGGCCTGAAGCTGGAATTCTGATTGAAAAACAAAATGAGCCAGTCGTCGTTTCGCAACGCCTGGCTCACCATACAAAAGTGAGCAGGACTCCCCAGAACCACTCACTATTGCTCAGAACGGAGCCGGAATCCCCATACCAGCTTCCGTTCACGATGCTCTCTCCAAATGTCTGACGGCATCAACCACCAGACACGTGGAAAAATAACCAGGATTGATCGCTGTGGGTATACGTAAACCTACGCGTTTTCTTCATTGCCGGAAAAGTGTTTGTAACTTACCGAACGGAAGGTTAAGGGCTTGCCGAAATTACTGGCTCGGCTATAATGCGCCCGCGCTGTTCCTCATTGCTGACGAAGTTCGGCATCTTAAAAAAGCAAGAAATTGAATCAGAAAAACTGACTGATACGACTGATTGAAGCAGGAGAGATTCTATCTTTCCAAGGCTAGCTGAAGGTTCTGAGAGTCATCACATTTCGTATAACTGTGAAGGCAGCGTTCTCCAACTATTGCGCTCTCAGGCACATATTTCCCTGCTTCAAAGTTCAAAAAAAACATCCGCAACTTTTTCAAAAGCACTTAGTCCAGCCTTCAAAAAAATAGAGAGATCGGGACTCAACCATCTCCAGTTTTGAAGGGGGAACTAAACCATTTTCCCAAGGAGAAAACTTATGCGACGTTCTGCCAGCTACGCATTATCACTCTGGCTCTTGTTTTCAGCATTTGCAGTCGCTGCAATGGGGCAAGCGCCGGTCGGGACGATTTCCGGCACGGTCCACGACCCTTCCGGCGCTGTCATTCGCAATGCAGCAATCAACATCAAAAATAAAGCCACCGGGCTCGAACGCCAGGTACGGTCCGATGAAGATGGAAACTTTTCAGCGGCTGCCCTGCCCGCAGGAGAGTATGAGGTCAAAGGGGTGGTTGACGGGTTTCGCACCATTTTGCAGGAAGTCACCGTTGCGACAGGGACCGTTGTCAGAGTCGTTCTGAACATGGAAGTCGGTCAAAAAACCGAGATCGTGACAGTTGAAGGCACTGGCACTGCCCAGGTCAATACCGAATCCCATTCTATTGACGGCGTTATTACACGCCAGAAAATTCAGGAACTGCCGCTGAATGGCCGCAGCTTTTTGCAATTGGCGTTTCTGGAACCCGGCGTGACGGCTTCCCCGGGAACAACCTCGCAATACAATTCTCTGTTTTCCGTTTCCATTCTGGGTGGCGCGTCCAACAAAACCGCGATCACCGTGGATGGAGGCAACGTTCGCAATTCGATCGAAGGCGAAACCGGAATGAACTTTTCACAGGAAGTGATTCAGGAATTCCAGCTTTCATCGTCGAATTTCGACCTTTCAACAGGCATCACCAGCGTCGGCGCAGTGAATATTGTGTCGCGCAGCGGTGGCAATGAATTCCACGGATCGGGCTATTACTTTTTCCGCGATCACAACATGTCGGCTTACCCCGGCTTGAAACGCGTCTGTGTTGAATCCCCGAACAATCCTGTCTGTTTGAATCCCGCCGAAAAGAAAAGGGTGGAAGACCCTTACTTTGTTCGCAGCAATCCAGGGCTTTGGTTCGGCGGTCCGATCGTTAAAAATCGCGCCTATTTCTTTGCCAATTACGAATACACCCGACAAGTACAGGCGTTTGTCGTTCAGCCAAACGTTCCATCGCTGTCCGGTTTGGCCGGAAACTTCGGCAGCCCGTATAGCGGACATCTGTTCAGCGTCAAAGGCGATCTGAAGATTACTGACAAACACAACCTTTTTGCTCGCTACTCCCTTGATAAGAACAAAGGCTTTGGCCCCAATGGAGGCGCCCAACTGCCATCGAACTGGCTGCAAAACACCAACAATTCAAATCAGGTGGTCGTTGGTCTGACTTCAGTTTTGAAGCCGACGTTGGTGAATGACTTCCGGTTTAACTTTACGTATTGGCGCAATCGGAATCTGTTTCCCGACAGCACTGTTTGCCCCAATTGCTTAGGTCTTGGTTTCGGACAGCTTTCGGTCAACGGAACGAACTTCACGGTTGGCAACACGTCAAACGCGACGCAAGGTCGCGACTTGTATCGCTATACCTTCACCGACAACTTAACCTGGCAAAAAGGCTCGCATCGGATCCGCTTTGGAACCGAGCTTGAAAGAGCGCCCGGCACTGGGTTCTGGGGATATTGCGACCCGTCTTGTGACGTGGCCGCTTCCCCTGAACTGATCAGAAGCGTCGTGCCAGCCGCTGCCGTTGCTGCTTTCTTCCCCAATCTTCCAACTGTCATCCGCACCAATGCCGATCTGCTCAACCTGCCGTTCCTTGGCGGGGTAGTTGGTGTCGGCGATCCGAGCCAACCGCCTCCGTACAACGTTGATAAGGCGAAGCTCAATAATCGTATGCGGTTTTATGGCCAGGACACGTGGAAAGTTACTCCCAAATTCACGCTCAACTATGGTTTGGCCTGGAATTTCGAAAGCACCCTGGTCAACCGTGATTTGGACAAGCCGAAGTATTTGGCTCCACTTTATGGCAGCGATTTAAGCGCGACCAACAACAATTACAACAACTTCTCACCGTCGCTGGGAATTGCGTATGCGTACAATCCCAAGACCGTCATTCGGGCGGGCGCGGGCGTGTATTGGGACACCGAATTGTTGTGGCGGCGTTTGCAAGAACGCGCTTTCATTGGGCCGGTGGGCAATGGACGTATTCAGGTGCCGAACACCGTATTCGTCAATATCTTCCCCAACATTGTCAACATCAGCCGTGGTGGAACTCCCATTGCCGTTGGCGCAGCTTTGCCAAGTGGCGAAGTCACAAACTTGACGGTTGGTCAGTACCAGCAAATTCTCAAACAACAGCTTCCCGCTGTTGTCACGGCATTGGCGCCCAAAGATCTGAATGATCTTTCAGTTCGAAACATCCAACTGAACAAATCAGCGGCGCAGCTTTATCCCAAAGATTATCCTGTCCAACGCAGCTATCACATGAACGTTGGTGTGCAACGCGATTTAGGACATGACATGGTGATCAATGTGGATTTCGTTCGCCGCGTTTATGTCAACTTGCTGCTCGGCGAACTTGACCTGAACCGTTTCAACCGTCGAGTCAACGGCGTGCAAGCGCCAATCATTCCGCTTTGCACCACCGCTGCACAACGCGCGGATGTCAACGCGCAATGCTCGACCGGCGGCATCAGTTTCTGGGTTCCCGGTGGGCGCGGAACCTACAATGCCATGCTGGTAAAACTGGACAAACGGTTTTCAAATCGTTACCTGTTTACAGCTTCGTATGCCTTGACCAACAACCACGGAATCAACGGCATTAACAACATGGACAATTACTTCCGCACGTGGGGACCACAAGGTGGCCGTCATTTGCTGAACCTTTCCGGCTTGGTTGACCTGCCGTGGGGATTCCAGGTGGGCGTGATTTCGTCAATGGCCAGCAAAGGCCCGTTGATGCCTACGGTCACAGGCGTTGACCTGGACGGTGACGGAACATCTTCTGAGCCCCTTCCTGGTCTTGATTGGAACTGTTTCAATCGCGGTTGCGGCAAAGACGATCTGAGAGCAGCCGTTGCAGCCTGGAATGCCAAGTATCCTGCGGGTTCAAAGGACGCTCGCGGTTCGGCAATTCCGCAGCTAACTCTGCCAAACGATTTCGAGTTTGGCGATAACTTCAGTTCACAAGATGTCCGCGTCACCAAGACATTTAACTTGAAAGAAAATGTCACACTGAAGATCTTTGGTGAAGCCTTCAACATCTTCAACATCTCAAATTTGGGCGGCTACAATTTCACCGTCAACTCTGGCGGCTCATTTGGCTTGGCCCAATCGCGCTCTTCGCAAGTATTTGGTTCTGGCGGTGCGCGTGCCTTCCAACTTGGCGGACGATTCACCTTCTAAGCAGGGAAAGTAATTCGCCACTCTATTTGCCCGGCTGACTATCTGGTTGGCCGGGTTTTTCTTTACTGAACTTGATCTCAAACCTTTGCCCAATCTAGGGCGATGGCTATAATGCGCTCGTTCTATTCCTTTGTTATCCGGACTTATCTGTCTTACCCCAACGAATGACAAACTGACTGATTCCTACAGGAGAAGGTCTCTTTCTTTTGGCTAGCTGAGTAGTAAACAGCTCGGAGAGTTCTGAAAGTCGAGTTCTTCAATCACCTGCTTTGGTTCTGCAGGCACGTTAAGGGTTTGTCTTTTCCCAGTTCTTCAGCTCTCCGGTTTCATCAGTACAAAGTTCACTCAACAAAGGAGCAACCATGCGACAACCCGTCCGTAAATTCATGGCAGCAATGTTTCTTTTGGCGTCGCTAGCCGTTTTATCAGCGGCCCAGGTTCCCACCGGAACCGTTCGTGGCCAGATCAAGGACCAAGCTGATGCTCTCGTGTCAGGAGCCAAAGTCACCATTTCCAACAAAGCTACTGGTGCGGAACGCACCGCAACCACCAAGTCCGACGGTGAATATCTGATTCCTAATCTGCAACCCGGAGATTATGAAATCAAAATTGGCGCCAGCGGATTTAAGACCGCGCTTGCTCCTGTAGTGGTGCAAGTCGGCGAAACCGTGACGGTTGAATTCAAATTGGAAGTCGGCGCGGCCAACGAAACCGTCGTCATCACCAGCGAAACGCCCGCCATTAACGCTTCGGATTTCAAAATTGACGGGGTGGTCAATCGCAAACAGATTGATAACTTGCCGCTCAACGGACGCAGCTTTTTGCAATTGGCGATGCTGGAACCCGGCGTTGCCGTCGAAGCGGTGGATAATCCAGGAACCAGCCCCAACAACTTTTTCCGCGTTTCCATTGCCGGAGCTTCCAGTGCATTGACGCGTATTTCCGTAGACGGAGCCACTGTCAACGACCGCGTCACCGGCGGAACCTCGCAAAACTTTTCGCAGGAATCCGTGCAGGAATTTCAGATTTCCAGCTTCAATTACGACATCACCACCAGCACCACGGGCGTCGGTTCGGTCAACGTCGTTTCTCGCAGCGGGTCGAATCAGTTTCATGGCAGCGGATTTATTTATTACCGCGACAACAATATGGCTGCTGATCCGCGTTTGAAGCGAATCGGGAAAACACCTTCGTTCCAGCGCCGCCAAATGGGCGGTTCGATTGGCGGGCCGATCAAAAAAGATAAACTGTTTTTCTTCCTGAATTACGAATACCAAAACCAAGACGGCATCAATCCGATCACCAATAACAATCCGATTTTCTCGCAATTCGACACTGCGCCCGGCAATCCGCTGAATTTCAAACAGTCAAACCTCAAATTCGATTACCGGTTCAACGACAAACACTCGGCGTTTTTCCGCTTCAGCACGGACAACAACGACAACTTCAATTCGTCGAACGGAAACTACCTGCCATCGAACTGGGTGGCGACCAAGAATGTTTCGACGCAAGGATTGATCGGCCTGACTTCTGTATTGTCGAGCCGAATGACCAATGATGCGCGCGTGTCATACAGTTTTTACAGCGGGCGGTTGAACATTCCGACGACCAATGAATGCAAAGATGCCATTGGCTGCATAGGACTCGGCGGCGCGCGTATTGACACCACAGCCAGCACGTTCGCGATCGGCAATAACCTGAATACGCCGCAAAACCGTGTACTGCGCACCTATCAATTTACTGACACGGTCAATTGGCGTCCGGGTTCGCACAGCGTGCGGTTTGGCGGTGAGTTGGAGCATTTTTACGGCCAAGGTCACTGGGCGTACCTGGAACCGGCGTTCATCACGGTTTATGACCCGGTCACAATTTTTCAGTTGATGGCTGTCACTGGCGGCGCCAATTCACCGTTTGCGCCGATTTACAACTCGCTGCCCAATAGCTTGAAACTCAATGCGACTGGCACTGCTCCGCTCAATCCGGGTGTGCGTCCGACTTACAACGAAATCCTGCAACTGCCCCTGGCAGGATTCGCCACCGGAGTCGGCGATCCTGGCCAGCCGCAGGCGTACAATTTCAGCGACGCCGCGCGTAACAATCGTTACCGCGCCTTTATCGGCGACCAATGGCGTGTCGTGCCGCGCTTCACGTTGACGACCGGTTTGTCGTATGTGTTCGAAGACAAAATGATGAACCACGATTTTGATCGCCCGCAGCTTCTGAAAGCCTTGCTCGGAGATCTAAGCAAACCCAAAAAAGACAAAAACAACTTTGATCCTTCGCTTGGATTCGCCTGGGACATGACCGGAAATCAAAAAACCGTCATTCGCGGCGGCGGCGGCATCTTCCACGATTCCAACCTGTTCTGGACTCGTCTTGTCGAACGCGCGTATGTCGGCCCGTCGGGCAATGGCCGGTACATCATTCCTGGCCAGTTCTTCAACGTGCCCGGAGTCGGCCCGCTGCTCTTTGATCGAGGCCCGACGAATTTCCGTGCCGCCAACCTGACAGCGATTCTTCCGCAATTGCGTGCAGGCATTCAGCAGCAAATCGGCAATGGAAAAGATTTGTCGGTTCGCGGCATTGAGGTGTTCAAGACTTCCGGCGACCGCGGTTTCGGCGGGATTTATTCCCCCGACACCTCAACGCCGTATTCAATCAACACCACCATCGGCGTGCAGCGCGAACTAAAACAGAATCTGGTGGTACAAGGCGATTTCGTCATGCGACGATCCCTGAAATTCGGCGGCTTGCACGATGTGTTTATTTACGACCGCAACAGGTACAACAGTTTGGCCGGCCCTGTGCTGCCGCGCTGTTCGGCGGCGGACGCCTTCAATCCGCGAGCGATTTGCTCCAATGGCGCGATCAACATTTCGCACAGCGGTGCGATGTATCGCTACACCGGCCTGCACCTCAAACTGGATAAACGATTTTCAAATCGGTATCTGTTTGTGGCTTCGTATGCGCTTTCCAGATACGTCGGTCATAACGGCATCATCAACCTGGACAATCTGTATGAAGCGGACGATTATCAGAGTTCCGACCGGACGCATCGCTTCACCTTCAGCGGCGTGATGGAAACTCCGAAATACGGCGGCGACAGCAAAATCCTGAAAGGTTTGCTAAACACCTGGACGGTCTCGACGATTTCGCAGTTTGTCAGCAAACCTCCGCTGACAGTTTCGATTTCCGGCGTGGATTTGGATGGCGACGGCATCAGCACTTTGATTCTGCCCGGCGCGAAATTCCGGTCTTTCGGTCGCAACGTGGACAAAGCCAAATTGCAGCAATTGGTAGATCAGTTCAACACCAACTACGCGGGCAAAACGACGGTGCGCAATCAAGTCATTCCGCGCATCACGCTGCCGTCGGTGTTCAATAATGGCGACACGTTCATTTCGACGGATATGCGGTTGGCGCGCGTGTTCAATCTGACAGAACAGGTCAAACTGCATTTCATCGGCGAAGCCTTTAACCTGTTCAACGTGTCCAATTTGGTGGGCTACGGTGGAACGCTCAACAGTCCCAATTACGGCGTTGAGTCCAACCGAGCCGGTGGCGTATTTGGAACCGGCGGGCCACGCGCATTCCAAGTGGCGTTCCGACTGACGTTCTAGGCGAGGTCAAACAATCCAGTCTCTCTTGTCGGAGTGGAGCAGGAATTCGCTAAGTTTTCTGCTCCACTCCGATTCTTTTTCCGAAAGGCTTGCGCCAAAGCCGCACATCTTTGACAATCGCTTTTCCGGTAACGACAACACAAAATTACAGGCTAACAACTCAAGGAGAGGAAACTCATGACTCGAAAGTCTTTAGCAATCCTGTCTGCTCTTATTTTGGCTGCGCTGGCAATGACGTCTTTCGCTCAAACCAAAAGCGGTGAAAAAGCGCCTGCTGCCAAACCTTCAAAACCGCAACGGATTGTTTACACAACCGAAGGTTTGCCCAAACCCTTTGCGACGGAATCAGTTCGCAACAACCCGAAGATCATTCCCCAACCGGCTGGCGCGAAGCTGGAAGTTCCCGCTGGATTCAACGTCGAAGTCTTCAGCGAAGGCGATTACAGAATTCCGCGCTGGGTCAAAGAAGGGCCAAACGGCGATTTGTTTTTGGCCGATTGGCAAGCCAACACCATTTATCTGCTGCGCGATCTGAACAAAGACGGAAAAATTGACAATGCCAAGGAACGTTTCACGTTTACCACGGCGGTAAATCGTCCCTTCGGAATGGCAATTCAAAAAGTTGGAGCCGAAACGTACTTTTACGTCGGCAACACGGATTCCATCGTCCGGTTCAAATATCAGATTGGCCAGACCGCTCTGGAAGGTCAGCCGGAAAAATTGGCGGCTGTGCCTACTGGAGGACATTCAACTCGCGATCTGTTGTTTAGCAAAGATGGCAAGAAGATGTATCTGTCGGTTGGCTCTCAATCGAACGTCAATGAAGGCGAACCCGAAATCCGCGCTGCCATCAGTGAATACAATCCGGATGGAACAGGCCATCGCATTTATGCTTTCGGCATTCGCAACCCGGTCGGATTGGCCTGGAATCCGGTCAACGGCCAGTTGTGGACGGCAGTCAACGAACGTGACTTGCTGGGCGATGACCTGGTTCCCGAATACGCGACTTCGGTCAAAGAAGGCGGCTTTTATGGCTGGCCGGACAGTTACATGGGCAGCAACGTTGATCCGCGTGTCAAAGCTCCGCGCATGGATTTAGTCAAACGCGCCATTGTGCCGGATGTGCTGATCGAACCGCATTCCGCGGCGCTCGGCATCGTGTTTTACACGGGCACCATGTTTCCTGCGGAATATCGCAACGACGCTTTTGTGGCGCTGCACGGTTCTTGGAATCGCAAAAACCGATCTGGCTATAAAGTGATTCGCATTCCGTTTGAAAAAGGCAAACCTGAAGGCGGCTACGAAAACTTCCTGACCGGCTGGGTTCCGGACGAGGCAGGGCCGGATGTTTGGGGACGTCCTGTCGGATTGACGATGATCAAAGACGGTTCGCTGTTGGTTGTGGACGACGGCGGCAAAAAGATCTGGCGCGTGACTTACAAAAAGAAATAACTCTCATAAGGCAGAGGCAAAAGGCAAAAATCAACGGCTGAATAATGCCTTTCGGTTTTTGACTTTTGCCTTTTTGATTTGCAATGACACGGATTTCCGACAAATTCCAACAGCTACAAACCGAAGGCCGTAAAGGCTTTATCCCTTACATCACTGCGGGCGATCCTGATCTGGCGACAACAGAACGTTTGATTCTGGCGCTGGCTGAAGCAGGCGCGGACGTGATCGAACTCGGCGTTCCCTTCTCTGATCCCATGGCGGATGGCCCCGTGATTCAGAGAGCTTCGGAACGCGCGCTGAAAAATCCGGTTGGTGTCGCCGAAGTTCTTCCCTTGGTTGAGCGGATTCGCAAAACGTGTGACGTGCCGATTGTGTTGTTTACTTACTTCAATCCGCTGATGCAATTTGCCAGACACGATGCTGGGAAAAAGTTGAAAGCTGCCGGAGTTGATGGCGTCTTGATTACCGATTTGATTCCGGAAGAAGCCGAAAGCTTCGTCGCTGAAATGCGCTCGGCGGATGTGGACACCATTTTCCTGGTTGCGCCGACTTCAACCGACGAACGTATCAACCTGATTTGCAAGCAAACCACTGGTTTCGTTTATGTTGTGGCGCGGACAGGAGTCACAGGCGTTCGCGAAAATCTTTCGCTAGCGGTCAGCGATCTGGTCAGACGAGTCAAACAACACACTCCCCTGCCAGTTGCCGTAGGCTTCGGCATTTCCACGCCAGAACAGGTCCGCGAAGTTTGCAGTTACGCCGACGCAGCGGTAGTCGGCAGCCGACTGGTGCTGGAAATTGAAAACAATTTGGATTCGCCGCAGCTTGTCCAGCGGGTGGCGCAACTGGCCGGGGAGCTAAAGGGATGAACGGCGACAGCAACGACCAAGCAAAAAAAGAGATGAGCGGTTGGCGCGAGCGGATTGACGACATTGATCTGCAACTGGTGAAACTGTTCAACGAACGAACGCAATGCGCGATTGAAATTGGCCACATCAAAAAGCGGCTCGGTTTGGAAATTTACTCGCCCAGTCGCGAAGCTCAAGTCATCGCCAACGTGACAAACGCCAACACCGGGCCGCTGGATGCCGAAGCGATTCGCCGTTTGTTTGAGCGTGTGATTGACGAAGCTCGACGGATTGAACGAATTCACGCGAGCCAGGAAGAAGGAGACGGGAGGTAGGAGATTGGAGTTGGGAGCATTTGCCATCTCCTAACTCCCATCTCCCAACATCTAGAAGCTTATGATTATTGTGATGGAAGAAAACGCGGCGGAAGAACAAATCGTTCACGTCGTAGATCGTCTGGTTAATTTGGGATTCGACATTCATCGCTCAACAGGATCGCGGTATACAATTCTGGGAGCGGTCGGTTCGCGCGTCACCGATGTGCGCGAATTGGAATTACTGGAAGGCGTCAACAAAGTTGTTCGCGTCAGCAGTCCGTACAAACTCGCCGCGCGCGCCTTCAAGCCCGAAGGCACACAAATCAAAATCAAGGACGTTGTTATCGGCGGCGAACAGGTCGTCACCATCGCTGGCCCAAGCGTCATTGAAAGCCGCGAACAGATTGAAACCATCGCCTCTGCTTTGGCCAAACAAGGCGTGAAAGCCCTGCGCGGCACGGCGTTCCGATCCAGCAACGATCCTTACGGTTTCCAGGGATTGGGTGAAGAAGGGTTGAAACTGCTCAGCGAAACCGCTACTAGGCATTCGATGCTGACGTTTTCAACCATTACGGATTCGACTCAAGTGCCGTTATTTGCCCGCTACGTTGACATCATCCAGGTTGGCGAACGGAACATGCAGAATTACGCGCTGTTGAAGGAACTGGCGAAACTGGACAAGCCACTGGTGTTGCGGCGCGGAACTTCTTCCACCATCGAAGACACGTTGCTGTCGGCAGATTACCTGATGCGCTGTGGCAACCATCGAATCGCGATTTGTGAGCGAGGCATCAAGACGTTTGAAACCTACACGCGTCACACGCTGGATATTTCGGCGATTCCACTGATCAAAAAGCTATCGCATTTGCCGGTGATCGTTGACCCAAGTCGCGCCACAGGCCGCCGCGACAAAGTTCCGCCGATGGCGCGCGCGGCAGTTGCCGCCGGAGCCGATGGATTGCTGGTCGAAGTCCATCACGATCCGGATCACGCGCTTTGCGACGGGGCGCAATCGCTGTCGCTGGATCAATTCAGCAAACTGACCATCCAAATGCGCGCCATCGCTACGGCGGTTGAGCGGCAATTGTAAATTTCAGTCCTTGATAAGCTCGAACCGAAACTGGTTGATTTTGTGCGGTTGGGCTGTTTCGACGTAACAGTCAAGCAGGATCTTCTTTCCATTATTGGCCTTAAGAGCGACTGTCACTTGATGGTCTTTCGACCAGGTGATTTCTGCGACATTCAATTTGCCAAGTTCGCTCATTAGCGCTTTGACAATCTTTGGATCGGGGGGTTCGCTGCCTGGTCGTCCGTCGTTCTTCTTCATAAATTCGACCACCTCTTTCGAGTCGCCGGAATTAAAGGCGTTGACATAAGCTGCGGCCATCCGACCGGCAGGTGTTTCGGGAATATTCGGTTCCTTGTTCGCCTGTGCATAAGCAACAGGCGACAGTGCGATGAGCAGACAAACGATCAACCTTTTTTTCACGTTCACGATCCAGTCCTCCTAAAAGATTTGCGCTCGACATCGAGCAAAGTAGATGGAGTTGATTCCGCGGAGTAGGTGATAGAAACAAAAGAGGCGTTTCGCGTCACAGGAGAGAAAATGAGTTTTTTGCAGTGTAATCTGGCTTTAAGCATGAGCCATTCCAATAAATGATGTTCGACTTCAAACACGTTGCTATAGTCGGTTGCGGATTACTCGGCGGATCATTCGCGCTGGCCCTGCGCCGAGCCGGATTTACGGGACGAATCACGGCTTGCGGAGGCGCGCGCGGTCCCAAACTCGCTGTGGAACGCGGCGTTGCCGATGCCCTGGAACAAAGTTTTGAACGCGGCGAAGTCTGCGAAGCGGATTTGATTTACCTGGCTGCTCCCATTGGAGCCATCATTGATTTCCTGCGAACGAAAGCGCACTTGGCAAAACCCGGCGCACTGATTACAGATGCCGGCAGCACGAAATCAGAAATTTGCCGCGTGGCGCGTGAAGTCGTGCCTGACGGTGTTCATTTCATCGGTGGGCACCCGATGGCGGGCAGCGAAAACACAGGGGTTGAATACGCTCGCGCAGATTTGTTTGACCGGGCGACGTACGCGCTGACCGCTGAAACAAAAACCGATGCAACTCAGTTCAACCGGTTAAAGGCTATAGTAGAATCGCTTGGTGCTCGTCTTTTGCTTGCCGAGCCAGCAGCGCACGACGCGGCCGTGGCGTTGATCAGCCACTTGCCGCAACTAACGGCAACGGCCTTGTCCAGCCTGCTTGGCGCGGCACACGATGGCGAAGTTGCCCAGCGTGAACTTGCGCAACGATTGGCGGCCACTGGCTGGCGGGATATGACTCGGTTGGGCGGCAGCAATTGGAGCGTCTGGCGGGACATTTGCCTGACAAACCAACAGAACATTTCCTTCGCGCTGGGCGTTCTGATTGGGGAACTTCAAACTTTGAAGGAAGCAATGGACATACGCGACTTTAATACCGTGCGCGAATTATTTTCCGTAGCCAATACATCGGTTGCTGAACATCGCGCCATTCATTATGCGAGCTTTGAAAAAATGTGAGGAGACCAAGCGCCAACTTGATCGAGATTAAGAGCCATGAAACCGAATATGTCGCTGGCCGAAATTTTGAACGAAACCGATGCGATCACTGGTGATGTTCAAGCAGCTTTCGGCCAATTAAATGTTGAACAACTGAACTGGAAACCAAGCGCCGCTGCCTGGAGCGTGGCGCAATGTTTGGATCATTTGATTGTCATTAACGGCCCAATGCTGGCACCGTTCGATCAGGTGATCAGCGGCACGAAACCAACCAGGTTCATGGAGCGGTTGCCTTTTTTGCCGGGCTTGTGGGGCCGAATCATGGTGAAAACGCTGCAGCCGGATAACAGGCAAAAACTCAAATCGCCGCCAACGGTCGTACCGTCTTCCAGCAAACTTGATCCCGCGATCATTACCCGATTTGTCACGCACCAACAGGAGCTAAAGCAAAAACTAAGAGCTGTCGAAAACCTGAGTCCCGAAAAAGTCATTATGACTTCGCCATTTGCCAGTTTTATTACCTACAGCCTGCTGGATGCCGCGCGAATCATCGTTGTCCACGAACGGCGTCACTTTGAGCAGGCCAAGCGTGTAATGGCGGCCGAAGGATTTCCGAATTGATGTAAAGCCAGTTGTTGAAAGAACGATTTTTCAAACATCGGCAACCATCATCGGTTGCCGAAACTTTTTTGGAAGCTATGAACGAACAAATTGAAACGACCCAGTCTGAAGCGGCTGCTCGCCAGACAGCCAAACCTGAAAATCATGGATTCTGGGCGACACTGCGCGAAGCGGTCGCAGGCTCAGAGCAAAATTTCACCGAAGGCAGCATTGGTCGCGCGATCTTTTTGCTTTCCGTACCGATGGTGTTGGAAATGGCGATGGAATCGCTGTTTGGCATCGTGAACATTTTCTGGGTTGGCAAGCTCGGGAAAGATCAAACTGCCGCCATAGGAATTACCGAATCGCTGCTAACAATTGTCTTCACTGTCGCAATGGGCTTGAGCATGGGAACAACTGCCATGGTGGCAAGGCGCATCGGGGAAAAAGACCCGGAAGAAGCCGCGCGCGTCGCAGAACAATCCATTCTGCTGGGCATTCTGGTTTCAATCCCAATTGCGCTGGCCGGAGTTTTTTTCCATCGCCAGTTCTTTGCGCTAATGAATGCCGAAGCCGCGGTCACCGAGGTAGGTTCCGGATATGCGGCGATTATCTTTGGTGGCAACGTAGTCATCATGCTGATCTTCCTGATCAATGCCATTTTTCGCGGCGCAGGCAACGCTGCGATTGCCATGCGGTCGTTATGGGTCGGCAACATCATTAACCTGGTCCTTGACCCAATGTTGATTTTTGGCATTGGGCCGTTTCCCGAACTTGGCGTCACTGGTTCGGCGATTGCGACAACCATTGGCCGAGGCGCCGCCGTGATTTACCAGCTTTCGCGTTTGAGCGGCGGACATAGCCGGGTACCACTGCAATTCAGCCGATTGTTCAAACCGAACTTCGAACTGATGGGAACACTGCTAAAAATTTCTGTCGGTGGCATGTTCCAGATGTTGATTGCCACTTCGGCGTGGATGGTGCTGATGAGTTTGGTGGGCAAGTTCGGCAGCGCAGCGCAGGCAGGTTACACCGTTGCCATACGCATCATCGTGGTAACGATTTTGCCAGCTTGGGGAATGAGCAATGCGGCGGCAACGCTGGTTGGGCAAAACCTGGGAGCCAAAAAGCCGGATCGAGCGGAAAAATCCGTCTGGATGACTTGCCACAGCAACGCGATTTTCATGGCCGCTGTGACTGTCATTTACACGGTGTTCCCTGAATTCCTGGTGCGCTATTTCGCCCACGACGAAGCAGTGATTGCCTACGGAGTGGACGCGCTACGGTATATCGGCTTCGGCTACATTTTTTACGGCTATGGAATGGTGCTGTCGGCTTCATTTAATGGCGCTGGTGACACTTATACGCCTCTGGTAATGAATATAGTGTGTTTCTGGATGTTGCAAATGCCGATGGCTTACTGGCTGCCCACAAAATTCGGGCTGGAGGCAAGAGGGGTCTTTCTGGCAACAACCATCGCGGAATCGGTGCTGGCAATTATTGCAATGTGGCAGTTCAAAAAGGGTAGGTGGAAAGCGCAAACGGTTTGACGGTTATTGGCAGGTTCGATCGTATCTCAATTCGGTTCTTCCAGGTGGGATACGATCGAGCCTGATTTTTTTTGCCTTTGGCTTAATCACAGTTATCTGCGAATTCCAAACACGTCTTTCAAAATGCTGGTGACGCGAGCGGCAGGATTTTTGCGAATCTTCTTCTCTTCTTCGCCGACCATGTAAAACAAACCGTCGAGCGCTTTGCCCACCACATAATCGTCAATGTCCAAGGATTGAGTTCTGGCAAAGGGAATGTCTTTGAATCGGGCGATCAAGTCTTTGTATTGCCGGGTTGCTCCGACGTCATCCATGGATTTCGAAATAATTGGCCGAAAAGCGTTGGTAATCTTTTCTGAGGTTCTGCCCTTAAAGTATTCCGTCGCGGCGGTATCGTTTCCAAACAGGATTTTGCGCGCATCATCAAACGTCATTTGCTTGATGGCATCCACGAAGATTTTGCGGGCTTCAGGAGCAGCTTTTTCGGCGGCACGGTTCATGCTCAACACAAATTCGTCAACCATTTGCCCCTGGCCAATGGCCCGTAAACCTTTGCCCACGGTGTTGAATTGTTTCGGCAGCAAAATCTTGATCGCGGCATTTTTGAAAAATCCATCCAGCCGTCCGGTCATATTGATCGCATTGCCAGCGCCAATTTGCAGTGCTTCTTTCAAGCCGTTGATAATCTGGTTGTCGCTTAAACCGCCACGCTGCGCAAAAGTCAGTTTTGTTTGCGCGGCAACCGTTCCAATTGCCGCCGTCAAAGAAATCAGGAATCGTCTTCTTCCAGCCATTTTTTTCTCCAAGGTTAGGATTAAAGGTTCGGAGAGCGAATCGAGATTCGCAAATCGGCTTTCGCTCGTCAACCAAACCAGAGCGCGTGGCTGCCAAAGCCTGTAATGAAAGAAAAGGCGTGGGCTTATAACTCCATCGTTTGCCGTTCGCGGCGTGCTGTGATCTTTGGAGGTTTGGAATTGGAAAGGTCTTCGCGCACCTGACGAAGCTCGATTTCCGTTTCGGAAAGTTTGCCGAGCACTTCGTCAACGGCGACGCGCAAATCAACAGTGGCGGCAACAAGCCGGAACAGCGCAACACTGATGATGGCAAACTCGGCCAATAAAGTCAGGACGAAGATAGTGATGAACAAGTAACTACTCCTTTGAAGTCCCATCCGCCGGGGGATCAGGTTTGAGGGAAAACGAACGATGACTTCCACCACTTCCCTGCTTGAATCTGCCGGAGCGGCGGTTATCGGTTCATTGATGATGAGATTTTCGAGTGCTTTGCTGCGAAAGCTTGCGCTGCGGTTGCCTTGCGACGG
This sequence comes from uncultured Heliomicrobium sp., assembly GCA_964570175.1. Taxonomy (GTDB): domain Bacteria; phylum Acidobacteriota; class Blastocatellia; order RBC074; family RBC074; genus RBC074. The sequence goes on along the minus strand of CAZMXG010000049.1, from coordinate 3,387 downwards.
AGGGATTTAATGAAGGCTGAGTCCTTTTAGAGAAAAACTTCAACTGGAACGTGAAAGAATTGTGCCAATGCTTTTGCGTTTGCTTTGCTGATGCCGCGCTTGCCGTTGACGATTTCAGAGGTGACGCTTTTTGAATTCAGCACCGACCACAAATCGCTTTGCTTTAGACCGCGAGCGTCCATCAATTCTGTCAACACTTCTAGCGGTGTGGCTTCTTCGGGTTGAAACACTCGCTGCTCATACTCTTGAATCAGGTGAATCAGAAGTTTCAGAAGCGCGTCTTCTTCTGGCGAACATTCCTCTCCCTTTTTGAATAGTTTTTCCGTGAATGCGAGCATTCGTTTATGCTGTTCTTCGGTTTCGATCTTGACCGGCAACGCGGCTGCCAGAAGTTCAGCGTAACGTTGCGCGTTAAGTCTCACAATCCTTTTTCCACTTGTCTTTGTCGTATTCGGCATGGGTCAAAATATACTGTATTTGAATTCCTTGAGTGCGATAGTTGATGAGCGCAATCAAGCGATAGTTATTGCCTCTGATGTTGAAAATAGTGCAGCAATGGTAAATGTCTGCATGCGGATAGCTTTGTTTCACCTCCGCCAGATTCTTCCATTGAGCCTTAGAGGTAATTTGAAACCAAGAGTTCAAAGATGATTTGCTGTCCGGGTGCTTGCGCGTGAACTCCACAATCTTGTCGTAGCCGACAACGTCCATGACCTATTCTCCTGTGAAAGATTTTTGCCATTTTGCTTTGCATAAATTGACTCCTTTGGTGTACCTATTTTGACGTACTTAATGTACCTATTTTGATGTACCTGAACAGGAAGCAGGTTCGCAGATTGAGAACCTGCTGTCAATCCAAAATCTTCTTCCAACCAAAACTTGACACCTCACAGCCGAAGCTTGAGAATCCGCGCGTCTTTTACTCCATAAGCAATCAGAATTTCATTCAAGAGGTCAGCAGATGCCCGAAATTGATTATGACTTGGCGCATTTCTTTGCGTGGGCAAGGGCGCGAGCTTATGCCGAATTTGATCGGCGGATGCAGGCCGATCCTTCACTCGATCCCAACTGGACATTTTCAGACATTATGCAGGGATTATTGGAAGAATACCGCCAATACCTATCTGTGCAGCCCACACTTCCTGATACCAGCAGTGAATAACGAAATTTGGAGGCTAGGATGATTTCAGATTGCTTCAGCCATTCGACGTATCTGGTTCGCAAACGAGTTCTTTCCGTGGTCGGCGGAAAGTTTGAAATTTTCGATCCGTCAGGAAATGTGGTTCTGTTTTCCAAACAGGCAGCTTTCAAGCTGAAGGAAGACATTCGCCTGTTCACTGACGAATCCATGACCACGGAATTGGTGTCAATCAAAGCCAGAAAAATCATTGATTTTTCCGCCGCTTACGATGTGGTGGATACGACGACAGGACATAAAGTCGGCGGACTGAAACGCAAAGGCTGGAAATCTATGTTTCGCGACGAATGGATCCTTATGGACGCTTATGACCGCGAAATTGGCAACATTCAGGAAGAGAATGCCTTTCTGGCTCTTCTGCGCCGCTTCGTAACCAACCTCATTCCGCAAACGTATAACATACAGATTGGCGGCGCGGTGGTCGCCGAATTCAAACAGAACTTCAACCCTTTTGTTACCAAACTAACGCTGGATTTTTCGCTCGACTCGCAGCACAGGCTGGATCGCCGTTTGGGCATCGCCGCTGGTGTGCTGCTGTGCGCGATTGAAGGAAAACAAGAAGGCTAAAACTTTTATGGCCAAAGAAAACTCGCTTCGCCTCACCCCGGTTCAATGGCTGATCTGCATCATCGCAGTCATTGGTTTTGCATTCGACACATACGAATTGCTGATGCTGCCCTTAATAGTTCGCCCTGCACTGGAAACTCTGGGCGGATTGAAATTCGGCACGGACGAATTCACGCAATGGCGCGACCTGTTGTTTTACGTTCCTGCGATTTGCGGAGGCATATTCGGGCTGCTGGGCGGATATTTGACCGACCGGTTGGGGCGTCGGCGAGTTCTGACCTGGAGCATTTTGCTTTATGCGTTTTCCGCGTTCGGAGCAGGCTTTGCGACTTCGCTGCCAATGCTGCTGGTGTTGCGTTGCACGACGTTTGTCGGTGTATGCGTTGAATTCGTCGCTGCGGTGGCCTGGCTGGCAGAGCTGTTCAGCGACCCAAGGCAGCGCGAAAAAGTGCTGGGTTACACACAGGCATTTTCGTCGCTTGGCGGCGTGATGGTCAGCGGCATGGCGTATTTGATTGGACATTGGGGAGCTTCGTTTCCGGCAATACACGGTGGTCATGAAACCTGGCGCTACTTATTGATTTCCGGCTTGATCCCGGCAATTCCGTTGATTGTGATACGTCCTTTCCTGCCAGAATCGCCGGTTTGGGCAGAGAAAAAAGCGGCTGGCACGCTGAAACGACCGAGCCTTGCCGAACTGTTCAAACCTGCGTATCGCCGAACGACGATTGTTTCGGCGTTGATGTTCGCGTGCAGTTTGGGTGTGGCTTTTGGCGCGATTCAGCAAATTCCACAAATCGTTCCCGGGTTGGTTAAATTTGATGCTCCTGCGCAACCGGCGGCGATTACAGCAACTCCAGCGCAACCTACCGCTCCTGGTGTCACCGCGCCTGGTACGCCAGCGGGCCGGCCCGATCCGGCTGAGATTGCTCGCCGACAACGAGTGGTTTCAACCACTGCCGCAGGCGTGCAAAGCTGGCAGGAAATCGGCGGACTAGTTGGGCGATTTGCCTTGGCCGCATTGGCGCTGATCATCATCAGCCGTCGCTGGCTGATTCGTGTCTTTCAGATTCCGGGATTGATCGTTGTCCCGCTGGTTTTCCTCTTCCCCGCTGTCAACAGCCTGGAAGGGTTGAAATGGGGAATTTTCTTTGCAGGCTTTTTCACGGTTGCGCAGTTGAGTTTCTGGGGAAACTACTTGCCACGCGTTTATCCGACGCATTTGCGCGGAACGGGCGAAAGCTTTGCCGCGAATATCGGTGGACGAATGATCGGAACTGCGGCGGCGTTGCTGACAACGCAGGTCACGAAGCTGATGCCTGCCGGAGCTCCGACGACTCGGTTGGCGTACGCTGCGGCAACGGTTGCGGCAGTAATTTATGCGATTGGTTTGGCGCTGAGCTTCTTTTTGCCCGAACCGCAACAAGAGGAGTTGCCGGAATAGTTCCTTAGGAATTAGGATTGGCCCAAGTCCGAACCCTTTTGGACACAAACACATTTTCTTTCAGGAGTTCGACAAAGACGATGAAAAGACAACTTTCGATTTTGGTAGTTTTGCTGGCCATTGCGGGCTTGATTTCGCTGGCCGGACCTTGCTGCCGTCGATGAAGCACGCCGGCTTC
>CAZMXG010000048.1:0-41670 GCA_964570175.1 uncultured Heliomicrobium sp. | reverse complement strand
AATATGCTGAAAACTGATGACGAGCGCGAACAGTTCATTGAATCTTTCTGGCTTCGCCGCGACCCCGACCCAGATACTGATTCCAACGAATATCGTGAAGAGTATTATCAGCGAATTGCCTACGCCAACGAACACTTCACCAGCGGTATTCCCGGATGGAAAACCGACCGTGGACGCATCTACATTATGTTCGGACCTCCCCACCAAAAAGAATCCCATCCTTCAGGCGGCAGTTACGACCGGCCAATTTGGGAGGGCGGCGGTTCGACTTCAACGTATCCATTTGAAATCTGGTGGTATCGCTACATCGAAGGCGTCGGTTCCGACGTGGAAATCGAATTCGTTGATCCGACCGGTTCCGGCGAATATCGCATCGCCCGCAATCCCAACGAAAAAGACGCCCTGCTGTACACCCCCAACGCCGGCTTGACGCTGGCTGAGCAGCTTGGGCTTTCGTCCAAAGCAGATCGCATCGCTTACGGCATGTTTGGACCAAGCGGCGGTGGTGGTGGCGGCGGACAGATGTTTGGTATGCGTGCCAAGGATCAGCCGTTTGAAAAGCTAGATTTGCTTGCCCGATTGCAGAAACCGCCAAAGGTGAAATTTAACGACTTGGCCGCTTTGGCTGCGGAATCGGATTTGCCAAAAGCCAGTTTTGATGTGTTGGCCGCTGCGCTGAACATTAACCTGCTGCGCGTGACTGAAAACGCGGTACTGTCTTCTTTCACCGTGCAGTTGGAAAACCAGGATCTGGTTTACAAAGACATTGGTGGATTGCCGCAAGCCGCCATCAACATTTACGCCAAAATTACCAGCGCTGCCGGTCGCCGCGCAGGTCAGTTTGAAGACGTGGTCACTTCCAGTTACACCCCTGAAGCGCTGGAACTGGGAATTCAGCAACGTTCCGCTTATCAAAAGAATGTGGTGTTGCCGCCAGGCATTTACAAAATTGACCTGGTTGTCCGTGACGTCAATAGCGGCAAAACCGGAGTCATCAAACAAGGCTTCGTCGTTCCTCGCTATGAAGAAGGCAAGCTTTCGACTTCGACCTTAATTCTGGCTTCCACGATTGAACCAATGTCCGGGCGCTTGTCCACCGGCCAATTCGTGCTCGGTTCGTTGAAGGTGAAACCGAACGCGACCGGTGAGTTCAAGCCGGATCAATCGTTGGGCATTTACATGCAGGTTTATAACGTTGCAGTTGACCAGGCGACGTTGCGCCCCAGCGTTGACATTGAATATTTGGTCAGCCAACGAGACAAGGAAGTGTTGCGCATTAAAGAAGACGGCAAAAACGGCATGAGCTCCATCAACACCCAGCAAATCACGCTGGCCAGGACCTTTCCGCTCAAGCAGTTCAAGCCGGGCTTTTACGATGTTCAAGTTATCGTAAAAGACAACGTCGCTGGCATTACGCTGACAACTGACAAAGACACCTTCCACGTGAAGTAACAGCATCTTGTGGATTGCGAACCGAAAACAGAGAATCGGTTCGCAATCCATAGTTAGCCCCAAACTCAAAACCTCCTCCTACCCGCAGACAATTCCCCCAAGAAATTCCGCCCCGCATCAGACTATCAACGAGGTTCCAATGAAAAAATTGACATTCGCAACTGCAATTATGGTGGCGGCACTTTGCCTGACCTTGGCCAGCCTATCCGCATTTGGTCAGGCGGGCGGACAAGAAAGAAGACTGACTTACGATGACTGGTACGGAGATGTGAAAAAGGTTCTGTCAGATCATTACACCGGCAAAACGGTGAAGCTGAAGCTGGCAATTCCTGCAACTCGGCGGGGACTGGAAATGATTGACGGGTCTTTTGCTCGCGGAGTCGAAGATGCGTCAGGCAGCAACGCGTTGGTTCAGGCTGGCGACGAAGTCACAATCAAAAGCTTCAAAGTCCGCGACAACGATATTGAATTGCTGCTAAACAAGCCTGCTGAAAAATCCAAGGGCTGGTTTTTTCCCAAAAAGCCTCGCATCAGTATCCGCTTTTCGTACGAGTTAGGTGCCAAAGATTTAACGATTGAAAACATCAACCGCTGGCTGTCGCCTGCCATGGAAGTAGCCGCGTTGACGCCTGCGGGTGCAGAAACGGCTCCAACGCAGGCTTCCATTGCGCTATCCGTCGTGGCAGCGCCTCCATCCACAGAATCAGGCCCCAAAGCATCTGCCGCCAAAACTTCGATGGAAAATCCGATGGAGCTCCCGACTTCTTCCGTAATTGGCGATCTGCCCTTGGGCGATAAGAATGTCGCTGAGCTGACGGTTGAATGCCAAGCCCGACGGGCGCGGATTTACATTGATGATGCCTACAGTGGATTTGCTCCTCGCACGATTAGATTGCGCGCCGGAGCGCACTCGATTCAGGTCCTGGCTGATGGCCAGCCTACCTGGGAACAAAAACTCTTTATCCCAGGTGGCAAAGCTTCCATTGTAAAAGCAGAGTTGCAGCGATAAGCGGCAGAAATTCAGAATTACGCCCCGCTGTCCTCCCGCCTTAATTGGTTTACCAGCAAGTGTGCCTGCCGCGTTGGCTCAGGCTGGCGGTACTTTGTCACCGATCGCAATGTCAGATCAATTGCCGAATCCAAATCTGTCAAATGCCCCGGAGAAATATAAACCGGCGCGACCTTCTTTTTCGTTCTTAGCGCGACTCCAATCACTTCGTCTTTATCAATCAGCGGCGAACTGCTTCCAGCTTCTGATCCAAGTTCGCCATGCCTGCCGACCAGAATGCTTTTCGCGCAGCCAATTGTCGGCAAATCAAGCAGCAATCCAATGTGACAGGCAATCCCCAACCTTCGTGGGTGCGCAATTCCCTGTCCGTCCAGCATCAGCACATCTGGCTTGGTTTTCAACATTTCCCAGCATTCCATAAACGAAGGCGTTTCGCGAAAACTAAGCAGTCCCGGCACATAAGGAAACTTCGCTGTGCTGCGAATGCTGGCCGTTTCGACAATCCGCAAATCCGGCAAGCTTAAAACAACAATGCCGGAGTAGATCACTTCCGAAAATTTATTGAAGGAAATGTCTGCTCCGGCAATTGTGTTGACAGTTTGCGTTAATGGCTGGATGCGAACCAGCGAGCGCCATTCTTTCTGCGCCTCAACAGCTTCTTTCGGCGTCAGATTCCAACTATTCAGCGGAAACTTCATGAAAAGCTCAGGCAGCGATTTCAACCAGCGTCAGATCGAAATGTAATTCTTCGCCCGCCAGTGGATGGTTGGCGTCCAGCGTCACGCTTGCTTCCGTCAGTTCGGTAATGACCAGCGGGATGCTTCCCTGAGGAGTTTGCATTTCAATTGCCATGCCCAGTTCCGGTTCGACACCGTTCAAGTTGAACTGCTGGCGGTCAATGGTTTGCACGTATTCTTCAATTCGTTCGCCATAGGCCTGATCGGCTGGAATAACGACATTTTTGGTTTCGCCGATTTGCATGCCAACAAGCGCGGCGTCAAATCCGGGGATCACCTGCCCGGCTCCAACCGTGAATCCCAGCGGATCGCCGCCATCGGAAGAATCGAAAACCTGACCGTCATCGAATTTGCCTGTGTAATGGACCTTTACGGCGTCGCCGACTTTAACTGTGGACATTTCTTTTTCCTTTTTAGAGTGATAATCAAAACTTTGGCAGAAAATTGCCGAAGCTTAGCCAGCTTCGCACAGGGTTTTGCAAAAATCCAGTAGCCTTTCGGTGATGCTTGAAAATGCTCGGCGGTTCATTTAGCTTCGCCAGCGTGAAGGCATTACGTTTTGAAAATGGCGAATTACAATTAGCTGAAACCGCCATTCCACACCGCGAATATGAAGCCCTGATCCGAGTGACGCTGGCCGGAATCTGCAACACCGACCTGGAAATCGTTCGCGGTTATGCCGGTTTCAATGGCACACTCGGCCACGAGTTTGTCGGCGTGGTCGAAGCTTCGCCGGTCGAAACACAAATTGGCCGTCGCGTTGTCGGCGAAATCAACATCGGTTGTGGCCAATGCGATGTTTGCCAAACGGGGGATACCCGGCATTGCCCGAATCGTACGGCGCTGGGCATTCACAATCGCGACGGCGCTTTTGCAGAATTTCTGACTTTGCCAGCAAAGAATTTGTTGCTGGTTCCGGATGCCGTTAGCGACCGCCAAGCCGTTTTCACAGAACCACTGGCCGCTGCCTGTGAAATTCTGGATCAGGTAAAAATCATCGCAGCTCATCAAGTTGCAGTGATTGGTGACGGAAAGCTCGGTCAATTGATTGCCCGCGTGTTGGCGACGACTGAATGCAAGCTGATTTTGATTGGCAAACATGCGGACAAGTTGGAACTTGCGGCAAAAGCTGGAATCAAAGCACTCCAGGTCGGCACGGAAATGCCTGACCGAACCTTTGATTTTGTTGTCGAAGCCAGCGGTTCTGCCAGCGGATTGCAAACAGCGCTTGATCTGGTAAAACCGCGCGGCACGATCGTTCTGAAGTCCACCTTTCACGGCGGTGCGGTTCCAGTGGATACGACGCGAATTGTCGTGGATGAAATCAGTGTCATCGGTTCGCGCTGCGGAAGATTCGAAAATGCGCTGAAGCTGCTGGAAACGGGCCAAGTGGATGTTGAACCTTTGATCGCCGCCGAATTCAAATTGAGTGAGGGTGCCGCAGCATTCAAGAAGGCTGCTCAATCTGGCACTCTCAAGATTTTGCTGAAACCTGAAACCAATAACCTGTAACCTGAACATGTACCCTGCTGGCAATCTTTTTATTCCCGCGCCCCACGGACAGCTTGAAGCGATCTACCGCCCAAAATCGAATCTGGCAGAGCGCGTTGCGCTGGTGTTGCATCCGCATCCGCTTCACGGCGGCACGATGCACAACAAAGTCGTTTTTCGCGCGGCAAAGGCGCTCAATGAGTCGGGTTTTGAAACCATGCGCTTCAACTTTCGCGGCGTTGGTGCAAGTACAGGCAAGCATGACGACGGCATCGGCGAACAGGATGACGCACGAGTTGCGCTGGACTATTTGCTCGCTGATCAGCCGGAAGCGAAGGAAGTGATCATCGCCGGATTTTCGTTTGGTTCAATTGTTGGCTTAAACGTGGGCTGTCCAGACGCGCGCGTTCACCGCTTGATTGCGATTGGCGTTCCGGGACGATTGGGCAGGCTGGAATGCTTGTTTGACTGCGACAAACCCAAATTATTCGTTCATGGAACGGAAGACGTAATCGCGCCGCTTGCTCCGCTGGAAGACTTTTTGGCTCAACTGCCTGCGAACTCCAATCTGCATTTCGTAAAGATTCCAAACGCAGGCCATTTTTTTGACGATCAGGCGCAAGAGCTGATGCAGGCGATCAAAACGTTTGTCAGCGAATAACCGGTAAAGAAATGCCTATGCGGTTTCGACCATTCCAAATTGCGCGAATCCTCGACATTCCACTGATGATTGATTTCGGGTGGATTCCGATGGCATTTTTGCATCTGTGGCTGGTGGCGCAATTCTGGATGCCATCGAGCGTCGTGCCGTCATTACCGATGTGGCAAAACTGGCTCTTTGCGCTTGCCATTACGGCACTCTTTTTCGGCTCGGTTTTAGGCCACGAGCTTGCGCACGCCATCGTCGCCAGGCTGGAAGGCATTAAAATTTACGACATCCAACTTCATATCTTTGGCGGATGGGCGCGATTGGTCGGCGAACCCAAAACGCCGATGGCCGAATTTCGCGTCGCGATCGCCGGGCCTGTGGCGTCATTCCTGCTGGCAATCCTTTTCTGGCTTTGCCTGTACACGGTGCAGGAATTCAGCAGCAAAACACTGATGGCGCGTGCCTTTTCCGCTGGATTTCTTTATTTGGCAACCGCCAATTTGATGCTGGCGATGTTCAACTTGCTGCCGGGATTGCCGCTGGATGGTGGACGCGCGCTTCGAGCGTATCTGTGGTACAGACGCGGAGACATTTTGGCGGCAACACGAACCATGACCAAAATGGGCGTTGGAATCGCCTACATGCTGCTTTCTTACGGACTGTTCCTGATTGGTTTTGGGATGTTTCGTGGAACACTGTGGCAAGATTTTGTCGTCGCCGTATGGCTGTTAGTGGTCGGCATTTTCCTGAAAACTGCGGCTGAAAGCGATTACCGCAACCGCCAGCGCCGGGCTGATCAAGCTTCCCCTGCTCAACGTGAACTTAGCATCGAACCCGGCACGGTGGGTTCCGTGATGAATGCTCCAGTAGTGCATATCACGCCGGAACTACGCGTCAGCGAATTCGTAGATCGGGTTCTGCCCAAAAATCGCCTGACTACTTTTGCAGTCGCGCAGGAAGGCCGATTGCATGGAATTTTATCGCTCGCCAAACTGCGCGATCTTCCACGTGATCACTGGGAACAAACCATCATCCGCGACGTGATGCTGCCAATTAACGACGAACTATTCATTACAATTCGCGCCTCTGTTGAGCATGCAAAGCGGAAATTACAAGCAAATGAGATTGGCTTTCTTGCCGTCATTGATCAGGAAGGTTTTTTGGTAGGCTATCTGAATTCGGGCGATCTGGAAGGAGCCGTCTAACCTTAAGTAAAAGGGCGAGCCCATCGCTTGCCCTTTCGTCCCAGTGCCAGGTTTTACCGGAAGTATCGTCGCGGCGGTAACCTTCTGGACTTTGCTTTGGGTCCACGCCCATCCCAACGACCATCACGCGCATCGTGACCATTGATAAACTTTTCTTCTTTTTTGTCCGAGTTGCGTCTGCGCCCTCGCTCATCCCAACACCCTCGGCAATCATCGTTGAAGTCACGGTCACGAACGAACCTGTCGGCTTTCCGCCCCTTTCCACGCCCGCGTCCTTGCGGCGGATCCGCAACCACTATGGTGGTTAAAGCTAAAGTCATTAAACATGCCGCTACCAGAAATTTAGCCAAAATTTTATTCAGCGTTGTCATAAGTAATCTCCTAGTTGGGGGAGAAAGTTGGTTTCGGAGCAATCGTGAGGGTAAGCAGATGATAAGCCAGGCAACAGAGGGAGGCCAGCAAACTAATTTGATTGGGAAAGCCAGATTGGCTGTCTTGACGGAAGGTAATGGGTTGGCTAATATGCCCGCGCTTTCGATGAAAGCGCGTTCTCGGACATTAGGTATTCCAATTGTGGGGCTATAGCTCAGCTTGGAAGAGCGCTTGACTGGCAGTCAAGAGGTCAGGGGTTCGAGCCCCCTTAGCTCCACTTCCCTCTTCCCAAATTTCCTATCAAACAATCACGTTGCCTAATCCCAAGTGTCTTGTAAGGACTGCTGGCAAAAATCTGATCGCTAATGCAGAATGCCGATTTGATTTCGTCTCCCAATCTTCAACGATGCTGACTGCAACCACAGGAAATTAACATGAGCAATTCAACGGGTCCGAACGTTGGCCAGATTGCGCCGGAAATTGATTTGCCGGACGGTAATAACACCATCTGGAAACTGAATGATGCGCGTGGAAAAGTTGTCGTGTTGCTGTTTTATCCCGGCGATGAAACTCCGGTTTGCACAAAACAACTTTGCAGCGTGCGCGATAACTGGGAACGTTACTTGGAAACCGGCGCCGAAGTCGTCGGCATCAACACCGATTCCGTGGAAAAGCACCGTTCATTTGCCGCCAACCACCAATTGCCGTTGAGATTGTTGTCAGACGCCGCTGGCAAAGTGGTCCGGACGTACGACATGAAAGGTTTGCTCGGCACAAAACGCGGCGTGGTGGTCATTGATAAAAATGGCGTGATCCGTTTTCGCAAAGTGGTGATTCCGATTTTTCGCCCCGGTGACGACGAAGTTTTGGCCGCAATTCAGGAAGTGCTGACCACCAAAAACTGATGTTTATACGGCCCTGTTAATAAATTTATGCCCTCTGACCTGATTACCTCGACACAGGAAAATTTTTTGGAAATGTCCCAATCGGCGGACCGATTGCAGCGTCTGATTACCGAACTGAGTGTTGAATTCATTTCAATTCTTGATCTGGACGCGCTGGTTGATCGCGTGGCGCAACGATTGCGCCAGGTCATTGACTATAAATTCTTCAACCTTTTTTTAGTGGATGAGCTTCGCGGCGGTCTGGTGTGGAAAAAAGCCGTCGGTTACAGACCTGATGAAGTTGCCGCCCACGAAGTCATTCCGTTTGACCATAGCATTGCATCCGCCGCCTGGCGCGAAGGCCAGACAATCAATGTGGGCGACGTCAGCCGTGATTCGCGGTATTTGCCCATCGCGACTGAAGACGGCAACCCGCCGCTTTCCGAAATTGCCGTGCCGCTGATTCTGGCGCGCGAAAACAAAATTGTCGGCGTTCTGACGATTGAAAGCACCGAATCGAATTACTTCACCCGCGATCACGAACGGTTGCTGGGAGTGCTGGGCAATCAACTGGCGGTTGCTTTGGAACACGCCCGCGTTTATGACGAACTACGTCAGCGCGCCAAGGAAATGCGCACGCTGGTTGAAATCGGCCATGAAATTACCGCGATTCTGGACCTTGACCGCTTGTTGGATCACATCGCGCCGATGCTGGACCGGATCATCAATTACGAGTTTTTGCTGGTCGGGCTGATTGACGAACTGCACGAAGAACTGGTCTGGCACGTTGAAGAAGGTTACGGCGTGGAAAAGCACGAACGCGCCAGCCGCACGCCACTGACTCATGGTGTCGTTGGGCGAGCGGTGCGCGAACGTCACACGCAAATTGTGGGCGACGTTATGCGTGACCCGGATTATTTCGTCACGGATAGTTGGCGCGAACAAGGCCAGCGAGCAGAAATCGCCGTGCCGCTGATTTACGAAGACAGGGTGATTGGTGTGCTGGCGCTGGAAAGCAATCGTCAAAACGCGTTCAACGAATATCACGGACGGCTGCTGGAAAACATTGCCAACCCGCTGGCCATCGCCATCGTCAACGCCAGATTGCACAAACAACACGTCGAGCGCGAACAGCGGTTAGAGCACGAAATGTTGATGGCGCGTGACGTGCAGCGCGCAATGTTGCCCGACCAGCCACCGTTGAAAGGCTTTGAGTTGGCCGCGCGGCTGGAACCGGCCCTGAATCTGAGTGGAGACTTTTACGATTACATGATGCTGTCGCCGAACCGGTTGGGTTTGATGATCGGCGACGTTGCAGGCAAGGGCGTCCGCGCGGCAATGGGAATGGCGGCTTCACGCAGCATTTTGCGCAGCGTGGCCCGGCGAGGCGGAAGCCCGGCGAAAGTTCTACGCGACGCCAATTTGCGATTGCATCGTGATTTGGGAAAACAGTTGCTGCTGACTTTGGTTTACGGCGTGCTGGATGCCGACACCAAAACGCTGCATTACTGTAATGCCGGTCATAACTCACCGTTTTTGATTAAGGCGTCAGGGAAGTGGCGCGCGCTGAAAACCGGCGGATTGTTGCTGGGCGTTTTCGACAAACAACAATACAAAACAGAAACGCTTCATCTGGAAAAAGGCGATCTGGTTTTCTTTTACACAGACGGGTTGGTCGAAGCCCACACGCCGCAACCCGAACGCGAAGATTTTGGCGAAGCCCGCATTCTGGAATTTTTGCTGAACAATCGTCATTTGAAAGCCGCCGTGTTGATTGATGCGCTACTCACGCACATCAACGAATTTACAGGAAGCGCTCATCAGCACGATGATATGACGATTGTGGCGCTGAAAGTTTTGTAAGCCGTTTCTCAAGGCGGATCATTTTCAGCCACAGAGATCACGGAGATCACTAAGGACGGATATTTTTGTGAACTTCAACCCACTCCCTCTGTGTTCTCTGTGCGCTCTGTGGCTAAAAATAAGGAATGAATAGGTTCTGGCCGTTTTTGCCTAAGTCGAATCGCTTTGCTATCTTCATCGCCTAACTTCGGAAAATATTCTTCTTCATACATTTGAAAGGTAAGCCCATGGAAGCTGTAACCTCCACAGGCGCGGCGCATACTTCTGTCGAATCCATTGAATCGCAAGGTTTTACGCCAGCGTTAACGCTCGGCGAAAAACTTGCGGCGTATTACGACCTGACCAAACCTAGAATCACGTTTCTGGTGGTTTTGTCTGCGTTGGCCGGATTCGCAATCGCTTCGCCATCGCCAATCAACTGGCTTGTATTTCTTCACACCGCGCTCGGCGTAGCCCTGCTGTCGAGCGGCATTTCCACGCTCAATCAATATTGGGAACGCGAATCTGACGGCTTGATGGATCGCACCAAAACCCGTCCGCTGCCTTCCGGCAAGCTGACAGGAAATGGAGCTTTGGCTTTTGGCGTTGCAATTTCGGTCATTGCCGAGGTGTATCTGGTGCTGCTGGTGAATCCGTTGACGGCGGCATTTGGAGCCGTTGCACTGACCAGCTATCTGTTCCTTTACACTCCGCTGAAAACGCGGACGCACTGGTGTACGTTCATCGGCGCTTTTCCAGGAGCTTTACCAATAGTGCTTGGCTGGACCGCAGCGCGTAACGAAATTGGACTGGAAGCGGCAGTTTTATTCGGCATCATGTTTTTCTGGCAATTCCCGCACTTCCACGCCATTGCTACGATGTACCGCGAAGATTACGGACGCGCCAGCATCCGCATGCTTCCGGTGATCGAACCCGACGGCAAATCCACGGCCAGGCAAATTGTCGGCTACACAGTTGGATTGCTGATCGTCAGCGTTCTGCCAACACTGCTCGGCTTTTCAGGCTGGCTGTATTTCGCCGGAGCCATTGTGCTCGGAGCCTGGTTTCTCCACGCTAGCCTGACCACCGCCAAGCAAATGACGCGTGAACAAGCAAGACATTTGTTGAAAGTTTCGGTGATGTATTTGCCGCTACTATTGGGGCTACTAGTTTTCAATAGTTAGGTACTACAAGTCGCCTATGGACAGAAGGACTAAGGCTACGCTGAATAGAGATAAGGCCTTGCGCCTCAATGAAGCTTGGGGTGTTGGCGCAACTCAAGTTCGTTACAGTAATGATGGTCACTGGTATGCCACGCTTGCCCGGTTCCCGGCTGCATTGTTCGACGCCAACGGATACGTTCTCTTTGCGACTGAAGAAGAATATCGGACCTCTCCGCATATCCGTATCGGCAAACAAATTAGCGTTCCCAAGCCTGGTATCTCGGCAATGCCGGGCTATGTTCTAGTAGTTGACTCGTCGGAGGCATCTCCCATCCTCGATGTAGATATTCACACAGACACTGCTACCGAAGGGCATAGGCGATTGGTATTGCACCTTCAGCGCGAACGGAAACGTAGCATCGTGCTCAATAAGAAGAAGCAAGCACCATCGCTCGACTGCGAGATTTGCGGATTTTCTTTCGGTCGAATATATGGCAATGCCGCAAGCGACTACTGCGAAGTTCATCACTTAATCCCATTGTCCGAAACTGAGCACAATACCCAAACGCGAATGGAAGACCTTGCAATTCTATGCGCGAATTGTCATCGGGTTGTTCACCTGAAAAACCCGCCTTACACACTCGATCAGGTCAGGCGTCTGCTCGCCAAATGACGAATCCGACACCGCACCTAATCGGAGTGTGATACGATAAGCCAGTTACCTCATAACCCCAAACAATACGTCTGACTACTTCACAATCTTTTCCAAAGCTTCATCAATTGTTTTGATTGCGAAATCGCATTGGTCCCAGTCAATCACCAGCGGAGGTGACAGGCGGATCGTGCTCTGGCCACAGCCGAGCGTAATCAAGCCGCGTTTGAAGCATTCCAGTTCAACTTGGCGTTGGCCATCAACGTGCGGTTCTTTGGTTACCCGGTCTTTGACGAGTTCGATGCCGATCATCAAGCCTTTGCCGCGCACGTCGCCGATGATCGAGTGTTTGTCCATCAGCGCGGTCAATCCTTCCAGCAGGTAAGCGCCCATCTTCGCGGCGTTTTCGATCAAGCCATCTTCCAGCAATTCCAGCGTCGCTAGCGAAGCCGCAATCGCCACGGGATTTCCTCCGAAGGTCGAAGCGTGCGCGCCAGGCGACCAGTTCATCAAATCGGCGCGAGCAATCGTTGCGCTCAGCGGCAAGCCCGAAGCAATGCCTTTGGCCGAAGTCAGAATGTCCGGCACAAAATCAAAATGCTCCGAAGCGTACATCTTGCCCGTGCGTCCGAAGCCGGATTGAACTTCGTCGGCGATGACCAGAATGCCGTGACGGTCGGCGATTTCCCGAATCGTCCGCAGGAACGAAGCGGGCGGAACGACATAACCGCCTTCGCCCTGAATCGGTTCCAGCACGATGGCGGCGCATTCATCCGCTGGAACAGTGGTTTTGAAGAGCAGGTCTTCGATGATGCGAGCGCAGTGCGGCCCCTTGGATTCTTTCGCGCCGCAAGTTTCCTGCGTCAGGTTATACGGACAGCGGTAACAGTTGGCGTAGGGAATGTGCGTCACGTCCAGCGCCTGCGGACCGAAGCCTGCGCGCTGTTTGAACTTGCTGGCCGTCAGCGACAGAGCCCCCATCGTGCGTCCGTGGAAAGCTCCGAAAAACGCGATCAGCTTTTGCCGCCGCGTTGTGTACATCGCCAGCTTGACTGCGCCTTCGACGGCTTCTGCGCCGGAGTTTCCGAAATGGACTTTCTTGTCGTGAGCGCCGGGTGCAACCTGGCTGAGCTTTTCAGCCAACTGCGATAATTGCGGAAAGTAGTAATCCGCCGAACAGATGTGAATGAATTCGTCTACCTGTTTTTTGATGGCTTCGACGACGTGCGGATGCGCGTGGCCTGTTGAGCAAACCGCGACTCCGGCGTTGAAATCCAGAAAGGTGTTGCCGTCAACATCTTCGATCATCGCGGCTTTTGCGCGCTTGATGACCAGCGGATAAGGCCGCGTGTAAGACGGCGAAATGAATTGCGCATCGTGCGCGACAACCTGCTGGGCGACCGGGCCGGGCAGCGCGGTTTTGATTTCCGGAAGTTTTGCGACTTTCAATTCTGCTGTGCCTTGCATGAGTTTGTACCTCCAAACTATTCAGGAATGAATGGACTTTGCCGCACCCGGTTCGGACGTGAAGGTCCAAGCTGTTTCGGCTGCGACAGAAATGTTTGCGATTGGCTGTAAACGGACGGGCACTAATCCGCGAAGAGGTTTTTGCGGGACAAAAGCGGGACGTGTTGAGAGATAAAAAGTGAAGTCGGTTTCATACGTTGAAGTGAAGCTGGCTCAGAAGCTATTTCCTGCGCCAACGCATGCCATCTTTCGTGTCTTCCAGGATGATTCCCATTTCGGTTAATTGATTGCGGATTTCGTCGGAGCGGGCGAAGTTTTTGGCTTTGCGCGCTTCCTGACGTTCGTCAATCAAGGCTTGAATTTCAGAATCGAGCATTACTTTTTTGGCTTCGCCGAAAATGCCAAAGACTGAATCGAAGCGATCAATTGCTGCCAACAGAGTTACTTTGTCTGCGGACTTGATCGCGCCAGCCGCCATCGAAGAATTGGTTTCGCGGACGAAGTCATGAACTGCGGCCAAAGCTTCGGCAGTGTTCAGGTCATCATCCATCGCGTCTTCAAATCGTTTCAACGACAGTTCCGCCATTCTGGCAATCGGAGCCGTCGAACCTTCTTCCGGCTGAACTTCGGTCAGGCGCTGTTTGAAATCGTTGAGCCGCGCAACGGTGCTTTCGGCTCCGCGCAATCCTTCCAGTGTGAAATTAAGTTGCTTGTGATGCGGAGCGGACAACAATAAATATCGAATCGCGCGCGCGGAATAGCCTTTTTCCACCAAATCGCGGAAGGTGAAGTAATTGCCCAAACTCTTGGACATCTTCTGCCCTTCAACCATCAGAAACTCGGCGTGAACCCAGTAATTGACGAATGGCTTTCCGGTTGCGCCTTCAGACTGCGCAATTTCGTTTTCGTGATGCGGGAACACCAGATCAATTCCGCCCGCGTGAATGTCGAAGGTTTCGCCCAGCGATT
Source organism: uncultured Heliomicrobium sp. (assembly GCA_964570175.1). Lineage (GTDB taxonomy): Bacteria > Acidobacteriota > Blastocatellia > RBC074 > RBC074 > RBC074. The sequence goes on along the minus strand of CAZMXG010000048.1, from coordinate 27,778 downwards.
TCATGGACATCGCCGAACATTCAATATGCCAGCCGGGTCTTCCCTGTCCTAGATCAGTTTCCCAGAAAGGCTCGCCGGGTTTGACGGCTTTCCACAAAACGAAATCGCGCGCGTTTTCCTTGGCTTCGTATTCGTCGGAATCCACGCGTTCACTGGCTCCGACGACATTGCCTTCAAACTTCACCTTCGAAAGTTTGCCGTACCCATCAAAAGTGTTGATGCGAAAGTACGTCGAGCCTTCAGATTCGTAGGTGTGGCCGTTGGCTTCCAGCCGTTTAATGATGTCAATCATCTCCGGAATGTGATCGGTGGCGCGCAGAATTTCTTCCGGTCGTTCGGCTCCGAGCGCGTCGAAATCTTCAAAGAAATAGTTCGTGTAAATTTCGGTGTAATCGCGCAGGCTTTGACCTTTTTCGACGGACTTGCGAATGATCTTGTCGTCAACGTCGGTGATGTTCATGACGTGATGTACTTGATAGCCTTTGAACTTCAGATATCGCCGCAACAAATCAGCAAATAGAAACGTTCTGAAATTCCCGATGTGCGCAAAGTCATGAACCGTCGGGCCGCAAACGTACATCCGAACTTTGTTATCTTCCAGCGGTTTGAATTCTTCGACTTGATTCGCAAGTGTGTTGTATAGCTTCAGCATTTTGATTGCAGTTAATGAATCTTTCTGGGGTTAAAATTTGATCGGAGCCAATCAGAAAGGCAGTTTATTGAAGCAACCGCAAAATTTCAAACTTCAATAAAAATGCCCTGCCTGCATGAAGCAACAGGCAAGGCATTGGGTGGTTGTAGGTCGAAAAACGAAGCTTATTGCACAGCGGTGACTTTTTCAGCTTGCTTACCTTTTGGCCCTTGCACCAATTCATATTCGACGACCTGGCCTTCGTCGAGAGTTTTGAACCCATCCATGTCGATTGCCGAATAGTGGACGAAAACATCGCCGCCTCCATCGGGTTGCTCAATAAAGCCATAACCTTTTGCGTTATTGAACCATTTAACTTTGCCTTGTTTCTTCTCTGCCATGGTGAAATACCTCCTGAAAATCAAACAAAATAACGAATCTCATCTGTGGGGATGACAATTCGCCGGGTTGGTAACTCCCGCGTGCCTTGGTGTTTTATGCTAGCTTCCTAGGCTCACACCAACTTCAGGGCCAAACTTCGGGGCGAAGCTGATGCCTGGGTGCTGCGGGGCAACGACCAATCCAATGTACCGCTTCCTAAAGCCAAAACCGCCATCGAAACCGACAGATAGACCTATGGGTTCCAACAGCGGCCACAACTAAAAAACTTACATTGGTGGTAAACACAACAAAACTACTGTTATTCGCGATTGCTACTGATTGTATTTTTGGATGCGCCTGAAATGACGCGGTGATGAACGCGGCGCATACTACTTAAGGTATTTTTTCCTGTCAAGCCGTGAAATGAATTTAGGCTAAGGGAAACAAATCTTTTGTTATCAAGACCGTTCGAGAATTTGAGCCTTTCTTCCAATTCCAAACTGAAATTGATCTCGATGCAGAATGTAATAAATTGCGGTTAGCCCACTAACAGTGGTGAGACGCAGAAATTTCATTCCCAACTTTTCCATGACACGAAACGATGCTTCATTGGGCGGATCTGCTCCTGCATAAATCGTGTCCAAACCTACTTGCTCAAATCCATGCCGCATTACTTGTTGAGCAGCTTCTGTAGTCAAACCTTTCCCCCAATGCTTTGTCGAAAGCCCGTACAACAGCTCAACTTCCCTGTTGGAAGCCCCATCTTCCTGAAAATGTCTTAAGCCACAAAAGCCGAGAGTTTCAGAGTGTTCTTTGCCGGTGAGCGTCCAGAAACCGAATCCACATTCCGCAAAACTTTTTTCACTTGCGTCAATAACGTCAACTACGGTGTCGCGGGAAATAATTTGATCGTCCCAAAGATATTTTCGCACAGCAGGCTCTATCCATAATTGATGCAAGCTGTCGGCGTCAGCTAAATCAACCGACCGCAACCGCAACCGAGTTGTCTCCAGGTGTATCTTCATCGCGTTGTCCAAGGCAGTCATCATTCAAGAAAATTTTTAGTTCTTGCTATTTGGATGAGAAGGTAGCAAAAAAAATGGCGGCGGAGTTCTTGCGAACCCCACCGCACTGAGGGCTTTGCTGGGATGAAAACTCTAAAGACCGAAAGAGGAAAACAAATCTGAATTTAGACTGAATGAGTCACAAATCTATGTCGGTAAACCTGCTCTGATAAATGCGGCTCCAAAATTTGCAACTTCGGTGCCGCGATTTTCCTCTCTCAAAATAAAAACCTTAGTCATATACATTCAACAACTTAGCCTTTGACCACAAACCACTTAATCGGGAAACCGCTCAAAACACTGGATTTTTATCCATTTTTTCGGACAGACAACCGTCCCTTTTTTGATGGAATTCCTGAGCCGAATAAAGCGCTTACGGCTGTTCATGCATGAAAAGCGCAGGAAGAGTTTTGAGAATGATCTTTAGATCAAGCCAAGGAGACCAATTCTCAATGTAATAAATATCCAGCTGGACCATTTGATCGAAAGAAAGACGATACCGGCCACTTACTTGCCATAATCCAGTCATACCCGGTTTTACATCCAGCCGTTTGCGATGCCAGGCTTCGTAACATTCAACTTCGTAGGGAATGGGAGGGCGCGGACCAACTAAACTCATTTCACCCTTAAAAACGTTGAAAAGCTGCGGCAATTCATCCAGGCTTGTTCGGCGCAGCCATTTACCGATTCGCGTCAGACGAGCGTCGTTGATGAACTTATAATTTGGCTCATCTTCCGTACCCAGGTTTATACTGCCTTCTTTTTTAATGACACGCTGCATGTACTCTCGATGAGCCTCATCAATTTCGACGTCATTGGTCATCGAACGAAACTTGTAGAGCAAAAAAATATGCCCATCCATTCCGACACGCTCTTGCCGGTAAAATACCGGGCCTCGGGATTCCAATTTGATGGCCAAAGCAATAATCAGCCACAGTGGCGCTGTCACCAACAAGATCAGCAAGCTGACCACGACATCAATCGAACGCTTGAAAAGTCGGACTGCCCCGGAAAGGGGTTCTTCAAACAAACGCACCATTGGAACAGCGCCAAGCTGTTCCACGCAGGTTTTTCGCGGAATGCAATTCAGAAGATTGGGAACAATGCGGAATGCCACCCGAGAACCGCGTCCGCATTTGACCATTGTATCAAACAGCATTTGCGTGGGAATTTCAGGATCGGTAATCAGCACCTCGCTAATTGCATAAAGCCTGATAAACCGGTGCATTTCGTCATATCGGCCAAGTGTTGGCCAATTCTGCATAGTCTGGCTTTTCGGCGGCTTCCCGTCTAAGGTAATAAAGCCAACGACACGACGGCCAAGTTTGGGGTCGTGGGCAATCTCATTGACACACATTTCAGCGACGCTGTTCGAACCAACTATCAAAATCGGGATGACATTCATGTGGCGGCGGCGATAAAAGGTTTGCAGACTGCGCAAGCCGCTCCGATAGACCAGCGAGATTGTCAGATTCAACACGAAGAAAAGAATGAAGATGATTCGGGAATACGAAAATGCCGCGTATGCAAACCCACCCCGATAAAAGAATGCCAGCATCGTCACCAGCAAAGCCCCGATCGAAACGGCTTTGAAGATATTGATGAAGTCTTCGCTGAAGGAAAATTCGCCGCGCACTTTATACAAGCCTTGAAACCAGAACGTCAGGACCTGAATTAACGGCACGAAATAAAGCACGCTTAGGTATGGAGCGTAATCAGATTGAAACCCAACTGGGAGCCATACATTCCAAGAGGCCACTGGCCAATGTTCCCAAATCAAAAATGACTTTTCAGGATGCCGCAACCAGAAAGCCAGTAGAAACAACGCCCCGGCCAGCAAGCCGTCGAAAATCACAAGTAAGCCGGTGATCACCTTGATGGAAGGCTCGCTGAGCGGCAACAGACGCGGCAGCGTCTGAGTATTTGCTTCAGTTGTGTGGGCGGAGAGAGCTTTGTTATTCGGTGATGAAAGTAACGACATCTCAAAAGACCTTCTGCTTATTGTTTATGAGAAGGGGAACCTGCAAGCGATCTTACGGCAAGCGGCTTTCGGCTTCAACACGGCACTGCTCAAAAGTTGAGCCACGCTTCCGAAGCGTTGAAAGTTCGGGCCGTGATCAAAGCTCGTCAATGCTGAAATTATAAATTTGGTGAAATGTGGTTGGTCTGTGTCGGTGAATAATTGAATCTCTCGGCTACGCATTAAGAATGTATAGGTAGGCCAGTAGCGGAAACGTCATTGGAAGGACAGGTCATAGGAGGTTGCGGTCATTACGAAACGTATTAGATGTGTCCTCAATGCGTAGCGCGAGAGCAAGTTGGGAACACGTGGAGTGTTCGCCAATTCCGTGGTGCGCAAGCAATAAGCCTAAAAAGCTTTGGTGCGCGGTCAAACTCAAAGAACTCTTTCAATCTGGAATCGCGTCTGTCGGGCAGCGGCCCGAAATTCATCCCAGCAAAGACGCGCTGTTATTTCGCTCGAAACTTTTCATACGCCCAGTTGGTGTAATTCTGAACGGTAATGTCTGTCATTCCCATCATCCTGGAAATGCTCATCCCCATCATCGTCAGCATAAATACTGTCGAAGCGCCGATCAGGGTCAGTAGCAGGGAATACTCAACTATGCTCTGCCCTGCATCATCTTTCAAAAATTCGATCAAAAACTCTTTCATATCCCCGATCCTTTTAAGTGAGGTAAACAGTACCGGGAAGCACCGTTTGTCGCCTTCGACGCTTGAAACAAGTGCAACGTCCGTGCCAACGGGATTTTCAGCTCTGACTTTTCCGTTAAACGCAGCAATAATTAGAGATAAACTTTCGACCAACCTCCATAGACCAGGGTTCAAAACCGATTCCCCACCGATGTGTCATCAATCGTGGATGTAAGTTTTTCCGCCCGTGTAGACGATTGATGACAAAACTTCTAAAGCGCGCATTGAATTGTCAAACCCGCCAGCCACAGGTAAAGTACAGTTCGTCACACAGACCACGGTGGCTTTCAATCACAACAATTGCTCGACGAAAGGACATCCAAGATGAACAGGCAGCTTCCGGTTCGGCTTCGGCCTTTTTGTACTTTGATTTTGATTTTGGCGATGGCGTTTTCAGGTTTCGCGCAGGAACCAAGCTGGCAACGGCTGATTAACTCCGATAAAGAGCCACAGAACTGGCTCAGTTACGGCGGCAATTACGCGGCCCACCGGTATAGCTCGCTCAATCAAATCACTCCAGCCAACGTCAAAAATCTGGCGCCAGCGTGGATGTTTCCGACCGGAGAAGTGCGTGGTGGATTGAACGCGACGCCAATTGTGATGGACGGTGTGATGTATTTGATGGGTCCGATGAATCGCGTCTTCGCCATCAACGCAGCAACGGGCGAGGTAATCTGGAAATATCTTTATAAGCTCACAACCAGAAACATACCTTATCAAGTTGGCGCGCGGGGGCTGGCCATTGGTTACGGCAGAGTTTATTTCGGCACCGTGGACAATCATTTCATCGCGCTGGATATGAAAACCGGCCGCGAGTTGTGGGATGTGGAAATTGAAAATACCGAACTGTGCGGATGCAACGTCACATCGCCGCCGCTGGTCGTCAAAGACAAGGTGATTGTCGGCGGCACAGGTGGCGAACATGCGCATCGCGGGTATTTGTCGGCGTTCGATGCCAACAATGGAAAACTGCTCTGGCGGTTTTACACCATTCCTGCGGCGGGCGAACCGGGTTCTGAAACCTGGGATCCGCGAATGCTGAAATACGGCGGCGCGCCAACCTGGCTGACAGGTTCTTATGATGCAGAGCTAAACCTGGTTTACTGGGGTGTTGGCAATCCTTCATCGGACTTTTATGACGAATTTCGACCGGGTGATAACCTGTATTCAAATTCGATCATCGCGCTTGATCCAGACACGGGCAAATTGAAGTGGCACTATCAGGAAGTTCCGCACGATATGTATGACTTCGACTCGGCTTACGAATGCGTGCTGGTGGATTACCAAAAAGACGGCAAAACCCAGAAGCTGCTGGTTCATCCGAACAAAGGTGGTTACACGTGGGTGCTGGATCGCGCGACGGGAAAATTCGTCAGCGCGTATCCGCACGTAGATAATCTGACCTGGTTAAAAGGTGTGGATAAAAATGGCAGGCCGATTGATATGCAGCCTGTTCCTCCAGACAAGGAAACGTTCGTCTGTCCCAGCGCGGGCGGTGGCCGCAACTGGGATCATTCGTCTTATAGCCCGCGAACTAAATGGTGGTACAACGTCGGTTGGGAAATGTGTAATTCGATCAGACCGCAAAAGTTGGACATTGTGGAAGGCAAGCCGCTGTTTGGCGGCGGAATGGAATTCAAACCACCAAAAGATAAACCGGCATATGCCCACGTCAACGCGTTTGATCCGCTGACCGGCGAGAGAAAATGGCGATTCCTGACAGACGGAATGAATGTGGCTTCATTGCTGACAACAGGTGGAGATTTGTTGTTCAGCGGAGATGTTTTTGGCAAAGCCTACGCGTTGGATGCCAAAACCGGCAAAAAGCTTTGGTCATTCCATGTCGGAGCTAGCGTCACGGGTTCCCCGATTACTTATTTGGTCAATGGCCGACAATACGTCGCCATTCCCGCCGGAATGGGGTCATTGGTCGGAGGCTTGACCGCTCAAATGTGGCCGGACAAAGCCAGCAAAATACCCGAAGGTGCCTCGACACTTGTCGTTTTTGCCTTGCCCGAAACCAAAGGAGCTGCGAGCCGTGGAAAGTAAACCGAGCAAGAAATTGCGCTTGGCTGTTGTGGCGTTATTGTCTGCTGCCTACTGTCTGCTGCCTACTGCTTCGGCGCAAGATCAATCCGCCAACATCGAAGCGGGCCGCCGCATATTCACAGGTTCCTGCAGCATGGGCTATTGTCACGGCCTTGGCGGAGTCGGCGGCGGCGGGCCGAAACTCGCTGGTCGGAAATTTAGCGTCCGCTATCTGACACAAGTCATCAGCGAAGGCGTCCCGGAAACGACAATGCCCGGTTTCAAAAGCAATCTGAGCAAAGAACAGCTTGGCAATTTGATCCTATATGTTCAATCGCTTGCGACTTCAACCGCAACAGAATCGAATGCAGCGCCAACCGTTCAAGAGCATTTGCCGACTTCTGGCAGCAGCGCCGCAGCCCCGATCGAAACCGCAGTTCCGGCTAAAGAAATTGTCCTCACGGCTGAAGACAGAGAGTTGATGGGTGACGCCGCCGCCGGACGAAATTTATTCTTCGATGCTTCGCAAACCAACAGTTGCCGGGCTTGCCACGGCATAGCCGGACGCGGCAGCAAAATCGGCCCGGACTTGGGGGAAATTGCCTCCAAACCTGCCAAAGATATTTTGCAAAGCATCTCCGAACCCAATGCCAGCGTTAACGAAAAATACGCCACGCTGGCGTTGACGTTAAAAGACGGCAGCAAAGTCACCGGCATCAAACGCGACGAAGACGCCACGACAATCCGGCTATATGACACGTCGTCGCTGCCGCCGATTTCACGTTCATTTCTGAAAGCCGAAATCGCCAAGACGGAAACGTTGAAAACTTCGGCGATGCCCACTGACTACGCAACTAAACTTTCGCGCAAACAACTGCTTGATCTGGTCGGCTTTTTGAAAACCGGCGAGTCCGCAAAATAAAATCAACGATCGGAACTCCTGATGAACAAATTTACTCGCAGAGAATTCGTCCAAACCGCAGGTTCGTTCGCTGTCGGCGGCAGCTTGCTGGGCTGGCAAAAGCGCGCTCGTCCAAACCAGATTAAATTGCTAGTCAAAGATCTGTTGTTATACGTCGGCACTTACACCAACAAAAATGACAGTGAAGGCATTTACCTGTACCGAATGAATCTGGATTCGGGAAAACTGGAAAAGCTAGGCAGTACGCCTGGCATTTCCAATCCGGCGTTTCTGGCGATTGATCCAACCAAACGCTTTTTGTACGCCGCGAATGAAAGCAATGAGTTTCTGGGCAAGAAGAGCGGCGGCTTTACCGCATTCGCGATTGACCAGAAAACCGGTGCTCTGACAAAGCTCAACGAAGTTTCTACGCCCGGCGTACCTTGCCACGTATCGGTTCATCCTTCGGGAAAAGCGGTTCTTGGAGCCAATTACGGCGGCGGCAACATCGTCATTTATCCGGTGAAAAAAAGCGGCAAACTTGGTGAAGTTTCCGATGTCGCTCAGCATGCTGGCAAAGGCTTTGACCCGAAACGGCAAGACGGGCCGCACGCACATTGCTGCATCCTCGACGCGGCAGGCAAATACGCGTTTGCGCCTGACCTAGGTCTGGACAAAGTAATGATTTACAAAGTGGACGACGACAAAGCCAAACTGAAATCCCACGGCTTTGCTGCGACAAAACCCGGAGCCGGGCCGCGCCATTTCGATTTCCATCCAACATACAATTATGCCTACGTCATCAGCGAATTGAATTCGACGGTTACAGCATTCAGTTACGACAAATCCAAAGGCGCACTGACCGAACTGCAAACGCTTTCCGCTCTGCCAGCCGACTTCACGCAGACCAGTTACTGCGCTGACATTCATGTGCATCCGTCGGGCAAATTCCTGTACGGATCGAACCGAGGTCACAACAGCATCGTCATCTATTCGATTGATGAAACTACTGGCAAATTGACGCTGGTCGGCCACGAATCCACGCGCGGCAATTGGCCGCGAAATTTCGGCCTTGATCCGACCGGGCAATTTCTGCTGGTTGGCAATCAAAACAGCAACACCATCGCGATGTTCAAAATTGATGAACAAACCGGCAAGCTGACACAGCACGGCGATTTGCTGGAAATCCCTGCGCCGGTCTGTTTGAAATTCATCCCAGCGTTTTCATAAGCAGGCGATTAACGCAAAGGCCCAAAGGCGCTAAGTAGTAGTTGGCGCTAAGCCCTGTAAATATCTCGACGCAGTGTTCCTATAAAATTTCTTTGCGCCTTTGAACCTTTGCGTCTTTGCGTTGAGACTGTATTTCTTTCGTAAACCTGAAAGCAAAAATGGAAACCAACTCGACTCTTCACTCAACCCGTGTCGCAGAAATTCAAACCGCTTTGCAGCAGGCCGGACTGGACGGCTGGCTGTTCTGCGATTTTCGCGTTAGCGATCCGCTGGCCTGGCGAATTCTGAAACTCGATCCAAGCGTACACGCAACGCGGCGTTGGTTTTACTTCGTGCCAGCTTCGGGCGAACCGTCAAAAATCGTCCACGCCATCGAAACCGACAAACTGGATGCTTTACCCGGAGGCAAGACTATTTACTTGCGCTGGCAGGAGTTGCAGGCGGCGCTTCAAAAAGCCGTCAACGGCCATGGCCGCGTAGCCATGCAGTATTCGCCCAACAACGCGATTCCGTACATGGCTCGCGTAGACGCCGGTACCGTCGAATTGATTCGCAGCTTTGGCCCCGAAGTCGTTACCAGCGCCGACCTAGTGCAAGTCTTTGAAGCCGTCTGGACACCCGAACAACACGCCACGCACGTCGAAGCAGCGGAAAAAGTCTACAAGATCATCCACGAAGCCTTTGCCGAAATTGGTCGCTCGGCCCGCGCAGGCGAAGCCATGACCGAATACTCGATTCAGCAATTCATGTGGCGGCGATTTGACGAAGAAGGCATGCACGCCGACTATCCGCCGATTGTTTCTGTGAACGCCAATAGCGCTCGCCCGCATTACGGCCCTACTGCTGAAGTCCATTCGCCGATCAACGTCGGCGATTTCGTTTTGCTGGATGTGTGGGCGAAGCTCAAAACAGCCGGTTCGGTGTATGCCGATCTAAGTTGGACGGGCTTTGTCGGCGAAACAGTTCCTGACAAATACAACCGCATTTTTGACATTGTTGCCGGAGCGCGCGATGCCGCCGTTGCCTTCATCCGCGAAAAAGTCGCCGCAGGCGTTTCGTTCAAAGGCGCAGAAGTGGACGACGTTTCGCGCGCGGTGATCGTCAATGCCGGTTACGGCGACAGGTTCCTGAACCGCACGGGCCATTCCATCGGCGAAGAAGTCCATGGCAACGGCGCGAACATAGACAACCTGGAAACGCCTGACACGCGCACCGTCATGCCGCGCACCTGTTTTTCGATTGAGCCGGGAATTTATCTGCCCGGCGATTTTGGCTTGCGGTCGGAAATTGACGTGTACGTCGGCGATGGCGAAGTTTTGATCGCTGGCCAGCCAATTCAAACCGAAGTGATTCCAATTTTGCGCTAGCGAATGAGCCAGGGAGAATTGCTAACTCGAATTACCGTCTGGATCGCTATCGGCGGTTATGCAGCAGGCGTTTGTTTGATGCTGCTCGGTCGAAAAAGCCAGGTGTGGCAAGCGCGAGCGCGATGGATTTGGACGGTCGGCTGTTTAGGTTTGATTGCGCATCTGATTTGCGCCTTTCACTTCTATCACCACTGGAGCCAGGAATCAGCATTGCGCGAAACAGCGCGGCAAACCGCCGAAGTCACCGGCAACAACTGGGGAGGCGGGCTCTTCATCAACTATGCGTTTTTGGCGGCCTGGGTCGCGGATGTCGTGTGGTGGTGGCGTGGATTGGAAGGATATCAGCGCCGTCACTGGCTGGTCACTGCCGTTTGGCACTTCGTGCTGATCTTTATGATCTTCAATGCAACGGTCGTATTCAAAACGGGTGCCGTGCGTTGGACTGGAATTGCCCTCTGTTCTCTGCTGCTATCAGTCTGGCTGATTTCCCACAAACGCCAACCGCAATTGGTTTGAAGCACTTTTTCTCCCCACAAGGATTTGTTTGATGAACGTAGCAAAAGCTGAACTCACGCGCCCGCCTATGTTGCTGGCTCGATTGCCGATGTATTACGGCTGGGTGAATTTGACCGTCGCTGCACTGGCAATGGTCGGCACCTTGCCCGGTCGCACGCAGGGATTAGGGCTGATTACCGAATCGCTGCTGAAAGATTTGCAGATTGATCGCGTCCTGTTTGCGCAGATCAATTTGTGGGCGACGCTGATTGGCGCGCTGTTTTGTTCTGGCATTGGCCGCTTGATTGATCGCGTTGGCAGCCGCATCGTACTGACTTCTGTTGTGTTCGCGCTGGCCGCAGTTGTGTTGGCAATGAGCGGCGTTCACGGAATCTTCTGGTTGGCGATTTTGATTACATTGACGCGCGGCTTCGGGCAAAGCGCACTGTCTGTCATTAGCTTGACGATGGTTGGCCAGTGGTTTGTCCGACGATTGAGCTTGGCGATGGGCATGTACACCGTGCTGATGAGCATCGGCTTTATGATCGCTTTTCCGGTTGTCGGCGCAGTTGTGCTGAGCAGCGGCTGGCGCTCAGCGTGGAGCAGCGTTGGAATCGCGCTGTTGATTTTAGTTCCCATCGCGTGGTTGCTGGTGCGCCACACGCCGGAAACTTCCGGCCTAATGCTGGATGGCGAAAAGCATAAAGACGAGCCCGAAGAAACGCTGACTGGCTTCACGCTGCGGCAAGCGTTGCTGGCGCCTGCGTTTTGGGTTTTCGCTTTGTCCAGTTCGGTGTATGGCTTGCTCGCTTCAGGTATTGCACTGTTCAACGAATCCATCTTGGCCGAGCGCGGATTCGACGCCAGCGTCTATCACCGCACATTGGTCATCACGGCATTGACGGCACTGGCTGGAAACTTCCTGGGCGGATGGCTGGCTGAAAAATGGAGCATGAATCGGCTGATGGCCTTGGCGATGGCGATGCTGGCCGGAGCGTTACTGGTATTGCCGCACGTAAAAACTGAAGCGCATGTTGTTGCATGGGCTGTCGTGATGGGCTTCGCCGGGGGCTTTGTGATTGTCTTGTTCTTTTCGTTTTGGAGCCGCGCGTTTGGCCGCGCCCATTTGGGGAAAATTCAGGGTGCCGCGCAATCGTTGACTGTTGTGGCTTCTGCCGTAGGGCCGTTACTGCTGGCCCAATGCGTCGCCTGGACGGGTTCTTACACCGTGATGTTTTACACGCTATCAGTGGTCGTCGCGGCGTTGAGCATCAGCGCATGGTTTGTTCCGACGAGTCAGTACCGCGACCAGTAGGGAGCGGGTTGTTGCCGATCACCCGCTTCCTACTGGTCGCGGTATTGATCCAAAGCTTATGGCAACGCCTTGATCCGGATGTTGCGGAATTCCACCAGCGAACCGTGCCCCAGAAACCCAATGTGGCCGGTTTTGTTTTTCAATCCCGGATGCTTTTTCAGGACGGATTCTTCCTTCACTATATTCAAGTCGGCATCCAGGATAATCACGCCGTTTAGCGTCACGCGAATGCGGCTGCCATTGGCCATAATCTCTTCGGAGTTCCATTCGCCTGCCGGTTTCAAATACCCCGTCCGAGCCGGAATCACGTCGTACACCGAACCGTGATGCTGTTCGGATTTGATCTGCCCTTTATATTTCGCGTGGCCGTCATCCAGGATTTGAATCTCCATGCCCTGATACGCCGCATCGCCTTCTAGCGGAGCGCGAATGCCTACGCCATTGTTTCCGCCGGGTTCAGTTTTGAATTCAAAACGAAAGACGAAATTGGCATACTCCTTTTCGGTGTACAGATTCCCGCCGCCTTCCAGCGGACAAACAATGGTTTCGTCTTTGATGACATAGCCGGGCCCGCGTCCGCGCATCAGCTTCCAGCCAGTTAAGCTTTTGCCATCGAATAACTGCACAAAGCCTTTTTCATCTGCTTTGGTTTGAGCGAATGCCTGACCGGCAAAAACTAACATCGAGATCGCCAAAAAAATCATCATCAGTTGTTTCATCTATTCTCTCCTCACAGATTTTACAGATTACCTTTCTTACGTTGCTCGGCGATGTAGCGCGCCGCGCGAACCGAGAGCGCCGCAATGGTTAGCGTCGGATTCTTTTCGGAAAAGGTCGTGAAGCTGCTGCCGTCCACGACGAAGAGGTTTTTGACTTCGTGCGATTGGTTGTAAGCGTTCAGCACAGACCGTTTCGGATCAACACCCATCCGGCAACTGCCGACTTCGTGGCTGGCGAAGCCGCCGGGCGTGTCGCTGCCTCGGATGACCAGTTCCGGGTTGCAGGCATCAATCACTTCGTACAGCCCGTCGCGCATTTCCTTGAACAGCTTCAGATCGTTTTCGCCCCAATTGAAATTCACGATGGGAATGGGGATGCCGTGTTTGTCTTTTTTGTTCGGGTCAACGGTGATGCGGTTGTCGAAGCGGTGTTCGCCTTTGCCCCAGGCGCCGATTTGAAACACCGCCGGTTGCAAGTCGCGGACGCGGCGTTTGTAGTCTGCGCCGAACCCGCCAACGGATTTGGCCTGATTCGCCTGCGCGTAGCTGGCGTAATTCATCTGCATGCCCCAGCCGCCAACGTAATCTTTTTTGCCGCGCGTCTGGTTGTAGCGCGGAATGTAGGCGTGATCGGTCATGCCATCGCCCGCCCAGGTGTTTTTGCCAACCAGGTCTTTCAGGTACGCCGTCGCTCCGCTGTTGATGTGGCCGCCGAAATATCGCCCAACCAGATCGTTCGAATTGGCCAAACCGTTCGGATACTTTTCGCTTTTGGAATTCAGCAACAGGCGCGGTGATTCGACGGCTCCGCAACCAAGAACGATGACGCGAGCGAAAACCTGCTCTTCTTTACCGGTGACGCGATTGACGAACGATACACCCGAAGCCAGACCGTCTTTGCCGACTAGAATTTCCCGCGCCAGCGCGTTTGTTTTCAGCGTCAGTTTGCCCGTCGCCATCGCTTCAGGAATGACGGTCACGTCCGAAGACCACACCGCGCGCACGTCGCAAACATCCATGCAGTGACCGCAAAAATGACACGCGCCTCTTCCCTTTCGGCTTTTCAGCAGCACTGCTTTGCGAACCGGAATCATCTTGATACCAAGCGGCGCGATTTTCTTTTGCGCCAGATATTCCGAACAGCGAAGCCGGGGCGATTCGGCGACAAAATTCCCGTCGGGCAAAACTTCCAGATTTTCGCGCGTGCCGAACACATGCATTTCGCGTTCGACGTAATCGTAAAATGGCGCGACCTCTTGGTAGCTGATCGGCCAATCTTCTTCGATGCCGTGCAGCGAACGTTCCCGAAAATCATCCGCCGCAAACCGCAAGGTGACGGCGTTCCAGTGAAACGTTCGGCCTCCGAGCGTGCGAATGCGATCCACGCTGACCCGGTCGCCGCGATATTCGATGCCAGAACGAATATCGTCCGCATACAGCGAAGCTTGTTTGAAAAACCCATATCCGTGTTTGGGCAGGTCATACGCCCAATCGTGAATGTGCAAGTCTTCCAGGCGGCCACGCGCTCCGGCTTCCAGCAATACAGTGTCGGCTCCGGCGGCGGTCAGTTCCTTGGCCATAAATCCGCCCGCCGCCCCCGAACCGATGACGCAGACGTCGTAGATTTTCTTTTTTTGGATTTGCATGACTCTTTAGCGACAGGATTGACAGGATGTTTTAGGATCGGCGAAAGCACTAACGTCGTGCTGTTTTCATCCTGAAAAATCCTGATCATCCTGTCAAAAATTTTAGTGGCTAAACTATTTTTGCTGGATGAAAACGTGAACGCCTTTTTTGTTCGACGTGATGATGTCTGGACGTTTGTCATTGTTCAGGTCGGCAACCGCGAACTGCGTGCCAACACCGCTATCGTTGTCAATTTCGTGTTTGATCCAACTGACTTCTTTGCCTTTGCGTTGCAGCTCAAACCAAACCACAACTGCTGGATCGCTGGGATTTATATCGCCCGTTGGGCCGTGCGCCCAGAATCGTTTTCCCGTCACCAAATCTTTCAAGCCATCTCCGTTGATGTCCACCAGTTCCAGCGCGTGTGATTGCGAAAAGCTGCTGTCAATCGTCTGCGTTTTGAAGTCGCCGTCTTTTTGTTGCTGATGCCACCAGATGCCAACTTTGTGCGCGGAGCTGGAAAGCACGTCGTTCAATCCGTCACCGTCCACGTCGTACACATACATTTGCGCGGCTTCATCGCCAAAGTTTTTCGGCACGAATTTCCAGGTGGGCTGACGCGGGTCGGCAGGAGCTTCCCAGTAACCTCCGCGAATCAGCACATCCGGGCGTCCATCGCCGCTGATGTCGCCTACGCCAAGTCCATGCGAGTAACGGAACACGCCTGCATCTTTGGATTTGTCTTTCGGAAACTTATCGCTAATCGTGTGCGCAATGAATTCAGCGTTCGGGTCTTTGCCGAGTTCATACCAAGCCATTTGCGCGTCATCGAAGGAAAACACCATCACAGGGTCTTTGCCTGCGCCGGACAGCCGCGCCAGTGTCGGGCTTTCGTTGCAGGCATTACGGAAAATCACGTGTTCCGCCCAATGACCGCTTTTGCCCTTTGGGTTTTCCAGCCACAGAACTTTATGGTCGAACGGCAATCCAATGCGAATCTGATCCATCCACCCGTCGCGGTTTACGTCCATCGCAAAGTTAACGAAGCTGTTGCTGTAGCCTTTGGCGGCGTCGAATTTTCCCGCAGGCGCAATTTCATGCAGCGTCCAATTCGGTGCTTCGTACCAAAGGTTCCCGGCCAACACGTCCGGCTTGCCGTCTTTGTTCACATCGGCAACAGCAACGCCTTCAGATCGAAATTCGCGGTCCAGCACCGTCTTTTTGAATTTCACCTCATGCGCTGGCGGGACAGAAGTCGCTGAAATAACAAACTGCCGAGCTGTAAAAATGATCGCAGCAACCAGCAATGACCCAAGCGCGATATGCAGGCACAAACGTCCAGGCATTGTTTCTCCTTCGATTCAGTTTGGAAATAAAAGGCGTGATAACTCGCGCGCATCTTTTACTGGCTTTGCTTGGGCGGCGCAAGGTTCTGGCAAACTTTCTCGGCAGGTTAGCTTTTTGGTTTTAGGTGAGGTCTGGCTTGTCCTCGGGAACTTTAGGAGCTTTTGGGTCCTCAGGATCAGGTTCAATGGGATCGTGGGGCTGGCCGGGAAACACCATTGGCTCTTCAGGAGTGACAATTGGGTCTCCCGGCATTATCGGCGCAGGTTGTGGGACCGGCTGCTCAGGAACCTGAGGAGCCGGTTTTTTCTTTTTGTTCATTTCTATCTGCCTTTGTTAGAAATCAGATTGCGCTCCAAGCACTCTGGATCTTTTCTTGATCCTCAGGCGAACGCGGAACAACGCTTATCAGAATCTTCCCTTCCTTAATCCTGGATGCGTAATTCTTCCCTTCTTGAATCTTGGCTTCATTATTGGCAATTTCATTTCCCGCCATTTCGCTAAACGGAATGCCATACATAGCGCCGAGCGCCGCCCCCAGCCCGGCTCCAAGAGCAGCCAGTGGCCCAGCGACCAACAGCCCTAAACCTGGAACAATGATAGATGCGCCGACTCCGGCAATTGCCCCTGAGACTGCGCCAGCAGCAGAAATCGCGCCCGCACCACCTAAGACTTTTTCAGTTGCATGGGGCACTTCACCGCCCGCAGCGTTTGCCGCCACAGGATTTCCTGACCTAAATAATGTCTGCGTTTCCGCAGACATGAGAACGTTGATTTCATCCTGGGTATACCCCATTTCCAGCAATTGATCGTAGGCCTTTTCGGCCTTTTCAGGCGTGTCAAAGACTTCGACCACTTGAACTGTCTCTGCTGTTTTTGCCGATTTTGCGTTCACCATGTTTAGCCTCCATTCCAATTTCTATATTTTCTTCACAACTTCGCGCGCCCTGATGCTGCAACAAAGATGCCGCTCCGATTTCTTGAGACTTTTACTGGCTTAATGCCATTTATTTCAGCAGTTAAGTGCCAAAACCACGATTCCACAACAATTCGCCCTTTGTTCAATGTTCTATGTGTGGCTGTATGTTTAGCTGGCAATCTGTATTTGCCATATACAGAACCATAGAAAACCTGTTGGTTGGCCGCAGTTGATATTGTGTACCACCTTAGCTCTTGCGCCTTGTGTCTGAGGCCTTTATCTTTGCCGCGCAATCTTGCAGCAAGCTTTTAATCCGCCTTCAAGGAAATCGTATGAGCACGCCATCCAGAGAAATCATCCGTCCATCTGAATCTGTCGTCGAAAGGGGCCGCGCTGACTTGATAGATTGGGAGCGCAGCCAGCCTGATAACTTCTATGAAACAGACGCATATCTGCATAGTCTGCTGGCGATGCTGTGGGGCGAAGAAGGTTTGAAGCAGCGCACGCCCGCGTTGTCGAAGTTCGGCCACGAAGCGGCCACGATTGTTGATGCGGCTGCGCGGCGCGCAAATCTGGCGGAAAACCTTCCTCGATTGGATCGGTTTTCTGTCACGGGCGAGCGCACAGAAAACTTACAGCAATCCATGGATCATCACGTTGCTGGCCGGCATATTTATAGTTCAGGCGTGATGGCCGCTTACGCCCAGCCGCAAAGCAATTTGATGGCGTTGGCTTTGTTCTACCTTTCTTCCTACAACGGCGAAGCGGGTCACAATTGCCCGGTTTCCTGCACTGCTGGAATCATCAAAACCTTGCAATACGCAGGCAGCGAAGAACTGAAAGCAAAGTATCTACCCGGATTGCTCAACGCGGATTACGACCAACTGCTGCATGGCGCACAGTTTCTGACCGAAGTACAAGGCGGTTCGGATGTCGGAGCAAATGCCTGTGTGGCGACACCGCTCGATGCCAAGGCAAATAAATGGCTGATCAATGGCGAAAAGTGGTTTTGCTCGAACGCTTCGGCGGATTTGATTTTGATGACGGCCCGGCCCGTTGGCGTAGCCGCTGGAACCAAAGGGCTAGGACTGTTTCTGGTGCCGAGGCGATCGGGCGACGGTTCGCTAAACGGGATTTACCTGCGCCGGTTGAAAGACAAGCTTGGCACGAAATCCATGGCCACAGCCGAAATAGATTTCAAAGACGCCTTCGGCTATCAAATCGGCGAAGTCGGAAAAGGCTTTCAGCACGCGATGGATTTCGTCATCAACACTTCGCGACTGTACAACGCCGTCGGTTCCGCCGGAGCAGCTCGGCGAGCGTACGTCATTGCCTGGACGTACGCCCAGCATCGGCAAGCTTTTGGCACACCGATCAAAACCTTCCCGCTGATTCAGCAAGTTCTGGCAGAGATGAAAGCCGAGACGATGGCCATGACTTCCGGCAGTTTGTATCTGGCGCACCTGCGTGATGAGGTCGAAGCCGGACGCGCGGACGAAACGGCCAAGAAGTTTTTCCGGCTGATCATCAACCTGAACAAATACCGTAGCTCAATTTCGGCAACCGATGTCATTCGCAAAGGCATTGAAGTTTTGGGCGGCAATGGAGCGATGGAAAACTTTTCCGTGCTGCCGCGACTGCTGCGCGATTCGGTGATCTTCGAAGCTTGGGAGGGCGCACACGGAACTTTGATGGCGCAGTCAGTGCGGGATTGCCAGCGCAATAAGCTGCACGAAGCTTATTTCGAAGCAATCCAGCAGACTTTCGATTCGCTTTTGAACGCTGAGTGGAAAGCACGTGGTTTGGCAAATCTGGAAGAATTGCGCGGCGAGCTTGAAAGCGTGCTGGCGCTGGATGAACTGTCTGCCGGGGTCTTTTTCAGGGGATTAGCCGACCGAATGGTTTATTTGTTTTACGCTGCTCGGCTGGCTGTTCAGGCCGAGCACGATAGACAATCAGGCTTGGCAACAGTCGCTGAATGGCTGTGGCAAAATCGCGTTGAACGCTCGCCGAAGAAAACTCCGGCAAACTATCTGCAGCAGATTTCGGAAATCAGTTCAACACTTTGAAAATCAAGCCGCAGATCACGCGGATGAGCGCGGATAACATCTCATCTGCGCTCATCTGCGTCTATCTGCGGCTGAAATCATCAGGAGGCACCATGCGGCTTGGATTGAATGTCGGGTATTGGGGCGCGTCGCCCGTGGACAATGTGGCGCTGGCACAAGAAGCGGATCGTCTTGGATTTCATTCGCTCTGGACGGCTGAAGCTTACGGTTCAGACGCAGTCAGCCCACTGGTCTGGCTGGCGGCGAAAACGGAAAAGATCAATGTCGGGACGGCAATTATGCAAATGACGGCACGTGTTCCGGCAATGACGGCAGCAACAGCCATGACGATTGATTTGCTGACACAAGGCCGTATGCTGGTTGGCATTGGCGCTTCGGGGCCGCAAGTCGTCGAAGGCTGGCACGGTGTCCCCTACGGCAAACCGGTCACGCGGGCGCGTGAATACGTAGAAATCATGCGAATGATCTGGAAGCGCGAACAACCACTGGAATTTCACGGCGAACATTACGACATTCCCTGCAAAGGCGGCACGGGATTGGGCAAACCGCTGAAATCCATCATTCATCCGTTTCGCAACAGCATCCCGATTTATCTGGCCGCTGTTGGGCCAAAGAACGTCGCGCTTTCGGCGGAAATCGCCGATGGATGGTTGCCGATTTTCTTTTCGCCGGAACGTATGAACGTGTATCGCGAATGGCTGGACGAAGGCTTCGCAAAATCCAGCAGCACAAAAGACCTGACAAACTTCGATATTGCGCCGACGGTTCACATTGTGATGGGCGATGACGTCAACGCCTGCCGCAACCAAATCAAACCTACGCTGGCGCTTTACATCGGCGGTATGGGCGCAAAAGGCAAAAACTTTTATTACGACATCGCCTGCCGTTATGGGTATCAGGAAGCCGCCGATCAAATTCAGGCGTTTTATCTGACCGGTAAAAAGATGGAAGCAATGGCCGCTGTGCCGGACGCGCTCGTTGACGAAGTCGCCTTGTGCGGACCAAAAGAACGGATTGCCGAGCGTTTGGCAGCCTGGAAAACCTGCGGTATTACAACCATGATATGTGGGACTTCGGATCTTGGAGTGCTGCGAACGATGGCGGAATTAACATTGTAACTATTGTACATTTTCAAAGGAGATTCTTTATGGCTTCGGTAATTCCCGACAAATACATTGATCTGTTCGACAAAAAAGTCTTCGCCGGATTGGCGACCTTAATGCCAGATGGCTCACCGCAAGTGACTCCGGTTTGGATTGATTACGACGGGGAAAACGTCATATTCAACACCGCCGTTGGTCGCCAGAAGGACAAAAACCTGCAAGCCGACGGGCATGTGTCTTTGGCATTGATTGATCCGGAAAATCCGTATCGCTATCTGGAAGTTCGCGGCACAGTCGTTGAACGCACAACTGATGGCGCGGACGACCACATCAACAAAATGGCCAAAAAGTATTTGGGGCAGGATGTGTATCCCTTCCGCCAGCCCGGCGAAGTCCGTGTGATTTACAAGATCAAACCGGAACGCACCAGTTCGATGGGGTAATTTCGTTAATTTACTCCCCCACCTGATGCAATTTTATGAAGTACATAATTCGTCTGGTTTGTTGCGCCATGCTGTTTGGCGCAGGTGGGGAAGTTTTTGCGGCGACGTATTACGTAGCCACAACAGGAAATAACAACAATCCGGGAACGGCGGCTCAACCGTGGGCGACGCTGCAAAAAGCGGTTGACGCCGTCGCACCGGGCGATGTCATTATCGTTCGTGCCGGAACTTACGCCGGTTGCCGCATCGGCAAATCCGGCACAGCCAGTTTGCCAATCACGATGAAAGCCGATTCCGGCGCTCGCCCGCTGATCAGTTCCCTTGCTTCAACCAATCGCCATCAAAGCCTGATCGAAATCGAAAACTTCGACGGCAAAGTTAGTTACTGGATCATAGATGGGTTTGAAATCAGCGGAGCGCCTCGCCACGGCGTAGACCTTCGCAACACCGACTACGTCACCGTCCAAAACTGTTATTCGCACAACAACGGTTCAACCAGCGTGCGCGGCGACGGAATCTTTCTGGGATTTAGCGATCACCCGACGCTGCAATTCAACGAATTGTCGTTCAATAGCGAACACGGCCTATATCACAGCAACAGCGCCGATTATCCAACGATTCGCGGCAACCGATTGCATCACAACGCGAACGCAGGCATTCACGTCAACGGCGATTTGTCGCAAGGCGGCGATGGCATCATCTCGTTCGGCTTGATCGAAAAGAATGTGATTTGGGAAAACGGCGTAGGCGGAGGCTCAGGCATCAACTGCGACGGGTTGTCGGACAGCATCATTCGCAACAATTTGCTGTACGCTAATCACGCTTCGGGAATTTCCCTTTACGCAATTGACGCTGCCGCCGGAGCCAGCCGCAATCAGGTGTTGCACAACACCGTTATTCAGGCTTCGAACGGAAGGTGGTGTTTGAACATCCCGCCCGCTGATGGAGTCGCGTCACCAACCGGCAATATCGTCAAAAACAACATCTTCATTCACCCTGGCACGCGCGGTTCAGTGACAACCTATAGCACGTCGGCGCTGCAAAGCGATTACAACATCGTCGTCAATCGGTTCAGCCGAGATGACGGTGATACATTCATTACCCTTTCGACTTGGCAGGCTGCCGGGCAGGATCAACATTCCGTCGTTTCCACGCCCGAAGCTCTATTTGCGGACTTGGTAAACAATAACTACCGATTAAAAACCGGCTCGCTTGCGCTGAATGCCGGAACCACTGTTTCGGTTTCCGAAGACATTGACGGAGTTTCGCGACCGCAAGGTTCGGCAGCCGACATCGGTTGTTACGAAATGGCAGTGAATTCAGCGGCTCATGTATCAGCCGCAAGTTATCGTGGCGTGACGCTAGCTCCGGAATCCATTATTGCGGCATTTGGCAGTAATCTGGCAACAGCAACATTGTCTGCGACAACAATTCCACTGCCGACTTCTCTGGCTGGAACGACGGTTAAAATCCGCGATTCGCTCGGCACGGAACGACTGGCGCCTCTGTTTTTCGTTTCGCCAACACAAGTGAACTATCAAGTTCCGGCAGGCACAGTGAATGGAGCTGCATCAATTCTCATCACCAGTTCAAGCGGCCAGGTTTCACAAACTCCGGTCCAAATCACATCGGTTGCGCCAGGATTGTTCACAGCCGATTCCAGCGGGCAAGGCTTGGCAGCGGCTTACGTCTTGCGAATCAAAGCAAATGGTTCGCAACAATCGGAACCCATCGCGCAGTTCGATCCAGCGCAAAGCCGCTTTGTACCTCGCCCAATTGATCTGGGCGCAGCAACCGATCAAGTCTTTCTGATTTTGTTTGGTAATGGATTGCGCAATCGAACTTCTCTGGCGGCGGTCAGTGCGCAGGTTGGGGGCGTGGCTGTCACGGTCGGTTATGCGGGCTCGCAAGGAGATTTTGTGGGCTTGGACCAGGCCAATCTGCTGTTGTCGCAATCTTTGAGTGGACGAGGAGAAGTTGACGTAATTTTGATCGTCAACGGCCAAGCCGCAAACACAGTCAAAATCAGTATCAAGTGAAGTGTTTCAATCTTTCGCTGACCTTCATTTGGTAGAGCAATTCGTAAATTTGAGTTCCCTGCCCTTGTCTCAAGAATTCAACGACGTCTTCCGGTTCGTCAATGTCTAACGCGACGCGTGGAAGCGGCAGCAGCGTGCAGGCGACGTTTAACTCTTCGGCTTCTTTGGTGTGTTTCGCCAGACTGCCTGTGCCGAAACGCGAAGGAAACAAGGTTGGTGGACGACGCAAGATGGCATTCGTTCCCGTTCCGTCACGCGAAGGAACGAGGACAACGGATGGCTGGGCTTGATCGGCTGCCAAAATGGTTTCGATGTCTGCGGCGGTAATCAGCGGCAAATCAATCGGTAATCTCAGAACAGCTTCGGCTCCGCGCTTTGCGGCTTCGCGCGAACCGAAATCTACCGATTCGCTTTCGGAAATCTGCTCGGTTTCCAAAATGATTTCCATTCCAAACTGTTGGGCCAATTCGATGGCGGGCGGGTACAGTGTGACAACTTCGATGCGATCAACTGTGCGAACTTGAGCAGCAGCGGCAAAGGAATTTTCCAGCATTGCCCACGCCAATTGAGTTCGTTCTTCCTGCGTCATCAGGGCGGCTAAACGCTGTTTGGCGCGTACTAGGTCTTTGACTGGAATCAGGATGGAACGCATTGGAATTCAGCCGGCCAACGCCGCCAGGGTAGCTTCAGCAAGGTCACGTTTTTTCTCTTTGTTTCGCATCACGGTATCTGTGACAACGACTTTTAACCCAAGCGATTCTATTTCCGGCTGCAGCGCTTTGTCCTGTTCATCCAAAACAAAAATGTCCGCGATGTCTTCATAGAGCTTGGCGATTTGAAGCGCGGTGACCTCCAATCCCAACTGTTGAAGCATTTTATCAGTTGGGCCTTTCAGCGATTCCCCTGCGACCACAGGGCTAATCACAACAACTTTAGCTTGCGTCTGCTTTAACAAATCATGCGTGCCAGGCACAGCGAGAATCGGCCCGATGCTAATCAGCGGATTGCTAGGGCAAAGGATAACGGCTTCGGCTTTCAAAATCGCATCGGCAACACCTGGCGCTGGCTTGGCAGATTCAATGTTTTCAAAACGAATTCCTTTCACCACAGGCTGCGCGCGATTTTTAATCAAGTATTCCTGGAAATGCATCTCGCCCTGGTCCGTAAGAATCGTTGTCGGAGTATGGGCATCGGTCATCGGCAAAATCCGCGATTTCACGCCAAGCGTCTGCCGAACTTGATCGGCGACTTCTGACAGCGTTTTGCCCGCGCGCATCATGTGCGTGCGAAAGATGTGTGTGGCCAAATCACGGTCGCCCAGATTAAACCAGCGCTCCTGCTCAGTGTATCGCAACAACAAATCCAAACAGTAAAACGTGTCGCTGTTCATCCCCCAGCCAAAATCAGGATTTACCACACCGGCCAATGTATAAGTCACAATGTCCAGATCGGGAGCGATATAAAGACCGAACATTTCAATGTCGTCACCTGTATTCACGATGATGGAAATTTCTTCCGGAGCCATCACCTGACTCAACCCATCGAGGAATTTCGATGCGCCCACACCTCCAGCCAATGCAGTGATCATATTCGTTTTCTATTTTTTATTTGACCGTTTGATTCGGGGCTCAGTGAATATTCAGCCAATCGTTGCTGAGGATTCAATCATTTGCCAGCAGCTTCGATTCGCTCTCGGGGCCCTAAAAACTCTATTGCCTGGCATTTCGCGATAAACCCGCATTCAGCAGCCAGCGCAAAGTAACGCCGCATTCCGGCAATGTTTTCGGGGTCCAGATCGTAATTCACGCTATCTTGCAAATACGCCAATAGGTGTTGTTGCGGCAATCTTAACTCTTCGGCGTAACTGGCGGCGATCTGATTCAGCCTCGCCATTCCTTCAAGCTTGGCAGCCAGGAAGTCTGTGGCAATCATGTCTTGATTTTCGATCATTTCAGCTCTCGCCGCCCATACTGCAAATACAAATGGCAATCCGGTCATTGCGCGCCACTCTTCAGCCAGGTCGTAAATCTGCACGCCAAGCTGCGGTGCCAACGCTGCAAGCCGCATCGCAGGATCACCGATGACCAGCGCAGCATCACTGTCTACGAACATATTTTCGCAGCCAGCAGCAAAGTCCGGCGTCCGTTCCGTAAAAATCGGATGCAAACCATATTGTCGTTCAAACAAAATCTTAACCAGGGTTTGTGACGTCCGCGAAGAAGTATCTAGCGTCACGCGACGGACTTCTTGCAAAGAACACCGGGAAGCAAGCAGCACACTTTGAACGCGCTCTTTGGATGCCACAGCCACATCCGGAATCATCAGCAAGCCTGGAATTCGTTGGTATTCGATGACTGGAATCAACGCAATTTCGCATTGCCCAGCAGCCAGCATGGCGGCACAACGTGACGGAGCCGCATCGCCAAGAAATTCGTATTTGTGGCGCAGAGAACCTTGCGAAAAACTGTAAACCAGCGGCGCAGAGTTTAGGTAAGTTGAAGCGGCAATTCGCATAAATGTTTGTTTTGAAACCACTTCGACAGAACGGGATCAAAGTGCATTCATCAAAAAACATTCTATCCACAGCCATTCTGACTAGCAAACAAGCCCCTGTATCCGGCTTTCAGAGCAGCCGCTTTTCTGGGTTGCCTGTGCAGAAAAATTTTGTAGACAGCAAAATAAACAGTGCTATACTCCGCGCCGTTCCAACCCAGTTTCAGACAAAACGGAAAACCCAATAACTTTTCTCAATTTTCGTTGAAAGGACAGGTTCATTCATTATGAAGCTTTCTGCCCATGCTCTGCGCGCTTTACAAGATTTGGATGAAATCGGCCGTGAAGCCGTTGAACAAATTGTTCGTTCGCACGTTCATGCCTGCCGTTTGAATGGCTTTCAACCCGAAAATCTGGAGCGCGTTTACCAGGAAGCAATCGAAATTATTCGCCTAGAAGGCCCGCCCAAGAAAGAATCCGGGCTATCGGTCAGCAAGTATGAACCGACACGTCGCTATGAGCAGTATCGTAGCCCACGAGCCTTGTAGCAGTCGGCTCTTGCCCTCCTAATAGGTTGGCACTCGCAATTTGCTGGCAACTAATCAACAGTAGGTTTTTAAGAAAGGACAAGCAAATATGACTAAGAAGTTTGTCTCACTGATCATCGTATTGGCCATGGCATTAAGCATTGCTGCGGTGTCTACGGCTCAGAAAAAAGACTCAGACAAAGTTACATTGACTGGAAACATCGTTGACAAAGCATGCGCCACCGGGCGTATGAAAAAAGACGATGCCCAGGCCTCAATTGACGCTCACAAAAAGAGCTGCTCGTTGATGGAAAACTGCCTGAAGAGTGGTTTGGGCGTTTATGCCGATGGCAAATTTGTTGAATTCGATGAAAAAGGCGCCACAATGGCGAAATCTGCCCTCGAAAAAAGCACCAAAGATAATGGTGCTAAATTCAAAGTTATGGGCAAAATGATGGATGACAAATTGGTGGTATCCAACATTGAAGAATTGAAGTAACTCAACGGGTTTAAGTAAGACAGTAAAATGGCGCTTCGGTTGTGCAACCGAAGCGCCATTTTACTTTTCGCGGAAAGCAGGAAATTTATTTTCTCAACTCAGCATGCATCGCCGGAATGTACATACGCTCAGCATACTCTTTGACCATGCGGCGCGCGCTGAAAACTGGTGCCGCAGTGCGAATGGCTTCCTTCAACAAGTGAATCCAGCGGCGGGGCACGCCATCACTGTCGCGGTCAAAATAAAGCGGCACAACTTCTGTTTCCAGCACCCGATAGAGAGCTTCAGAATCAGCTTCGTCGCGATCATCGTCGCTAATGCCTTCTGGAACCGAAGGTTCAATTGCCCAGCCATTGGTTCCTTTGTAACCTTCATACCACCAGCCGTCTAAAACACTCAGATGCGGAACACCATTTAGCGCAGCTTTCTGCCCGCTGGTTCCGCTGGCTTCAAGTGGGACGCGAGGGTTATTCAGCCAAATGTCCACTCCCCGCACCAGATGTTTGGCGACGTGAATATCGTAATTTTCGACAAACGCAATTCGTCCGCCCAAATTGTGATCGCGGGCAAATTCGTAAATTTCATGAATCAGGCTGCGTCCGGGCGAATCTGCCGGATGAGCCTTGCCAGCAAATACAATCTGCACAGGCTGCCATTCATCATGAAAAATCTTCTTCAACCGCTCCAGGCTTTTGAAAATCAATGTCGCGCGTTTGTATGTGGCAAACCGGCGAGCAAAGCCAATTGTCAGCGCATCCGGGTTCAATAAAGTTCCTGCCGTAAGCACACGTGTTGGGCCTGCGGCTTCAGTGATCCAATCCCTGCGCACACGTTCGCGCATAAAGTTGAAAAGTTTGTGTTTCAGCGTTTGATGCACCTGCCAAAATTCAGCATCGGGAATGTCGTGGATTCGCTCCCATAGTGTCGGATCGTCGTGTTTGGCCAGCCAATCATGGCCCAAGTATTTGGCAAACAGCCGGTTCATTTCCGGGGCAAGCCAGGTGGGTGAATGAACTCCGTTGGTGATATGGGTAATTGGCACTTCGTCTTCGGTTCGATCAGGCCACATCGAATGCCACATCTGACGCGAGACCTGTCCATGAAGCTGACTGACCCCATTGCATTTGCCCGATAACCGCAAAGCCAGCGCGGTCATATTGAAATTTGGCGCGCCACCATCCGGATGTTCGCCCAAGGCAAAAAACTGCTCTCGATCCAAATTCAGCGATTCCCAATAGCCCGTGAAGTGTGTTTCGACCAATTGGAATGGAAATGCATCATGGCCGGCCGGAACGGGCGTGTGGGTTGTAAATATGGTGGTTTCTCTTACCATAGCGGCAGCCTCTTGAAAACTCTTGCCGCTCTGCACCTTCGAGCGAATCCGTTCCAGCATCATAAAAGCGGCGTGCCCTTCGTTGGCATGAAAAACAGTCGGGCGAATGCCAAGCCTTTCCAGTAACCGAACGCCCCCAATTCCCAGCACAATTTCCTGGCGAATTCGCATTTCCTGATCACCACCATATAGCCGCGCGGTTAACTCACGATCCCAGGAGTGGTTTTCCTCGACATTTGTATCCATCAAATAAACCGATATGGAACCAAGCCTGACACGCCAAACAGCGACATGAACACATCTGCCGCCAACTTCCACCTTCAGCAACCCGCCTTCGCTATCGCGAGAAATCACAGACTCCAGCGGAGTCGTCGAATAATCCAAAGGCTCATAAATCGAATCCTGACGCCCTTCGCCCGTGATGCGCTGAATAAAATAGCCCTGCTGGTAGACAAATCCGATTCCAACCAACGGCAATCCAATATCACTAAGTAGGTTTTGAAAAGTTCGGGGCACTTTTTGAGTGCCCCGGATCAAGGG
>CAZMXG010000047.1:0-42672 GCA_964570175.1 uncultured Heliomicrobium sp. | reverse complement strand
AGGAAGGCAACGTTACGGTTCAGGGCGAAACGTACGCTCTGCCGAAACCATTTTTTGTATTGGCCACGCAAAACCCCATCGAGATGGAAGGCACATACCCATTGCCGGAAGCCCAGCTTGACCGGTTTATGTTCAACGTTCACATGGGCTATTTGCCGGAAGAGGACGAAGTCGCTGTCGTCAAGCTGACCACTTCGCCGCAGGATGTTCGATTCGACAGGCTGATGTCAGCCGAAGAAATTATCGCGTTCCAGCGGCTGGTCAGGAAAGTTCCGGTCGCAGATTCCGTCACGCGCTACGCTGTAAACCTGGTTCATACTAGCAGGCCCGGAAATCCCAAAGCGCCGGATTTCGTCAATCGCTGGGTCACCTGGGGCGGTTCAATTCGCGCATCACAGTTTTTGGTGCTGGCCGCCAAAGCGCGCGCGATTTTCAATGGCCGGTACAACGTGTCTTATGATGATGTTCGCGCCGTCGCGCAACCGGTGTTGCGCCATCGCATTCTGCTGAACTTCCAGGCGGAATCTGAGCGTGTGGATACCATTCAAGTCATCAAGCGGCTGATCGAAACTGTCCCCGAACCGAAATCGGGCTTGAGTTAAAGCTCCAACGGAGCGAAATGTGATAGCTCAGCGCATCGCGCTGAGTAGTAACCGTAGAGAATGGCAAGCCCTGAAAGGGCGAAATCCATATCTGTAATGCCGCCCTTTCAGGGCTTTGAAAGACTTTTATGGCTTTCCCGGTGCAATGGCACCGGGCTGTCACATTATGCCCCTTTGGGGCTTGGCGGGAAGCGACGATGTGGTGGAAAAACGACAACTCGAAATCAAAAACGGCTGATTCTTCTGCAACGACCTCTGCGACGATTCCAAGATTTCTTGCGCCAGAGGTTTTGGCGCGAATTACTTCGCTGGAATTGTTGGCGCGCACCGTTGTCGAAGGCTTTATCTCCGGCATGCATCGTTCTCCTTTCACAGGCTTTTCGACGGAGTTCGCCGAATATCGCCAGTACATGCCAGGCGATGATTTGCGCTATTTGGATTGGAAGCTGCTGGGTCGAACGGATCGGTATTACATCAAAAAGTACCGTGCCGACACGAATTCCCAATGTCACATCCTGATAGATGCCAGCGCGTCCATGCGCTATACAACGGGCGAAATCACCAAGCTGCAATACGCGCAGTTTCTGGGTTCGTCGCTGGCGTATCTGGCCAATAAACAACAGGACGCCGTCGGCTTGATCGCCTTTGACCAAGAAGTTCGCACGCACATTCCGGCGCATTCCCGCACGGGCCACATGCGAACGATCTTCGGCAGAATGGAGCAAATCGAAGCCGGAAACGAAACCCGGCTGTCTGAGATGTTGCACCAGGCCGCAGAACGCATCACACGGCGAGGCATCATCATCGTCATTTCGGATTTTTACGATGAGCCGGAAGCCATTACTGAAGCCTTGCAGCATCTGCGATTCAAAGGCAACGACGTCATCGTCTTTCAAGTGATGGACAAAAACGAACTGGACTTCGACTTCATCGAGCCGGTTTTGTTGGAAGACGCCGAAACCGTCGAACAGATTCACGTTCTGCCGGATGTGCTAGGCGATGGTTATCGCGACACGATCCGCAAACATCTGGAAGCTGTCCGCGAAGGATGCACCAGCAACAAGATTGATTACGAACTGCTGACGACAGATAAACCACTGGACCACGCGCTGTTTTCGTTTTTGGCCAAGCGGGCAAGGCAGTAAGCAAATGTCTTTTCTAAACCCATTATTTCTACTTGGACTGGCGGCGGTTGCCGCCCCGATCATCGTGCATCTGGTGCGTCGCACCAAAGCGCCGCGCATTGAATTTCCTTCGTTGATGTTTGTGCGCCGCGTGCCTCAAAAGACGATTAGGAAGCGAATGGTGCAAAACTGGCTGCTGCTGGCGTTGCGCTGCCTGGCGTTTTTGCTGCTTGCGATGGCGTTTGTGCGCCCCTATTTTGGCAGCGGAGCGGCGGAAGAAGGGCAAGGAAAGCGAGCCAATCTGATTTTGCTCGACACATCGTTCAGCATGCGATTCGGCAAACGCTTTGAGCAGGCCAAAGCACGCGCACAATCCATTCTGGATCAAACTGCGGGGAATGAAAGTACGGCCATCGTAACCTTCGGGCAAAGCTATGAAGTCGCGGCGAAGTTCACGACGGATGGCGGCAAGCTCCGGGCTGCGCTTGATGGCGCGCAAGTTGGCTATAGCTCAACGGATTATGTGCAGGCCTTGCGGGGCGCGTCGGAACTGTTCAAAGAAATCAACTTGAAAGAACGCCGCATTGTGCTGATTTCCGACTTCCAGGCGGCAGGAAGGAATCCGGCGGAAAACTCGTTTCAACTGAACCAGGACATCAAACTGCAAACAATGGATGTTGGCGAACAAGGCGCTTCCAACCTGGCCGTCACTGACATCAGCGCGCAACCGTTGATTTACCAGCCGAAATACGAAGACAAACTGACGGCGCGCATTGCCAATTTCAGCGACGAAGAGCGCAGCGGAGTTCGCGTGGAATTTGTGCTGAACGAACACGCAGTCGAAAAACGCGAACTGAAAATCGCTGCGAACGATTCGGCGACGGTGGAATTCACGGGCTTCAACCTGAATGAAGGCATCAACCGATGCGAAATTCGTGTCGAAGGCGACAACTTCCCTTTCGACAACAAGTTTTATTTCACGCTGCGCCGAACAGATCAGTTGAAAGCCTTGTTGATTGAAACCGCTTCGCGTGGACGCAGCGAAAGTTTCTATTTCCGCAACGCGATGACCACGGGTGAAAACCTGCCGTTTAACGTCGAAGCCAAAACTGCCGGCACCGTGAATCCGACTGACCTGAGTTCCTATCGCGTTGTTATCTTGAATGACGCCGTTATTAGCCAGGCATTGGCCGGTGGGCTGATCAAATTTGTAGAAGGCGGCGGTGGATTGATTATTGCCGCGGGACCGCACACAGAATCGGCTGGTTTCAATCAGGTTTTTCAAAACGCGGCTCCGGCAAAACTGGAAGAGCGGATATTGCTTCGCGGAGGCTCCGGCGGTGATTACGTCACGATGAGCGAGATCAAAACCGATCACCCGATCTTCGAAGTTTTCCGCCAAAGCGGACGATTGTCTTCCGCGCGCGTGTTCGGGTACCACCGCGCCACTCCGCGTGAAGGCGCAGGCGTTTTGGCCCGGTACGAAGACGGAAACCCGGCGCTGATCGAAGCCACGCAAGGCAACGGAAAAATCCTGCTTTTCACTTCCACCTTTGACGCCAGTTGGAACGATTTGCCACTGACGCCGCTTTATTTGCCGCTGGTCAGACAGATGACCCGGCATCTGGGAGAGCGCGAAGAGCGTCCGTGGCATCCATTGGGGCAAACCTTCACCGTGGCAGCGGCGAAAGACGGCGCAATTCCGGCCGTAGACCTGCCAAGCGGCGAGCGGTTAACTGAACGCAAGCAAACTGCAACCGGTGACTTGATTGTTGCAGCGAAAGAGCCTGGCTTTTATCGGCTACGCTTTGCAAACGCTTCGGATTATGCAGCGGTCAACGTAGACACAAAAGAATCCGATCTGACCAAATTGAATGTGGAAGAATTTGTCGCCACAGTCACAGGTACCGATGCGAAAGCTCAAGCGGTTGCCGGAACCAATGAAAAGCTAAGCAAGGAAGAAGAAGAATCCCGCCAGCGCGTCTGGTGGTGGTTGCTGGTCGTCGCGTTGTTGTTGTTTTTGACGGAAGCAATTTTGTCGCGCCGAACCAGGATGGCGAAGGTGATTGGATGAGTTTGAGTGGTAATAATTACGATTATGGTCAATGTTGCGTCTGCGGTGGGCGCCTGATGGAAAAAAGCATCCTGCAAGAATTTTGGATCGAAGAAAATTTGATCGTGGTTGAAAATGTTCCTGCTGGCGTATGTCCACGATGCGGAGAAAAAGTAGTCAAAGCAGATATTGGTCAACAAATCGCGTCGTTGCTGGCTGGAGCAAATCAATTGCATCCGACGCGAAGCATCAACGTTCCTGTATTTGAGTTTAACGCAGCGGCCTGAATGTAGCTGAATTGGCAATAAGCCAACGGAGGTAGTTATGGCATATCAAAGCGATCAACTGTTCGGAATCATCAACTCGGTTCGCAAACGCCGAACCTGGCTGCTGACGTTGCGCGGAGTGGCGATTACGCTGGCGATTGCAGCAGGCTTGCTGCTGGCGCTTGGCTATGCCGCTTACAAATACCGGTACAGCGGCGGCGTGTTGATTTCACTGCGCGTTGCAGCAGTGGTCGGTTTGATTGTTACGGCATTTTTCTTTCTGATTCGCCCGTTGCGGCGAAAAATCAGTGATTCGCAACTGGCCCGATTGATTGAAGAAAAGCAGCCTGGCGTCGAAGAACGCTTTGTCAGTGCGGTCGAGTTTTCCGACAAAGGCCAGCAACAACTTAGCTCCACAGCCATCATTGGCCGCTTGATGGATGACGCGGATCGGCATGCTGGCCAGGTCAGCCTTAATGAAGTCATTCCCAACAAACGGTTCTGGCAACTGGGCGGTGCGGCGCTGGCCAGCGTGCTGTTGTTTGTTTCGGCGATTGTTTTTGGACCGCGCGAACTGAAAAGCGGACTGGCCCAGCTTGGGGCTCCAGCAAGCGACGTTGCTGCCGCCAACGCTTTGCAAATCAACGTCAAACCCGGCACGGCACGCGTTCCCAAAAATTCCGACCAGAAAATTCTAGCGACCACCATCAACTTCAACCCGGAACAGATGACCGTTTTTACGCGGAAAGCTGGCGCCAACGATGACCAGTGGGTCGGCCAGCCGATGGAACCAACCAAGAACTCTGGCGAATTCCAGTTTTTCATTTTCAACATTCAGGACGACACCGAATACTTCGCGGAATCTTCAGGCTGCCGGTCGCAAGTTTACAAACTGACGGTTGCCGATCTGCCGTTCGTCAAACAGATTGATCAAACTCAATTCTTCCCTTCGTACACAGGGTTGGCGGCAAAAACGATTGAAGACGCGCCTGATGTCGCCGTGCTGGCGGGAACAACGGTCAAGCTGACAGCGCAATTGTCTGGTCGCGCCAAATCCGCTCGGTTGGTGTTACACGACGGCAAAAAAATCGAAATGGAAAGCTCTGGCGAAAACGCTTTTGCCGCGTCGCTGGTCGTCAACGAAAACAACAGTTATCACATAGAAGTCACCAGCGTGGACGGCGACGTTTACAACGGATCGAACGAATACGACATTTCCGTGCTGGACGACCGCCCGCCGGTAATCACCTTTGAAAAGCCTGGACGCGATGCCAAAGCCACCAGTGTTGAAGAGATTCTGACGCTGGCCAAAGCCGAAGATGATTACGGCGTGCTTTCAATGGACCTGTATTTTTCCGTGAATGGCGGCGAAGAGAAAAAAGTTGATTTGCAAAAATTGCGCGGGGAGTCCGCCAAGGAATTGAGCGGCGCGCACACCTTCTTTCTGGAAGAATACGGCTTGCAACCTGGCGACCTGATTTCGTATTACGCCAAAGCGCGTGACGCCAAAAATGAGGCGACAAGCGACATTTACTTTATCGAAATCAAACCTTTCGAGAAAGAATTCAAGCAGTCACAACAGCAAGGCCAGCCTGGTCAAGGCGAACAACAGGAAGGATTGACCAAACGCCAGCGCGATTTGATTGCCGCAACATTCCGGGTCAACAAAGAAGAGCCGACCTACAACGATAAAGAAAAGTCGGATAATTTTGACACTGTCGCCCTGGGCCAGGAGAAGCTGCGCGAAGACGCCTTGGCCTTGGTGGAACGCATCAAGCGGCGCTTGGGCGCACAGATCAACCAGCAGCCTCAGTTCCAAAAGATCGTCGAACACATCACACAGGCTTCGAAAGAGATGGAACCGGCGGCCAAAGAATTACGTGGTCGCAAAGGTAAAGACGCGCTGCCTTACGAACAAAAAGCCTTGCAACAACTGCAACGCGCCGACGCAATTTTCCGCGAAGTTACGGTTTCGATGAGCCAGAGCCAGCAAGGGCAAGGACAGCAAAATGCGCAAGAACTTGCCGATCTGTTTGAACTGGAACTGGACAAGATGAAAAACCAGTACGAAACCGTTCGTCGCGAACAACAGCAACAGCAGCAACAGCAAAACGACGAAACCAAAAATAAGCTGGAAGAGTTGTCGCGCCGCATGCAAAAAGAGATGGAGCAACAGCAGCAGCGCCAACAGCAACAGGCTCGCAACCAAAGCGGTGGCGGAGGCGGTGGCCGCCAACAGCAACAGATGATGGAAGAAGCCCGCAAGGCTGCGCGCGAACTGGAAAAACTGTCGCGCGAGCGCCGTGATCCTCAGTTGCAGGAAATGGCGAACAAACTAAATCAGGCTGCGGATGAAATGCAGCGGGCACAGAATGCTGCCGCAAACGGCAAGCAGGACGAGGCCACAAGCCGCACCACAAAAGCCTTGCAACAGATTCAAGACGCGCAACGCCAAATGGATCGGTTGAAGAAACAACAAGGCGGGCAATCGGTTCAGGATTTGAAAAAACGTGCTTCCGACGCGGCTTCACGGCAACAGGAAATTTCCAAAGAAACCGAAGAGTTGGCCCGTCAAAACCGTAATGGCCAAGCTGGTCAAAACGCCAGCGAAGCCAAATCCCGGCTGGCGGAAAAGAAAGATTCGCTGGCCAATGAAGTCTCCGGACTGGAACGCGATATTGACCAGGCGGCTCGGCAAATGGGTCAGGACCAGCAATCCGCAGCCAACAAGCTGCGGGAAGCTGGCCGCAACCTGCGCGAAAATCGCGTAGCCGATGGCATTCGGTTTACCAAACGGCTAACCGACATGAACGCGTTTGACTCCGCGCGTGCTTACGAACAAGGCACGCAGCAAAAGCTAGACGAAGTTGCTCAACAACTTTCGGACGCGGAAAGAAACGCCAACCGCAAAGGCGCTGGCGGCGACGAAACCGAGCAAAACCTGGATCGCGCCCGGAAACTGGCCGACAATATCGAATCAGTAAACCGCAAACTTGCTCAGAATAACCAGGGCAATCAACAGGGTCAGCAAAATCAACAAGGCCAACAAGGTCAGCAAGGCAATCGCAACCAGCAGGGTCAACAGGGCCAACAAGGGCAACAACAAAATCAACAAGGACAGCAGGGCCAGCAGGGCCAGCAGGGTCAACGTGGTCAGCAAGGACAGCAACAAAATCAGCAGGGACAACAAGGCCAGCAAGGTCAACGTGGACAACAGGGACAACAAGGTCAACGTGGACAACAGGGGCAACAAGGCCAGCAGGGGCAACAGGGGCAACAAGGCCAGCAGGGGCAACAAGGCCAGCAAGGACAAAGTGGCCAACGCGGTCAGCAGGGTCAACAGGGCCAACAAGGTCAGCAAGGACAAAGCGGCCAACAGGGGCAGCAAGGTCAGCAGGGTCAAGGAGGCCAACAAGGTCAACAGGGGCAGCAAGGTGGCGGCCAATCGGGAGGCAGTCGCAACGGCAACCCCCAAGGTCAGCAATCGCCAAGCTCCCAAAACCAACAAGCCACTTCTGGCGGCGGCCCGATTCGCAGTTCCGGTCAACGGCAACTGGGCTCTGAATTGCGCGAATACTTGAAAGATGCCGAAGCCCTACGCCGCGATCTCGGCAAAGATCGTGACTTGGCGCGCGGACTTGACCAAGCCATTCAAGGTTTGCACCAAGCCAACGACGCCATCAACCGTGACGACATGCAAACTGCCTTACTGCTCAGAGATCAGGTCATCGAACCGCTGCGAGGCCTGGAAATGGAACTGAGCAAGCGCGTTCAAGCAAAGCTGGGAACCAATCGGTTGAGGCTGGGCGACGAAGGCGCGGCTCCGGCGGGATATCGAAAGCTGGTGGACGAATACTACAAACGGCTTTCCAGTCGTGATCCGAACAAATAATCTGGGTACACACGCTTCCAGCGTGCAGGCTTAGCGATGCGCGCTTTCCTTCTTAATTTCCCTTTTGAGAAAGCCTGCACGCTGGAAGCATGCGCACCCAAGGCTAACCGGCCACAACAGGATTGCGTAGCACGCCTACGCCTTCAATTTCGACTTCGACAACATCGCCGGGTTTCATCGGCTTTGTGACACCGGGCGTTCCCGTGTAAATCAGATCGCCCGGCGTCAAAGTGACGTACCGGCTGGTGACGCTGACGATCGTCTCACAATCGTAAATCAGTTCTTTTGTCGAAGTTTCCTGCACCACTTGCCCGTTCAGCCGCGTCCGCAACATCAAGTTTCCGTAATCCAAACCGCGAACCACGCACGGCCCAGCCGGGCCGAATGTGTCTGCGCCTTTGGCTCGCCACCATTGAATGTCTTTGTCTGGGCCGCCTTGCCAGTCGCGCTCGCTGACGTCGTTGCCACATGTCACTCCCCAAATTGCTTCGCGCGCCTGTTCGCGAGTGGCATTGCGAATCGTTTTGCCGATGACCAACACCAACTCACCTTCGTAATGCAGGTTCCTGGCGTCTGACGGGTAAAGAATGGGAGCTTCATGCCGCTGCAAACAGGTCGTGGGCTTGAAGAAATTTTCGACTCGCGGCGGAGGCGGCGTATTGCCAACATGGCTTTTGTAGTTTCTGGCGACAGCGATGACTTTCGGCGCTTCGCACGGAACCAGCAAGGTGACGCTTTTCAGCGGATGCAGCGTGCGGGTTGGTTTGCCTCCGGACAGAAAGCTGCTGGTCAATTCGCGCACCGAATCGCCTTCAAGCTTGCCGTAAGCCGTGCGTCCGGCTTTTTCGAATCGAACATACTTTTCGACCGCAGTCGCCGCTTGCGATTCCGTTGAGCCAGCAACTGCCACTGAAGCAGCCGCACCAGCCAACAGTAATTCTCTTCGGGTCAACAAGTTGTTGTTCAAGGCTTGTTTTGTTTGACTCATGATTTTCTCCTCGTAACTGCTCAGCCCCAAGGGGGCGAAATGAAATAGACCGGTGCAACGCACTGGGAAAGCAGCCACAATGTCTAAAAGCCATGAAAGGGCGAAACGCGCCACCGCATATTTCGCCCCGTTGGGGCTTGAAGAAGCATTTAACTCGTTACCCAGTGCGTTGCACTGGCTTGTCACATCTCGCTCCTTTGGAGCTGACCGTCTCTCCTTTACTTGGTGCGCCAAAGTCCGGGCAAAAACTTTGCGTGTAGTAAATGCCGCCACGTTCCCCAATCGTGTCCGCCATCACCACCGACGTAATATTCGTGTTTGATGTTGTGTTTAGTCAGCACGTCGTGCAGCACGTTGGTGCGGGTTCCGGGTTTGTCTTCGTAAGTTCCCTGCCCGACAAACAGATAATCAACTTTCTTGTTCACGGCGGGATCGTTCAGGAATTCGGCGCTGCTCTTTTCGGTGTCCACATCGCCTGCGCTCAGAATCCCAAACGAAGCAAACAAGTCCAGCGCCTTGAAGCCAACAAACTGCGTATGCCGCCCGCCCATCGAAAGCCCTGCCAGCGCGCGGCCTTTGCGATTGGCTTGAACGCTGTAATTCTGTTCGACAAACGGAACGATGTGTTTGCGAAGCTCTTCGCCGAACAGCTTGAAAGTCAGCTCAACGTGTTTAGGATGACTGCGATGCACGACTTGATTGTTGGGCATGGCGATAATCATCGGCACGGCTTTGCCCTCGGCCAGCAAGTTGTCGAGGATGAAATTCGCGCGCCCTTCCAATCCCCAATTCGAAGCCGCTTCGCCGCTGCCGCCAACCAGATATAACACGGGATATTTTTTCGTTTGGTTATAGCCGGGCGGCGTGTAAACGAAAATTTCGCGCTCACCGTTGGTCACATCCGAATGGTAAACGTGCCGCGTCACTGCGCCGTGCGGAACATTGCGCGCGTCGTAATATGCCGGGCCATCGCCGTGAACCACCAGTTGGCTATACGGCGGCTGGTCTGCGACTCCGGCAATGGTGTTGTTCGGATCGGGCACAGTCACGCCATCAATCGTCAGCTTGTACACATAAATGTTCGGCTTCACAGGCCCGACTTTCAGCGTCCAAATTCCGTCATCGCCTTTTTGAAATGGAATCGCTCCGGTTTTGCCCAGCGCCAGCAACAACGGCCCGCCTGCCAACAACACTTCCTGGGCTTTAGGCGCTTTGACTCTAAACGTAATTGTGCGGTCGTCGTGAACTTCCGGCGAAATTACGTTGGCTCCGAAAGGAACCAGATTTTCCGTATTTTTCTGCGGGTTCCAGTCCAGATTGACCTGCGCTTGCTGGGCGCGAACAGAAACCGCCGCCAGCGCCAACAAAAGGAAACTCTGTAATAGTGTTTTGATCATCTGCCAATTCTCCTGAAGCCGGTTATTCCGGCAAAGCAAAGCTGTATAACACTCCGCCCGCTGCCAACGCGACGAACTGTTTACCGTCAATCGCGTAGCTAATCGGCGCCGAAGCAATTGTGCCGCCGGTTTGAAAGCGCCACAGCAGCTTGCCGGTTTTCGATTCCAGTGCGATCAAATGGCCTTCGCGCGTTCCGGCAAAAACCACGCCACCAGCAGTCGCCATCACGCCAGCCGCCAGCGAACCTTGCGAGATTTTGTACTCCCATTTGCGCTTGCCTGTTGAAGCATCTAGCGAGCGGATGCCCGCATAATTGTTCTCGCCCGCTGGAAGCGTGCGGCCTCCCCAATAGCCTTTGCCGGGTTCAAACGGCGAATCCGCGCGAATGTACCGATTGCCGGATTCTGAAAACACCAGAAACAGCGAATTCAAGGCTTGATCGAAAGACGGCGCTTGCCAGTTGGTTCCGCCTACCAGCGAAGGAAACACGACATTGCCTTCCAGCGTAGCGCCAGAGTTCGGCGCGAACTTCGGACGCCCGTTTGCGTCAAACCCGGCGTTCCAGGTTTGATGAACATACGGCGTGGCTTGCAAAAACTTCCCGTTCGTTCGATCCAGCACGTAAAAGAATCCGTTGCGATTGGCTTGAATCAGCATCTTGCGCGGCTGACCTTGCCAAAGCCCGTCAACCAAAATGATGTCCTGATTCGCATCCCAATCGTGGTCGTCGTTTGGCGTGGTTTGGTAATGCCATTTGCGCTGCCCTGTGTTTGGGTCAAGCGCAATAATGCAATCGGTAAACAGGTTGTCGCCCCTGCGAATTTCGGCGTCCATATCTGGCCCCGGATTGCCGATGGTCCAGTACAGCAAATCCAGTTCTGGATCGTAGCTGCCGGTCAGCCAGGTCGCTCCGCCGCCTGTTTTCCAGGTATCGCCTTTCCAGGTGTCATTGCCAAATTCGCCCGGCCCCGGAGTCGTGAAAAACCGCCACAGCCGTTTGCCGGTCTTTGCGTCATAAGCGTCCAGGAAGCCGCGAACGCCGTATTCACCGCCCGCCACGCCAACGATAATTTTGTCTTTGACGACCAACGGCGGCGACGTAATGCTGAATCCGTCCATCGTGTCTGCCACCTGAACTTCCCACAGCGGCTGACCGGTTCGCGCATCCAGCGCGATCAGCACGCAATCCAATGTGCCGAAAAAGACTCGATTGCCCAGCACCGCGACGCCACGATTAAAGCGATTGCTTTCAAACGGATTGACGACTTTTTGTTTGCGCGAATACTTCCAGATTTGCAGCCCCGACCGTGCGTCCAGCGCATACACTTCGCCGGGCATTCCGCTGGTGTACATTACGCCGTCAATTACCAGCGGCGTCGCTTCCAGCAACGTGTCGCCGGGCATTTGTACCGCCCAGCGCGATTGCAACTGAGCGACATTCGCCGTGTTGATCTGCTTCAATGTGGAAAAATGCTTGCCCGAATAATCGCCCCAGTACGTCAACCAGTTATGCGGTTCGGCGGCGGCATTGCGAATGCGGTCATAACTCAGACCGCCTGCAATCTCCGCTTCAGCCGTTTTGACCAAATCACGACCGTTGCAGGATTTCAGATAGGCCACCAGGTTTTGAATTTCGGCTTCGGATAATTTCTGGCCGTAATCGGCAGGCATTAGCGAACCAGCTTCCGTGCGAATGTCCGTCAGGTTCTTTTTTTCCAGCAAATGCAACTTACCCGCCACATCCACCAGCACCATTGAATAGGTGTCTTCGTTGCGGCGGACACCACGCAATTCTTTGCCATCTTTGGTTTTGACGACGACAACTCCGCCAGGACGCCTGCGCCCGCGAGCATTCGGATTTGTGCTGGTCGCCGGATCAAGAATCTTCTGTCGCAATACCTCCGCCGAATACTTTCCGGCGGCGGACAAATCCGGCCCGACATTCAACCCTCGCGCGTTAATTTCATGGCAAGCCGCGCAGTTCGCTTTGCCGTAAAAGAGTTGTTCCCCAGCCAACAGATTCCCGGCGACAGTTTCCGTGTTTGCGGCTGGTACTGTGTTCAAACTGCGAATGTAGCTGACCAGTTGCCAGACCTGATCCGTAGTCAACCGCTTGAACGGAGGCATCTGCGTGCTGGGAACGCCATTACGAATATTCAGGAAGATTTCGCCATCCAGGTTGCCACGGCGAAAACTGCCGCCCGTCAGCGCAGGTGCTCGCTCGCCGCCTTTCGCTTCTCCGCCGTGACACGACTGACAAGCCTGTTCATACAACCGCGATCCGGCAGCAATCGCCTGCGCATTTCCGGCAAACGGATTCTTTGCATTCTGCGGAATGTGCTCTTGCGCCAACAACGCGCCAGCCAGCAGACACAACAGCACGACGCTGAAAAACCGTCTCTTGAATTTCATTCGCTTTCAGATTCCTCTTTCGTGATTTGGTATGACCTTCTGGCGACGGACTATAAAAGCCATTCAATTGATGGTCAATGAGCGTGAATGGTAAACCGATAACTGTAGTCTGACGTTATCTTTCATAAGACTTACTGGCATAAGACTTACTGGATGCCGATTTGGCTCTCAATATATTTCTGAAGAATTGATATTGCCATATCGCCCGTCTTCTTTCCCACGGCTACAAGAAATGCCTTCAGTCGCTGTTTTGCCCGAAGCCTGTCAACTTGTTCGACCCCTTTGTCAGCAACTTCGTATACGGCAGTTTCAAGTTGCTTTGCCTGGGTGCCGCCGTGCTCCCGAATGACATCAAGTAGTTGGTGATGCTCCGCGGCAAAGTGTTGATTCCCGTGCAACTCCTCTGTGATGATGCCATTCAAGGTATTTATGAACTGAGGGCGAAAATTATAGGTTACGTTGGCAGAAGCCAGTCGAGGTTGCTGCGAGAGACCGCCAAGAGATCTGGAAGGAATCGGAAGACCGGTAGGAAAACTTGGAATGACTAGTTTCACTACAGAGTCTATAGCTTCCCAGTCATCTTGAGTAGGATTGAACTCAATAAGCTCTGACTCCAGACGATGACGGATGGAAATCATTTTGCTTTCCGCATCGTGTTTGATGTCTAGTTGGAGGCGGCGGACTTCCTTGGAGTATCGCTCTAGTAGTCGGACCACCTCTTTGGTATCAAGGTTCTTTGCTGAGAGAAGGTTGGCAGCAGCTTCGGAGTCTGTCGCACATAAATCCATCAGTTTAGAGAAATCGTGGAATTCCGCAGACAAGCTTGACTCTCCGGGAGGCGCTTCGCCGTGGAACTCATAAATTACGCCGAAGTCAGTACGCTTCTGATCCAGCCTTACCGCTAGGCGATCAACTTTGGCGATGTAGTCCTGGAACAATTGAAGGAACTTATCCGCCTCTGAAGACCAAAGTCTCCCGCTAGGAACGTACAAACGAAAGATGAGATTCCGATCAAGTTCTTCCAAGAAAGACTCGGCTAGAAAAGTGACCTCAGCCTTAGTCTTGTAAGGCACAATTTCTACGTTGTTCGCTTGGAGAAATTCAATAGCTTCGTCTCTTACGTTCTGAGGTGTGTAAGGAGCAAGACCATCGGTTTGTTCCCCTTGTAGAAGTTGCTCATAGATATAAACTTGATTAGGAACCTTACCGACGCGATCGAACAGTTGTTCGCGTACATTGGAGTAGTTGGCGTCGGTAAGTAGTGAAAGCACTTCTCCATGAAATTTCCCAAGGACCGAGGAAATCTTGAACTCATCAAATAGGTTGCTGATGGTTTGCCAATTCTCTGGGGATGAGATCAAGATCTTCTTTTTGTACTGGCGCCCTGTTGCCTTGAGCGAACTAAGAATTCCTTCGTGGTCAACCCACCCAAGCAAAAGTACAAGCGGCTTGTCAGGATCAAGCACATATTCAAGGTCTGTCTCGGGCTGTTGCTCGAAAAGTGGCTCAATGGTATCAGGCATTGGGATTCCTTTAGATATTTAACAATGAATAATGATATGGATCTGAAAGCGTCTAAATTAGATACTGAGTTAGCTGAATTGATCTTGAAGACCATACGCCGTGACCTGGTCGGCGTGAATTTTCCACCAGTGTTGTTGTCTAGACTCCAAGTTCCAGCTATCTGGTTAGTTTGTGCTTCAAGCTTGACCGGTTGTTCTCGGTTCTGCTGGGGCGAGCCGGAGTATATTCAGGCTCGAAAAATGCCGCAATCATTTGAGCGATTTACTATCAAATTTCTATTTCCGATGAGCTTGCTCAGAATCGCCGCTGAAGGTAGTTTGAGCGCCATTCAACCAAATAATTCGATCGGCAAAATTGCCGCAAATAGATTTACGCAAGGCAAAAGGAAACCTATGAAACTCAGAACATTCGCTGCGATTGGACTACTGCTTTTGCTGACCAATGTCGCGCTGGCGCAAAAAGTCATTCGCTTATATCCAGGCGCGGCTCCGGGGTCGGAGCATTGGAAGCATCAGGAAAAAGAATACTTTTCGCCAATCTGGAATACGCAGGTTGTCACCAATGTCGTCAACCCATCGCTGACGGTGTTTTCGCCCGAAGCGGACAAGGCTAACGGAACTGCCGTCATCATCTGCCCCGGCGGCGCATTCCACGCGCTTTCCATCAACAGCGAAGGCGTTGATGTCGCCAAATGGCTGGCGGCGCGCGGCGTGACGGCGTTCGTTTTGAAATATCGGCTGGTTCCCACAGGTGAAGACGGCGTGAAAGAAGTAATGGCAAAGATGGGCGGCGGCGCTCGCGTCAATGTGGATGCCGCCAACGTGGATGTTGTTCCGCTGGCGGTCGCTGATGGATTGGCGGCGATGAGCTACGTGCGCAAACACGCTGCTGACTTTGGCGTGTCGCCGAACCGAATCGGCTTTATGGGATTTTCCGCCGGAGGAACGGTGACGGCTTCGGTCGCGTTTCAATACTCGGCGGAAACTCGGCCCGATTTCGTCGCGCCGATTTACGTTTATATGGGAGCGGTGAAACCTGGTGATGTGCCGAAAGATGCGCCGCCAATGTTCATCGTGGCGGCGACGGACGATCAGTTGGGGTTGGCTCCGGACAGCGTCAAGCTTTACAGCCAATGGATCGCCGCGAAAAAGCCCGCCGAAATGCATCTGTATTCCAAAGGCGGCCACGGCTTCGGAATGCGAAAACAAAACCTGCCCTCGGATCAATGGATTGATCGGTTTGGCGACTGGTTGGGTTTGCAGGGACTCTTGAAGAAATAACCGTAGACCGTCAACCGGAATCTCACGCAAAGCCGCGAAGACGCAAAGAATCAACCCTGACATTGGAAGCCAATCCTTCCTTGGTTTCCTTCTTGGGGACTTTGCGGCTTGGCGTGAAACTTATTGATTCCATAAAGAGGTTACTCAATGACAAAACAGTGTTTTCATCGCTTTGCTGGTGCGCTTTTCGCGGCGGCTATCGTGCTCGGTTGCTCAATCACCGTCGAAGCGCGTGTAACCAAAATCCTGATTGACCTGAAACAGTCGCCCGTCAACGAAGGCAAGTCGTTTGGCTCTGTCGGCCAATACGAAATGCTCAGCGGAAAAGCATTTGGCGAACTTGATCCCAAAGACCCGCACAATGCCATCATCACGGACATTCAGTTCGCGCCGCGGAATTCTCGCGGAATGGTGGAATACGTCGCGACGTTCATGCTGCTGAAACCGATGGACCTGACCAAAGCGAACGGCGTGATGATTTATGCCGTGCCGAATCGCGGCAATCGAATTCTGAGCAATGGGTTCAGCGTTGCAGGCGAATCCGGCGAAGAGTTTTTGATGAAGCGCGGGCACATGATTCTGTTCAGCGGCTGGCAAGGCGATCTGGCTCCGCGCACCGGCTTTGAAACGATCAGCGTGCCGATTGCCACAAATCCGGATGGTTCCAGCATTACCGGAACTGTGCTGGCCCGCTTCAGCAATATGGCTGCTGGCACAAACACCTTGCCTCTGCCGGTTGCTCATACGGCTGCCAGTCTGGAAACAACCAAAGCCACGCTGACCCGCAGAGCTTCGGAAGAAGGCGCAATCATTCCGCTGGCCGGTTCTGACTGGGCATTTGCCGATTGCAGCAAAGCTCCCTTTCCAGGCACGCCGGACGCCAACAAAGTTTGCCTGAAAAACGGATTCGACTCAGCAAACCTTTATGAACTGGTCTACACCGCCAAAGACCCGTTGGTTTTAGGAATCGGCTTTGCGGCAACACGCGACATTACGTCGTTCTTTCGTCGTTCGACAACGGACGAAGGTGGGACTGCCAACCCGATTGCCGGTCGCGTCACGCACGCCATTGCGCAGGGCAATTCGCAATCCGGGAATTTCATCAAGACGTTCATTCATTTGGGCTTCAATCAGGATGAACAGAACCTGATTGTCTGGGAAGGCGCGAATGATCACATCGCCGGCCGGCAGATGGCGCTGAACATCCGCTTTGCGCATCCCAGCGGCGCGGCCAATTTGTACGAACCCGGCAGTGAAGCCATTTTGTGGTGGGGAAGATACGAAGACACCGTGCGCGGCAGAAAACCCGCAAGCATGCTGGATCGGTGCAGCCTAACCAGAACCTGTCCGAGGATTTTTGAGACGTTCGGCGCGGCTGAGTTCTGGGGACTAAGAATGTCGCCGAATCTGGTTGGCACAAAAGCCGACACTGACATTCCATTGCCTGCGAACGTCAGGCGGTATTACTTCCCCGGCACAACGCACGGAGGTGGACGTGGTGGTTTCAATGTTGAGACGGCTTCGCCAAC
The DNA here is from genome assembly GCA_964570175.1 of uncultured Heliomicrobium sp. GTDB lineage: Bacteria > Acidobacteriota > Blastocatellia > RBC074 > RBC074 > RBC074. The sequence continues at coordinate 25,604 of CAZMXG010000047.1, read as the reverse complement.
AAGTGCAGCAACTTGCGAATTGCCAAACAACACCAATCCGCAAGCCGACACCATGCGTGCGCTGTTTGTCGCCCTAACCGATTGGGTTACAAAAGACATTGCGCCTCCCCCGAGCCAATACCCGCGAATTGATCATCATCAACTGGTTTGGCCTCGCGCTGCGGCAATGGGCTTTCCGGCGATCCCTGGTTCGCCTTTGCCAGACAACCTGCTGAATCCATTTTACGATTACGATTTCGGCGCTGAGTTCAATTACAGCGATCTGTCAGGCGTTCTGGCAACGCAACCTCCGGCCATCAAGCGCGTACTGCCACTTCTGGTTCCGAAAGTAGATGCGGACGGCAATGAAACTAGCGGCATTGCTTCGGCGCTGCACCAAGCTCCGCTGGGAACTTATCTGGGTTGGAATGTCACGCGCAGTGGTTTTTACAAAGGCAGGGTTTGCGGTTTTTCCGGCGGCTTCATTCCCTTCGCTAAAACCAAAGCCGAACGCGAAGCCTCTGGCGATCCGCGCCTTTCGCTGGAAGAGCGATACCGCGATCACGCGGGTTATGTGGCAGCGATAAAGGCTGCGATTGAACGATTGCTGCAGCAAAAATTCCTTTTACCAAGTGATGCTGAGCGCCTGATTCGTGAGGCTGAGGCTGGCAACGTCTTACGATGATAGTGGCAAAAGGAAAAACAGAAAGTGTAATAAACAAAAAGCCCGCCAACTACATTGGTTGACGGGCTTTTTTTCATCCCAGCGTTGTTTCAAATTTGTTTTAGTTTCCCGGCGGCTTGTCACCCTGTTTGCGAAGCGTTGGGCGTTCTTTCGGTTCGGCAGTTTCCGTGGAACTGCCGTCAGAATTTTCACCGGGTGCTCCCGGCTGGCGGCGTTTCAACGTTGGGCGTTTGCTGTCGGCTTCGGTAACTCCGCCGCGTCCGCCCGTTGCACGCGCATTGGTGATCGAAATCAGGCGATTTTTGACTTGTTGGAATTCCGAAGTGGTAATTGTGTATTCGCTACGGTCTGGGAAGCGGGCAATCAACGCATTCACTTTTTCAATGCGATCGCCAACCACCGGATGCGTGCTGAAGATTTTGTTGATCGTGCCCGGCTTTTTCTTTTCTTGGGCTTGCAGCTTTTCAAAAAAAGTAGCCATTGCGTGCGGGTCATACCCTGTCGCCCACAGATACTGCACGCCCAACATATCGGCTTCATATTCTGCACTGCGGTTGAATTTCAGAAAGCCAACCGGAATGAAAATTTGGGCGGCTTGACGAGCGCCAAAACCTCCCCATCCACCAATGAAAATCAACGGCAACGTGCTCCAGTTGACGATTTCGCCTTTCGAAGCCTGCTCGACGCCGTGGCGCGCCGCAACGTGGGCGATTTCGTGTGCCATCGGACCTGCCAGTTCCGCTTCGTTATCCGCAGCCAGAATCAATCCTTTGTTGACATAAAAGAACCCACCCGGCAAAGCGAAGGCATTTACTTCATCGGCGTCAACCACCTTGATGGTAAATGGAACTTTGGCGTCCGAATGGAGAACCAGATTCTGTCCGACTTTGTTGATATATTCGACAATGATGGGATCTTCGACCAGTTTGGCGGAACGATCCACTTCCTGGGCAAACTGGCGTCCCACGCCAACTTCTTTGTCTATCGAATAAAAATTGATCTGGTGTTTGTTGATGTTCCGCTTGCCAATCATTTCGGGATTTTCTTTTTCATCAAGTGGCTCTGCCTTGGCAGCGATGGTGGATTTTGCGGGCGTGGGGGATGGTTTTGCGGAATTGTTTTGGGCGATCGCAGGAATGGCAAGTAAAAGAAAACTCGTTGTGATTCCAACCTGCTTGCATCCGTAGAGCAATTGTTTCGATAGCTTCATTACTAAATCTCCTTACCGAAATCGTTCTGAACTTCATTCAGCCTGGCTTTGCAGCTCAGACATTTCTGCCGGTCTTCAAGCGACAGACAGCGTTTAGGGCTGTATTCAATGCATTGAAATTATGTGTGTTCTGCCTTGAAGTGCGCGCATTATACTCAGCGTTAATAATTTATGCCGCAACTTTGTAATTAATCTTTCCTCAATGGGATTCGTCTCATTTTCGAGGCAAATTTATCACTCGAACCCGATGAGATTCGCTGTCTCCGATAAAAATTTTACCGGTTTTATCTACAAAGACTCCATGTGGCCGAGCCATCGCGCATTGCAACGGGTCTCCATCGCCACCATCACCTTTCTGGCCAGTTCCGGCGACAAGTTCAATTGTCATTTTCTTCGGATCGATCATCCTTATTGAATGGCTTTCGGTATCAGCCAGATAGACATTTCCGTTCGGAGCAATGCTCAGACCTTTTGGGCCGGATAAAGTCGCCTGCTTCGCCGGGCCACCATTGCCCGTAAAGCCCTGCTTGCCGGTTCCGGCAATGTGGTGAATTGCGCCCGCTTTCAAATCGAGTTTGTAAACAGCATTGCCTTCGCGCAAAGCCAGCCACAAATTTCCCTGCCGGTCGAAATCAATGGCTCGCGGGCCGTTAAGCGGTGTCCCGGCGATTTTCGCTCCGTCCGGGGTCGCCTTCTTTTCGCCTGTGCCTGCAAAAGTCGTGATGACACCTGATTTCATGTCAACCTTGCGAATGCGATGATTCAGAATGTCGCAGATAAATAAATCGCCTTTGCTGTCGAATTGGATGCTGTGCGGTTGGTTCATGTCTGCCTGAATCGCTTTGCCGTCATCGCCGGAAAATCCTGACTTGCCGGTTCCTGCCACAGTCGTAATGACTTGCGTGCGTTGATCTACACGGCGAACGGTGTGATTCATTCGTTCGACAAAAAACAGGTTGCCTTGACGATCAAATCGGACTTCGTACGGTTCATTCAATTCGGCTTTGGTCGCCGAGCCACCGTCACCGGAATAGCCTTTCCTGCCCGATCCGGCAATTGTGGTAATGACACCGCTGCGATCAATACGGCGTATGGCGTGATTCATGGTGTCGCAAAAGTAAATCGCTCCGTCGGGCCCAATAACCAGGCCAAAGGGATTGTTTAATTGGGCATTCACCGCCTGTCTGCCATCACCCGAATAGCCAGCCTGACCGGTTCCAGCAATGCTTTTGATTTGGGTTTTCGACTGTTGATCGGCAGTTCCAATCGCCGTAACAAATAACATCAACATCACGCATCCGAGTTGTTTCACTGAATGAATCCCCTTTTGTCAGATTGGTTTGACCACATTGAATGGCTGCCATAAGATTCGCGCCATCCGCATCAGTGCGTCAGGTTTTCCGGCCTGGCAAGGCTCCATCAATTTGAGATTCAGGGCAGATTGAAAATCTCCCTTACTCCTCTTCATTCGGAGAGAGATTATGGTCGGCAACAAAAAATTCAAAGTCGCGCTGTTGATTTTCACGCTCGCTTGCGCGGGTTGGACAATGTCCGATGACCGCAAATTCAGCGAAACGGAAAAAAGTTATTGGGCGTTTCAACCTGTCAAGAAACCCGCGGCTCCTGCAATCAAGCATCATGGTTGGGTAAAAACGCCAATTGACGCGTTCATCCTCAAGGAACTCGAGGCCAAACAGATCACGCCTGCTGCCGCTGCCGACAAAATTACCTTGATCCGTCGAGCGACGTTTGATTTGACTGGTTTGCCACCCACACCAGCAGAAACTGCGGCTTTCGTTGCTGACCGTTCGCCCAAAGCCTTTGAAAAAGTCGTTGACCGATTGCTCAGCAGCCCGCATTACGGAGAAAAGTGGGCGCGGCATTGGTTGGATCTGGCGCGTTATGCCGACAGCGATGGTTTCAAAGCAGACGACACGCGACCAAACATCTGGCGTTACCGAGATTATGTCATCAAATCCTTCAACGCCGACAAACCGTATGACCGGTTTGTCAAAGAGCAGCTTGCCGGTGACGAGTTGTGGCCTGAAGACGCCGACGCAATCGTAGCCACCGGCTTCAATCGTCACTTTCCTGACGAATACAACGCGCGCAATTTGGTGCAACGGCGACAAGAAATTCTGAACGATATTACGGATACAACTGGCGCTGTTTTCCTGGGAATGACGTTTGGCTGCGCGCGCTGCCACGATCACAAGTTCGATCCGATTCTGCAAAAAGATTATTACAAGCTGCAGGCGTTTTTCGCTGGCAGCCGCGCTAAAGATGATTACGTGTTGGCCTCGAAAGCAGAACAGGCTGAATACAACCGCCAGCGAACAAACTGGGAAGCGCAAACCAAAGACTTACGCGAACAAATTGCAAAGTTGGAAGCTCCCGCGTTGAAAACGCTTTATGATGACGGCTTTGAAAAATTCACCGAAGACGTCAAAGACGCCATCAATACCCAGCCTGAAAAGCGCAACTCAATGCAATGGTTGATGTATCACAAAGCTCAGTGGCAATTGCATTACGGCGTGGACGAAGACGGTAACGGCGTCGGCCAAAAGTTGAAAGGCGAGCAAAAGAAAGAATGGGAAGCGTTGCGAAAACAGTTGGCGGCATTTGATTCGATCAAACCGAAGCCGCTGCCCATTGGTTCGGGGCTGACGGATGTCGGCCGTGAAGTTCCGCCGACTCACACACTAAAAGTCGGTGCCTATGACGTTCCCTTGGATGAAGTGCGGCCGGGCTTTTTGACAATACTGGATCGCCAACCAGCAAAGATCGCTCCAACAGCAAATCCCAATTCCTCAGGTCGTCGCGCTGCGTTGGCAATGTGGTTGACTGATCCCAAAAATCCGCTGACCACTCGCGTGATGGCTAACCGAATTTGGCATTACCACTTCGGTCGGGGCTTGGTCGCCACGCCCAGCGATTTTGGCTTCGCGGGTGACACCGATGGAAATCTGGAATTACTGGATTGGCTGGCCGCGAGTTTCGTCGAACAAGGCTGGAGCATCAAGAAAATGCACCGGATGATGATGCTGTCCAGCGTTTACCAGCAAAGCTCCGCATTTAACGAAACTGCAGCCAAAGTTGATCCTGACAACAAATTGTATTGGCGATTCCGTCGCCAGCGACTGACCGGCGAAGAAGTTCGCGATGCGGTGCTGGCCGTCAGCGGAGATCTGAATCGCCAGATGTTCGGCGCGCCTGTTTTCCCTGAAATTCCCGCCGGTTTGGATATTCGCGGAGGCTGGAAAAAGAACGAAAGCGAGGAAGCCAAAAACCGTCGAAGCGTTTACGTTTTCGTCCGCCGCAATTCGCGTTACCCAATGTTCGCCGCGTTCGACATGCCGGACACGCACGAAAGCTGCGCCCGCCGATCTGTTACGACAACTGCACCGCAAGCGTTGTCGCTGCTCAACGATAAAGTGATTGTGCGCGCTGCCCAGAGCTTCGCCGGTCGTGTGCTGAACGATTGCCAAAGCGACGTGAATGCTCAAATTGCTGCGGCTTATCGCCTGGCTTTTTCACGCGAACCTGACGCCGCCGAGCGACAACTGGCGCTGGAGTTTTTGCGAAAACAATCCGCCATCATCAAAACGCAAATTGAAGAAAAGAAGCCTGTGGCTTTGCCTGCGAAATTGACTGCGCCGATTGATCCGGCGCACGCTGCAGCCTTCACTGATTTTTGCCACGCGCTGTTCAACTCCAGCGAATTTGTTTACGTCAATTGAGAGGCCGAGATGAAACATTCAAACCGAGAAAGTCTATCTGCGGAAGCTCGCGCGCTGCTCAATCGCCGCAACTTTCTTTCGCAATCCAGCGCGGGCCTTTGTTCGTTGGCGCTGGCTTCAATGCTGGCCGAAGATGGATTCGCTTTTGATCAAAAGCCGGTTGATCCGCTGGCTCCGAAAAAGCCTCATCACACGCCCAAAGCCAAATCCGTTATCTTTCTGTTTATGGAAGGCGGCGTCAGCCACATTGACACTTTCGATCCAAAACCCGCGCTCGATAAACTGGCTGGCAAACCAATGCCGGAATCGTTCGGACGACCAATCACGGCAATGGGCACGGCGTCGAACACCATTATGCCCAGCCGCCGCACCTGGAAACATTATGGCCAAAGCGGCATTCCCGTTTCCGACTGGTTCCCCAACGTAGCCGAACAAGTAGACGATCTGGCGATCATTCGATCCTGCTGGGCAGACGGGTTGAATCACGTCGGCTCGGTTTGCCAGATGAACACCGGTTCGATTCTGGCCGGAAGGCCCAGCTTGGGAGCCTGGGCGACTTACGGGCTTGGAACTTCGAATCAAAACCTGCCAGCTTTTGTTGTGATGGCCGACGACAAAGAAGTGCTGGGCGGCCCGAAAAACTGGAGCGCAGGATTTTTGCCTGCCGTTTATCAAGGCACTCAGTTCCGCACGGGTGATGCGCCGATCTTTCACCTGAAACCGCCTGACACGGTTAGCGAAGCCCAACAGCTTGGCAAACTCGATTTGATTGCGCGGATGAACGAACGCTTTTCCGCCGACAAAGCCGACGACACGGAATTGCTGGCACGACTAAAATCGTACGAACTAGCGTATCGAATGCAGACCGCTGCCCCTGAGGCCGTTGACCTGACAAAAGAATCCGAAGTAACAAAGAAACTGTACGGAATGGACAATCCGGCAACGGCTAAATACGGCACAATGTGTTTGCTGGCTCGGCGCTTGGTCGAACGCAACGTTCGTTTTCTACAGTTGTATTCCGGTTCTGGCAGCGCCTGGGATGCGCACAACAATCTGGAAGGCAATCACACCAAAATGTGTCTGAGCGTGGACAAACCCATCGCAGGCTTGCTGGCCGACCTGAAAGCGACCGGCTTGCTGGATACGACGCTGGTCGTGTGGGGAGGCGAATTTGGCCGCACGCCCTTCAACGAAAAAGGCGACGGACGCGATCACAACCCTTGGGGATTCACGATGTGGATGGCGGGCGCCGGCATCAAAGGTGGCCAGATCGTTGGTGTGACGGACGAAATCGGATTGAAGGCGATTGAAAAACGCGCGCACGTTCACGACCTGCACGCGACGATCATGCACCTGATGGGCTTAAACCATCTGAAGACGACTTACTTCCACAATGGCCGCAACGAACGTGCCACGATCAACGACGGCGAAGTTATACGCGAACTGGTTTCCTAATCTATGGAGTGCGGCGTGGAGCGCCGCTTTCTCTCGACTTACTCGACTCAGAAATACCCGGAAAAGCGGGGCTCCACGCCGCACTCCACAAAATACTGATGAAAGAAAGCAAAGAGCAGCTCAAAGACCGCACACTACAGATTATTCGCGCACTCAAGAAAACTTACCCCAACGCCACCTGTGCATTAAACCACGGCAGTCCATTTGAGCTACTAGTAGCCACGATTCTTTCGGCACAATGCACGGATGAACGAGTCAATATCGTCACGGCTACGCTGTTCCGAAAATACCGCAGCGTGGCCGATTACGCGTCTGCCGAACCGGCAGCGCTTGAAAAAGACATCAGCTCGGTCAATTTCTTCCGCAACAAAGCCAAGTCCATACAGATGACTGCCAAACTATTACTGGAAAAACACAGTGGCGAATTACCGCGGACGCTGGACGAACTGACGCAACTTGCTGGCGTAGGCCGCAAAACAGCCAACGTCGTTTTAGGCACTGCCTTCGGAATTCCCACAGGCGTTGTCGTTGATACGCACGTTTCGCGGCTGACGCAGTTACTTGGACTGACGAAAAACAAAGACGCAGTAAAGATCGAACAAGATTTGATAGAGTTAGTGCCGAAGAAAGAATGGATAGATTTTTCGCACCGGCTGATCTGGCATGGTCGCCGCGTATGCAAGGCGCGCAAGCCGAATTGCGGGGAATGTTCGTTGGAACAGCTTTGCCCATCTTCCTTGTTGAAATCAGCCAAATAATCAGTCTTGGCGGTTCTTGTTTCTTCATCGCGTAGCGATGGCTGACTTTAGAGAATGTCTTGAAAATTACCCTGCAAAAGCCAGGTTTGGGGTAAACGGGCCATGATGCTTCAAGACGCTGAAGGCCTGATGCAGCAATTTTCGCAACGCGGCGCAGACGATTTACATCACGTTGTCACCAGCATCGCAGGCTAAAAAATAAAGCCAGTCCATTGATCCCCGACAGTAACCTCAGTCCAAGAGACTCAATCGCTGTCTATTAACCCATTGGCGATGCACGAAGCCTTGTATTCCTGCAAATCGTCATAACGCCGTAACCGGTAACGTGCCCCCGCACGCTGAGCGGAGCGGTGGGCTGCTTCAGCAAAAACTTGCGCATCCAGAACTTCGTTTTGGGTCACCGCAAGGGCCGCGCCGCTTTCAATGGCTTCGCGGAATTGCTCGTGGGCGCGACGATAGGCGATGTCGAACCGAGGCAGGAACTCCGGATAGCTTCCCTTCAAATAGGTCATCTCAAAGATTTTGGATTCGGAATGCAATGTGCCATTCGATTGCCAAACCTCTACGGGAATGGGGCCAGGATAACCTGCAAACCGGCCTGTATGGATTGTGCCTTTGGTTCCGATGATGTACGTCTCGTTGTTGTAGCCGGAAGAATGCGTACGACTGAGGTCGAGCCGTCCCAACGCTCCTGATGGTGTCGTGAAGGTGACAAAGGCAGTGTCGCCCCCTTCGTCAATCGGGCTGCTGTAACCCCGCGTATGATGCATGCTGGCCCAAACTTCGTTGGGGAATTCGCCGGTCAGAAATATTGCTTCGTCGGCGACATGAATGCCCATATCAATAATCAACCCTCGGCTGCTGTAGGTTGCCGGTGGAGGATATTGGTCGCGCAAGATACAGCGGATTTCACGGATTTCACCAATCAACCCAGACTGGATTAGTTGCTTTGTGTGGAGCAATGCCGGGTCGTACCGCCGCTGCAAGCCAATCTGGATCAGGTGCGGATCGCGGCCAATCGCTTCGACAAAGGCGAAGGCTTCCTGCAAATCGTCCGTCAATGGTTTTTCCAAATAGATCGGAATTTTCGCTTCGACAAAGGGCAAAGCGTCTCTGGCGTGGTTCTTGGTGTGAGAGGCAATAATCATGGCATCCATCGCGCCAGCCATTTCGCGAGCCATTTGAACGGGATTGTTGAATGTTTTCACATCGCAAGCATTCAGTTCATTCTGAGCAGCCACAACCGCAGCCGATTCATCGTCGCCGATGGCTACAATTTGATGACCCTGTTCCTGAACGATGGTTGCGTGCACCTTGCCAATGCGACCAACGCCATACACGCCATATTTGTACGTTTTGCCCACGATCACTCTCCAATGGATGGTTTGCCAAATTTGATTCGGTTTGTGTGAAGGGGGCCGAGTATATTCATGCGCGAAATCAGTCGCAATCATTCGAGAAACCAAGCCCGAAAATTTCCGGTCTAAAATGGCATAGGCTGGTTTCGGCATCGCCATGGGCGAGACCGCTGGTATAATCCGCGCACAATTCCAATAAGCTCGAACGAGGAGGAATCGTTATGCGAATTCATGCAAAGTCGCTGGTGGTATTAATTGGCTGTTTACTGGTGCTCGGAGCTGTTGCCACCGGACAATCCGGTCGGAAGCAGAAAAAAGCCGATCCGCAGCCCGTGGTACAGGGAGTTAATAATCCTGATTCGCGCACTGTGCCCGAACCGGAGGTTGTTCCCGATAAGCCGAAGGAAAAGCCGAAGGAAAAGGGAAAGGCGATTCAAATTTCATCGGCGATGGCGGACATGCAGCTTCCCATGTATTACGCCGATGCCGTTCGAGACGGTTGTCTGGATCAATTACGCCGGGAATTGAAAACTGCGCAACTGAGTTCCGAACGCAACCAGACACGCGGAGATGCGATGAAGACTGCGAAGGAAAGCGAAGATTTATTCGTTGTCTGGATTGAACTGCAATACGACCGGTATGGCACCGGCAGCATGAACGGGGTGGATGTGCGCTTTACGGTGTTTGAGCCAAAAACTGGCAAGCAAATCTTTTTTGGCAGCGGGTATCCACGTCAACCACAGGGAATGCCGATTCCGCCGCTCGGCGGCACGCGCGATCAGATGTACTTGGACTGGTCTGGACGCGACATTGCCGATCAGGTGATTCGGAAGCTGGGCTTGCGAACCGGTTTTTAAGCAAGCATAAACACTTTCCCCTCAGCCAAGTTTGTCAATCAGACTTTGCAGGTCGGCAGGCAGTGGCGCTTCAAAACTCAACGGTTTGGCAGTCACAGGATGTTGGAAGCTCAGTTTGTGCGCGTGCAGGGCCTGCCGGGTAAATTCAATTTTTTTCTCCGGAGCGTTTTCGTATACGTACATTCGCTCGCCGACCAGCGGATGGCCTCGCAACCCGGCTTGAATACGAATCTGGTTTCGTTTGCCAGAAACCAAACGGACTTCGATCAGGCTGGCGTCCTTAAAGGTCTTCAATACCTTGTATTGACTGACCGCCTCTTTGGCCGTGCGCGTTTTTATTTGGGCTTCCTGCTGCTTCAATTCTTCCTTGTCCCATTCGACCAAATCTTTCCACCTTCCTGAATTCGGTTTTGGGGTGCCATGAACAATGGCCAGATAAATTCGTTCGGCGTCGCGACGCTCGAATTGCGCTTTCAATTTGAACTGGGCATCGCCGGTTTTGGCAAAAACAACCAGTCCGGAAGTGTCGCGGTCAATGCGGTGAACAACAAAGGGATCGCGCTTGCCGGAACGCAAATGGTTTTTGACTTGATAAAACAAGGAAGGCTCATCGGGTTGTGAAGCCAACGGAACCGCCAACAATCCGGCAGGTTTGTTGACCACCAACAGCGAAGAATCTTCGTACAGAATATGCAGCCCGGCTTCGCGGCGTTCGGAATATCGGCGCTCGCTGCTGCCTGGGCGATCCATCCACAGGCGAACAGTTTCGCCTGGAATCATACGCCGCCCAGCGTCAACGGTAGATTGTTCGACTTCGTTTACAAACACTTTGCCCTTTTCAATTGCCGCCAGCGATTTTGACCTTGACCCCATACGTTCCGCTGCCGCCAGCCATTTATCCAGCCGCACGCCTTCATCGGCGGCAGTTACTTTCCAAGTTTGGTTATTCATGTGGATACCACTGTAGCAAAAATTTCGCGGCTTGGCAGACTTCATCGCGGAAGTGGGGTAAGATGTTTTCCGTCAACTCAATGACTGAATCGGCAATTGTTCCAAATTGCCAACAAGTTTGCCCCGGAAATTCCAACACTTGAATTAGCCACTTTTGTCATCGTGATTCCGCAAACGATTTCGCATTACCGAATTCTTTCCAAGCTCGGCGCGGGCGGCATGGGTGAAGTGTATTTGGCCGAAGATACTCAGCTTGGTCGCCGTGTGGCGCTCAAGCTTCTGCCAACGCGCTTTACTCAAGATCCTGAACGCGTTCGCCGCTTTACCCAGGAAGCCAAATCCGTCAGCAAACTGAATCATCCGAACATTTTGACCGTTTATGAAGTTGGCCAGACGGAAACTGAAATGGGCGGGGTTCACTTCATCGTCATGGAGTTTGTCGAAGGAGTGACGCTGCGGCAGAAAATCGCTGGCGGGCGAATGAGGTTGGACGAAGCGATAGAAGTTGCGGTCCAAGCCGTCAGCGCGCTGGTTGCCGCGCACGGCGAAGGCATTGCGCATCGTGACATCAAGCCCGAAAACCTAATGCTGCGGCCAGATGGATACGTCAAGGTGTTGGATTTTGGTTTGGCCAAACTGACGGAAAATGGTTTCTTTCGCAGCTACGATCCGACGGTGACGCAAGCGGAAACTCAAGCCGGGGGGCTGAGCGATCCGTTCGCAACCATTCCAGGCGCAGGCGGAGCGCCGAACACCAGCCCTGGAGTGATTCTGGGAACCGTCAGCTATATGTCGCCGGAACAGGCTCGCGGGCAGAAAGTAGATGTGCGAACCGACATTTTCAGCTTCGGCATTGTGTTGTACGAAATGATTGCCGGTCGTGCTCCGTTCGAAGGCAAAAGCACAGGCGATATGTTAGTGGCAATTCTTGATCGTGATCCGTTGCCGCTGGCGCGCTTTGTTCAGAACCTTCCGGTTGAACTGGAATGGATTGTAACGAAGGCTTTGGCCAAAGAGCGCGAAGACCGTTACCAGTCCGCCAAAGGCTTGCTGAACGATTTGAAGCGATTGCAAAAACGGCTGCAACTTGGCGACGAATTCCCGCAGGTTGAAGACTCTGCTTTCCAAACAGCGCCGTTTACCCCGTCATCATCAATTGCTCCGGATTCCAGCGATTCGCAAGATTCTGGCGCTGGGCTGACCGATTCGGGCAGAGTTCGTTCCGGTTCGCAAAGGCTTTCCCGGGGTGGTCGGTCATTAGATTCGCTTGCTGTGTTGCCGTTCAGCAATGCGGGCAGCGGACAGGACATGGTTTACCTTAGCGAAGCGATTCCAGAAAGTTTGATCTTTAATCTATCGCGATTGCCGCAACTGCGCGTCAAAGCCTGGAGCACGGTTGCCAGATATCGCAATCGCGATACAGACGCATGGGAAATTGGCCGTGAACTGGAAGCCAGTGCGGTGCTCAGCGCGCGGATTTATCAGCTGGGGGACAATCTGGTGGTCAAAGCCGAACTGGTTGACACCAGCGATGGTTCGCAAATTTGGGGCGCACAATATCAGCGCAAGCTTGATGATTTATTCAGCATTGAACAGGAATTGGCACGGGAAATTTGCGAACATCTGAAGCTGAAGCTGAACGAAGAACAGCGCGAACGATTGACCCGCCGTTACACGGACAACGCCGAAGCTTACCAGCATTATTTGAAGGGGCGATATTACTGGCACCAACGCTCCGGACCGGGGCTGAAAAAAGCCATCGAGCATTTCAATGCGGCAATTTATCTGGATGATGAATACGCCTTGGCGCATGCAGGGTTGGCCGATTGCTTTGCGCTGCTTGGAGTTTACGGCGCCGCACCACCGCGTGTGATTATGCCTAAAGCCAGAGAAGCGGCAGAAAAAGCGTTGCTGCTGGATGAATATCTGGCGGACCCACACGCCTCGCTTGGCGCGTATCATTGCTGGTTTACCTGGGACTGGGCGGCGGCGGAACGCGAATTCAAGCGTGCCATCGAACTAAATCCGGCTTACATGAATGGCTACCATTGGTATGCTTCGATTTTCTTGTTGGCGCGAAATCGTTTTGACGAAGCGCTGGAAGTGGAGCGAAAAGCACTGGAACTGGAACCGATGACGATGGTTGTTCGCGCCAGTTTCACCTGGATCAATTATCAAGCGCGCAGGTTTGAAGAAGCCGCCGCCAATGGCTTTGAAGTCGTTGAGATTGATCCGAATTTTGTGTTGGGGCGCTTCTATTTGGGAATCACCCTGGCGCAGTTGCACCGGTACGATGAAGCCATTGGACAGTTAAAAGCCGCCGTTGAGTTGACGACCGGTGGTGCACTGGTTCGGGCTGCGCTGGCAAATGTCTATGCGGTCGCCGGTTTCCGCGAAGCAGCGGAAGAAATCCTGGCCGATCTGCAAACGTATCCCACCAACAAAGACGTTTCGCCGTTCTTTCTGGCTTTGATTTACGCTGGACTAGGCGACGTGGAACGAACGCTGCATATGTTGGAAGCCACTGTGGAAGAGCGGTTTTGCTGGGCATCGTACCTGAAATCCGAGCCGGCCTTCGACTGGTTGCGCAAAGAAAAACGCTATCTGGATTTGTTGCAAAAGATGGGGTTGGCAGACTAGCCAATTGCCGCTAACATCTCGCCTGAGCAATTTCTGCTCAACAATCACTGACTCGATTCGCGAATCCCCAACGGTTGATCGCTTGCTTTCACAGACGATTTCAAATTACCGAATCCTTTACCACATTGGCACCAGTGTCATTGGTGAAGTCTATCTGGCTGAAGACCTGAAGCTTGGCCGCAAGGTCGCTTTGCTGCTACTGCCGGAACCATTCGCCCGTGATGCCGAACGGATGCAGCGGTTGTCCCAGGAAGCCCGCATCATTTCCACGCTCAATCATCCCAACATCCGGATGATGTACGAAGTCAGTTCGACCCAGTTGAATGGCGAAACGCAATACTTCATTGCCAACGAATGGGTTGAAGGCCCGACGCTGCGCGAACATCTGGCTTACACGCGAATGCGAATGGAAGAGGTGCTGGATGTGGCAACGCAGGTTGTTACAGGACTCGCAGCCGCACACGCCGCCGGAGTTTTGCATCGCGACTTGAAACCCGAAAACGTCATGATCCGGCCCGACGGCTACGTCAAGATTCTGGATTTCGGCCTGGCCAAGCTGGTGGAACAAAACACCATGCTGGTCGAACTTGGCAATTCGTCTTCGCTAAAAGAGGAAGCACCGGCCAACGTGGATGCAGACACGGCAGAAATCCGGCTCACGGACAGTGGAAATCTGGTTGAGGGATCGGAAATTGGAAGCGATCCCTACCGAACCACACCGCTAGACGCTGCACAGGTCGCCAAATTGACGACGGCGCTCGCAGCGCAAGATCGTTCTGCAGCACGTTCGACGACGGGTTTGTGGTGGATGCCCGGAACGACTGGCTACCTGTCTCCGGAACAGATTCAGGGCGAAGCGATTGACGAGCGCAGCGACCTGTTCAGTTTGGGCGTCATGATTTACGAAATGTGTACCGGACGTTTGCCGTTTGAAGGTCAGACGACGACGACCGTACTCAGTTCGATTTTGCAAAACGCTCCCCCGCCCATTCGCCGCTTCATGCCGGACGCGCCGGAAGAGTTGGAGTGGATTGTCACCAAGCTGCTGGCCAAAGAACGCGACGAACGCTACCAAACGGCGCGTGAACTGTTGAACGACCTGAAACGATTGCGGCATCGGCTGGATGTTGAAGCGGAACAGCTTCGACACTCTGGGCAAAAAAGCGGTTCAGCCGAAGCCTTCTCGCATCGCAGCGGTCAGAGCAGCCAAGGCAGCGTAAAGCAGCCTTCGCTGGAAACCAGACCGATCAGTCGGGATTCAGGAAGGGAAACCGCTGGGCGCGGCACTGAAGTCATATCTACGCGCTCTTCTTCCGGCTCGCCGCGCCGGTCGTCTGGCGCGTCACGTGCGTTCAGCGATTCAATTGATTCGCTGGCCGTGTTGCCGTTGGCCAACATTGGCAACGATCCGAATGCCGAATACTTGAGCGACGGCATCACGGAAAACATCATCAATACGTTGGCACGCGTGCCAGGGTTGAAAGTGATGGCGCGCAGCACCGTGTTCCGGTTCAAAAACAAAAGCGCCGATCCGCTGGAAGTCGGGCGCGAATTGCAGGTTCGGGCCGTGTTCGCCGGTCGTCTGTTTCAACGCGGCGAAGACATTGTCATTAAAGCCGAACTGGTTGACGCCGAAGATGGCTCGCTGTTGTGGGCGGAACAGTACCAGCGCAAATTGGGCAAAGCCGGTGACATTTTCGAACTGGAAAAAGACATTTCCAAACAGATTTCCGAAAGCCTGCGCGTCAAAGTGACAGGCGATCACGAAGAGAAAATCGCCAAGCTGCAAACCGTCAATCCGGAAGCGTACGAGCTTTATTTGAAGGGCCGATACTGCTGGAATCAACGCAGCCCGGACGGACTGAGAAAAGGCGCAGAATTTTTCATCCAGGCAATTCGGAAAGATCCGAATTACGCCTTGGCATACACGGGGTTGGCGTTTTGCTATATCCAATTAAGCGTGTACGTTTTGCCGCCGCGCGAATTTGTCCCAAAAGCAAGAATGGCTGTCATGAAGGCCCTGGAGTTGGACGACCAGTTGGCCGAAGCGCATGCCGCGCATGCTTCGCTGCTGTTTTGGTACGACTGGGAGTTTGACCGTGCAGAACGCGAATTCCTGCTGGCTTCAGAATTGAACCCCAATTATCCGGAAGCCGCGCAATGGTGCGCATATTTGTATCTGACGCAGGATCGTTTTGACGAAGCTTTCAAAATGCTTCGCCGCGCCGAATCGCTTGATCCGCTTTCCGTGCCGATTTCAGCCAGCTTCGGCGAGCTTTTGTATTTTGCCGGCCGCTATGAAGAAGCCCTGGCGCATTGCCAGAAGACCTTGCAGATGGATCCCACGTTCGCCAAAGGACTTTATTACCGAACCATGTCCTGGATCGCGCTCGGCAAATTTAACGAAGCGCTTGAGTTCACAAAATACTCCATCGAAACCCGGCCAGAATCCAAAGGCATTGCAACATTGATTCTTGCGATTGTGCTTGGCAGAGCCGGACAAAATGCCGCCGCGCGGCAAGTGTTAGCAGGAATTGAACAGTACGGCCAAAGCAATTACGTGCCACCGTATTTCCTGGCAATGATTCACGTCGCCATCGGCGAAACAGACCTGGCTTTTTACTGGCTGGAAAAAGCCTATCAGGAACGCACCGGCTGGATGCCATGGATCAAGCTGGAACCAATGCTGGAAGGAATCAAAACCGACGTTCGATTCAGCGATATGATGCGGCGCATTGGGTTAAACCCGTAAGATGTTTTGCCCATCCAAATTCGCCTGCCAACAGACCATTGCCAAGTTCCACTTCTCCGTTGATGATAAGCCGCGCTGGCTTACGTCTCGCAAAAAGCTTCATCACAAAAGACACAAGACGCACAAAAGAACTTGAGGTTCGTTTTGTGACTTTTGCGTTTTTTGTGGTTGGCATTTCTTCTTTCGTCTCACTACAAAAAGGGAAATTATGAAAAGGCTTTGCCTCTCAGCTCTATTACTGTCGTGGTTGGTTTTATTCAGTCTGATTGCATTTGCCGATACATACCCTCGGCAGCCAGGAGTTGATGCGCTGCATTATGCCTTTCGGCTGACGCTTAGCGATGACAACGACGAAATTATTGGCGAAGCGACGATTGATGTGCGCTTCACGCAAGCTGACATCCGCGAAGTCGCTTTCGATCTGGCTTCGGCGGCAAATGGCAAAGGCATGACCGTTTCCGAAGTGACTTCCGGCGGTGCAGCGCTTTCCTTCAAACACCAAGCAGACCGATTGACCATCACGCTTGCTGCACCCTCCAAAGCCAACGCGCGCCAACAATTCACCGTTCGTTACCGAGGTATTCCCGCCAACGGATTGCGCATGCTGAAAAACAAATTCGGCGAACGTGTCTTTTTCAGCGAAAACTGGCCGAACAACGCGCGGCAATGGCTGCCGATGATTGATCATCCATACGACAAAGCCACGTCGGAATTTATCATCACCGCGCCGATCAAATACCAGGTCGTAGCCAACGGTTTGTTGCAGGAAGAAACCGACCTCGGCGATGGACGCCGCCTGACGCATTGGAAACAGAGCGTGCCGACTGCTTCGTGGCTGAACGCTATTGGCGTGGCTCAGTTTTCCGTCCATCACGATGGTTTGGTTAACGGCGTGCCGCATCAAACATGGGTTTATCGCCAGGAACGCGAAATTGGTCCTGCGTGGTTTGAGACGAAATCCCGTCAGGCAATGGAATTTTTCAGCAACCGCATCGGCCCGTACTCTTATGAAAAACTGGCTAACGTCGAAGCGGCAGGCTTTGGCGGAGGAACTGAACACGCCAGCGCCATCTTTTACGGTGAAAAATCCATCCTGGAGCGTCCTGACACGGGCTTGATCGCGCACGAAATCGCGCATCAGTGGTTCGGCAATTCCGTCACCGAAAAAGATTGGGACGACGTTTGGCTGAGCGAAGGCTTTGCCACGTACTTCACCTTGCTGGTCAGCGAACATTACGAAGGCCGCGATGCCTTCGTCGCTGGGTTGCAGCGCAGCCGCGAACAGGTCTTTGCATTGGAAAAACAGCTTCCCGGCACAGCCATCTTGCACAACAACCTGTCAGACATGAAAAAGGTGCTGAACCGCATCATTTATCAAAAAGGCGGCTGGACGCTGCACATGCTGCGCGGTCTGATCGGCACGGAGAAGTTTTGGGCGGGCATTCGCGATTACTACGGGCGTTATCGAAACGGCAGCGCCACGACTGAAGACTTTCGCCGTGTGATGGAAGAACACTCAGGAAAGGAATTGTCCTGGTTCTTCCAGCAATGGCTGGCGCGACCTGGTTCGCCCGTCGTCGAAGGCAGTTGGAGTTATGACGCCGCCGCCAAAAAGATCATCATCGAACTCACTCAAACCCAACCCGGCGAAGCCTATCGGTTGCCGCTGGAACTCGGCTTTACGGTAGAGGGTTCGCCGCAAACGCGAATCGAAAAGATTGATCTGACGCAAAAACAACAACGCTTCGAAATCACTGCAGACAAAGAACCGTCTAAGGTGTTGCTCGATCCGAACACTTGGACTTTGATGGAATCACGTTTCGCCAAACGCTAACGACTCAAACAAAAGGAACTCTTCATGAAACGACTTATTGCTTTGATCTTTTTACTGCTACCGACCGTGTTGGTTGCGCAAACGCCGCATTACCAATCGAACTTTCCGCCGGAAGAATTCCAGGCGCGCTGGGCAAAACTCTATGCGCAAATTGGCGACCGCGCCGTGGCCATTGTGCAAGGCGTTCCGCTGGCCAGAGGCTTCAACTTCCCGCGCCAGTCGAACGAGTTTTATTACCTCAGTGGCATTGAAACGCCCGGCGCGTATTTGTTGCTGGATGGCCGCACGCGCAAAGCCACGCTCTTTTTGCCGCCGCGCAATGAACGCCTGGAACGCAGCGAAGGCAAAGTGCTGTCAGCAGAAGATGCCGAACTGGTTAAGAAATTGACCGGGGTGGATGCCGTCGCCAGTTCAAAAGCAATGGGTGAAGAATGGCTCGGCGATTTGATGAAAGCGCCTGCGCCAGTGATTTACACGATGTTCACGCCTGCGGAAGGCGGGGCAGAAAACCGGTATGAATTGCAAAACGCGAATGCCGCGATTGCTGCCGATTATTGGGACGGCCGTTTGTCACGGGAAGCCCATTTTATCAGCCTGTTGCGAACGCGCGCGCCACGAGCAGAAGTGCGCGACCTGACGCCGATGTTGGATGAAATGCGCAGTGTGAAAAGCCCTCGTGAAATCGCGCTGATCCGTCGCGCTTCGCAACTGGCTGGCCTTGGAATACTGGAAGCGATCAAAAGCACGAAAGCCGGTTTGTACGAATATCAGCTTGATGCTGCGGCGCGCTATATCTTTTTGGCAGGCGGCGCGCGGCTGGAAGGCTATCGTTCGATCACAGCATCCGGCACGGCGAACATCTGGAACGGGCATTACTATCGCAACAACGCACAATTGAAAGATGGCGATTTGGTGCTGATGGATTTCGCGCCGGATTATGTCTATTACACCAGCGACGTAACGCGAATGTGGCCGATTAACGGGAAGTATTCGCCCGTCCAGCGTGAACTGTTGCAATTCGTGCTTGAGTACCGAAACGCCGTGTTGAAACTGATTCGCCCCGGCATCACAACCAAAGCCATTTACGATCAGGCTCGCATCGCCATGGAGCCTGTCTTGCAGCGCACAAAATTTTCCAAGCCCGTGTACGAACAAGCGGCGCGCAAGATGCTGGAAACCGGCGGCGGCACGCTTTCGCATCCGGTTGGCTTGGCGGTGCATGACGATGGCCCGTATAACCGCGGTGTGCTGAAAGTCGGTCACGTCTTTTCGATTGATCCGCAACTTTGGGTACCGGAAGAAAATCTGTACATTCGCTACGAAGACGTGATTGTGGTGACGGAAACCGGTTACGAAAATTTCACAGAGTTTTTGCCTACAGAATTAAACGACTTGGAAAAGCTGGTGGGACAAGGCGGCATTGGGTTGAAACTACAGCCAGCTTCCGATCAAGAATTGAGACGCCAGAAGTAGCAAATGACTGAAATGACCACAGAACGCGATAGTGAGTTTCGACGACCTGATGCTGTATTGCCGTGCCCGGATTTGGCTGAGGCGATTGAGTTTTTCACCAATCGTCTCGGCTTTCGATTGGATATGATTGTTCCGGCGGACGCTCCGCGTGCAGCGTTAGTGTCCGGGCACGGAATCAGCTTGCGTTTGGAGTCTGGCGAAGCGAGCGAGGATTTAACGCCCGACGGTGGAGGGTTGGTAATCAGCCGAATGAACTCTGCAGGTGCTTGGCACCTCGGTCGAGCCAGAATGGAATACCGCGATTTGATTCCCGGTAGGTTGGGCGGATGGCTCATCGCCTCGCACATTCGCATTCCCGACGGCGGAGACGTACCAGATTATGTCCATTACCATAAAGTCCGTTTCCAGATGATTTATTGCAAAGCCGGTTGGGTGCGTGTCGTGTACGAAGATCAAGGCGAGCCGTTCGTGCTGAATCCGGGTGACTGTGTCCTGCAAGCGCCGGAAATTCGTCATCGTGTGCTGGAAGCATCGCCAGGATTAGAAGTCATCGAAATCGGCAGCCCTGCGATTCACGAAACCTTCACCGATCCTGAATTGCAGCTTCCGACAGGGCGGGTGTTACCTGAGCGCTTATTCGGTGGACAAAGATTTGTTCATCACATTGCCAGCGAAGCCAATTGGATAATTTCGCCAATTGCTGGTTGCGAAATGCGCGATACGGGTATTGCGGCGGCTACGAATGAATTGGCCTCGGCACGAATTCATCGGTTCATGGCGAAAGCTTCGGCGGTGACGCATCGGCACGAAGGGGGATTTCAGTTTCTGTTTGTGCTGAATGGGGAGCTTCGTTTGACCAACCCCGATGAAGGGGGACATCAATTGTTGGCCGGGGACAGTTGCGTGATCCCAGCAGGATTGGATTTTTTGTTGGAAGCCGGCGCAGAGCTTGAGTTGTTGGAAGTGAGCTTGCCCGCAAGTTCATTGTTGCAAGGCGCGAACGCCCCGCCTAAATTCAAGTGACCCTACGCGGCAACCGGGAATTCCATTTACTGTTTATGTAACCCAGCCAGCAACTTCAGCGCAGCCGTCACCAGCATTTCGCCTGAGCCTGCAGCACATCGCGCGCTGAGGACTTCGTATTGGCCTTCGGGGTAGGCTGATTTGTTTGGAATGTAGCCGATGGAACCATTAGCCAGTTCGACGATGATCGTGTGTTTGAAAGGAGAAGCCTTTTTGATCGAAAGACCGAGTTCGACGAAGACTTCGCCGGGTAAAGACACAAAGGCAACATCGTTGCCGAGCGTAATAACCTGGACTTCAACTTCCAGCGGGTTTCCCTTTTTGGCAGCGATATCCAGCACCTGGAAGGCTTTGACCTGTTCGGCAAAAGTCGTTTTCGGATCGGTCAGGCGGTTCAGAACATCGTTGGCCTGGGCAATGTCTTCGTTGTTGATGGGCGCGGTCGGAAGCTTGACGATTTCGCTGCGGACACGGAGTTTGGAAGTGTCAATGGGCTGCAACTTCGCCCAGCTTCGGTTGATGGCTCCGGCCAGACTGGAGGCGATGCGAAAGGATTCCGCTACGCCTTTTTGATTATCGGCCCAGGTGATGTCACGGTGATTGATATTGCCACAGGCTCCCAGCGCAAACAGTGTCAGCATGTCGTTGCCTTTGTATCCGGTCAGCAGCCGCGATAAATGGCCCATGTAATCCGCCGAAAACTTCTGGCCCCCGGTGGTGTCGGAATGGAGCGCAAAGTTGACGACGGAGGTAATCGGCTTGGCATCAGGCGTGTCGAAATACAGAAAGCCAATTTCGGGATCAATCGGCCCCGCCGGGCGAATGATGTTTTTATCCTGTTTCGGCGGATTCCAACTGACCGAACCATCCCGCATCCAGAAGCGGCGATTGAAGCTGACGCCGTCTTCGTAAGCCGAAGTTGCACTGCCCCGCGCAGGCGCAAGTTTGCGATTGGCTTCGGCGACGGATTGCGCAATCAGCCTGGGCAAATTCTCGGTAAATTTCAGCGCAGGTTCGGTGTTGTCGCCATCCAGTTTGTCACGCGTGTTTTCGCCCGAAACAACGGGCGAAGTATGGCTATGCGTTGCGGCAATCATGACGTTTTCGCCCGGGATGCCAATTTGCTGCTGGATTAGTTTGCGTGCCGTTTCAATGGCGTGACGAGGCAGCGTAAGAATGTCGCAAACAACCACAGCAGCTTTCACGCCGTCTTGTTCGAAAACCACGGCTTTGCTGTACAGATCATCGAGCGTGCCTTCGGACAGACGCTTGCGATAATACCCAGCCATCGGCGTGCCGTTTGGCGGCGTGATGACGACCGCTGCTGCGCCAATTCGAAATTCGCCGGTCGCGGCATTGGCCGTCATGGCCACAAATAAACTTAAGAGCAGAAAATATTGTTTCATCGCTTGTTCTTTTGGAGAGCGGCGCTTCACGCCGCACTCCAAAGTTAGAAATGTTTCCCCATTCTGACGATCGGCAAGACTTCGCCTTCAGGCATAGGGTGCTCGATCTGCTCAATTGGCTGATAACCGAGCGCGCTGTACAGCGGCACGCCGGGAAGCGTCGCGCCGAGCTCAAGGTGGCGAAAACCTGCCGCAAGCGCTGCCGCTTCGCAGGCTTCAATGATGCACCGCCCGATTCCTCTGCGGGCAAAATCCGGATCAACGAAGAAAGCGCGGATTCGTGCAGGCTCTCTTGTGGGATCAAGCAAAGAATCTTCGCCCGCTTTGGTTTGATCGCCACCATACAACGTGCGGCGCTTGCTCCACCCGCCGCAGCCTACCAGTTGGCCATTCGCTTCGGCGACAAAGTACGTGCCATCGGCAATCAGTTGGGTGTCAATACCGAAAACGTGAACCAGCGATAGTTCGATTTGCCGTTCGGTGTAATAGCCTGCGCTCAGGCTCCGAACGGAACGTCGCATCAATTGATCGAGCGCCGGAATGTCTTCGGTTGCCGCCAATCGAAGCTGAATTTCCATACTTTAGTTTGTTGTATTGGGAGCAATGTCCGGGAAATAAATCGCCGCGATGCCACGGGTAATTAGCGCCGGATTCGCATTGTCGGCATTTGTCAGCACGATGATCGAAAGCTTGTCATCCGGGAAACGGGCATAGTTTGAACGGAATCCCGGCAGCGAACCTCCGTGATGAACCCGTTTGTGATTGCCCAGCGGATCCAACTGCCAGCCGAAGCCATACGGATACGTTTTTCCATCGTTCAGCTTGATGGGTGTCCACATTAATTCGCGCGTGGATTGTTTCAGGATCGTGTCACCGTAAAGCGCCGCATCCCATTTCGCCAAATCGAGCACCGTCGAAAGAAACGCTCCGCTGGGACGAACGGCCAGATAATCCGTCGCGTTTCGCAGCGTATCCTTCTCCCATTCGTAACCGCCCGCCCGGTTTGGAACGACCACTCGCGAACTGGTGGGTTGTGTTGCAGCCATTCCCAAAGGCGAAAAGATGCGTTCGTTTAGAAACTCGCTCCACGGTTTGCCGGAAACTCTGGCGATGATTTCTGCCAGCGAAAAATATCCGACGTTGCAATATTCGTACTTTTCTCCCGTCGCAAAACGCAGCGGCGACGAATACGCCGTTTTGATGACATCGAAGTCTTTCTGAATCTTGAAAGGGTCAAAACCCGGCGCTTCGCGCAGAATGCCGGACGTATGTGACAACAGATGTCGCAACGTGATGCCATTCCAGGTTTCGGGAGTACCTTCCAGAAACTTGCCGATTTTGTCTTCAGGCGTCAGCTTGCCATCTTGCGCCAACAACATGATCCCGCTGGCCAGAAACTGTTTGCTGACGGAGCCAATTTTGTACACGGTTTCCGGCTTGGCGGGGATGTTGTATTCGACATTTGCCAACCCGTAGCCTTCGGCTTTGATGATTTTGCCGTCTTTGACAATTGCCACCGACACGCCGGGAATTCGCTGACGCTTCATTTCTGACTGAACGTACTCGTCAACTTTATCGGCGCGAACGGCAATTGTCTGCAACAGCAGCAAGGCAATTACGAATAGCGAAAAGGATTTGCGAAGCATGGGGTTTTCTCCTTTTAGATCGGCTTGGAATACCTGTCTGGCTTAATGCAAAGGTCAAAGGAACAAAGAAGCTCAAAAACAACTTTGACCTGTCTTTGAACCTTTGTCCTTTTGCGTTGAATCTCCATCCACATAAACGAAGCCCGAACTAGAATGTTAACCAACATCATCCACGGGCAGTTTGTCGGCAAATTGGTCGTCGTCTTTGAACTCTTTCTTCAGCCGGTAAAGTTCATTTTTCAACCGTTCAAGGATTTTTTGGTAAGCCGGATCGTTGTAGACGTTTTTCATTTCGCCCGGGTCTTTCTGCAGGTCATACAGTTCCCATTGATTCAGCTTGTTGAAGAAAATCAGTTTGTATCGGTCCGTTCGCACACCGTAATGCGCGGCGACGTTGTGATGGCCCGGATGGTAGTAGCGGTAATACATCGAATGCCGCCAATTGGCTGGCGTTTTTCCCATCAGCACCGGCAAAAAGCTACGGCCTTGCATATCGGCGGGGATTTTCGCTCCCGCTGCGTCCAGAATCGTCGAAGGAAAATCCAGATTCAGCACCATACTTTTGCTGACCGATCCGGGTTTGATTTTGCCTGGCCAGCGAACCAGCAACGGCGACCGCAACGATTCTTCGTACATGAACCGTTTGTCGAAAAAGTTGTGCTCGCCCAGGAAAAAGCCTTGATCCGAGGTGTAAATGACAATGGTGTTTTCAGCCAACCCATTTTTATCCAGGTAATCCAGAAAGCGTCCGACGTTGTCATCCATAGACTGCACGCAGGCCAGATAATCCTGCATGTAGCGACGATACTTCCACTTTTTCAGTTCGGCCCCGCTCAATCCGGCGGGCGGTTTGCCCTTGGTATCAGTTTCATTCAAGTCGGCGTCAATGTGCATGGTGGATTGGCGCGCCGCATCCGATTTGCCTTTGTAGTCGTCGTCAAATGTTGCCGGAATCGGCGGATCGTAATTTTCAAATTGCTTGCGGTATTTTTCCGCGGGTTGCCAATTTCGATGCGGCGCTTTGTGGTGGTACATCAAAAAGAAAGGCTTGTCTTTCGGACGTTTGTCTATAAAGCCCATTGCCAGATCGGTAATGATGTCTGTGGTGTAACCACTCAGCTTTTTCCGCTCTCCCATTTCGATCATCACGGGATCAAAGTATGCGCCCTGCCCTGGCAGGATATTCCAGTAATCAAAACCGGTTGGTTTGCCATCGTCCGGTCGTTTGGGGTCATTCGCGCCCAAATGCCATTTGCCAACCATTCCAGTGTGATACCCGGCAGTTTGCATGTATTTCGACAGCAATGGCTGGGAGTTGTCTATGTGGTTGAAAACCGGAACGCCGTTCAAGTGAGAATACTTGCCGGTCAAAATGACAGCGCGGCTGGGCGTGCAGATCGAATTGGTGACGAAAGCGTTTTCAAACTTCATCCCTTCTTTTGCCAGCCGATCCAGATTCGGAGTTTTGTTTAGCCGACTGCCGTAAGCGCTGATGGCGTGCGCCGCATGGTCGTCGGTCATAATAAAAACGATGTTGGGCCGCTTGGCGGCAGTTTGAACTTGTACGGCACTAGGTGGCAAAACTACCAGCGCCAGAAAAAAGAGGAGTGAAAAACGGGTGAACCTGTTCATTGAGTTTTTTTGCCTTTGGTTTGAAAAGTGCCCCAATTTAATCGGCTCGGCAATATTTTACAGGGTAAAAGCTTTCTTCATTTTCCATTTGCCGGTTTCCAATTTTCATTTTTCATTTTGGTCAGAGCAGCTTCGGACAATGACAAATGGAAAATCAAAAATGATGAGATGAAGTAGGTGACTCCCTTCGCCGCGAATTGTTATG
>CAZMXG010000046.1:1195-42753 GCA_964570175.1 uncultured Heliomicrobium sp. | reverse complement strand
AGGCGCCGCATAAGTACTCGGCCCCAGTGAAGTCCAGTTGCCTAAACCTGTCGAAGCGCAAACCAGCGCAGTAGATTGAACGGTTTGGTTGCCCTGACCTTTGCGCTGTGCAGCCAACTTTTGGTCAGCATAGTGCTGTCGCATGTCCGCCATTTTGCCCGGTTCTTTCGCCCTGGCATTCAGGTGATCGCGCCAGTAGCGATCCCAACGTTCAAACTCAAGTTCATCGAGGTCTTCAGAGGGCATGCTTCCCGCAGGTTTCCGAAGCTGACGCTCCCTTTTCGTTTTATTCAGCCCATCGAGATATTTCGCACGAAGGTCAAGATAATTATCCGACCTGATTCTCGGAGCCTGTTGTTGCGACCGTGTTTGCGCATACAGCGATGAACCAATCAAAAAAAGAATCAATGCCAGACGGCTCAATAGAACGAACGTTGAACGCATAATATTCCCCCTTGTGTTTCACTTTGCGGAAGCGCCATGAAATTCCTGGCAAGCCGGAAAGAGCTTGAAAGTAGGTGCTGGCTAAACGACTTCAGTGATGAAGTCCCCTCAGGACAGAAATTGGCAATTGGTTTAATGACGACAATTTATAAGTAACGCACTCTACGCGACTCAAGCTTTGTACTTTCGATATCGTGGCCGATTCACAGTCAATTTTGGAGTTCCCCGCCCTGGCTTTCGGAAGCCCGCTGAATTCAGGGCAAGCGACTCCTGACTGACATTGCGGATTCCTACAGACTTACTTTTGCTTCCACTAAGGTATGTCCACAACACGCAAAACATCACAGCAGGTATTTCTGATTTTTTATTAGGGTAGAAAAAAGGCTGAGGGCAAGTTTGAGTAAATTTCAGGCACTACGCCGTGCCGTTCTATTGTGCAAACAAGCATTTCCATTGGCCGGGACGCAAAACCATAAGCATTCAAACAGGAGCAGGCCGAGCTACTGCTGTATAGGCAAGCTCTTTCTCGGCTTCTCCCCTGTTCCCACTGAAAGAAAAGAGATTTTTAGAAACAGGAACCGGCGATTTCGCCCTCCGGACTTCAGCCAATCACTGCTAAACAGTGAAGAGGCTCGGTCGCAACTGTCATTGCCGACTTCCGCTTCCACTGAAGCGTATTAACAACAAACAAAACGTCAGAGTGTCTCCTCGGCTTTTATTGTGGTGTGGAAAAAATTAGCCGAAAGAAACGGAGAACTTTTCATCAGGTGTTTGGCATTGCCGTCAACTGAGCCTCTGTGAAGAATTTACCGTCTATTCTAACGTAGTATTTGGTTGATGGCTTTCTGGGCGTGGCGGGCACTGTAACCTCGTAGAAGGGGTAGAATGGTGACAAAGATTGAGCACATGGTTTCCAGATTAGCTTCGGATTGTTCAGCAGCTGCTGCTGAAAGGCGGATTTAAGCTCGGCAGGCATAGTATTGAGAATTTCATTTAGAAAAGGATCAGATGTTGATTTACTAAGAAGATATTGTGTTGGTGGGATTCCGAGTGAATCCAGATATTGCCCTGTCGTTGCATCAATACGCACAAGCAAGTAATTTTCAAATGAAGGCTTCTGAAGACTAATTAAATAGTAGTCGTCTGAGGAGTCATTTGGGTTTTGTTCCAATCGTCGTACTAACAATGGCTCCCCTGGCGCAGTCCCCCGAAGATGTCTACCAGCCAGACAAGGGCTATTGATTCCAAAGGCGTCCAATTTCTCCAAAACGATTTTAGGAACATCCCTTGCGGGAATCGGCTTTGTGGGTTGTATTATTGGAAGAATGGCAATGGGAGGTGCCGGTGGCTGCCATCTCATTCTCGATGTCAAATTGGCATTATTCACTGTTTGCTCGAGCATTAACAGGCTTGCAGGGTTCATAAAATTAATATTCTTATGCGCCACATTTATTTTTCCTTCCCATGAGAAAGATTCACTGCCAGTTGCCCCAGTTTTTGTTTTTGTGGCGTAATAAATTGGATCGTTGCCATTAAATGATTTTTTGCCATCCTTCTCAGTGTATTGGTATAACACCACCCAATGTGAGTTACCATGCACGGGAACGATCGGAGGAGGAATGTTGGAGTCATTTGTCGTCCTAAGCACTAAATCTTCTAAAAACAACTTTCTGGTTACATTGAAATTGTTACTATGATTTGCTACATCATAATAATTGATCCAATGTCCAGAGTCAGCATCTGCTTTATGAAGCACGTTAATCATTTTTTCTGGGCTCGTTATCCAAGTTGGCCATGAAGGATGCCCGGTTATAGAAACCAGACCATTCGGCTCAAAATCCCTATACTCGTTAGTGTTTAATATTTGCTGTGTTGGCCTAGTGTCATTAGGGTCTATTGTCAATTTTACCTGCAAATAGTTAAGCATCATTTCTATGCAAGCAGGGCCGCAAAACACTGAGCTTAACTGCTCGGCATAAGGAAACTCCACTTTACCTGATATTGTGATTGGCATAATTCACCTCCTTAAGGTAGTTCCGGCGTTTGGCCGAGATACGTCAAATCACAGGGAATCCTGTCATCACCTGCTCCATCAGCCCGCCCTAATTCATACCTTTCAATAATAGGAACTTCCACAACATTATAATAGTGCTGAAAATCAGTTTGGCGAGATTTCTTTTCGGCAACTGATACGGGGCAATTATTACTAACAAGTATTTCATAATAGATTTCTTTGCTAGTTTTCGGCAAGGAAAGAGTTTCAGCATTGCCGTTGTAGGTATATTGTATATCAATGGTCTCATTATCATTTAACTTGTTGATAGCAAATGCGACCTGATTAGCGACAAATTGGTGACGAGTTTTAGTGCTAAGGCCAGCTAATTCGGTCGCCTTGATGTATGCTGGGGTGATTTTTCTAGGCACCCAACTTTCCGTATATAGGATGCCGTTCAAGACATTAACCTTACGCTTAATAACGCCAGGAATTACTTTCAGCTTCTTATCGTGAAACCTTTTATTTTCCAAGTCAATAACCCAGCGAAAATCCGTCGTATAACCCAGCTTGGGAAATTCGATTGTTGAGTTGGGATCTTCTCCTGGGTCTGTCGATAATATCTTTTCAGTGACAGATTCACGTTGATAGCAGGCAATATCGGGCGACCGGTTAGAAACACCAATGGTGATATCGCCCTTTTCAATCTCGTGTCCAATTCTGTCATCTAACTTTTTAACTAATAATCCGTCTTTGAAAAGTATCGACTTGACGCCATGCTCTTTCTTACTAACTCTAATGAAAAAGTCATGCTCGTTCGCGTATTCATATACTCCAAGCTGGGCAGTACGAGTTTCTTCGTTCACGCAAAGGATAAAAAGGCCATCTACAATTATTTTAGCAGCAGGTAGTTGCGGAAATGTGTCAGTAATGATTGGCATAGTGTTTCTCCTAATAGAGTTAAAGCATTACATCTCCGCCAAACACACTAAATGCAGCCCAGTAGTATGGGTGGCGGTGCTGTGAGCTTGTCCGGTACAGCAAATTGAGTTGTGCGCGTCTCAACGCCTGAGACACGGGATAAGTCTTTAATTGCCGGTGAAAATCTTTCATCAAAATCGCCGAAACATCCGAATCCACCGCCCAAAAACTGGCAACGACGCTGGGTGCGCCCGCGCTCAGAAATGCCCGGCTTAACCCGATCATCCCTTCACCCTGGTAAAAGCGCTCAACGCCTGATTGGCAAGCCGATAACACCACCAGACGAGCGTTTGGTAAATGCATTTGGGCAATTTCGTAAGCTCGTAATGCTCCGTCCTCGCCATTAGATCCAAGAGGTTTAGCCAATACCAGCCTGGAATTGGACCACAATCGTTCATCAATAACTCCGTGCGTGGCAAGATGAATAATGGTGGACTTGATAATTTCTGACTTGATCGCCTCTTCAGTAGCTTTTTCGGCGGTAAGCACAAAGTGATTACTATAATTGGCCGCTACATCATTTGCCTCTGCTGTTGCTGCGGATAAATCAGATAATTGAGGGTAAGCCACCTGATCAAAATTCGGATTTCCAACTGCCAAAATCCGCCCTTCTTTAACCAAATGTTGGCGGCGAGCACGCTCTAGGCAGAATATGAAAACAGAAGCACTGGGCGCGGTAATAAGTGCATGAGTCTCAACCAGGTATTTTTGCTGTCGAACAGAAAACAACGCAGAAAATGGCAGATGATGCAATACCTTGTCCGGCACAATACAAACAGTTTGTGCGTCGGCCAAAAAGGGTTCAAGCGGTTCGATTAGGATTTGATACAGTTCCGCAGAAAGGGCTTGAGTGTGATCGTCGCCAGCCGTAGAAGATTCTGACAACTGTCTTCTAAAAGCCTGCACTTTATTTTCAAGCTGGGACAATGAGATGGCATTCTGGACTTGAGTAAAGCCCGTCGCTGAAACTCCAAACACCAGCAAGCGGTCGGGCAAACATGTAAATTCGAGCAAGCTTGCCTTGCTGGGAATTTGCCGCTGAACTTCTGAAAGAACAGATGGATGAACACGTTCAGCCGGAGCCGACCCTTTTTTTTCATTGACTGGGCGTGTGCCGTTTATCGTCTCAAGCAAAGATAGTGCACGGCTTCTTTCCGAAAGATCAAAAGCCGCCTGCGGGTTTTCGGCATAGGCAAATCCGATGGCAGCGTCATAAGCTTCATACTCTTTATCCAAGTAGGTTGTACGTTCATTGTCAGCCGCAATTTGAGATCGTTTTTCTTCAAAGATAGCTAAGGCTTTGGCCAAATCCTGTTTGGCTTGGTCAGTCTGTCCCAAGGCAATTTCAGTCAGGGCTTTGCCTCGATAAGCTTCAAAATCATACGTCACAATACCCAGTTGCTGATTGAGGTTGATAACACGTTCATAACTTTTTAAGGCTGTCAAATCATCGTCTGCTTCACGTTGCAAGTCAGCAAGGAACAATCCGCTATAGGCTTGAATATCCATTCCCACCTTTTCGCTTCCTTGGCGTTCTCCTATGTTCACTGCTTCTTGGGCTAATAGAATTGCTTCTGAAAGACGCCTTACTCTTCCCAGCATCACAGCGAGGTGAGTGTATGTACGTGAAAGCTGCAATTGGCGTTTGGTTGTCAATTCAACATTCAGGGCTTCTTGTTGATAGGCGATTGCAGATGTATAGAATCCTGCAAGAAATAGTTGAAACGCCATGCTCACATAACTGGCCCAGCGTTGCTGGTGGCCAGTTGTTTTTTGTCTAACAACTTCAATTGCTTGTTGTTGATAAACAAGCGCTTGCTCCCAATTTCCAAGATCACCATATTTGAAAGCTAAGGCGGCTAAGTCTATGACAATTTGGTTCGTATTACCGAGTTGCCTGGCTACCCCAAGTGAAGCTTGATTATCGCGAAGTGCCTCATTTGGCTGAGATGTAGCTTTATAGAGTTCGGCCAAGCCATTTAAACTCTCCCCCCGCAACCAAAGGTAAGGATTCAACTTATCTGTTAATCTAGCAAACAGGATTCGACACTTATTCAAATTCCTTTGACGTAAATGCGAGCGGGCGAGCAGACAGGTTGTCATCTTCACTTCGCACTGATCTTGGACTTGCCGAAACAACACGATGGCTTGTTCGTAATTCACTGCCGCTTGGGATTGCGAGGTCGAGCGCAGGTTTCTCCCTTCAGTCAAATGGTGTCGCGCTTGTCGCAGAACGGCCTGTTGTTTGGGCGTCGTCTGGCGGTAATACCCGGCCACATCGCGGACGTAAGGATCAGTGGTGCGTTGGTAGATAAACGCTCCAAGTTGTTCCAGCATTTGCAGTTTACGGGCGGCTTCGGGTTCGTCGTTGCGTTCTTTGGCGGCGAGAAAGCTATCAATCAGCCTCTCGGTAATGCCGTTGCCAGTGGTGGAATAGGCTTGGCAAAACAGGTCGAACGCACGCTCTTCGTTGGCTGGGTCTTTCAGGTATTCCTGGTAAAGTTCGTCGTCACTCTTTGAAATGTTCGATGGCAGTTTTTCCAGTTCCGCCAATCGTCGGCGCGCTTCGTCAGCCCAGAGGGATTTGCTATCGAGCTGCAGGTATTTCTTCCATTCTTCGATGGCTTGGCGTGGCAGGTACATTTCCTGCAAACAGAGCGCGCGGTTGAACACGGCGGCTGGGTAGTTCGGTTGCAGCTTTAGGGCTTGTTCGATGGATTCCAGGCTGGCGGCCATGTGTTCCAGGCTGTAGCCGGGCTGGCCGCTGCGTTTTTCGAGCTTGGATTTTTCCAGCAAGGCCGCGCCCAGATCGTTGTGCAATTCGGCTACGGTTGGAGTCTCTTTCAGCGCGGCATTGAACTGTTCAATGGCTTTATCAAATTGTTTATCCGCCAAATAGTATTTTCCAAGCGCGTGGCGATTGGCCGCGGTCGGATGTTCTTCATACGCATTCAGCACAATCAGTGCAGCGCGTTCGCGCAGGATGCGCGCATTGGTGTCAGCATCGTTCGCGCCGCGCGTGGGTGCATAAGGCGCATAATCCAGCCCACCAATGCGCGTTTCGAGCGTTCGTCCACCGGCGTACGCCCGGTTGAGGGCCACGAGCGAAGCGCTTTCCGGTGAACGAAACGCATACCGCCAAACCAAAAATCCCACGCTGCTGACCAGCAAAATTACCGCTGCCAGTTTTATGTACCCAGAACGATTCATACCCACGAAAAATGACTGCCGCGGTTGCGCTGCGGGAAAGCTGATGACTTTGCCGGAAAGGGGTTCCGGCTGCACTTGCTGAGCGGCGACACTGCGAATTGCACGCAAATACGCCAGCTTTTCTTTGCGAGCTTTCGTGCAAAGAAAATGACTCTCAAACAAGGCTTGTTGTTCCGAATCCAATTCGCCGTCCAGAAATTCTTCGATCAAATCTTCTTCGGCCATTTCCAGGCGAACGAACCCTTCATCGCTAACAAGCAACGTATCTTCGATTTGTTCGCGGGGTTCATCTGCCAGCGTTCCCAACAGATACGAACGAAGCTCTTTGTCGGTGATAAAAGACATTTATAGTGACTTTCTACCCCGCGCACTCATATATGGCGGGAACCGGCAAAACATCACGCCGGAGAATTTTCCAGGCAAGCCGTTACACAAAGCGCCAGACGCTGATTTAATCGGAAGATGCGGTTTCGCAGCGCGTTCAGGTTCAGCCCGTACCGGTCGGCAAGTTGTTTGCGCTTATCAATTTTGGCCTGTTTCGACTCGCTGTAATACCCAAGCACAAGCGTGCGATCTTCGGCTGGCAATTCGGACAAACACTTTTCCAGGCAAGTGTGACGACTTTCCAGTTCAGATTGAGAACCCGTTAGGATTGCGGCTTGAGTAGAGCGGAAAGCTTCGATTTTTTGCGCCGCGCGCAATTCGTCACGATAGATGTTTTTGGCGATGCCGATCAGATAAGCCATCGGATTGGCTTCTGCGGGGATGTCAGCCAACTTGCGCATCGCCAGATCAAGCGTTCGATCGGCCAGGGATTCCGGATCAAAACATTTGCGTCCGGCAAAAAATAGAATCAGGCGGCGGCGGGCGGCTTCATACGCTTCGTCGCGATTTGCCAAGTCAGGCGCCAGCCAATCCAGAAAGGCGCGAAGGCTTTCTGACATAAACTTCTGGGGATTCAATTCGTTCAACGTACTGGTCTCGCCCATCATAAAAAAATAGGATCAACTCCGAGTTTGTAACGAAGCTACTGTCTGTTCGAAAAATAAGTCTTGAATAGAGGCTGGAATAAAACTGCGTTCCGATGATCTTACAATGACGGTAAGAGAATAGATGATCCTGAAAATTTCGTCTATATCCGGAAAGCTTTTACATCGCTCTTAAACTTTGCCAGCTTTTCTTTGGATACTTTTCAGTCGCGGCGGCCAGCTTACTTCGTCCCCTGTGTTGAATAAAAAATGCTGTTGAAGAGAAGTTTGAATGTTCCGTGGGGTTGGGCGCGCTGCAGGATTTCCGGGCTGAACAGCAACAGTTTTCCGCGACCGATGCGCGCTTCAATGGCGATGATGCCGCCAACCAGGCGCTCCTCTCCCCAAGCCCAGCCGCTGCGTAGCGGGGTTTTGCTGTCGAACCAGGCAATGGCTCTGACGCCTTGCGCGGCAGCGTCGGGAGCCAAACGAAAGACAGGGCTGCTGTCGAAAAAGACGATGGTGCGTTCGTTCATTCCTGCGGTTACGGGGTGGGTTAAGTCGAAGCGGGCTTCAAGCAAGGAAGCGGGCGAGTAAAACTTCGTGCGCGGCAAAGGCACGCCGTTTTCAGCCAGATGGTTTTGAATCGGCAAGCGAAGATGCGCTCCGAGGTTGGCAGCGGAGTCTCCAATGGCGATGACCATGCCGCCATTTTCCAGAAAGCGTTTCAGTTCCGGCAGTGTCTTTTCGGCGGTCACGCGGCCTTGTTGATTGGCGTATTCCGCAGGAACGTCCGGGATGACGGATTCTTCTCGCTGGCGGCTGTCCATTGGCGGAATTGCTCCGCCGACAAAGATCAAAGCGTCAAAACGATTGTTCAAATTCCCTGCATCCAGTGTTGGCGCAAAAACGCGATCGAAGGAAAATTCAAACTGTTCCAGAATCCAGCGCGCCCAGCCCGCGTCCATCGAACCGCCGTAACGATCCCACAAACCAACGCGCGGTGATTTCAGTTTTATTGCTTCGGCGGAAAGCGGTTCGGCGGTCGCGTCAAAGTTCATGCCCAAGCCCGCCGCGATATTTTGCAGCCGAGCCAGCGTGCGCGTATTGGCCGGAACGTAAAGTTTGTCCTCTTGCCAGTAGGCGTCTTCACTGGCAGCCAGCAATCGGTTCAGTGCGATGAACGAATCATTGAGTTGGCGGCTGGCGACAAAACCTTTCGCGCCAGTTGCTGTCGTGACTTTGCCAGCCAAAGGTCTGACATTCCATTCGCTGATTTTTTCAAACGGGCCAGTGAAACCGTCCAGAATGCGGTCGAATTTGACGCCCATCTGCAACGCTAACGTCCAGCCAGCGTTGTCATACGGCGGAGTCGGCGGCGCACCTGCGTAAGCGAACACATCAGGATGTTGTTGCGGTTCAAACATATCCAGCACGTGCGGGCGAAAGGCTTGCGCTGCAAAAACCACAAAGGAATTTGCCGGATAGGTTTTTCCCTGCACTGTGAATTCGCGCGTCGCCCTGTGAACTGTAATGCCGGTTTCCAGCAACGCGTTGACGAACTTCGTAGCAGTCAGGAAGTCAGGCTGATTGGCGGGAATGATGAAGCCGCGCGGGTCGCGGAGTTCCGGCGCACGCAACTCTGCCCAGTAGGCTTGATCGCGTTCGGCGCTGGCGGAAGCCGATTCGCGCGCCAGT
Source organism: uncultured Heliomicrobium sp. (assembly GCA_964570175.1). GTDB lineage: Bacteria > Acidobacteriota > Blastocatellia > RBC074 > RBC074 > RBC074. The sequence goes on along the minus strand of CAZMXG010000046.1, from coordinate 33,459 downwards.
TTTGCGCCAACTGCGGCGTATCGTTTCGGCGAAGGCGTCCAGCTATCGCGACTGCCCCGTTCAATCGAATTCCTGCCCATCCGGTAAATGTTGAACAGCAGGTTTTCCCGCATCCGCGAAGCGTAATCGAGAACCGCGCGGTTGCAGGTGAGTGAGTATTCAACAGATTGCCGGAAGTGCCATTCCTGCGGCGCGACGGGAAAAGCAAGGTCGCTGTTCGGAAGCTGGCGCTGCATCACCAAAGGAACTCGCATCGGCGTGGGATTGCCGATCATTTCTGTCAGCAACGCAATGATATTGTGAAAGGCCGCCGTGCTGCGAAGTCCTCCGTTCCACCAACCGTCATACGAGCCGCCGGTTTTCATCGTCGCACCCGGCTTGTTTTCGGCGGCCAACCGCGTGTGCATCGCCATTCCCAGCGAAGCGATTCCAAGCACAACCATCGGGTCTTGGTTGTAATTGAACGGATCGCGCATCGGCGGCGACCATAGAATGGTTCCAGCCGGACCGCTTTGATGATGGTTGTAAAGAATTTGCGGAAACCATTCGTGGTACAACACCCGGTTGAAATTTTCGGTTTCAGCCTGCGTTGAAGCGAAAGAATCGCGGTTGTTGTCATGGCCGATGTATTTCTGGTACAGGCGCGGCAACCCAACCATGCTGCGCTCTTTCGGGTTCGCGTTTCGCATGTACCAATCGGCTACCAGATCGTTGCCATCGGGATTGGCATGGACAAACAGGATAATGACGTCGTTCAAAAAACGCAGCGTTTCTTCATCGTTGCGACTGACCATCTGGTAAACCATTTCGCCGAGCTGTTGCGCGCCAAGCGTTTCCGTCGCATGCAAACCGCCGTCAATCCAAACAATGGTTTTGCCTTCGCGCGCCAAGGCGCGGGCGTGTTCTTCGCTTATTCCTTCGGCCAGCGCCAATTGCCTGGAAATCTGGCGATAATGTTCCAGCCGTTTGTGATTTTCGGGAGAAGTAACAACCGCCATCAGATGCTCGCGGCCTTCGGCGGTTTTGCCGATTTGACGGACGACAATGCGATTGGACTGGCTGGCAAGTTTCCGCCAGTAAGCCGAAATCTGTTTGTAGTTGGCCAGTTGGTAATCATCGCCGAAATTGAAGCCAAGTTCCTGTTTTGGAGTTGTGATGCGGTTTTGGGCAACAAGAGGCAGTGACAACGCTAGCATCAGCACTGCCAAAATGGTCATAGAATTGGATCGCATTGAATTGGGGATTGTTGAGGGCAGGTCGGCGCTTGCCCTCGGGGTTGAAGCGGTCTCAGGAACTATTGCTGCTTTTGCGCAGCCGTCTGTTGAACCATCGCCTTTTTCACTTTGTCCAACATCAAACGGACGTCTTGTGAGTCTGGCGCGTCGGGAACTTCTTTCAGATAGGCCTCCAATTGGGCGGCTGCTTTGTCGTATTTCTGCCGGCGAACGTTGAGGTTGAAAATCAGCTTGTGAACATAAGCAAAATCCTTTTTGCCAATCACTACTGCTCGATTCAACTCTTTTTCAGCGCGATCAAGGTCAGGCGCATTCCTGGACATCAATGCCAAACCGAGATTCAAATGCCCCACCGGATAAGTGTCATCCAGCGCATTGCCGGTTTCCAAGGCCGAGATCGCTTCGTCGTATCGTTTCTGGGTGACCATCAGCATGCCAAAGTTGATGTAGGGCAAAGCGAACTTCGGACTGATGACGATGGCTCGTTCAAAGTTAGCCTGCGCAAGATCAGGTTTATTCAACGCTATCATCTGTTCGCCGAGTTTGTTCAAAGCGAGCAGATATTCTGGGAAAAGCTGCAATGCTTCCTGAAATTTTGCGCTGGCTTTATCCGGTTTGCTATCGCGCGCCAGCTTCAGCCCCTGTTCGTAAGCCTTTTTGGCTTCCTTGGGCACTTCTTGAATGTCTGCCGGTGAAAGCAGTTTTTCTTTGGTCGTGAAACTTGGGCCACGGTTTTTCTCTTTCAGATAAATCTGGACGTTTGCGGTGCGGGAAAAACTGCCAAAGACTTCGACGGCTTCCTGGCCCGTTTCATACGTGTAGCCATCTGTTGGGACCGTCACCCGGTAAGTGCCATTGGATAAGCTTCTAAATTCAAAATTGCCGACACTATCGGAAAACGTTTCTGAAACGATTCCGCCTGCGCTGTGTTCCAGCACCACACGCAGGCGCCGTTCCGGCAAAGTGTCGGAAGGCATAAAAATCTTCCCGCGAATAATATGAGAAAGCGCGCCGCTGCGATTGGAAGTGCCAGGATTATTGGGATTACCGGATTGCTGAGAAAACCCGCGCTGGTTCAAAACAATCAGCGCAATGGCAATGAACAACAAGGAAGGACAAAACTCAAAAGGACGATGGAATAGCCGCCTCATACACACCTCCGAAGGGGACTAAGTGGAAAAGGTGAGGCCCACTGATCGGAGAGCAATGAAAATTCCGGTCAAGCTCTCAACCTTCAGGGTTTATCGCTGCGACAAACGATGCTCAATATAACTGAATTATCCTGCGGTGTTTGCTTCTTCAACTGTTTCCGGGGCGTCATTGTCAAACTCATCTTCGTCATCGTCAAAATCGTCATCCCCGCCTTCCCCTGGCTGCTTTCCGTTAATCAGTTCTTTCAGCTCTTTGCCTGGCTTGAAGTACGGCACAGATTTGGCCGGAATATCCACCGGCTCGCCGGTTTTGGGATTGCGTCCGCGACGCGCATCGCGTTTGCGAACGCGAAACGATCCAAAGCCACGCAATTCGATCTTGTCGCCGCGATTGAGCGCCTGGATGATATTTTTGAAGACTTCGTCAACAATTACTTCCGAATCTTTTTTGGTCAATTCGGCTGCTTTGGAAACTTCTTCCACCAACTCTGCTTTGGTCATCGCTCCTCCGTTTGACGGTGAGTAGGATCAAACATCAGATCAACAACTACACAATCCGTGTTTCGTAACCTGCAAGGGTTTATCGGGCCTACTTCCATTGGTATTTGAACTTTACTGAGGTGTCAATGTCAGACAAATGTTTCGGCAACTGACTGGGCGAAAGCTCGCTAATTTTCGTCGCGCCCAAAAGCAAATCCAACAGCGAAAAACCTTCTTTCGGCTTGGGCGGCGTAACAATTTGCGGTTCGCCCTTGATTCCAACCATCTTGGCCGTAGCCCTGATGGCGTCTTCGTAATTTCCGATTTCGTCAACCAGGCCGTTTTTGACAGCCGCTGTGCCGCTGAACACCCGGCCGTCCGCAAGGGCTTTCACCTTTTGCTCGTCAAGCAGATTTTCCTGCACGCCTTTTCCCGTGCGTCCATTGGTCACAGCGCCAACAAACTGCCCATAAAGCTCCATGACCAGGTCCTGGAAAAACTGCTTATCCTTGTCGGTCAATTCTCTTGTTGGCGACCCTGTGTCCTTGAATTCCCCGCTTTTGAAAACCACAGGTTTAAGCTTAGCCCATTCGGCCAGATCTTTGTAATTCAACCATTCGGCAATCACGCCGATGCTGCCTGTGATGGTTCCTTCGTTGGCAAAGATTCGGTCTGCGGGAGCGGCAATGTAATAACCACCAGACGCCGCCACAGTGCCCATGGAAACAATAATCTTTTTCTTCTTCTCTTCTTTTACGCGAACGACTTCGCGGTGTATTTCCTGCGAAGCGGAAACGCCCCCGCCGGGACTATTGATGCGCAAGATGATCGCTTTCACACGCGCATCATCGCCATATTGTTTCAAAAGACGATTGACCGTTTTGGCCATTCCATCGTCAATCACGCCTTCAACCGGAATCACCGCGATGCGATCTCCTCCGCCGGCAAAAAAGCCTTCGTCATCTGTCGCAATTGCCATCAAGGCGAACAGCCCGATAAAAAAGGCGCAAAGCAATACAACTCCGCCAACGATGATCCAGGTCAGGGTACTTCTTTTCATAACTGCAAAAGAGGCTGAGCGGAAAAGGAAATAGTGGTCAGTAGCTGAAGATTCAGTGCCTACGTCCGACGAATCCCGGTACTTCAGACAACAAACCAAGAACTACTGACCACTGACAATCAAAACGCATTGGCAAACTGCCAGTGCCTAACTCTTCGAACCTTCGTCACCGCCACGATTGAAGTCCGCAACTTCGAACAATCCAGCCATGCCGGTGTCGCTCGAAGAATAGTTTCGCACTTCAATGATCGGCTCATCTTTGCCAACTGCGCGCGCCGACAGACCAATCTTTCGCGCTTCACGATCCATTTTCAGAATCTTGAATTGCGATTTCTGGCCAACCTTGACTGCATCTTCGGGTTTTTCAACGTGCTGTTCCGACAACTCGGAAACGTGGCACAACCCTTCGATACCGTCTTCCAGTTCGACAAACGCTCCGAAGTTGGCAAATCGCGTGACCTTACCGGTCACGACATCGCCAAGACGATGTGTATCAAAGAAACGATCCCAGGCGTTCGGCTCCAAGTCCTTGATGGAAAGCGACAACCGGCGTCCATCAATGTCAATCGCCGTAATCACGGCCTCGACTTCCTGGTTCTTTTTCAGCGCTTCGCTTGGATGTTTGATGCGCTTGGTCCAGGAAATATCTGAAACGTGAACCAGACCATCAATGCCGTCTTCGATTTCAACAAAGGCGCCAAAGTCCGTCAGGTTGCGAACGCGGCCTTTCACGCGAGTGCCAATGCCATAACGTTCGTTGATCGTATCCCAGGGGTTGATCTCAATTTGCTTGATGCCCAGGCTGATGCGGCGGCTGTTCTGGTCAACTTCCAGCACGACGGCTTCGACTTCCTGACCGACGCCAACCAGCTTGGACGGATGTTTCACGCGTTTTGACCAGCTCATTTCGGTCACATGCACCAAGCCTTCAACACCTGGTTCAAGCTCGATAAACGCGCCGTAATCCGTCACCGAAGCGACTTTTCCATTCACACGCGTGCCAACCGGATAACGCTCCACCGTCGTCGCCCACGGATCCGGGATCAACTGTTTGTATCCCAAACTGACGCGCTCTTTGTCGCGGTCGAACTTGAGAATCTTGACCTGGATCGTTTCGCCGACCTTGAACAATTCGTTGGGATTTTGAATGCGTCCCCAGGACATGTCCGTGATGTGCAGCAAGCCGTCAATTCCGCCCAGATCAACAAACGCACCGTATTCGGTGATATTTTTGACCTGACCGTCTTTGATAATTCCCTCTTCCAGGTCCTTGAAAGTCTGATCTTTCAGCAGGTTGATGGATTCTTCGAGAACGACTTTGCGGGACAGGACAATGTTGCCGCGCTTTTTGTTGACCTTGAGAACCCGGACTTCGATTTCCTTGTTGCGGAAGCTGTCCAGATTTCGAACCGGACGAACATCCACCTGACTGCCGGGCAAAAAGGCTTGAATGCCGCCGATGTCAACGCGCAAACCGCCTTTGATTCGATCGGTCACACGGCCTTTCAAAGTCACCGCGTCGCGGCTGGCTTTTTCGATTTGATCCCAGGTTTGCATCCGGATCGCGTCGGCACGGGAAAGCTCGACATAGCCTTCATTGTTTTCGAGCTGTTTGACGAAAACATCAATTTCGTCACCGGGTTTAACGACAATCTGGTCGCCTTCTTTGAACTCGGCAATCGGAACGATGCCTTCCGATTTGTATCCGACGTCAATCACCACCACCTGATCAGTGATCTTGACAACGCGACCTTTAACAAGTTCGTTTTCGTTGATTTCAGACTTATGCGATTCCTCAAATCCCGCAAGAATTTGAGCAAAATCCATTTCAAAGTCTTCACTGTCAGGGGTATCAGAATCTGAAGCACTCTGTGTTGCGTCAGAGCTGGCGGCAGCAGAAACGACTTCTGAGACGGTGGCAGCGGCTCCGTTTGCTTCAGCACTTGAAGCTTCCGCAGCCGGTTGGGCACTCGTAACAGCGACTTCCGGCGTTTCGCTGTTTTCGAGAGCGGGTTGGTTAGCATTGATGGTTGACATTAAAGTGGACTTCCTCCTGGGAAAACTACGCGGGTTGCTCTTGCAGCCCGGTTTGGCAATTGCCCGAATTCTTTTGATCGTTATATAGATCAAGCAGAACGGTAAGTGAATGCCGCTCTGGAAAGAGCCTGAATAATAAACCTTTAGCTGTTATTTGCCAACGATTTCTCGATCTCGCGCAATCGTTGGATAACATTGCGAATCATCCAATCCGGCGTTGAAGCGCCAGCACTGACGCCAATGCGGGACGCGCCGCGCACATCCTCTGCCTTGATTTCATCAGCAGTCTCAATCAAAAGCGAACGCGGACATTTTTCGCGCGCGACTTCAACCAGCTTGTTGCTGTTGGCGCTATGGCGACCGCCGATGACATAAATCAAATCAACTCCGCCGGATAATTCACGAATCGCAGACTGATTTTCTTCTGTTGCATCGCAAATCGTTTCGCAAACTTTTACTTCTCTCGCACGCTGACGCAAAGCATCAATGATGGCCTGATACTTTTTCGGGCTCAGTGTCGTCTGGGCAATCGTGCCTGCACGGTCGAGTGGCGGCAAAGCCAGCGCTTCTTCGACGGATTTGACGACAATGGCGTCATCATTGATGAACCCCAAAATGCCAGCGATCTCAGGATGATGCTTGTCACCGGCAATGACAACTTTGTACCCTTCGCGCTGCAATTCAACCGCCTTACGTTGCGAGTAATGAACGTAAGGGCAGGTGCCATCCATGATTTTCAACCCGCGCGCTTTCAAGTCTTCATAAGCTTGGGGAGCAACTCCGTGTGCGCGAATGACGACCGTTCCCTGTTCAGGCAATACAGCAGCCGTCTCAGCAACGGCGACGCCATCAGCAGACAACCTGGCAATTTCCTGTGAGTTATGAATCAGCGGCCCCAGGGTTACCACCGGCAATCCATTGCTTTTATCCAGTGCGCGATAGGCCATATCTACGACGCGCTTTACGCCCATACAAAACCCCAGACTTTCAGCCAGAACGATTTCCATGCTCTATATGATTACCAATTGGAGGAATGTGGCAGGCGATGAACTCTTACGCGTAGCATCTGTATATCTACCTTCAAAATCAGTCGTTAGGAAGTCGAGACTCTAAAGGTTCAACTATGCCTTGTCAAACCGCTTGCTTGTCGTCTTTTTCACCGGTTTGCCAACTGCGCGCGCAGGCGTTTTCGCTGCCATTTTGAAAAAGCGTTTGACTTCGGCTTCACTCAAAAAGCGCAATTCGCCCGGCTTCAACCTCTCGTCTTTCAAAAAACCAATCGCAATCCGGCGCAGCTTGACAACTGAATGCCCAATGGAATCAAACATCTTGCGGATTTGCTGGTTGCGGCCTTCGTGCAAAGTCACCTGATACCAGGCATTGGTTTCCGTTTCTTCCACGAGTTCGATTTTGGCCGGAGCCGTTTTTACCTTGTCTATTTCCACACCGCGCGAAAGCTTCCTGATCTGCACTTCGCTGGGCTTGCCTTTGACTTTCACTGCGTAAACTTTGGCGATGTTATGCGAAGCGTGCGCGACCAAATTGGTGAAATCCCCGTCGTTGGTCAGCAAAATCAATCCTTCGGTATTCAAATCCAGGCGGCCAACGGGGTGAACCTGGTTCCGATATTTGCCGACCAGATCAATCACCAATTGCCGTTTGTTCGGATCGGAACGGCTGGTCAAATAACCGACAGGTTTGTTGAGCAAGATATAAACCTTTTCTCGCTCTTTGCTGGAGGCAATCAACCTGCCGCGAACTTTGATGTGATCTTTTTCAAGATCCGCCTTTGCGCCAAGCGTGTTGACGATTTTGCCGTTGACCGTGACCATTCCTGACACGATCATCTCTTCGGCTTTGCGCCGCGAAGCGATTCCCGCCGCGGCAATTATTTTTTGCAATCTTTCTTCCATTCTTAAACTCGCTTCGCTCCTGGTTTTCCGTTTTCCACCACGAATGAGGCGCGCGTGCTCACCGGTTCATCGGGTTTCGAAATTGCAGCAACTACTTTGTAATCCGTTTGCCAACGCTCTGGCGTTATCGAACAGCGCACGTAACCGCGTTGGGCGTTAAAAAATTTGATGTGCGGATTTTCAGCCAGCACAGTCGGAGTGTTGGGGCGAACGTCAGAACCGTCTCCGCCGGAAGTAATGGAAGTGCCGACAAATTCCGTCGCCACCACCGGAGAATTCTCTTTGTAAAATTCCGGTTTCAAATCGTTTACCCAGTTTGTATGAATATCGCCTGTTAGCACAATCGGGTTCGACGGTTTGCCATCACGCAAAAATTCCAGGAAACGTTTGCGCGCCGCGTGGTACCCATTCCATTGATCCATCGAAAACCGTTGTTCAGGACCGGCAACTGCATCGGCCGGAGCCACCATCACTTGCTGTCCGACAACGTTCCAGCGAGCTTTCGATTGTCGCATTTCGCTCATCAGCCATTTTTCCTGCGCGCTGCCCATGATGGTTTGCTTTTCGTCCAGGGATTCCGGGCAAGCGGGCTTGCTGCCATCGCCGCATGGCTGATCGCTGCGATATTGGCGTGTATCGAGCATGTAAAAGCTGGCCAGATTGCCGAAATTCAAGCGGCGATAAATTTCAACCTTGTTCCCGGCTTTCAGCACTGACCGGCGCAACGGCATGTGTTCGTAATACACCTGATAAGCGGCCGCTTGCCGTTTGGCGAATTCTTCTTTGGTTTGTTTATCTTCGGGAACCAGGCCAGCGTAGTTATTGTCCACTTCGTGATCGTCCCAAACCACAATCCAGGGGAAGTTTGCGTGAGCTTGCTTGAGCAAGGGGTCGCTTTTGTAGAGCGCATAACGATTACGATAATCGTCAGCGGTGATGATTTCAGTGCTGTTGTGCCGCCGGACGCGATCATTGATCGGGCTGCCTTCATAAATGTAGTCGCCCAAATGGGCAACCAAGTCCAAATCTTCACCGGCCATATGTTTGTAAGCCGTGTAATAGCCCATTTCGTAATGCTGGCAGGAAGCAAACGCAAAATTCAGCCGCGCATTGTTCGCCGTCAGTTCCGGAGCCGTTTTCGTTCGCCCAATCGGACTCGATCCAGCGTCCACCGTAAAGCGATACCAATACCATTGAGCCGGTTTCAAGCCAGAGACTTCGGCGTGAACCGAATGCCCTGATTCCGGCTTGGCCGTGACTGTGCCTTTGGCGACGACTTTCTGCATCTTTTCGTCAGTGGCCACTTCCCATTTGACTGGAACGTTTTTTGTCGGCATCCCGCCGCCTTCAAGCGGCTTGGGAGCCAATCTGGTCCAAAGCACTACGCTGTTTGGCCACGGTTCGCCCGAAGCAATACCCAAGCTGAACGGATCATCGGCAAAACTCAGCGCATCGCTTTTCGCCCAACCAGCCGTTGGAAAAAGCAACGAAGCTCCAACCAATGCACCACCACCAATCAATAAATCGCGGCGAGAAAATATTCTTTCTCCGCGTCCCCCCGTCGCCGCGTCGCCTAATCGTTTTGAAAGTTTGTTAGCCACGTCTGTTCTCCGTTAAAAAGGACATTGCTTCAATGCGCGTACGTTCGTCTTTGCGGAAAACACCGCGCACGGCAGAGGTGATTGTCGTTGTACCAGGCTTTTTCACGCCGCGCATTGTCATGCACATGTGTTCGGCTTCGATGACCACCATCACGCCTTTGGGTTGAAGTTCGCCTCGATACAGTAACTCGGCGATTTGCGAAGTCAGCCGTTCCTGCACTTGTGGGCGGCGCGCAAAAATTTCGGCAATGCGCGCCAGCTTCGATAAACCAATGATGCGTCCATCTTTTGGGATGTACGCGATATGGACGACCCCTGTGAATGGAACCAGATGATGTTCGCAGATCGAAGCGATGGAAATGTCTTTGACCATGACAATATCGTCCTGCGATTCGCCGGGAATGACTTTGATTTCCGCCGCCGGGTTTTCGTGCAAGCCGCCGCAGATTTCTTCATACATTTCCGCCACGCGCCGGGGGGTGTCCTCCACACCCGGACGAGTCAGGTCTTCTCCGATGCCCTCCAGAATCAACCGGACTCCGGCAGCGATCTTCTCTAGATCCATTTTCCGCTCTTCGCTCATTCTGTCTTTACTGATTCCCTCTTTGAGTTTTTGGTGAAGCTTTAAAGTTAGCGGGCATTATCCGCAGCCCTAACCATTGGCGCAAGCCGCCATTCAGACAGAGCGAAAGTAAAAAATTGACGCTTCGCCTCTGGCTCACATAGAATCCTCTTCACGCAACTGCCCCCGTAAATTACGTTGCGACAAACTCTTGTGAGGCGAATGGTCATGGAAACTGCGGCATTGCCTGCTTTAATTGGTTCGGATCGAAGGGCGACAGGCTCACTGACGGATGCTCCTTTGCTCAACCGGGAGCTGAGCTGGATTGAATTCAACAGCCGCGTGCTGGATGAAGCGCTTGACCCGTCGCAACCCTTGCTGGAACGATTGAAGTTTCTTTCGATCTTTTCGACCAATTTGGACGAATTTTTCATGGTTCGCGTTTCCGGGTTGATTGAACAAGTCGAAGCAAATCCTCACATGCTGTCACCAGACGGCTTGTCGCCCGCATCGCAATTGCGGCGGATTTCCGAGCGGCTTCGCCCGTTGCTGGAAGTTCAAACGCGCTGCCTGACCAAACAAATTCTTCCGGGACTCGAAGGATGCGGCGTTCGCATCGTCCCTTACGGCAAACTAAACAAAGAGCAGAAAGCCGACTTAAAGGAGTTTTTCACCGAACGCGTTTTCCCCGTTCTGACACCTCTATCGGTTGATCCCAGTCATCCGTTTCCTTCGATTTCGAACATCAGCCTGAATCTGGGCACAATGGTCATTCCCGAAGTCAACGGCGAAGAGGAAGAGCCGCGGTTTGCACGCGTCAAATTGCCGCCCAACGTTCCGCGCTTGATTCCTGTCAAATGTGACAACGGGTTTTGTTTTGTCTTGCTGGAAGAAGTCATTGCAGCCCACATCGAATCTCTCTTCCCAGGAATGCATGTGTTGGAGTGCCAGCCTTTCAGAATCACTCGTGATGCTGATCTGGAACTGGTGGAAGATGAAGCTGGCGATTTATTGAAAACCGTCGAACAACAATTACGCCAACGTCGGTTTGGGTTTTACGTTCGGCTGGAAGTTTCGTCAGGTATGAGCCCTGAAATGGTCAAATCACTGCGGGCGTGGATGGAACTGGAAGAGCATGATGTTTACACGTTTGATGGGCCGCTGAACATTCCAGACTTGATGGGGCTTTACAAACTTGACCTGCCTGAACTGAAGGATCAACCCTTCACGCCTGTCACTCCGGCAGCAATCCGGTTGGGCGAAACCATCTTTGATTCGATCCGCCACCAGGACATTTTGCTGCACCATCCGTATGAGTCGTTTGCGCCAGTGGTGGAATTTCTGCGCGCCGCCGCGCGCGATCCTCATGTTCTGGCCATCAAACAAACGCTTTACCGCGCTGGCAAAGATTCGCCCATTGTTGAAGCCTTGATCGAAGCCGCCGAAAATGGAAAACAGGTTGCGGTGCTGGTTGAACTGAAAGCCCGCTTTGACGAAGAAAACAACATCAATTGGGCGAAGCGGCTGGAAAAAGCCGGCGTGCACGTTGTTTACGGCCTGGTCGGGCTGAAGACACACGCCAAAGTCACCCTAGTCGTCCGGCAAGAGCGAAACGATTTGCGCCGTTATGTTCATCTGGGAACAGGAAATTACAACCCGGCAACGGCACGCATTTACACCGATTTGGGACTGTTCACCTGCCACGACGATTACGGCAAAGACGTGTCGGAACTGTTCAATTACCTGACAGGATATTCGCGGCAGGTGCGGTACAGAAAACTGCTGGTGGCGCCGGTGAATTTGCGCCAGAGCTTCACGGAAATGATTCGCCGCGAAATCGCCCATCACCAAGCCGGTCGCCCCGCAGGCATCATGGCCAAGTTCAACAGCTTCACCGACGCCGGAATGATCGAGGAAATGTACAACGCTTCGCGCGAAGGCGTGCCGATTGATTTGCTGGTTCGGGGCATTTGCTGTTTGCGCCCTGGTTGGCCCGGACGCAGCGAAACCATTTCCGTCGGCAGCATCGTCGGACGCTTCCTGGAACATTCGCGTATTTACCGTTTCCTGAACGGCGGCGAAGAAGTTGTTTATCTGGGCAGCGCCGATCTGATGAACCGCAACCTGGATCGCCGCGTCGAAGTCCTTTTCCCGATTGAAGACCCTCGGCTGAAAGACCGCATCACTCATGAAATCCTGGAACCCGCCTTGAAAGACAACGTCAAGATGCGCTGGCTGAAAATGGATGGCGGTTACACCCGTCCGCGCGTTGCCGACGAAAAACGGTTTAACCTCCAGGAGCATTTGCTTGAACCCGCCTTGAATGGGTAAGCAACTTATTTCCGCTTCGCCATCAGAACAGTTCCTGGCTGGCAGATTTCCACGGTGGTGGTTTGCCTTCACCGTCGCTGACGAAATGCAGCGAAACATTCTGCACTTGTTTTCCTGTCGCCGTATTTGCCGCCTTTCATAGGTATTCGGCTCTAGATAAACGAGTTTGCATTGGTGCTGTTGCGCAAATGACGTGGGTTCGCCTTCCTCGTCCATGTCACCGAGTCTGGCTCTTGCCCAGCAGCAACAGCAGCCCGTCGGCCAGTGTGCCACGCCAGTTCAGGACTTCGTGTCCGCCGTTGAATTCGCGGTAATGAATGACGTAACCCTTTGCCTGCAACACGTCGCGCAGGTGGCGGTTAGTGATCAGCAGCGAAGGACCGTTGGCAGGCCCCGGGAAACTTTCCATCAAACCTATGTCGAGGTAAAAACGCACCGGCAGTTTGGGACTCGCGGCGAACTGTTTGGTCAGCCATTCGTGTTCCCCTTCGTCTTTTGGATTCATCACATCAGGTTTCCACCAATACGCGCCGGATTGTGAAAGGACGTTGCCGAAGACTTCCGGGTAGCGAAAAGCCGCGAACGAAGCGGCCAATCCGCCGAAGCTGGCCCCGCCGACAATGGTTTGTTTAGGATCGCTGGTCACGTGGTAGTTTTGCCGCACCCACGGCATCAATTCCTTGACCAAAAAATCAGCGAAGGCCGCATTGCACGGCAATTCGACGTTCCGGCTGGTCGCGGTAGGATTGCCAATCACGACGGCGACCAGCGGCGGAAGCAGGTTTTTCGCCAATAGGTTGTCAAGGATAGTCGGCCCAGGAACGAGAAGGACATAAGCGAAGCCGTCAAACAACACCAACAAGCCGTAGGGCTGACCGTCTATTTTGTAGCCGGGCGGCGTGTAAACCCCCAGGTCGCGTTCGTTGTTGAGCAGGGTGCTCTTGAACTTCTTCCATTCAATGCGGCCCGCCGGGACATCGGCTTGCCGCGTCGCCCACGGTTGTGGCGGAGCGCCCGCGAGTTCGACCGCCGAAGCAGGCGGACCGCCGTAAGCGCGGAGCGGATTGAGTGGATCGGCTTTGAATGTGGCAAAGCGTTGCGCCCAGGCTTGGGTATCGTTTGGATCAATCTCGGTGAGAGGAACGAGCGAGTCATTGACCGACAGGCTGTAGGCGAATCTGGCGTCGTTGCGCACGCGGTAAGTCTTGAACCACAGGTCGGTGTTGCCGAGCCGCGCCAACAGATTTTTCTCTACCTCAAGCCCAGCAACGCCAGCAACAATGGCCACGTTTTTGGTTTCTTCCTTCGCGCGCCAAACGAAAGTCACCAGCCGGTAATTGTCCTCGCCCGCAATGGGTTCGACGAGCGGCGCGCCCTGTTTGCCGACCTCCAGCCAGAAGTTTTCCAGCGCGGCGGCATTGCCAGCTTCCAATGCTTTTTGCAGCGCCGAGATGCGCGGGCTGATCAGTGGCTTCTTGTCCTGCGCCTGGGCGGGAGCGAGGCCGGCGAGCAGGAAAATCAAAACGGCCAATCCATTCAGCAGTCGTCGCATAATGTTTATCCTTATGTTTTGCAGAGTTGAACAGGGAGACTAAGCGTAGGCGTCCAGACAATTATCCGGACACCCACGCTCCGGCGGTTACTGCTTAGCGATGGGACTGCCGTGAGTGGCGATGATACGCCACTGCCCTTGCCGTTTGATCAGGGTGGTGGTGTTGCGGTTAACGCCCTCCTGCGTCTGCCCGTTCGCGCGCAGCTTGATGCTGACGCGGCCGTTGACGATTGCTGTCTCGCCAAAGACCTGGGTGCGGCGTGGTCTTCGTCCAGGTTTCGGTGAGATTCCTTTCCGTGCCATCGGCGTTGAAGTCCACACGCTCGGCGGTGATGGATAGGCCGTCAGCAGCCAGCTTCAGCGTGCGACGGTTGTGAACCTTACCGGTCCGCGTGTCGCGCCAGATTTCCCACAGCAGCCCCGCGCCTTCCCAGCGCATAACGACAATCGCCTGCTGGTCGAGTACGGTTTTCTTGTGTTCCTTGCCGTCGGTCATGGCGGTCAGGTCAAGCGTTCGTTCGCCGCTGAAGTCTTTGATCCAATAAACCAGATGAATCTTGGGGTCGCGGTGTTCGATGGTCAGCAGTTCCTGACCGAGCGTGCGCCGCCAGACGCCGCTGAAGTTCGGCTTCTTTTGTGCGAACGCCAGCGGGGCAGCGCAAGCGAGCAGGGTGATGACGAGCATCAATTTCAACGTGTTTTTCATAATCGTAATTTCCTTTCTCGATTGAAGGTTGATGGTTAGGCGTTTGATTGGCTCATTGGCTTAAGGTCTGTGGTTGCCGGGCACGATGGACAGTTGCAGATAAGCCGCACGATATTGATCGTAAGCGTCTTTGTAGCCTTTGGCTGCGAAATAAGCGTCGCCGCTGGCCATTGCCCCTTCGGCTTTCGCCAACGCCGCACTGGGCAATCCGGCTTTGCGGCAATTGGCGATGCTTTCAGCGACGATGCTTCGCACCAATTCCAGATAACCGCTGGCCGCTTCCGGCGTTTGGAACCAGACGACGTTGTACCGGTCGCTTTCGATCAAAGCGGCTTCGATTTCCGCGCGTAGCGATTGCTTTTTGAATGCTTCGAGCGCGGCCGCCAGATCATCCACTTTGCCGGTCAAGACGTTGACGCTGGTTTGCGAAGCGCGGGTCGAAATGGCCACATCCAGCCGCGCGTCCAACTTACTATTGACTGCGTCCACCTTGCCGTTGACGACATTGATATTGTTGTTGGCGATATTGATGCTGTCCTGCAGCACGGTCAGTCGTCGGCCAAGTTCGTCCACTTTGTTGTCAATCGTGTCCAGCAATTCATAAACATCGCCGGACACCAGAATGGAAAGGTTAGTCAATTTGGCGTAGCCGGGAAAGATGGGGTCAGGGAAAAAGACGCAACTTGCAGCTCCGACAACCGTGCCTGATTTGGCTTCGCAATCCAGCCGGAATGCCAGCCGGTAGCGATGGCCACGGATAAGATTGACCTGCATGCCTGTGGTGGTGTTACCGTTGTCATCGTCCGATTCCGCCGATCCGACGCTGCCGCCGACGCTGTTCTTGTGCATTTCCACACTCTGAATTTCGGTGTTCGTGGTCAGGTCGGTCAGCGTCAAGGTCAATGTCACAATCGCCTTGGTGCCCAGCACGCCACCAGCAGCGAGTTGGCCATTCCATTCTGCTCGCGCGGAGATTTGGGACACCAACACGCGCGGCACGTTGCCGGACAAAGTGAAATCGTTGTGCGTCTCGGAAAATGCCTTCACTGTCATATTTGCCACGCCGATGACGCCAGCGGAAGCCAGCACTTCATACAGCGGTTTGTAACCATGGCTGCCAAATGTACTGCTGTTTGTGCCGTGATCTATGCTTGTCGGTCCACTAAATCGAGTCGGCTCTCCCGGGTTCACGGTGTTCTGCGCTTGCGTTTTAATCGTCGCCAGCAGAATTACAGCAGCGAACAACATCAGAAAAATTGGGTTGCGTTTCATAGGGGAATTTTCTCCTTTTCCAGTTAAGTGGTTGTCGTTTCCGCGCGCACTTCACCCAAGCCAGCCACATGCCAGGCAAGCGGAGTTTGCGTGGTTGATTGAGAAATTGGTTTAGCTCTTGCAGAGCAGTTGGCAAACGGCCTGATTTCCTTTTTCGGCGGCAAGCGTCAAAGCCGTCCAGCCGTCGGCGTCGCGCACTGTGGCATCGGCACCGTATTCCAACAACAAGCTGACGACTCTGGCGTGGCCCCACAAACTGGCTTTCATCAACGCCGTCGCCCCGTCCCAAGCGCGCTGGTTGACGTCGGCTCCCGCGGCCAGCAAAGCTGTCGCAGTTTCCGGCCAGCCGCCAATGGCTGCGTACATCAGGGCCGTCAGTCCTTCGGCATTGGACGCATTGACATCCAAACCTCCAGCCAGCATTTCGTTGACCATCGAGGTTTCGCCGCGATGAGCGGCTTCAAGAAATCTCGGCAGCAAGCTCGGCAATTGCTTGTCTTCCATCGGACGCCTGCTTTCTTTTTCCCAGTGAATTTCGTCGTTGGTCCCGGCTTTTTGTTCAGAAAGAATCGTGCCGCAGGTGGCGCAATCGGCTAAGCGGTTGAAACTGAAGGACAAATCAGGGTTTGTGACTGACGAGAGGGTGTCTCAGCGAGACGATTCATGTGTCTCGCTGGTGTCTGAAAGCTGTCTCATTGGGCTGTGCAACGAGACATCTCTTTGTGGTCAGGATTGATTGCCGTTTGATTTTTCAATCTTTAATTCGTCCATCCAACGATAAAACGTGGCGCGGCTGACTGAAAGCAGCCGGGCAGCGGCGGCGCGATTGCCATTTGCCCGTTTCAGCGCGTCCAGCACACGTTGTCGTTTATCCGCCGTGTCGTCACCTGGCTGAATCGAAGTTTGAGTTTTGGCGAGGGAGAAAGCCGGGATTTGCGCGGGAAGATCGGCGGTTTGGATGACAGGGCCGCGTGCGCGAATGACGGCGGTTTCGACGGCGCTTTTCAGTTCGCGGACATTCCCCGGCCACGAATAGGCGAGCAATGCGCGCATGGCTTCCTGGCTGATGTCCTGCACACCTTTGTCAGCGGAGGGGCGGAATTGTTTGAGAAACCAGGCGGCAAGCAGCGGAACGTCCTGTCGCCGTTCGCGCAACGGCGGCAATCGCAGTTGCGCGACACAAATGCGATAAAGCAAATCCGAGCGGAAGCGACCGGCGGCGACTTCCTGTTCCAGATCGCGATGCGTGGCGGCGATGACGCGCACGTCCACTTTGCGCGGTTTGGCTTCGCCCAAGCGCGTGATTTCGCGTTCCTGCAACACACGCAGCAAACTGGTTTGCACAGTCGGCGGAATGTCGCCGATCTCATCCAGAAACAATGTCCCGCCATTGGCAGCTTCAAAAACGCCGATTTGATCGTTGACGGCTCCAGTGAAAGCTCCACGACGATGGCCGAACAGTTGCCCGGCAACCAAAGACTCAGTCAAGCCCGCGCAATTCAGCGCCACAAACGATTTTCCTGCACGCGGGCTGGCGGCGTGCAGCGCACGAGCGACCAATTCTTTGCCGGTGCCAGTTTCCCCGGCGATCAACACCGTCGTGTCCACCAGAGCCAGATCGCGAATCTGTTTGTAAACCAGTTGCATCCCGACGCTTTCGCCAACCAGATCGTGGAATTGCGATTTGTCTTCGATCAGCAATCGCAGGTCGTAAATTTCCGACACGTCATACAAAAACAGAATTTTGTTTTTCGGCGAACGCGGATCGTCCTGCACTTCGATTTCCGTCCAGTACCGATGCCCGCCGGGCGTTTGCAATCGCACCAATAACTTGTTGCGTTCCGCTTGCGGACGCGCAGCCATTTCTTTGAGCCGTTCTTTCTCCTGTTCGTGCAGTGGCAACAATTCCACCCAGGGTTGGCCCAGCGCCGCAGCTTCGGTTTTGCCGATGAACTGCTGCGCCGTCTGACTCAGATAACTCACCGCGCCGTCCTGTTCGACAATCGCAACGCCCAGCCGCAGTTGATCCAGTATGGCCAGCAAATCGTCGTTGGCATGTTCCAACCGGTGATTGACTTGGGCCAGTTGCGAATTTGCCGACGCCAACTCATCTTTCTGCTGCACGACCTCTGCTGTCCGCGCACTGACCTTGGTTTCCAGTTCGTGCGTGCGCGCAACCAATTGGCGAACGCGCAGCCGATATACGCCCACGCCAGCCAGCCCCAACATCAACAGACAGAACGCATAGAAAAATTTGGTTTGGTAAAAATGCGGACTGAGGGTGATTGGCAGCGCCGCGCCGGTTTCATTCCACACGCCTTCGCTGCTGCTGGCAATAACGCGAAAGGTGTAATTTCCGGGTGCAAGATTGGTGTAATAAGCAACGCGGCGTTCGCCCGCATCTATCCAGACCTGGTCGTAGCCTTCCAGCCTGTATTTGAAGCGAACTTTTTCCGGCGCGCTGAAACTCAATGCCGTGTAGTGAATTTCCAGGCCGCCATTGCCCGGCAGAGCTTCGGCCAGATTCTGGCCTTGCGTAAAAAACAGACGTTGATCGCCAAACGCCTGTTCAATCACCACAGGTGGCGGCGTCAGATTGATTTGTCGTGGGTCAACGACGACGACGCCTTGTTTGGTCGGAAACCACAATTTTCCATCCGAGGCTTTCCAGCCAGCGGGTTGGCCGCCGCCGTTGCATTCGGCGTCTTTCATCCCATCGGGGATGCCATACGCCACGCAATTCACCGACAACGTTTTGCCATCGGCAAATTCATTCAACTCTCGTAGGCTGGCGCGAAAGATTCCGCGATTGCAACTCATCCACAAATTGCCGCGGTCGTCTTCCAGGATGCGCGAGACGATGTTGTCGAACAAACCGTTTTTGGTCGTGATTGGCGTGATGCGTCCGTCTTTCAATCGGCACAATCCGCCGCCATAACTGCCCATCCAGATCACGCCGTCCGTATCTTCGTGAATGGCGCGGACGTAATCGTTCGTCAATCCGTTGGCCGTCGTGTAATTGGTGAATTTGCCGTCTTTGAACCGGCTGGCACCGCCGGTCGTTCCCACCCACAATGCTCCCGTGTGGTCTTCGGTGATGAAATAAACGCCGTTGTGAACCAGCCCTTCACTCGTTCGATACGCCGTCGTTTTTGGTTCGGGACCGTCTTGGAAAAGGAACAAGCCGCCGACTCTGCCTGCGTCATTGCCCATGCCGATCCATAGCCTTCCCTGCTTGTCTTCATAGAGCGCAGCCATCGGCGCACCTGCTAGCCCGAGTTGTTCGCGTGTGTACTCAATCACCTGACCATCTTTGAAGCGATACAGATTGCCACGGCCGAACCACGAATTCCCGTCTCGGCTATACGCCATCGTCCAATAGGAAGAAGCGATGTTGTATGGCGTGAATTTTCCTTCGGCATAACGAAACAGGCTGTGATTCCCCACCATCCATAACCCGCCAGCCCCGTCGTCTGTAATCGTGACGAAACTTTCGTCACTCAATCCGTTTTCGCCAGCATAAGAAGTTATCAGCGCCGGTTTGAAGCGATGCAGCCCGCCGACTTTCGAACCACACCAGAAATTGCCTTCGCGGTCTTCAAGCGCCGCCAGCGCCGGGTGAATTTTATCGAGCGGTTGGCTCACTGCCGTGGCGAATCGCTTTAGCTGCCCTTCTTCCCAACGCGCCAGGCCGTTTCCCATCAACAACAGCAAACGATTTTGTTGATTCGGAATGAAGCGCACGAAACCATCGTCCATTGACCCCTTCGCCATAGGCGCAAGTTCCGTGATGGTCGTAAAACTTCCTTCGGAAAAACGCACCAGTTTTCGCCCCACTGCCAGCCACACGCTCCCATCCTGGGCTTCGGTCAGACTGCCAATGCTGTTCGACTTTGTGTCGTTGGAAAGTGAATACGTGCTGAAGCTACCGGCTTTATAGCAAATCAGACTTGGCCCGCTTGTGAACCAGACGCTGCCATCGCGAAACCGGAGTGCATGGCTTGCGGAAACTTTGTGCGCGATGCTGAAGCGTCCGGCGCTCAATCGCACAATTCCCTTATTCGTCGTGCAAAAAAGATTCCCTTCGCCGTCTTCGGCAATCGAAGTCACAAAAGCATCCGGAAAGCCGTCTTGCGCTGTGAAAGTTTTGAAAATTCCGTTGGCGTATCGCGTCAATCCGCCGTATTGCGTGCCGATCCATAATGCTCCGGCGTGATCTTCATAGAGCGAAATGATGCGGCTGCTTTTCAATTCGGGCGTGTTGCCGGTTTCAAACACCGTAAACTTGACGCCATCAAATCGCGCCAATCCGCCATGCGTTCCCAACCACAAATAACCGTCACGCGTTTGCACAATTGCGTTGATGGAGTTTTGCGGCAACCCGTTTTCAGTTGTCCAGGCTGTGTGAAGATAACGGCTTTGAGCCTGAACCGGCGAGGTGAAAGCCAGCAAGAGAACAGTCCAGGCCAGCCAGCAGCCAATGCGAAAACCCAACGGCGCGCACGCTTCAGCCATCCCGCCGGAACTTAACGGGTAAGATAACTCATCGCTCTCGAATCGCAGGGGAACCATCGAAGCTATGAAGCAAAATTAGGGTTATCGGAATCGCGCGGTAAAGCTGTGGCGCTGGTTGAAGTTGCGGGCGGGATCATAACAGATCATGTATACTTTGCACTCTTCAAAATCACCTTCTACCTCCAAGGAGCAATGAATGAAACCTTCCCGACTGACCGAGTTTCTGGCCATGATGGAACCGAACAGCGTCGCGGTCTTCGCCAGCGCACACGAGGTTCGCCGCAATCAGGACACCGATTTTGAGTTTCGACAGGACACGGATTTTTATTACCTGACACGATTGAATGAACCCGATTGCGTCGCCGTTCTGGCACCGAGTCACCCCGAACACAAATATGTGTTGTTCGTTCGCCCGCGCAAACGTGAGGAAGAAATCTGGACAGGATTACGCGCCGGAGTCGAAGGCGCAGTCCGCGATTTCGGCGCCGACGCCGCTTACGACATTGCCGAACTTGATCAGGTGCTGCCGAAATATCTGCAAAACGTTCACACGCTGTATTACCGATTCGGCCAAAGCGCGCAGTTCGATCAGAAGGTGTTCGGAACGATTAAACACATTCGGGAAAGGGCGCGCGGTGGAGTTTACGCCCCGACGACAATCATTGATCCCAGCACCATCGTTCACGAAATGCGGCTGCGGAAGAATGAAGAAGACTTAAACAGTTTGCGACGTGCCGCCGCCATCAGCGCCGAAGGCCACGTCGCCGCCATGAAACATTGCAAGCCGGGAATGTACGAATACGAATTGGAAGCTGTCGTCGAGTACGTCTTCCGCAAAAACGGCGCGACGGGCGTTGGATACCCTTCGATTGTCGGAGCCGGTTTCAATTCGACGATCCTGCACTACAACACCAACAACGAACAGATCAAAGACGGCGATGTTGTGTTGATTGACGCCGGAGCCGAATACAACATTTTTTCCGGCGACATCACGCGCACTTTTCCCGCCAACGGCAAATTCACCAAAGCGCAACAAGCCATTTACGAAGTCGTGTTGAACGCCAACAAGTCAGTCATCAAGATGGTCAAACCCGGCGAAAGTTTCATGAAGCTTCACGAACATAGCGTTGACGTGGTGACGCAAGGGTTGATTGACATCGGCTTGCTGACCGGCAGCGTCAAAGACAACGTGGCGTCGAAGGCGTACGAAAAATTCTTTATGCACAAAACCGGCCATTGGTTGGGAATGGATGTTCACGACGTTGGCCGTTACAAGCTCGATGAGGACTGGCGAAAGCTGGAACCAGGAATGGTTTTCACCGTCGAGCCGGGTGTGTACATCGCCGCCGGAGCCGAAAACGTCCCGGAAGAATTTTTCAACATCGGCGTCCGCATCGAAGATGACGTTGTCGTGACTGAAACCGGCTTTGAAGTTCTAACCACCGGTGTTCCCAAAGAGCCAAAAGAAATCGAAGCCACGATGAAGCTGGGAGCGCAGGCGTCCCGCCTGCTGTAATGAAAGCCGCGAAGCTTCCTTTTTATGACAAACTCAATTGAAGAATTACTGGCCGGAGCGCTCGACGCTCGCACCGAATTGCTTGACGCGCGCCGCGAAGCGGCGTTCCGGCTTTTCAACGGTTTTACCGAAGGCTGGCCAACGCTAGCTGTTGATCTGTACGCGCAGACTTTGGTCTTGCACAATTACTCCGAAACGCCAGAACAAAGCCAGAAAGCCATCACTGCGGCTCAGGAGTTTTATCAATCCCGCTTGCCGTGGATCAGCGCCGTCGTGTTGAAAACCCGCAACGCCGAAACTGCTGAGACTCGCAACGGAATTTTGCTCTCTGGCGAAAAGACAGCCACAAAAATCCGCGAGCATGACGTTTGGTATTCGGTCGCTTTGCAGTTGAACCGCGACGCCAGTTTTTACCTGGATACACGAAACCTGCGAAGCTGGATTTTGAAAACTGTAAGTAGCCAACGCGTACTGAACACATTTGCTTACACCGGTAGTTTAGGAGTTGCAGCCAAGGCGGCAGGAGCTTCCCGAGTCGTACAGCTTGATTTGAATCGCACATTTCTGAACGTGGCGAAAACTTCGTACACGTTGAATGGTTTCCCAATCAACAAAGCGGATTTTCAATCCGGCGATTTCTGGCCGCAGGTCAGCCGGCTGATTCGCGCCCAAGAACTATTCGATTGCGTGTTGCTTGATCCGCCGTTTTTTGCATCAACAAACAAAGGAATGGTGGATGCAAAAAACAACTACGCACGGTTGATCAACAAGGTGCGCCCGCTGATTGCCAACGGAGGCCGGCTGGTCGCGGTCAACAACGCGCTGTTTGTCAGCGGAGCGGAGTTTATGCAAACGCTTCAGGCGTTATGTTCGGATGAGTATCTGGAAATTGAAGAATTGATTCCGGTTGCTGAAGACTTCACCGGCTACAAGACAACGCGAGTGGCTTCCAAACTGCCCGATCCTGCCCCCTTCAATCACTCTACAAAAATCGCCGTGCTGCGCGTGCGGCGAAAAGATTCCAAGCAATGAAAGTTAAGCGGACTTTGGCTTGTACGGATTGATGCGATACCGCTTTTTGACTTTTTCCGGGTCCGGTTTCAGATAAAAACTAATCTGCTTTTTTGGGTCTTCGCCGATCCGGACAAAAATCAGGATGCCCAGGTCAATGCGGCCTTTATGCCAGGCCAGCTTGGCGTGAAACTTTTCCGGCAAACCATCCACCACGGTTTCGTAAACCTGTGTCCATTCCTGCAAAACCGTTCGCCCCGAAGGATTCACGACAATCTGAAAGCCTTCTATTTCCTGTTTGTCTGGCAGTAGCGCCAACACTTCGAATCTACTCAGCAGCATGATTTGCATTTTACTAAAGCGTTCTTGCCCTGCAACTGCTCCGATCACAGTTTTTTCTTCGCCAAACTGACTAAAACCGCCTAAGCTGCTCTCCAAAATTTGACTAGAGACAACCGATAACCGTATAGGAGGAGTTATGGAACAACTCAGGCTGCGCGATGCGGCGGAATTGCTGGGCATCAGTTACCAAACGCTGAAGCTGTGGATTTATCAGGAAAAGATTCAGTCGGTGAAAACCGCTGGCGGGCATCACCGCATTCCGCGTAGCGAAATTGATCGCCTGTCAGGTGCGCGAACCTTTGCGGCGCTGAAGCCGAAAACCACTACCGGGCTGAATGAGATCAGCGGTCGCAACAAATTGCTTGGCATCATTACCAACGTTCGGTACTCCGGGCTGTTGGCGCAAGTGACGATTGATGTGTGCGGGCAATTCGTCACGTCCATCATCACCAGCGACGCTTGCCGGGAATTGAACCTGAAAAAGGGCGTTGCGGCGTATGCGCTGGTCAAAGCCACGGAAGTGATGCTGATCCGCGCCTGACGAACTTTAACAATTTGAACTCCGAGTCACCGCACCTTCCGGCTAATTGCCGAATAGCGAAGCCAATGGACGAGTGACCGATAGGGTGTAAGCGGGAAACGGCTGCGCCTCCCTTACTTGGAAAGGAGCTTTCATGCGATTTCGGCTGCCAGGGCTTTGCCTTGCCATTTTCTGTCTCACAACTCCCTTTTATTCAGCCGCGTTTTCCCAAGCCGGACAAGCAGAGCTTATCGGTGAAGTCCGTGATGCGGCTGGCGCGGGTTTGAAAGGCGCAAGCGTCACCGCCACACACGTTGATACCAAAGACGCCATTACCGTCACCACTGGTGAAGACGGTTTTTTCACCATCACCAAACTCCGCCCGGGCATTTACTCAATCACGTTCAGTGCTCCGAATTTTCGCCGCATTGTGCGCGAAGCAGTACAATTGACCACGGGTGAACGCATTCGATTGGATGCCAGCTTGAGCGCCGGAAATGTAAATGAAGAAATCACTGTCACGGCGGATGCTTCGCTGTTGCGAGCGGAAAGCGGCAGCTTGGGTCAGGTAATTCCTAACCGGCGCATTGTAGATTTGCCGCTCAATGGCCGTAACTTTTTCTCGCTGATTACGCTTTCACCCGGCGTTGCCGCGCCACCACCAACGGCTGCGGGACCTTCGTTGCCGCGATTGAATGGAGGCCGCCCGCGCGTCAATGAATTCCTTTATGACGGCATTTCCGCGCTGCAACCGGAACCGGGGCAAGTGGCCTTCACGCCCGTGATTGACGCGATTCAGGAATTCAAGCTGGAGATCAATTCACCGCCCGCTGAATTTGGGCGCTTCAACGGAGGCGTCGTCAATTTAACAACCAAATCCGGAACGAACGATCTGCACGGAACTGTGTTTGAGTTTCTGCGCAACGAAGCTTTGAACGCCCGCAACCTGTTTGCGCCCGCGACGGCAGCGAATCCAAACAAACCGGTTTTCCGCCGCAACCAGTATGGATTTGCCGTCGGCGGGCCAGTCATCAAAGAGCGCACATTTTTCTTCGGCGATTTTCAAGGCACACGACAGAGCATTGGCCGCGTGCTGATTTCAAACGTGCCAACAGTAGCGCAGCGCAACGGTGACTTTTCGGCCAATCTTGGCGCGCCACTTTTCCTGCAAACAACCGCAACGACAGCAACGGCGACAACCACCAACACAGGCACGCCGATCAATGTCATTGATACCAATGGCAACACGATCCAAGCGCGCGTAGGCCAAATTTTCCGGATTGGTGACCGGCGGGCTTACGCAGGTAACATTATTCCACTGAATGATTTTGACGCCGTCGCGCGAAAGCTCCTGGATCGTTATCCGCTGCCGACATTCGCCGGAGCGGCCAACAACTTCCGTCGCGTCGCCAACGAAGGCACGAACCAGGATCAATTCGACATTCGGCTGGATCATCAGCTTTCTGACCGCAACCAGCTTTTCGGGCGCTTTTCGTTTTTCAATGAAGACGCAACACCCGTCACGCCTCTGCCGGACGGAAGCGGCGCTATCACGCAAGGCGCGCTCGGCATGCAGAAAAGCCGTGGCTATCAAGTTGTCGGCAATTATCAAAAAGTCATTTCCACGAACCTCTTGAATGAACTGCGCGTCGGATATACGCGCCGTTCGCTGGATCGTCGCGCTTTGCTGCTAGACGCGCCGCCTTCACAAAGCCTGGGGATTCCCGGCATTCCGCAAAACGGAGCCTTTCAAAATGAACTGCCGACTTTCACCATCGCAGGCTTGCAACAGCTTGGACCTTCGGCAAACACCAATTCGCTGTTCAACACAGACGTGACGCAAATTTTTGACTCGCTGGGTTGGCAACGCGGGCGGCATTCGCTGAAGTTCGGCGGGGATTTTCGCGTTGAACGATTGAACGTGTTGCAGCCGCCTTCGCCAACCGGCATCTTTAACTTCACCGCACCTTTTTCCAATTCGCGCGGCACAGCGAACACAGTCGGCCAGCAACCGGGCAATGCCACGACCAGTAGCCTCCTTTCGGGACAAAGCGGCAATGCGCTGGCGAGTTTCCTGCTCGGACAGGTCAGCAACTTTTCGATTGATTTGCAGCAGCAAGCAATTCATCCGCGCGCGTGGATTCTGGAATTCTTTGCGCAGGACGATTTCAAAGTAACCTCAAAGCTGACAGTCAACGCCGGCCTGCGTTACACGCTGAACTTCCCTTCCACGGAAACAGACAACCAAGGCGCAGTGTTCAACCTGCAAACACAACAACTGGAATATCTGGGACAGAATGGTTTTCCAGAATCGGCGCGCGAACTGCATAAACTCAATTTTGGGCCGCGTCTTGGCTTGGCGTACCGATTGACGAACAAAACCGTGATGCGTGCAGGCTATGGTTTGATTTGGCAAGAACAGGCGGGAATCACCACGCCGTTCACCATCCCGCAATTCCCTTTCATTCAAACTGTCACGCAGCGCTCGCTGGAGGGCATTGTTCCGGCGTTTGTGCTTTCCGTTGGGCCGAATGTGCAGCCGATTGCGCCAACGCCGGATGCCGGTTTGGGACAAGGCGTTTTTTCGGTAGATCGAGATTTAGGCAGCGGCTACGCGCAGCAATGGAATTTGGCACTTCAGCGCGAAATCACGCCAAACCTGGTGGTAGAAGTCGCCTATGCCGGATCTAAGATCACGCATGTCGGCATTCCAGACACGAATATCAACCAACTGACGGCTGAACAATTGGCGCAAGGAAACACACTGCTGCAAACCGTAGCCAATCCTTACTTCGGCCAGATTCCGCGTTCATCTTCCATCGGCGATCCGACGATTCCACGCGCGCAACTGTTGCGGCCTTTTCCGCGCTTCACCACCGTCAGCCTGTATCGCAACAACGTCGGCAACACCAGCTATCACGCTTTGCAGGCGAAGCTGGAAAAACGCCTGGCGCAAGGTTTGGCCTTTCTGGTCGGTTACACGCGTTCGAAGCTGATTGACGATGCCGGATCGGTCTTTGACGCTTCGATCGTGACCGGGCCGGTTGCCAATTTTCCGGTGGCGGACAGTTTCAATCGGGCGCTGGAAAAAG
The DNA here is from genome assembly GCA_964570175.1 of uncultured Heliomicrobium sp. Taxonomy (GTDB): domain Bacteria; phylum Acidobacteriota; class Blastocatellia; order RBC074; family RBC074; genus RBC074. The sequence goes on along the minus strand of CAZMXG010000046.1, from coordinate 6,563 downwards.
ATGTTTCAACCGGCGACATTCCGAATGTCTTTGTCACCAGCTTTACTTATGATCTGCCGTTCGGAACGGGAAAGCTGTTCAACTTTGGCGGCATCGCCGACAAACTGCTCGGGGGCTGGGAAATAGCAGGAACCGTTTTGCTGCAATCCGGGCTTCCCTTTCCCGTCACGCAAATCACGAATTTCAACGCCTTCGCCGGATTCGGCACACAGCGCCCGAACATCTTGCGCAATCCAACTTTGCCCGGCGACGAGCGGACGACCGCACGCTGGTTTGACACGTCGGCGTTTGCCGTCGCGCCGCAGTTCACGCTGGGCAATGCTTCGCGCAATCCTGTGCGCGGGCCGGGGTATCGAACGGCGGACATTGCTTTCATCAAACGAACGCATTTTGGCGAAACGCGAAACTTCGAATTCCGAACGGAAATCTTCAATCTGACGAACACGCCGCCGCTGGCGAATCCGAACGGCGTCGTAGGCAACGCTGCTTTTGGCACGATCACTTCGGCGGGCGACCCGCGCGTGATTCAGTTCGGCCTGAAGCTCAATTTTTGACGGGGAAAGACTGCGTTGATTCAATCTCGCCGATTGCGTAGGATGCGCGCATGTCGCGTCCGCCAGACAACCTGCTCACGTTCCGTTCGCTGCATGAAAGCCCGCTGGTCGGCGTGCGCGATTACTGTTGCCGCATCCATTGCGGCGGACCGGGCGGCGACGAGCAAGCGGACGCCAACCAGATTGTGTTGATGCGGCACGGAGCATTCACCAAACATTTCGGCAAACGCAGTCTGACTGCCGACGTCAATCAAGCGGTTTTCTTTTCAAAAGAATCAACGTATCGAATCAGCCATCCGACCGATCGTGGTGATCGCGGAACTATTTTGGCCGCTTCGCCGCGCATCTTGAACGACATTGTCCGCGAACTGGATCCGACGGTGGACGAACATCCGGAACGTCCGTTTCCTTTTGTCATTGGCCCGTGCGATTCCGAAATTTTCTGGCGTCACCGCGAATTGGTCAGAAAGCTGGAAGTTGCCGAAATCGAATCGTTAGAGCCGCTTTGGGCGGACGTGACGGCGCTTCAACTGATTGCCGATGTTTTGGAAGCTGCGTATGTGCGATACGACTTGCCGCGCAAACCTCGCCGAAACGGAACTGAGTCCGATCACGCGGATCGCGCCGAAGCCGCCAAGACTTATTTGGCCAGCCGAATTTCCGAAGCCGTCAGCCTGGACGATGTCGCCCGCGCCGTGTTCACTTCACCCTTCCACTTGGCCCGCATCTTCCAAAAACATACCGGCGTGCCGGTTCATCGTTACCTGACGCAGTTGCGTTTGCGCGCTTCGCTGGAACGATTGGCCGAAGGAACCGATGACCTGACCGCCCTGGCGCTGGAACTTGGGTTTTCCAGCCACAGCCATTTCACAGACACATTCCGCAAAGAATTTGGCGTCACTCCTTCCGAAGCCCGCCTGAACGCCAGCCAACGAACTTTGCGCGAAATGAGCAAGAATCTGGAAGTCTGAATTTTCCCGCCTGGCTATGATCCTTTCCGTCGAACAAGAGCCGTAACCGAGTAGCGGTTGCGGCAAAACAAAAACCCATAACTGAAAGGAAATCTTATGAATACAGCAAAATGCCCGGTATGCGATTGGGATATCAACGAAGGCGGAATCAAGGTCAAAGTCGGCGGCAAGGAAATCACCGTTTGTTGTGATGACTGCGCAAAGACAGCGGCAGAAGATCCGTCGAAATACGCTGGCGCATCTGCATAGCGAATGAAAAGTTGCGGATATTTTGGAGTGCTGCGGTTTGACGTGGCCTTGGGCTTTCGCTGGCAGTACCGTTGGGGATGAGCGAAACCGGTTGCGAGAATGCAATCCGGTGTCGAATCGCCGCACTCCGCTTTTTATTTCATTGTCAGCAGCGCCGCCATGGTTTCAATTCCATCCCATAGATTTTGCAGCCGCATGTTTTCGTTGGCGCTGTGCTGATTGTTGTCGTGGTTGGCGATGGGAATACCGATGCAGGGTGTTTTCAGGTTGTCGGTGAAAATGTACAGCGGCACGCTGCCGCCCAATGTTGGCATTTTGATCACTTTGCCGTGAGCGCTTTCGACGGCGGCGATGATAGCTTTTGAAATTGCCAAATCCATCGAAGTTTTAGAAGCGTTGTACCCGCCTTGCCGAACGACTTTGGCGATCTTCGGATATTTCAACCGTGTCGCGTCGTCCGGATCGGATTCAACAACGTGATAACCTTGCGCGCGAATGTGCGCGATAACTCGATCCACTGCCGCAACGTGATCAACGCCTTTGACCAGGCGAATGTCCACGGAAGCGGTCGCGGTCGAAGGAACGACGTTCCGTGCTGTCGCTCCAACCGATGAACTGACAAAACCGCGAATGTTTAGCGAAGGCAGATTGATCAGTTCCGCAAGTTTTTTGCCGCCGCCTTCGCTCCAGCCAAGCCCAAGTTCGCGCTTTAGCAAAGCATCGTTGTCAGGCGCTTCGGCAAAAGCGCGCTTTTCGGTTTCGCTCAAGGGTTCGATGCCGTCATAAAAGTCTTTGACCAGCACTCGTCCATCGTCGTCTTTCATCGAAGCCAATAACTTGCTGAGCATCAAAGCCGGGTTTGGCGCCCAGTTACCGTAATGCCCGCTGTGCAATTCGCGCCTGGGACCGTACACCGTAACTTCAAACCCTGTGACTCCGCGCGCGCCGAAGTAAATTTGTTGTCGCCGGGTTTGATCCACAGGCCCATCGCAAATCATCCAGGCGTCGGCCGTGAGCAGGTCGCGATACTTTTCAACAATTTTTTCCAGATGCGGCGAACCGGCCTCTTCTTCACCTTCAAAGAAAAATTTGATGTTGGCGTTGAGAGTAATCTTGCTCGCTTTCAGCGCATCCAGCGCCGCGCAAATCGCAATCACCGGCGCTTTGTCGTCGCCTGTTGAACGCGCGTACAGCCGCCATTCAGGATCGAACTTTTCGCCTTTAGCCGGAAACGCAATGTCTTTGCCGCCCGCGTCAATCGCTGCCGAACGCAAGATTGGTTTGAACGGATCGCCACCAACCCACTTGGCGGGTTCCACCGGCTGGCCGTCGTAATGCACGTAAAAAATCAGAGTCCGCGTCGCGCCCGGCGTCAGAATTTCTCCGTACACCACGGGCGGAGCTTCAGGAACTTCCAGCAGGCGCGTTTTCACGCCTCGACGTTCCAGCATCTGAACAATCAGGTTTGCATTGCGCCCGATGTTCGCCGTGTCTGAGGCCACGTTCGGAATCGAAAGCAGGTTGACGTATTCCGCCATGATTTCGTGTTCGTGGGTTTGACGATAACTTTTCGCAGCAGTGGCAGCGGGTGAAATTTGCGCGAACGATTGAACGCAAATTAGTGACAACGAGAGGATCAAAAAGAGTTTTGTTTTCATGCGAGGCTTCGTTTTGTAAGTTTGAAGAATGATTTCAGCCATCGGCTGGCGCTGGCCGCTGACTTCGTCGGCAATTCCCTGCTCGCGGCAATGCTGCAAATTCACCAGCGCCAGTTTCAAATTCAGATCGTCCAGCGGAACCAGATGATCTTCGTCCAAAACGTCCACCGCGTTTTCAGCCGTGAAATTCAGCGGACAGAAATCCACTTCGGCTTCGCCATCTTCGACTTCGATCAGCAGCGGCAAACCTTGGGTGCGGCAAATCAGCGGGCGCGATTCGTAAATTGCGCAGCGATCATCCACCAGCATTGGGCAAGCGACCGGTTCGCCGCGCGCTTCCCACTCCAGCACTTCGTGAGCTTGCAGCTCCAACTTCACGCGGACAGATTCCGGCAACACTTCCATTGCCGTGCGAACGGTAGCAGCTTCGACAGCGAAAACAGACAAATGATGATGACAACATCCGCTGCAACCAGATCGGCAAACCAAGTGCTGCGCATACTGCGACGACAATTTATCTGTCAGCTTGTTTACTTGTTCGATGAGTTGGCGGTAAGAATCGCTCACGGGGCGATTGTAATCGAAGCCAGCCCATCTGACACGGCCTGAAATTACTGAAACATCGCCGCGCAATGTCGCGTATGGCGAGGTGCAACAAGGTTCAATTCCGCCTGCTAAATTTTGGACTCGTGAAAGGAGATTTGTACGTTTATGGGCGAAGCTATTGGCAAAATTCTTTTTGTGGTGATCGCGTTGGTCGTGATCGCTTCTGTGGGTTCTTTGGTTCTTTCGGTTCTGGGGCTGGCGCTGAGCTTGATTCCGGTTCTGATCAAACTGGCTGTGATCGGCGCTGTGATTTATCTGGCTTGGGTTGTGTTCAACAAACTCACCAAATCGTCCCCGGCAATTTAAGCGACCCATCGGCAAGCCCGTCGCTAACGCCACGGGCATTGAAGCTGCTCGCGTTTGTTCGTCAATCTTGTCTCCAAAACGCATTGGCTGACGAACAGGTGCGAGCGGCTTTTTCTCTGCTTACCCAGCAGCAAAATGCGTTTTCGCACATTCGACCAGCATACAAAGTTCGCTGAACCGTTCGATCAGAAAATCCGCTCCAGCTTCGGCCAATTCTGTCCTGCCGCGAAAACCCGGAACATACCCGCAAGTTTTCATTCCCGCCGCTTGTCCCGCCACAACATCAAATTTCGTATCGCCAACCATCAAACAAGCTGAGGGAGGAACTCCGATCGAGCGAGCAGCTTCTAGCAGCATCATCGGTGAAGGCTTGCGCTCCGGCAGGCTGTCGCCGCCAAGTACAACCTGGAACTGGGAAAGCATCCCCAAGCCTTCCAGCAACGCAACGGAAAATTCGTAGGGTTTGTTGGTGACAATGGCTTTTGGCAGGTAGCTTAACCGCGCCAGCGTCTCTTCCACTTCCGGGTACACACGCGTGGTATCCAGCAGATGTTCGCGGTAATGATGCCGAAAAATTGTCAATGCGTGATCCACTTCTTCGGGTTGCGGCGGAATTTCGGCAGAGGCGGCCAAAGAGCGTTCAACCAATAGCCGCGCACCTTCGCCAACAAAGTTAAGAACTCGACACGATGACAAAGGCTCGCGGCCCAGTTCAGTCAGCATCAAATTTACCGAATTCGCCAAATCGGCGCGCGAATCCACCAACGTTCCATCCAGATCAAAAAGCAAACATTTATAACTCATCTTTTGTGACACCAATTGGGGCTTTTGCAATTCCTCGAAAAAAGCTAGCATCCCGTTTACCAACGATCCTCTGAATTTTCAACTCACCCGATTCCAATTTTAGGATGTGTTGTTCGACGGAATGCCAAACAATTCCCCAAAACGATCATTCAAACCGCTAGCTGGCAAACCGCTAGCTGGCAAACCGCTAGCTGGCAAACCGCTAGCTGGCAAACCGCTA
>CAZMXG010000046.1:0-1095 GCA_964570175.1 uncultured Heliomicrobium sp. | reverse complement strand
GCTGGCATTTATCAGATTTGTTGCAATGTGAATGGCAAAATTTATATTGGCAGCGCCGTGAATCTAACTGCACGGTGGCAAAAACATCGCCAAAGCCTGCGTTTGGGTAAACATAGGAATTGTCATCTTCAACAAGCTTGGGACAAGTACGGCGAAGAGGCCTTTGAATTCACGGTTCTGGAATATACGCCACGATCTGGGCTGTTGTGTGCTGAACAGGAATGGATTGACAGTACTCACTGCACAGACAAAAAAATCGGCTTCAATCTTTATCCGATTGCCGGCTCGCCGGGAGATACGTTCGTCCAGGTCTGGGAAGGGTTCACTGATCCTGATGGCAAGGAAGTAACGATCACCAATCTTTTCGACTTTTGCAGACAAAACGGATTGGATTTTCCGTCAATGCCCCGTCTGGCAAAGGGGCGGAGTAAGCTGAAGTCGTACAAAGGTTGGACACACAAAAACAGCATCCGAAAACGCGACTATGTCAAGACTTACGATGGTTTTATCTCGCCTGACGGCAAGCCTGCCGGAACAATCACCAATCTCGCCGCATTTTGCCGCGAGCGAGGCTTGGATAACACTCACATGGTTGCCGTCGCGAACGGCAAGCTCAACAATCATCGCGGATGGACTCATAAGAACGGCAAGAAGAAGCTTGAACCGAAAAAGTATACTGGATTCATCAGCCCGGCAGGCGAACGAGTTATCATTGGCAACCTCAGCGCTTTCTGTCGGGAACAGGGACTAGACGTTGTCCACATGCACGAAGTGAAAAGCGGAAAACGCAAAAGTCATAAAGGTTGGACTTGGAGGGAAGATGAAAATCAAACATTTCAATAATGACGGAACACCTAAGTACACAAACCGGCTGATTCACGAAACCAGTCCTTACTTGCAACATCATGCCCACAATCCGGTGGATTGGTACGCTTGGGGAGAAAAAGCATTCGAAGCCGCGCAAAATGAAGATAAGCCGATTCACCTGAGCATAGGATATTCCGCCTGTCACTGGTGCCACGTGCTCGCTGATGAGAGTTTCGAGAACGAAGCCATCGCTAAACTCTTAAACGACAATTTCATCAACATCAAAGT
>CAZMXG010000045.1:0-43392 GCA_964570175.1 uncultured Heliomicrobium sp. | reverse complement strand
CCGCGAGCATAACAATTCGCGGCGAAGGGAGTCACCTACTTCATCTCATCATTCATCGTCGTTCTTGGGCATCCTGAATATTATCCGCGTTTTGGATTTGTCCCAGCCAGCAGGTTTGGGATACAAAGCGAATACGATGTACGCGATGAAGTTTTTATGATCATCGAATTAAGAGAAGGTTCGTTGGCGGGTTTTGCTGGGCGAGTGAAATACCAACCCGAATTCAACGAAGTCTGAGTCAGATTTTCCGCAAGACTGGCTCAGTGTCCAATCACCTCTCTACCAGAGAACTTACTTAGGAGGCTATCAATGATGCGAAGAGCTATGGCGGTCGCGTTTCTCGCCATGGTTGCGCTATTCGCTTCGACGGCAGTCCACGGTCAGGCGGTGTACGGCAATATTGTCGGCACTGTCACGGATTCGTCAGGCGCAGCCGTGCCGAATGCGAAAGTGACCATCACAGACACCGGTCGAGGCGTCAGTGTCAGCGCAATCACCAATGAATCGGGAAACTTTACCCAACGGTTCCTGATTGTCGGTCGTTACCAGGTACGCGTCGAAGCGCAAGGCTTCAAAGCCGCTGTGCAGGAAGTCGGCGTATCGGTGGACCAGGAAGTCAGTTTGGAAATCAAGCTGCAACCCGGACAGGTCAGCGAAGAAGTCACCATCACGGCGGAAGCCCCGTTGCTGAAAACCGAACGCGCTGATGTGGCCGTGACTTTCAGCGAGAAGGCGCTGACAACGCTGCCATTGCTGAATCGGCGGTTCACGTCGGTCGAATTGTTCACGCCGGGCATCACAACCTGGCCGGGGCAGACTGCCGCAAGCGAAGACCCGCAAGGCTCTTATCGCAAAATCGTCAATGGCCAAAGCTTCGCAGGCACGTCGCATCTGCTAGACGGCACGGACAATCACGATTCGATGCTCGGGCTTATCGTCATCAACCCGACCCTTGAATCGGTCACCGAAGCCAAGGTCACGACTTCGGCGTATGACGCAGAATTCGGCGCGAATGCGGGCGTGGTCAGCGCGCAAACCCGTTCGGGCACGAACAGCTTTCACGCCGTGGCCTTCGAGTTTTTGAAAAACGACCATTTGAATGCCCGCAACCCCTTCACGCAGTTCCAGAAGATTCGCGGTACTGACCGGTTCATTCCGGTGACACAGATTAATCAATACGGCGGCGCGGCAAGCGGAAAGATCATTCCGAACAAGCTGTTCTGGTTTGGCGATTACCAAGGCACACGCCGCAACATCGGCGGCAGTGTGATTACGCGCGTGCCGACCGCCGCAGAACGCGCAGGCGATTTCAGCGCCACGGGGTTGCCTGCGATTTTCGACCCGGCGGGCAATACGGCACCGGCCAATCGCACGCAGTTTCCGGGAAACAAGATTCCCACCAACCGCCTGTCGGCGCAGGCAGTTGCCTTACTCAACAAGTACATCCCGTTGCCCAACTTCACGCCGGCTTCGCCTGACTTGCCGAATTACGTAGGTGCGGGATCGGCCAAATTCAATGAAGACCTGACCAACACACGTTGGGATTATTATGTGACAGAGAAAGTGCATGGCTTTGGCCGTTACAGTTTTGCTGATTACCGGCTGATTTCGCCGGGTGTGTATGGCAGCGCCGGCGGCGGAATCGGATTCCAACCGAACTCGACCTTTGCGGGCGAATCGAAGACGCGCAATCAGAGCCTGGCTTCGGGCTTCGATTACACCGTCAGCTCGCAATGGCTGACCGACTTTCGCTTCGGCTTTTATCGCTATCGCGTGAATGTTGATCCGGGGCAAGCGCAGACCACGCCGGCCAAGGACATCGGCATTCCAGGCCTGAACAACGATTCGTTCACGGGCGGTCTGCCGTTTTTCAATATCAATGGCGTAGGCGCCGTGGCTTTCGGTTACGCCTTGGGCGTGAATGCCTGCAACTGCCCCCTGCGCCAAAACGAGCGGCAGATTCAGTTCGTCAACAACTGGACGAATCTGCGCGGCAATCACACCATCAAGTTCGGCGCTGACATCCGCCGCGCTTACAACCTGCGCATCCCATCGGACCGCCACCGTGCAGGCGAAATGAACTTCGATGCAGCGCGCACCGCAGGACCTTCGGGCGGCGGCACGGGGCTGGCGGCATTCCTGCTGGGCGATGTTAGCCGGTTCGAGCGCTATGTCAGCACAATCACCGACGCCGAAGAGCGGCAGAACCGCTGGTTCTTTTATGCACAGGACACCTGGAAGGTAACGAAAAAGCTGACGCTCAATTTCGGAGTTCGTGACGAAATCTATCGTCCCCAAACAGTGACCGGTGCGGGCAAGGGCGGTTTCATTGATGTCGACACGGGCGAAGTGCTGATTGCCGGATCGCAAGGCGTCGGCCTTGATTTGAATCAACAAGGCACGTTCACGACAATCTCGCCGCGTTTAGGAATCGCCTATCGCGTGAACGACAAAACCGTTGTCCGCCTGGGGTATGGCCGCGGGTTCGACATCGGCGTATTCGGTTCGGTGTTTGGTCACAATGTGACGCAAAACCTGCCGGTGCTGGGTATTCAATCGAATCAACCGGCGCAAAACTATCTGTCGGTCTTCACCCTTGCGCAAGGGCCGACAGCGCTTGATCCGAAGACGATTCTGGATAGTCAACCCAAAGGCCCGAATGGCCGCCCGATCCTTCCCAATGGCGTGACGGCCTTCATTTTGCCGAAGACCTTGCGCCTGCCCACCAGCGACCAATGGAACCTGTCGGTGCAACGGCAACTGCCCTGGGATATTTCGGTCGAAGCGGCCTATGTCGGCTCCAAAGGCACGCATACTTTTGCCGGAACCGGCGGCGATTACGATTTCAACCAGGCGACGTTGCAAGGCTTCGGCACGTTGACGCTCAATCAGCGCAAGCCGTTCTTCAACAAGTTCGGTTGGTCGCAAAACTTCCGGTACTATGGCTCGGATGCGAGCACCAACTACCATGGCGGACAATTCAAAATTGAGAAGCGTTTCAGCAAAGGTTTCTCGATGATGAGCCACTACACCTGGTCGCGCTCGTTCAACTTCGACGGCACCTACTACAACATTGACGCGACGCAAGCGTACGGCCCAAATCCCCAAACGCGCAGCCACGTTTTCCTTTTCACGGGAATTTACGAATTGCCGATTGGCAAGGGCAAACGACTGCTCGGCAGTGCGCCGAAAGCGGTGGACGCTGTGTTGGGCGGCTGGCAAGTCAATACGGTGTGGCAGGCGCAAAGCGGTTTGCCATTCACGCCGTCGTACCGCGATTGCAATGCCGACCGCGATACGGGCTGGTGCCGTCCCGATTTGGTCGGCGATTGGCATCTCGAAAACCCAACGCGTGATCAGTGGTTCAAGGTGACTTCCGTTGCGCTCACCACCAACGGACAAACCGACGGCCCATGGCGGCGTCCGCAACGCGGCCAATTTGGCAGCGTTGGAAAGAATCGCTTGCTCGGCCCCGCCCTCTCGCTCTGGGATATGTCGTTCTTCAAGAACTTCACCATCACTGAGCGTATCAAGGCTCAATTCCGCGCCGAATCGTTCAACTTTGCCAACCACATCAACTTGAACAATCCCAGCACCTGTGTGGACTGTCCTGGTTCAGCCGGGAAGATCACTTCCATGCTGGGTTCGGCCACTCCGCGGCAATGGCAGTTCGCGCTGCGGTTGGAATACTAAACCAATGGGCGGTCGTCGGTGGTTGGTGGTCGGTATTTACCGGCCACCGACTGCCGATCACCGGCCACAGCTTTCTGGAATGAAACAAGAGTTATGGCATCACAAGCAGTTCAATTGGCAGTTCAACCGGCAACGATTGCCGAACCCATTCACAAAAGCGATTCGGTCAAACCTGGCACGCTGTTCAAAGCTGTAACGCCGGGTGCCGTTTATACGCCACGCTTCACGCCCGCATCGGCCAAGCTGGAATGGCTGAGTTGCGGCGAATACACCATCGAAGCTGGCGCGAATTCAGCAGCTATCAGCAAGGCCAACGACGAAACGTTACTGTTTATGTGGAAAGGCGGAGTTGAAGTAAACGTGGGAGGCAAGACCTATTCGCTGGCACCCTACGACACGCTATACATTCCGCGCGGCGCAGAGTTTCAACTCTCGAATTCCAAATCTGAAATTGCTCGCGTCATTGAATGCTCGGCGACAGCGGACAATGTGCATCCTGTCCATCATTCCAGCTTTGATGAATATTCCCGGCGCGAAGATCGCATTCGGCATCTGGCGGGCAAAGATGTATTTATGATGTTCGATGTGCCTGAAGCCGCCGACAAACTGATTGCCGGATACACGTTCTTTCAACCGTACCAGCGTTCGTGGCCGCCACACAATCACACGGATCAAGAAGAAACCTACATCTTCATCAAAGGCCACGGCGCGATGGAAGTGTACGAGTCGCCGGAAAAAATGTGCTTTGTGACTTCGGTCAATGAAGGCGATTTGGTGACGATTCCTATGATGAATTACCACCCGGTCTTTTCTCAGGAATCACCGTTGGAATTCATCTGGTGCATTGCCGGGGCGCGGTACTGGGTTGGCGACAAAAACAAAGACTTCATGCAAGGCAAAGGCGATACGATCACGACCTGAAACGGTGGCGAGCTTGCTTACATCTCTATGGTTTGCAGGGGGATTATTATGAAGCTGGTAACGTTGCTTATGTCACTTGGACTCTTAACCGGGTTGCTAAGTCTTGCGTCGCTTGCTCAAGGAAAGAAAAAGACCAGCCCGCCGCCGACCATTGAAATTGGGAACCCGCTCAAAAATCCAGATCGGATTGAAGTCGAGCTTTTGCCTGATGGCAAATACAGGCTGAACAAAGAGAAGGAACTGACTATCCAGGAATTGAGTGAAAAGTTGCGTGGCATAATTTCTGGGCGTCCGCCAGACCGCCGGGCAGTAATTATTCACGCTCCGCAAGAAATTCAATACGGCGAAGTCGTGCGGACGTTGGATGCCGTGAATAGTGCAGGCGCAATGCCGATCATTCCTTACGTCAAAACACAGGAGGAGATGGTCAGGTTTTCCCTGGCTTCTGAGCTAAACAGGGATAGAAACATCTCTGTTGTGCTGCCTATTGCCGCCAGTGCTAGAGACGATGTTTATCTGCAACATAAGTTGTCAGTGGTTGTCACTATTCCATCTTCCGGCGTTTACTTTGTCGGAGAGAAAAGCCTTAACGAAGCCGGCAAGATTTCCGAGCAGGAATTGGCCTCACACATTCGTGCCGGGTTGGAAAAACTCGGCCCCGAAATCCCGCATAACGTATATGTCCGCTGTGCATTGAATGCGGCCTATTCCGATGTCAACTTGCTGGTGCGCGCCATCAATAAAGCCGGTGCTGAAGAAGTCATGCTGGTCACTGTAAAAAAATGATTCCCCAACTTCATCTTATTATTAGGAAAGTACTTCATGTTTGTCACACATCTTGAATGCTCGAAGACGAGCAAAACCTACGAACCGAATAAACTTTATAACCTGTCTGAAGCGGGCAAACCGTTGCTTGTCCGCTACGATTTGCAGAAAGCAGCGAAAACCCTGACCAAAGACGTTCTGAAAGACCGTGTGCCTTCGCTGTGGCGTTATCGCGAAGTCCTGCCAGTTGTTCATGATGAAAACATCGTCACGCTCGGCGAAGGCTGGGTTCCGCTGCCGCACGCTCAGCGATTGGGCGCGACGCTCAACATGCCAGAGCTTTATATCAAGGACGAATCCCTGAATCCCACCGGCGCGTTCAAAGCGCGCGGTCTGTGTCTGGCGATTTCGATGGCGAAAGAACTGGGCGTCAAAAAAGTCGCCATCCCCACGGCAGGGAACGCGGGCGGCGCAATGGCGGCATATGCAGCCAAAGCCGGAATGGAAGCCTATGTGTTTATGCCGCGTGATACGCCTGCGGCCAATCGCATCGAATGCCAGCAATATGGCGCACACGTCACGTTGATTGATGGATTGATTACCGACTGCGGAGCAGAAGTTGCAAAACGAAAAGAAGCTGAAGGCTGGTTTGATGTTTCCACGCTGAAAGAGCCATATCGCATTGAAGGCAAAAAAACGATGGGCTACGAATTGGCGGAACAATTCGGCTGGGAATTGCCTGACGTGATTTTGTATCCGACGGGCGGTGGAACCGGTTTGGTCGGCATGTGGAAAGCCTTCGATGAAATGGAAGAGATGGGTTGGATCGGATCGAAACGCCCGCGAATGGTTTCGGTCCAGGCCACTGGCTGCGCTCCCATCGTACGCGCGTTTAATAACGGCTGGGACGAAGCGCCGGAGTTCGAAAACGCCCATACAGCCGCTTCTGGATTGCGTGTTCCACGGGCCATCGGCGATTTCATCATGCTCGACATTCTGCGAAAGAGCGGTGGCAGCGCTGTCGCCGTCACTGATGAAGAAATGATCGCCGACACCAAAGTCATTGGCTCCACCGAAGGCATGTTCTGTGCACCGGAAGGCTCGGCCTGTTTGTCGGCATTGAAAAAAATGCTGGCCGATGGACGTGTCAAAGCCAACGAACGCGTTGTGCTGTTTAACACCGGCGCTGGCGGCAAATATCTGGAAGCTTTCGGACTGTAAACGCCTCTGAAACCTGTCACCACAATGGCCGAAGCAATCGCTCCGACGCAACAACCCCGGGAAACGATGCCGCCAGTTTATCGGCAGGTTCGCTGGTGGATCTTGGCGTTGTTGTTTTGCGTGACGGTGCTGAACTTTATTGATCGCCAAGCCCTGGCAGTGCTTCAGGCCGACATCACCAAAGAATTCCACCTGACGAACACTGATTTCGGAGCAATCGGTTCCATCTTTCGCGCGGGAATGATGTTCGGTGAATTCCCAATGGGCATGTTGATGGATCGCGCTGGCGTTCGTTTCGGTCTTGGGTTTGCGGTGTTGTGGTGGTCCTTCGGAAACGGATTCAATGCCATTGCCACCAGCTTGCGACAATTCCTTTTCTTTCGTTTCTGGTTGGGCACTGGCGAATGCGGCAACTATTCGGGCGGCAATAAAATCATCGCCAGTTGGTTTCCTGTCCGTGAGCGTGCTTTTGCAATAGGCGTGTTTAACAGCGCTTCGATGCTGGGCGCGTTCATTGCTTCGTTTTTGATTGTCTGGATTCGCGAACGGTATGGCTGGCGAATGGGGTTTCTCGCTCCCAGCATTCTCGGTGTGATCTGGGTGGCCGTTTGGTGGTTGGTGTACCGCCAGCCGCAAGATCATCCAAAGCTGACAGAAGCCGAGCGTCAGCACATCAACAGCGACGTTCAAACCGTTAGCAATGAACTCGCCCCGACCAATCGCCAATTGCTGCGATTGCCGCAAACCTGGGGCTTGATGTTGTGCCGGTTCTGGGTCGGAGCCGTCGTGGATTTTTATCTGCTGTGGATGCCGAAATACTTTCACGACGTGCGCGGCCTTAGCGTCAAAGACAGCGCCTATTTCAATTCGTTCACCTTTATCTTTGGCGACATCGGCAGCATCGGCGGCGGAATTGTTGCCGGACTGTTGCTGAAAAAAGGATTGGAAGTGAAATCTGCCCGGCGTGCAACGTTGCTCTTTGGAGCAGCTTTATGTTTGCTCAGTTTCGTTGTGCCGTTCACCAATAGTTCGTTCTGGGCCGTGGTGATGATTTCGATGGTACTGCTGGGGCACACGTTTCTGTCCGCGAATATGTTCGCTTCGATTTCGGATGTGTTTCCGCAATCGGCTGTCGCGCGCGTAACCGGTCTGACAGGGGTAGCAAACGGTGTCAGCGGTTTGATCTTCCCGCTTGTCACTGGAATGATCGTGGATCGGTTTTCTTATGTGCCGGTCTTTTTTATGGCGGGCGTAATGCCTCTGCTTGGTGTTTCGCTGGCGCTGTTGACGTTGAAAGATTACCGGCGAGTTGAGTTGAGATAACAATGCCTGACGTACTGATTTCAGAAAACATTATCGGCGAAGAAATGGACAAACTGCGGCAAAGCTGCGACGCCGTCTTTGCTCCCGAACTATGGAAAGAGCCGGACAAGCTGGCGACGATGATCGGCGATTTCAAGGCCTTGATCGTTCGGAACCAAACGCAGGTCACACGCGAATTGCTTGCTGCGGCAACGAAGCTGGAAGTTGTCGGTCGCGCCGGAGTCGGCCTGGACAATGTTGATGTCGCCGCAGCCAATGAATTTGGAATCGTCATCGCGTTCACGCCTGAACAGAACACAAATTCGGTGGCGGAACTGGCCATTGGCTTGATGCTCGGCTTGGCGCGGATGATTCCTGCCGGGAACGCCGACACCAAAGCCGGAGGCTGGAAGCGACAGAAATTCACAGGGGTTGAAATTCTGGGAAAGACCCTTGGACTGGTCGGGCTTGGGCGGATTGGCGCTTCGACTGCGGCAAAAGCGCGCGCATTGGGAATGGACATTGTTGCGTTTGATCCGTTTGTGGATGCGGAAAGTTTGAAGGCAATGGATCTAAGAGCGCGGATGACAACGTTGGACGAAGTGCTGAGCCAGAGCGATTTCGTTTCCTGCCATCTGCCTGCAACATCGGAAACCACAAGGCTGTTCAATTACGAAAAATTCTGTCGAATGAAACGGAGCGCTTTTTTCATCAATACTTCGCGCGGTGAAGTCGTTGACGAAGACGGACTGCTTCAAGCTTTGCAGGAAAAGAAACTTGCCGGAGCCGCCCTGGATGTCCGCGCCAAAGAACCTCCGGCACCCAGCAAGTTCGATGAAATGGAAAACGTCATCTTGATGCCGCACGTTGGCGCATTCACCAACGAAGGCCAGAGCCGCGTCGTCACCGCTGTCTGTCGCGACGTGATGGCTGTGCTGGAAGGCGGAGCGGCGAAGTATTTTGTAAATTTCAGTAAACCAAGAGGGAGATGATAGATGCTGGATGCCAGATGCTGGTTTCTTACTGGTATCTAGCATCTATCCTCTGAAACCTGCTATGAAACTTTTTCTTGATACCGCAGACGTAAACCAAATTCGCGAAGCCTGGAGCTGGGGCATTGTGGATGGCATCACCACCAACCCATCGCACGTCGCCAAAACTGGTCGCCGAGCATTGGAAGTTTACGAAGAGATCCTGGGCATTGTGGATTGCCCGGTGAGTTTGGAAACGGTCTCGCTGGACGCGCCCGGCATCATCGAAGAAGGCCGCCAGCTTGCGAAGATGCACAAGAATGTGGTGGTCAAAGTGCCGCTGCTGAAAGAAGGCTTGAAAGCCGTCAAAGCGCTTTCCGCCGAAGGCATCAAGACGAATGTCACGACAACATTTTCGCCTTTGCAGGCGTTGTTGGCGGCAAAATGCGGGGCGACGTATGTCAGCCCCTTTGTTGGCCGTCTGGATGCCGTAGGCCACGATGGCATGGAATTAGTCAGCCAGATCAAAGCGATCAATGACAATTACGGCTTCAAGACCGAAATCATCGTCGCCGCCATTCGCCATCCGAAGCATGTGCTTGACGCGGCATTGATCGGCGCAGACATCTGCACGATGTATTTTGAGTTTATGGATATGCTCTACAACCATCCGTTGACTGATATTGTCGTTGACCAGTTCTTGAAGGATTACGGGAAGATTCCGAAGTGAAGACGCCGCCCGGCTTTGAAGTACGGGCTTCTGCCGAATTCAGCAATTATTGTGCGCCGCGCCGCGCTTGCATCGTTTTCAACAATTTTTCGGCTTCTGGCATTGGCGTTGCGCCAAACGCGCGACAGCGGGCGAAATCCGCTTCGGCTTCTGTTACTTTCTCTAATTGCAACCAAGTGATGCCACGATGACAGTAAGCATCTGCCAGACGCGGATTGAGTTTCAGCGATTCATCGAAATCCGCTTTCGCTCTTGTGAAATCTCCTTTAGCAAACCAGACGACGCCGCGATGGACCCTAGCCTCAGCTAAGGTTGGGTCGAGTGAGAGCGCACGATTCACATCACCCAATGCACGCTCTGGCTCGGCTTTGGCCAGCAATAACCCGGAGCGGTTGGTGTAAAAGTCCGCTCGTTGCGAATTGAGCGCAATAGCACGATCTAAATCAGCAAGCGCTCCGTTCAGATCTCCTTTCTTTTCCTTCGCCATCGCGCGATTGTTCCAGGCAAACGCGTCATTTTCATTTAATTTGAGCGCCTGATTACAGTCGGCGATTGCCGCATCAAACGCCCCTTGGTGGTAACGAACGGTGCAGCGATTGGTCCAGGCAAGAACGTTTCGCCGATCAAGCTTTATGGCTTGATTAAGGTCAGCAATTGCGGCAGCAAGATCGCCCTGATCCCCTCGCGCCGAGCCGCGATTCACCCAGGCATTTGCATCGCGTGGATTAATCTCAATTGCCTTGCTGAAATCGTTGATTGCCGCGTCGAGCTCGCCTTGCCTATAACGAACAGCGCCACGATTTTGGTAAGCATCGGCATAGCGCGGGTTCAGTTCTATGGCGCGGTCATAATCGTGGAGCGCTCCGGCAAGATCGCCCTTACGTTGACAAGCGAGACCGCGATTGTAGTAAGCAGGGGCAATGCGATCATCGAAAGCGATGGCGAGGTCGTAGTCGGCGATGGCTCGATCCATTTCTCCTTTAGCCAACCACTGGTTGCCGCGGTCCAGGTAAGAGGCTGCTGAGGACGCACGAGAGGTTTGGGCTTGAGCCCCTGTCGCCAGCGCAAACCAATAGAAGATCAATACGAAAATGAGTCCGGTTAGTGGTCTATGTTTGCAGTTCATTGCTTTTACTCTGAGAAGCTGCAGTAGGCAGAGCGTGACTGTTTGGCCAATGGATGCAAATCAGTCCCAAAGTTTTTTTGATTTGAGCGAAAGGCGAGGCAGGAATTGATTGCTCAATTCGCCGCCTCAGCCCTAAAATGAGCCGTCCACTAAATGCATTTAACATCGGCTCACTTCGCGGCGGACCCTAGCCAAACTGTCGCGATATTGTCCTTTGGAGCCTCGAAGAAATGGCTTGGAAATTTCTTTGAAGGTTCTTGGAGAATTCTTGGAACAGCTATGAGCCACAAAATCAATCACTTATACGAATTTGGCCATTTTCGTCTGGACGTTGAAGATCGCTTGCTTTTGCGCGATGGCGAGAGTGTGCCGCTCACTCCCAAAGCCTATGACCTGTTGCTGACGCTGGTAAAACGTCAAGGACGTTTGCTGGAAAAAGACGAGCTACTGAAGCTGGTCTGGCCAGACACGTTCATCGAGGAAGGCAACCTTTCCTATAACATCTCGCTTATCCGCAAGGCGCTCGGCGACGGCGAGAACGGTCTAAAGTTCATTGAGACTATGCCAAAACGTGGCTATCGCTTTGTTGCTGAAGTGCGAGAAGTACAGCATCTGACTGATAGAGAGCCGCAGCTTTCTCACGGGACGAAACTGGATGCTGAGACGATTGCGCCAGTCATGCGCAGAGTATCAATGTTTAATGGGAGACCAACGAAGCGCAACGGCTGGCCGGATTTTTCCATCGCGTGGATTGCCGCAGGGGTCTTTGCCTTGCTGGCAGTGGTGACGCTGGGCTTTGCCTATTTCAAGGGGCGGCAACCCGAATCACAAGTGGTGCGCTTCACGCAATTTGTGCCGGAAATTACCAATCTTGTCGGGGCTGGTTTTGCCATTTCTCCCAATGGACAATTACTCGCTTTTCCTACTGCTGACGCAACGGGGAAGATTATGCTCTATCTTCGCCCGCTGAATTCTTTTTCCACGCAGGCTCTACCGAATACAGAGAACGCGCGACTTCCTTTTTGGTCGCCAGACAGTCGTTCCATCGGTTTTTTCAGTGAAGATAAACTGAAACGAATTGATTTGTCGGGTGGGCCATCGCAAACGCTTTGCGAAGCCAAGAATTTTGGCGGGGGGACGTGGAATCGGGCAGGCGATATTCTCTTTTCTAGGGAATCTGTGCTCTATCGTGTACCAGCTAAAGGTGGTGTTCCCTCGGCTTTGACAACGCTTGACGCAACGCGCGAAGAGAGATTTCAGGGCTTTCCGCAATTTCTGCCGGATGGCGAACACTTCCTTTATTTTTCCGGTAGCAGACAACCGGCACATACTGGCATTTATGTCGGTTCCGTCTCAGGCAATGTAACGAAACTGGTTCTCAACACGGAACATACTGCCGTGTATGCGTCAAGCTATCTACTTTTTTCAAGGAATAATGTGTTGATGGGGCAAGCCTTCGACATCACCACGTGGAAGCTAATGGGTGAAGCATTTCCGATTTCGGGTCAGGTGAAATTTTATGATAACTCCGCCAAACATATGATTAGTGCTTCGGAGAATGGCGTACTCGCGTTTCAGGGTGGAACAGGCCAGTCACCACAATTGATTTGGTATGACCGCACTGGCAGGCGACTTGGGTCCCTAGGGGAACCAGCCGATTACAGCAATCCAAGCCTTTCACCGGACAATAAGCGCCTGGCGGTAGGAATTCGTGACCCGATTACCAGGAAGCGTGACATCTGGTTATTTGATTTGGCACGCGGGGCCAAATCGCGTTTTACCTCTGACGCAGCGGATGATCTTGACCCTGCATGGTCGAACGACGGCAGCAAAATTTTCTTTACCTCAGACCGAAAGGGGCAAAGGGATCTATATGAAAAGAAAGTAGACGCCGCGGGAGAAGGAGAACTTCTTTACACTTCGCCTGAGATCAAGAACGTAAATGATTTATCGCCCGATGGCCGATGGCTGATTTACGACCTGAATCCCGATAGCAAGAGCAAGACGAAAAACGATCTGTGGTTGTTGCCGCTGGAAGGAGAGCGGCAACCGCAGGTCTACCTTCAAACACAGTTCAATGAGGATCAATCCGCCATCTCGCCCGATGGTCGATGGGTCGCCTACACCTCTGAGGAATCAGGCAAGTATGAGGTTTACGTGGCAACCTTCCCGCAACCCGACAGAAAGTGGCAGGTCTCTGTGGCTGGCGGTGCTTGGCCACGGTGGCGGCAGGATGGAAAAGAATTGTTCTTTAACGACGGGGACACAAAGTTAATGGCCGTGGAAGTAAAAACCAGTTCCGGCTCTTTCGAGACAGGCGTGCCTAAACTTCTCTTCCAGGCGCCATTCAACATCAATCCGGGTAGAAATCGCTATGTCGTGACCAGGGACGGGCAACGATTCCTCGTCATCGCAAGGTTAGAAGACACTGCCGCTGCGCCACTTAACGTCGTGGTCAACTGGTTGGCAGAGGTTAAGAGATGACGAGTAACGAATGGGTCAATCGGTCAGCGGCGTTCTGTTTCTTTAGAATTCAGGAAAAGGACATATTGCCTCACGCCTTCATGCGGTTGGCTTGGCGGCAAGAGGCTTCCGGCTAACGCCGGTATTCAGAGCAAAACATTTTTTGAAGGTATTGAAAGTATTCGCTGAGTATATATGAATCAGTTGCAAAGACGCATTTATGAATTCGGCCCGTTCCGGCTGAATGTCACGGAGCGGCTCCTGCTGCGTGACGGCGAGGGCGTGTCGCTTACGCCCAAAGCGTTTGACTTATTGCTTACGCTGGTTGAACGGCACGGACAATTGGCGGAAAAGGATACATTGCTGAAGCTAGTATGGCCGGATAAGTTCGTCGAAGAAGCAAATCTCTCTTATAACATCTCGCTAATCCGCAAGGCGCTGAGCGAAAAAGAGAACGGGCAACAGTACATCGAAACCGTGCCGAAGCGCGGCTATCGCTTCGTGGCCAAGGTACGACAGTTGCCGCTCGACAGCCAGATGGGAGAGGCGACGGCGACGCACAGGATTGAAACTGTGGGGGCGAGGTTTGGGTTACGGCGCTGGATGATGGTTGCCGCGGTTGCCATCGCGTTGATGATCGGGCTTGGGTCTTTTCTTTACTGGTGGCGGGTGCCTGCGACTCACTTGGTTCAGATCAAATCGCTGGCCGTGCTGCCGTTCAAGCCGCTAGCGACCGAAATTCGAGACGAAGCGTTGGAGTTGGGCATGGCTGACACTTTGATCACCAAGCTCAGCAGCTTGAGGCAGATCATCGTGCGACCAACGAGTGCGGTGCGCAAGTATGCAGCATTGGATCAAGATCCGCTGGCGGCGGGCCGCGAACAAAGGGTGGATGCGGTGCTTGAAAGCAGCATGAGCCTTTTGGGCGAGAAGATTCGGGTCACGGTGCGGCTGCTCGATGTGCGCGACGGAAGGGCATTGTGGGCTTATCAGTGTACAGAGTATTGCACTGACATCTTCGCGGCTCAGGATACGATCTCGCAGAAGGTGGCGGAAGCGCTGGCGCTGGAACTGACTGGCGAGGAAAGGAAGGGTCTGGCGAAACACCACACCAACAGCGCCGAAGCTTGGAAGCTTTACGTCAGGGGCCGCCAGTTGGTGCATAAGCGCCAGATTCCAGACGTCGAAAAGGCGATCACCTACTTTGAGCGCGCCATCGCTTTGGATCCGCATTTCGCGTTGGCGCATACGCTGTTGGGCTTTGCGTATATCTCACTGAACTATCTCGGCCACGCTCCAGCGCGGGAGGTCATGCCGAAAGCGAAGACCGCTTACGATCAGGCGCTCAAACTAGACGACCAACTTGCTGAAGCCTACTCATTGCTGGCGCAATACAAAAATTATTATGAATGGGATTTCGTTGGAGCCGAGCGGCTGCACCGGCGCGCGCTGGGACTCAATCCCAACTCGGCGGACGCGCATCATTACTACGCGATGGACCTGAGCTATTGGGGACGCTCTGAGCAAGCCATTGCGGAGATCAGGAAGGCGGAAGAACTCGACCCTACCAATCTGTTCATCCTGAGAAATGTCGCGCAAGTGCTCTTCTTCGCGCACCAATACGATGAAGCGATTGAGCAGTCACAGCGGGCAATCGATCTCAACCCGGACTCCGGCGAGTACTACAGTTGGATGATCAGGGCTTATGAATTGAAAGGCGATGAGCAAAGAGCGTTTGCCGGCATCTTGAAGCAGGCAGAAGCGAGCCAAGTTAGTGCCGACGAGATCGCTGGGATGAAAATGGCTTTTGCCGCAGGCGGATTGAAAGCTTACTGGCGCAGACGACTCAACTTTCAACTAGAGTTGGAAAAGACCAAGCATATCGCGCAATACCATGTGGCGCTGCTGTACGTGCGGCTTGGCGAAAGAGAGCAGGCGCTCGCGCGACTGCTGAGAGCCGCCGCAGATCATAACATCTATGTCACTTCACTTAATGCCGAACCTCTCTGGGACAGCTATCGTAACGACCCGCGCTTTATTGCGCTGGTACGACGCGTCGGCTTGACTCCTTGAAGTCGTGGGCGGCGCGGAAGCAGGAAATTTTCCGCTGAAGACATACACCCCCTTGGCAATGTGACTTCCCACTTGCTGCTTATAAAACACTATTCTTTACACGCCGACAATCGGGGATTTCTCTCTTTCAGTTCCTCGGCGATGGCTTGCAATACCAGCATCCAATCCTGTTCATTGATCTCAGCGGCCTGACCTAAGACCGCATTGCTTGGTTGGAGCTTAGCCTTAGCCTTATACACCTTATCGCGCAAGAAAGCCGCAGCATCCTCTTGTGTTTTTATTTCCGTGGTTGGGCAGTCGCCTGGAAATGCCTTACACCATAATTCTTTGAATACAGCCATGATTGCCTTACCTAAAGCGGACATGATTGCTTTGGAATAGTCTGTATTATCCACAGGGATCACAGGCGCAGCCAGATTCGGCATGTCCGACATATTCGCTCGCTGAAGCGTGGAACTGAATAATCCGGTGTCGTGAAAATACGGAGATGCATCCTCGCGATTGGAAAGTGATGGAAGCCCCCATTTTTCTTGCACGGTCCTGAGAAACGAAGTGTGTGACAGGGGCGTGTTAATGATCGTGTTCTTTTTTATGTACGGCGAAACCATAATTGTGGGAACACGAATGCCAAGACGGCTAAAATCAAAACCATCCCATTGAATGTAATCGCTGAGATCAGGTGGAGTGGCAATTTCGGCAGGCTCGACCGTATTTTCTCCATATTTACCCGGCGGAACCACGTGATCATAACAGCCCCCGTGTTCATCAAAAGTGATTATGAGCAAGGTGTTGTCCCATAGGTTCGGAGAAGTAAAGATCGCGTTGTAGATTTCCCATACCAGTGCCTCGCCCAGCAAGACTGAGCCTACTGTTTGCGGGCCGTCCACTGTTTCGCCGGGCGTTGACGGGTGCATATCGTTATGTGGGTTGAAAAAATTCGGCTCGATGAACGAATACGCGGGCAAAGTTCCGTTTGCGCAATCGCTCTTAAAATTATCGAGCGTATTAAATATATCCTGGTGTTCCAAAAAGAATAGCGGGGCAAAGGCCCAGAAATGGAGCAGGGGCGTAATCGGCAATGAGAGATTGGTTCCTTCAGGGAGCGGGATTTTATTGTCGCTATAAATCTTCCACTCCGATTTCGATAGTTGATCAAAAAGAGTCAGCCCCGCAGTATCCTCAAACCACCGATCAGTATTGGGGCCATTGGACTGATCACCAGAATCGTCTCCCGGGCCAGGGTTGATCACATGGCCCCAGGATGTGCCCGCATGCCAGAAATTACGATTGCAAATTGTCTCGCTCGGAACGGAACAGAACCAGTGATCGAACACCGCAAACTCCTGCGCCAGACTGGAAAGCACGGGAACGCCGGTTGGGTCATAGCATTCCATAATGACCTTGTATTGGTCATAGGTGGGAATCAATTGGTCAAGAGGCGGCGTTGAGGGAAATTCGTTATTGATGAAATTCTGAATATAATCACTGACAAAGCCATTCATCGTCGGCATGGGAACCGGGGAAGGCAAGTTATAGGGAGGTTGGTTAAAGGGTTGTGGATTATCGGGGTTGAAAAGTTGTGTGTTGACGTGGGGATAGTCTTCGCCAGGATCAGGAAAAGGCACTTGGTAATCCACGGGATTGGTGTTTCGGGTAACTGGTACCTCGGTCACAGATACTCCATTCTGCCCCTTAAATTGGTAGGCGGCAGGAATAGGATTGGAAAGGTTCTTACCGTCTACGCCTTCGAAATTCTTTTGATCTTTTGTGTAAAGATAGCCCAACAAATTATCAAACGACCGATTTTCCAGCATTAACACAACTACATGCTCAAATGTACCAAGCCCGTTATTGGCTTCCTGATTGTTCTGGCTCATTGCTTATGCTCCTGAAGTTGTTTGAAGCTTGTTCGTAAATCGTGGTGCCGAATGTCTGAATGCGGGCGATGCTATAGTGCAAAGATTTCAAATGTCAACGAAGTTGGTGGTTGATGCGAGCTTATCGGTAACGATTACTGTCTTGCGACAAATTGCTTTTTGACCTTACCGACAAATCGCTTATACGATTGCGGAAGGAGTTAATGAAACCATGAAAACTTACCCTCTTTACCTTAACGGCGACTGGCATGTTTCCTCACCGTTTTCACAAGTCATCAATCCGGCGAATGGCGAACTGCTTGGTCAAGTTTCGACGGTGGATCGTGCTCGCGTCGCTGAAGCGATCAACGACGCGCACGAAGCGTTCACGTCCTGGCGAAAGCTGACCGGCAAATCGCGCGGAGATTTTTTGCTGGCGATTGCTGCGGAAGTAGAGAAACGTAAAGACGAAATTGCGCGCACGATCACGCTGGAAAACGGCAAGCCGCTTCAGCAGAGCTTCGGCGAAGTGGCGATGACCGTGGATCATTTGCGTTGGTTTGCCGAAGAGGCTCGGCGCGCATATGGCCGCATCGTTCCGCACCAAGCTGACGGCAAACGCAATCTGGTCATCAAATCTCCGATGGGAGTTGTTGGCGCGATTACGCCGTGGAACTTTCCGTTGGTGCTGGCGGTGCGAAAGATGGCTCCGGCGTTGGCTGCCGGAAATACATTTGTGCTGAAGCCAGCAGAGCAAACGCCGCTGAGCGTAATTGCCTTTGCCGAATGCGTAGCCGCCGCTGGGTTGCCGAAAGGCGTCTTTCAAGTCGTACTTGGCGAAGCGTCGGAAATTGGCAAAGAGTTTTTGGAAAATCCGCTCTGCCGCAAAGTCACTTTCACCGGTTCGACCGAAGTAGGTCGGTTGCTGATTGCTGGCGCGGCAAGCACCGTCAAGCCGCTCTCGCTGGAACTCGGCGGCAACGGACCAGTTTTGGTGTTCGGCGATATTGATTTGAATCGCGCAGTTGAAGGGGCGCTGATTGCCAAGACTCGTAACACCGGCCAATCCTGCATCGCCGCCAATCGAATTTACGTCGAGCGTGGTATTTACGATCAATTCTGCGAAGCCTTCACCGCGAAGATGAAAGCGATGAAGTTTGGCAATGGCTTGGAACCCGGCGTGGAAATTGGCCCGCTAATTGATGAAGCTGGCTTGGCGAAAGCGCTGGCGCACATTGAAAACGCAGTTGCCGGAGGCGCTCGCGTGTTGTGTGGCGGCAAGCGTTCGGGCGACAAAGGCTTTTTCATCGAACCGACTGTGCTGGCCGATGTTCCGAAAGACGCGCTTTGTATGCGGGAAGAAACCTTCGCGCCGGTTGCGGCAATAGCGGCATTCGACACTGAAGAAGAAGCCATCGCGTTGGCGAACAATTCGATTTATGGCTTGAGCGCCTACGCCTTCACTGGAAACTTGGATCGAACGTTTCGCCTGATGGAAGCGTTGGAAGCGGGAACGATTGGCATCAACGATGGAGTGCCTTCGACGAGTAATGCTCCGTTTGGCGGCCTGAAGCAAAGCGGCTGGGGAAGGGAACTCGGCAGCGAAGGTTTGGATGCGTATCTGGAAACGAAACACGTTTCGTTGGGGCTACAAATCTGAAAGCGACGAGCGTAAAATCGGCTCCCACCGGAGGAAATCTTATGAGTCAGTACGGCGCTCAACTCAAATCAACCGAAGATACCTTTTACGAGCTTTGTCGGCAGAACCCTGATTTACGTCTCGAACGCACGGTGAAAGGGGAGGTGATCGTTATGCCACCAACGGGCGGAGAAACTGGTAATCGCAATCACGAGATCAATCGTCAACTTGGTAATTGGAGAAAATCGGATGGAGGTGGGGCAGCATTCGATTCTTCTACGGGATTCAAATTGCCAAATGGCGCGAACCGTTCGCCGGATGCTTCATGGATTACGAAAGCGAAGTTGGCGCAATTGACCCTGGAACAGAAAAAAGTGTTTTTACCGCTGTGCCCGGATTTTGCGATTGAGCTGCGTTCGCCAAGCGACGATCTTGACACGATCAAAGCCAAGATGGACGAATACATCGCCAATGGCTTGCGGCTCGGTTGGTTGATTGATCCCGAAGAAAAATCCGTGTACGTGTATCGCCCAAATGCCGCGGTTCAAAAGCTGGAAAGTGTCCGCGAAGTTTCCGCCGACCCTGAGCTTCCAGGGTTCGTTTTGGATTTACGCGAAGTTTGGGAGCCGCAACTATAACCTTCCTTCAAGCCGACCGCTGATACGCGCGAAAGGCCCGGGTAGCCAGCGCCGCGCACAAAATCGCAAACACCAACAAAGCTCCAATCCGTACCAGCACAAAACTCCAATTCGCATTTCCATTCAATGCCGCTCGTGCCGCTTCAACGCTCCAATTAACAGGGTTGTAGCGCGACACCGACCGAATCCAATCGGGCATCACCGCCGAAGCCATAAAGACGGGCGACAGAAATGTCAGTGGCATCAAAATGAAGTTCGACGCGCCGATGACTGATTCCTGTTTGCGTATGACCAGCGCCAGGGCGTTTGAAAGTGCCGCAAAGGGAGCCGCCAACAGCATTCCGCAAAACAGCAGCACGATGATTCCTGAAACCCCGCCCGCAAAGCGCGCTCCGGTCAGAAAGCCAAGCCCGATCAAAATCAGCGATTGAACGGTGCTGACCACGGCCATCGAAATGATTCGACCAGTTATGATGGCCGCGCGATTCATGGGCGAAACCAACAGCCGATCCATCACGCCCTGATTCAATTCCATGATCATGCCCATTCCGTTCCAGCCTCCGGCAAACAACGCAGACATAATCACCACACCTGGCGTGACGAAACTGATATAGGAATTGGAATTGAAGCCCGGCAATTCGACGACTCGTTTGAACAATTGGCCGTACAGAAGCAGCCAGATGATTGGCTGAACCAGGGAAATGACGATCCACCAGGGTTGGCGCGACAGGTTTCGCAATAGCCGCTCTGCCATCAGCAAAGAATGAGTAATAAAGTTCATCGTGCTCCTTTCAGACCTTTCTGGTCTCCTTTTTCGGCTTCGCTGAATGTCCGACCTGTGTAACGAAGATAAACGTCATCCAGCGAAGGCCGCGCGACCGTCACTGACGCGACTTTCAAGCCAGCAGATTCCAGCGCAACCAGCATGCCCGGAACTGCCGTTGCTCCCTGACTGGCACGCGCATGAAGCGACTGACCTTCGACACGGATTTCGCTGATGCCCCCCAGTTTGCTGAAAGCTTCATGCACCTGTGTTTCGGTTTGCACGTGCGCGAATTCAATGTGAATTGCATCGCCAAACAATTCCGCTTTCAGTTGTTCCGGCGCGCCTTCGACCACCACTTTCCCGCGATCCACGATGGCCAACCGTTTGGCCAGTTGATCGGCTTCTTCCAGGTAATGTGTTGTCAGCAACACAGTGATGCCGTCTTCCTGGGACAGCCGCGCAATGTCTTCCCACAAGTCGGCGCGGGCTTCGGGATCAAGTCCTGTTGTCGGTTCATCCAGAAACAATACACGCGGGCGATGAACCAAACCCATGGCAATGTCCAATTTGCGCTGCATGCCGCCGGAATAGGTTCGGGCCACGGCGTTTGCCGCATCCGCCAATCGGAACCGGGTCAGCAAATCTTCCACGCGCTGTTTCAATTCCTGTCCGCGCAGTCCATAAATTTTTCCTTGCAGCGTCAGGTTTTCGCGGCCTGTGGCTTCGGTATCCACGCCGGATTTTTGCGCGACGCAGCCGATGGCACGGCGCACTGCTTCGGGTTCGCGCAACACGCCAAAGCCTGCGACTGACGCTGTGCCGGAATCGGGTCGCGAGAGCGTGTTCAGGATTTTGATGGTTGTGGATTTGCCCGCGCCATTTGGACCCAGCAGCCCGAAGATGGTTCCGGCTTCAACACTGAAGCTCAAACCATCCAGCGCGCGAACTTTGCCGCCGTAGGTTTTCACCAGATCGCGGGCTTCAATTGCAACGGCACTCATAGAATTCTCCCATGGTTGGACAGGCTAAAAGTCGAACCGGTCAACATTCGATTTGTTGAAAATGAACGGCGCGCCCAGCATCACATCGCGTTCCTTTACCTCAAGCCTTTTCAGCTTGCCCGCATTGATTTCCTTGTCGCCCGGTTTCAGGCGTCCGGCGCTCAGTTCATTCCCTGCAAAGACCGTCAGATAGCCCAGATCAAGCGTATTCCACAACACAAAGCTTTCGATGACGCCGTCATGAACATACGATTTGCACAGGCTGGGAATGGAAAGGCCAATGACTTTGACGTCATTGCGGCCCGATTGTTTGACGGCTTCAGCGGCACCAGGAACCGCCGGTGCAGCCACCCCCATAATCAGTCTGACGTTCGGATGCACCTTCATCACGTTCTGTGTTTCCTGAAATGCGCGGTCGCGGTCGCCGTCGCTGGGTTGAATGGCGACAAGCTTTACGTCCGGGTACTTTTCAGCCAAGCGGGCTTTGATGTGTTTGATCCATTCGTTTTGGTTGGCGGCGCTCAAGCTGGCGGTGATGATGGCAAACTCGCCTTTTCCGTTCAGGATACGCGCGGCTTCGTCCATCAGTGTGTAGCCTATGCCTTGCGGCGTCGCCTGGTTGATAAAAAAGTCGCGTGCGTCTGCTTCGGCGTCAGCGTCCCAGGTGATGACTTTGATGCCGCGTTCGCGCGCTTTGCGCAACACGGTGGAAATCGCTGCAGAATTTTCCACGCTGACTGCGATGACATCCACGCCGCGCGTGATCCAGCCTTCAACGACTTCATTCTGTTTCGCCGGGTCAAGATCGGTTGGACCATCCCACAGTAGTTCGACGCCAAGTTCTTTGGCCGCTTCCTCCGCGCCTTTGCGGCAACTGACGAAGTAAGGATCGCCTTTCGCTTTCGGCATCATAGCAATGACAGTTCGCTTCGAGGGCGATGGAGCAGTGGTTTGCAAAGAATTGCCAGTGGAGGGAGT
This sequence comes from uncultured Heliomicrobium sp., assembly GCA_964570175.1. Taxonomy (GTDB): domain Bacteria; phylum Acidobacteriota; class Blastocatellia; order RBC074; family RBC074; genus RBC074. Next base: position 21,249 of record CAZMXG010000045.1, on the reverse strand, counting down.
TAATGACCGAACCAGCAGCCAATTACTGCCCGCGATCAGCAGCCCCGCAGTCAAAATGGCAGCACAGATAAACGCAACTTGAGAGTTTTTCACGTCGAAATCCCCAGGGAGCGCCGACATTCTCGTCGGCTTTTTTGAAGAGAACCGATCAACACAGATGGTTGCAACCAGCAATGTGCCAGTAAAAATACCGGCCAACTCTGTCGGCAGCGCAGCCAGTCGCAATCCGTTTTGCAAAATGACGATGGCGAATAAGCCAAGCAGCGTTCCCCAAATCGTCCCGCGTCCGCCGAAGATCGAAGTGCCGCCTAACACAACAGCAGTAATGGCAATCAACTCATAACCGGTCCCGGCATCGGACTTGGCTTGCCCCAAATGAGCAATATAAATTACTGCGGCCAGACTCGCCGCCAAGCCTGACAGGATGTACGCAAGCGCTATTCGCCGCGCAACCGGAATTCCGGCGTAGCGCGCGCCTTCGGCGGAAAAGCCAATGGCGTACAGGCTGCGGCCAATGATGGTGCGGTGCATCAGCAGGAAGTAAAAGACAGCGGCGGCAACCAGAATCAACATTTGCGGCGGCAAAAATCCCAGCCAGTATCCTTGCCCAAGAAACAGAAACGCCCCTGGGAAGCCTGTGTAATTGGCAACGCCGCCCGTGATGCCTTCCGCCAGGCCGCGAAACAGGGAAAAGGTGCCCAGCGTCACAATCAGCGGTGGCAGTTTGAACTGCGCGATCAAAACGGCATTCAATGTTCCGCCAAACAAGCCAATTAACAGCGTCACCAGCACGCTCAACCAAATTGGCAACCCGGCAACTTTCCACATCCAGCCGCAAGCAATCGCGGACAAGCCCATCATCGAACCGACCGACAGGTCAATGCCTCCGGTAATGATGACCGGCGTCAACGCCAATGCCAGCAAACCGATTTCGACGCCCAGCCGTACGATTTCAAATCCATTCGCGCGCGAAAAGAAGTTTTCGCCGATAACGCTGAACAGCAGCATTTCGACGAACACCAGAATCAGCAACGCCCATTCATGATTTGGAAACAGTCGTTGCCGCAGCGGCTCTTTGATGGCGAACGGAGCGACGTTGGACATTCTTTGATGGATTGATCCAGATTGTTTACAGGGTAAAGCGCGCGGATTATAGTTGCCGCGCTTCTTAAAGCAAAACGCAATTAACCCCACAAAGCACTCATCTTGCGGGACAAGCTGTTGGCTTGTTTCATCTTTATTCTGTTAGTGATGCAATTGGTTTTTTTGCTTCACTTCTATTTGGGAGAATCATCATGGATTTGACAGGAATACTTCAAGACGCCCTCGGCGGTGACAACATAAGCCAGATCAGCCAGGCCATCGGCGCAGACGAAAGCTCCACCAGCAGCGCCATTCAGGCGGCGTTGCCTATATTGCTGGGCGGATTGGCAAACAATAGCGCCACCGAAGCGGGTGCAGCAGGATTGGCCGGAGCGCTTGACCGCGATCACGACGGCAGCGTGTTGGATGACATCGGCGGATTAATTGCTGGACAGTTTGGCGGTAATGCTGCCAATGGCGCGGGCATTCTGGGCCATATCTTCGGTGGAGCTACACCGACGGTTGAACAAGGCGTTAGTCAGGCCAGTGGCTTGGACATGAGCAAAGTCGGCCCCTTGCTGGCGATTCTGGCTCCCATTGTCATGGGCGCAATCGGACGCGCACGGCAAAGCGGCGAAGTCGGCACTTCTGACCTGGGAGGTTTCCTTGGCGGAGCTGCGCAGCAAATGGGTGGCGGCAATTCCGGTTTGATGGGAATGCTTGGCGGTTTGCTGGATCGCAACCACGACGGTTCAGCAGTTGATGATGTCGTCGGAATGCTCGGCGGCATGCTTGGCGGAAGACGGTAATGGTAGATGTCAGGTGCTAGGTGTCAGGTTTCAGAGCATTGACGTATTGACCGAAATCACTAGCACCCGGCACCTGACATCTGACACCTAATCTGAAAATGTCTGATTTCAAATACCAGCAGGGACGACTCAGCTACCTGAAAAAGTCCACCGGGCAAGAGCGCGGCCACGAAGATTGGCAATTGACGCGCAATCGTGACGGTTCAGTGACCATGCGTTGTCTGGCAATGACCGATGATTCACAGATTGTCCGCGATGTGACGTACACGCGCGGCAGAGATGGCCGACCGGCAGATGTTTTTGTGCGGTTGCAAGTCGCAAACCGGCTGATTGGCACCGGATATTTTCGAATTGAAGGCAACACACTAATTGCCGTCACCGACAGCCCCGAAACTGGCCACGGCATTCAAACCGTCAATATTCCAACCGACTTTTTTTCAATCGTGACGCATGCGGTGATGCTGGACGGCTGGGCAATTTTCAATTACGACCGTGCGCGGGAAGGCGAACAGAAACGAGCGGTTTACAACACCTCTACGTGCCGCGACGGTACAGATGGCCCTCTTGGTCGGCTCGGGTTTTTTCGCCTGAATCTTCTTGGCGAAGAAGAAGTCACCGTTCCCGCCGGAACTTTCAAAGCCGCTCACTTCACAATTGATTCCGATGAAACGGAAGTTTCGACTTCTCACCTGTGGGTCGCGGGCGAAGACAAAATTTTGCTCCGGTACGATTGGGGTGTGATGGATTACGAATACGTGCTGACTTCGTGGAAGACAGAGAAACGGTAGTGACAGACAAAAGGAGTGAAGATGGCTGCTAATAAGGTACTCGATCTGAAAACATTTGTTCCTGCAAAAGACTTCGAGCTTTCCAAGCGTTTCTATCTTGATCTGGGGTTTCGTGAGAATTGGGGCAATAAGGAAGTATGCGAACTGGAGATAGATGGCTATCGGTTTTTGCTCCAAAATTTCTATGTGAAGGAACAGGCCGAGAACTTCATGATGAGCCTGACGGTTGAAAACGCTGATGAGTGGTGGGAGCAGATCAAGGGCAGCGGGCTTTTGGACAAATACGATCTGCACACGGCCAAACCACCGGAACTACAACCGTGGGGCCTTCGCGTGCTTTATCTAACTGATCCTACCGGCGTGCTGTGGCATATTGCTGATCAAAGAAAGTCATAACGACATGACCAGTTCTGGGAAGCTTCAATCCACGAAAAACTCCGAATAAGGAAGGAGTTACCCTCTCAAGATAAGGAAAATTCACATGCTACGTCACCTCATCACCTCAACCTCAATGCGCAAATTCATACTTTTGGCAATCGTCTGCTGTACCGTCTCCACGGGGGGCGTTCAAGCTCAGAAAGCCATCAGCGGGCGCACTGTTCGTCTGGTTATGCGAGACGGCAAGGTCCTGGAAGGACGTCTTTCCGCAGGCGGTTTCAGGGTAAACGGAGTCGCTTCTCGCTCCGTGGATGGCCAGGTGCTGGTTTCCATCAACCTTGCTGCTGAGGCAAGCCCGCATGAAGCGGAGCGGATTACCGCCGGCATCGTCACCGTTCAGGGAGCCGACCGCGCAGCTCGCGACGCGGCAGTTGCGGAGTTGACGGATATTGGGCTTCCGGCGATCACGCCTGTTCTCAATGCTTACAAGGATCGAGACCTGCGCGAACCGGATGCCTTATACCGCCTTTTTGGTCGCTTGATGCCTGGTTATGCGGACGAAGCTGATCGTACGCTTGATCTCATCCGGCTGAAAAATGGGGAAGCTGTTCGTGGACGCCTGGGAGCGGATTCGCTGGCGATCCAGCCGCCTGGGGGAGCCGAAATAAAAGTCCCTCTCTCATCAGTTCGCTCTCTGGCGATTCGACAAGCCAAGATCGAGAAGGGGTTTGATCTACATTCGCTGCGCCACTGCACACAGATCGAGTTCCTGGATACAGGCATAGTGGTCGGACCCAATTCCCGTGTAGAAGTCACAGCCGCAGGATTTGTGCGACTCTCATTTGGAATTGATGGTTGGGCATCCGATCCGGATGGATTGAAAGTGCCAGGGCCGAACTACAAGACGAATCTGGTTGATGGATTCCCGTTTGGCGCCGTTGTTGGCAAAGTCGGTGTTGCCGGGGCGCGCTTTATGGTAGGGCGTCATCTGGACAAAGCCGGATTGGGTGAAGGTCGCCTGTATTTGGCCGTGAATGACAACGGGCATTGGCAAAACAACATCGGCAGCTTTCGGATAAAACTGCGGGTAAGTGATGGCTACGATGTGGGTGACCCGCAATAGGATGAAAATATGGAAAACGATAATTCAAAAAAGACTTCGTCAATCTGGCCGGTTCCAAAGTTCCATTTCGAAGTCCAATTTGGTTCTTGGCGAATGATGTTCCAGGAAGTTTCCGGGCTGGATGTTGAAGCGCAGACGATTGAGTATCGCTCCGGGAATAGCCCACAGTTTTCAGTGGATAAGATGCCTGGTCTGAAAAAGTACGGCAATGTGACGATGAAAAAAGGCGTGTTCAAGTCCGACAACAAGTTTTGGGATTGGTACAACCAGAACAAGATGAACACGATCAAGCGCGAGACGATGACGATCAGCTTGCTGGACGAGACGAGGGCGGTGGTGATGGTGTGGACTTTGGCCAATACCTGGCGGACCAAGATTTCGGGAACTGACCTGAAGTCAGATGGCAATGAAGTCGCCGTCGAAACAATTGAAATCGCGTACGAAGGGCTGACGATTGCCGCTCCGGCTACGCAAGCGTAGAAGCTAAAACAGATACCAACGGGAGGAACCATGAATTGGATTATCACCAGGATGAAGTGGATTATGCTGGTATCCGGTGTCTTGACGTGCTCGATGATTTTCGCCGCCATCGCGCCGCAATCGGCGCTCCATTCCATGTTCGGCCTGACCCTGGAAGGAGCAATTGCTGAAATTGTCGTTCGCAATTGGGGCGCCTTGATCGCGATTGTCGGCGCGATGTTGATTTACGGCGCGTATCATCCGCCAAGCCGCCCGTTGGTATTGACGGTTGCCAGCGTCAGCAAACTGATATTTATCTCGCTGGTGCTTTTGTTTGGCAGGCAATACCTGGATCATCAAGCCGGAGTTGCTGTTGTTGGTGATTCGGTGATGGTGTTGTTGTTTGTGATTTATCTTTTTCGTTTGCCGCACAATGCTGCAACGCAGAAAGCACACTGAGTTTTTTGCCCCGGAATTTTTTCCTGCTTTGTTTGATACGAGTTCTGACGATCTCTCGCTTAGCTGAGTGAAGGCGATTGAAATAATCAGCCTGAAAACAAAAAACGTCAGAAATTTTCGTATTAACCGAAAAGGAGAAAACCATGAAAAGCTCAAAAATGCTTATCAGTCTTGTTGCCACAACGTTATTCATCTTGTTTGTTTCTTTTTCAGCTTCGGCCCAAACCGTGGGCAGAATCGGCAATCCAACAGTCAGTCCCGCGCCAGCAATTCCGGAATTGACGCCGTACCTGCGGCAATATCAAAACCTGCCAATAACGAATGCACAGAATCCGTATGAATGGGTTGGACAGTACCACAATGCGGCATTGGATTATCTCGGAGTTCAGATGAACAATCCCGCAAATGCGGCTCGATTTTCTACACCGACTAATTGGCCGTTCCCGTGGCCGTGGCCGGGTAATGGCAGCCCAGGACCGTACTGGCCGTATCCGGATTTGCTGTGGAACACGAATCTGGCATTGTTCAAACCGTATACTCCTTCGGATGTATTGGAAGACGTCGGGTTGAGTCGCAGCGTTTTCAGCACGGAAAAGTCAGCCTCTTATGCGCGGATGGGATTGCACCGAACCGGTTTGACGGATAAGGAACAAGCCGATTTTGAAGAGTTCAATTTTCAACTGACGGGCTTGGCAAAAGCGCTCGGCAGCGGCCGGCTTGGTTATCAGGATTTTCAACGCCGCGTGATTGAGCTGGAAAATCTGGTGAATGTATCCAGTAGTCTGTCACCAAATGTGCGAATGAGAATTCTGCTGGGCACGACCGTGGCAAGGCACAGCGCTTACTATCATATTGAAGGCCCGGCTGCGGCGCGTAAAAGTTGCCCGAAGTGCGCGGAAAGTGACATCGGCGGGGCAACTGTGGGAGCTTCCGTCGGTGGAATCTGGGGGGCGATCATCGGCGCAGTCGCAATGTCCGCAATGGAGTATTTTCTGGGTCAATGAAGCCTGATCTGAAGCGCAAACCACTTGGACCGAAAAGAGCATTCTTCACCGTCAAGGTGGGAGTGCTCTTTTCGCTTTTGTTATTGTGGGAGTGATTCCCATAACAAGTTGATAGATATGCGAGTATTGAACCTAACTGATTTGCGTCAGGCGATTTCAATGCCTGAAGCCGTCGAAATCGTAAAACAAGCTTTTGTCGAATTGTCGTTGGGCAGGGCGGTCAGTCCATTGCGCCTGGCAATCTCCCAACCAAGCCACGATGGCTTGACGTTGTTTATGCCTGCCTATTTATGGGAAGCCGATGCACTGGCCGTTAAAATCGCTTCGATTCACAACCGAAATGCCGAACGCGGTTTGCCGCGCATTCACGCGCTGGTTGTGGTGATTGATCCGCAATCGGGGCAGCCAGTGGCCATGATGGAAGGCGGGTATTTGACCGTGGTCAGAACCGGCGCTGCCAGCGGAGCCGCAACGGATTTACTCGCTCGCCCCGATGCCGAAATCGCTGCAATTATCGGAGCAGGAAAACAGGCGCGGCAACAGACGCTGGCCGTTGCCGCAGTTCGTTCCATCAAGCGGTTTTGGTTTTATGCTCCGCGGCTTGAATCTGTTGAAGCCATGATTGCCGAATTGCAGCCGCAACTTGCCGCAGAGTTACTGGTCGCCGATTCGCCGGCTCAAGCTGTGCGCGAAGCCGACGTGATTTGCGCTGCAACGAATTCGCGCACGCCGGTCTTTGATGGCAACGATTTGAAACCCGGCGCGCACGTCAACGGAATAGGTTCTTACACGCACGAAATGCAGGAAGTGGATTTCACAACGCTTCGACGCGCTTCAAGGATCGTCGTTGATCAACGCGAGGCCGCACTGGCTGAAGCCGGAGATTTGATCATCGCCATTGAGCGCGGCGAAATTCGAGCGGAAGACATTTACGCCGAACTCGGAGAGATTGCTGCGGGGCTGAAACCCGGGCGCCAGCGCGAAGATGAAATCACCTACTTCAAATCAGTCGGAAACGCAGCCCAGGATGCAGCCGTCGCCCAGGCAGTTTATCTAACGGCCCTGAAAAAAAATTTAGGCCAGGTGTTTGATATGATGAGTTAGTTCGTTCAATACAAGCTTCCCCCATTGCAGATGCGCAGAAACTCCCCAAGGAATAATCCGGAAATTTTGTTTTAGTAGCAGATGGAAATTCAGAATAGCGATGTCGTAATTATTGGGTGCGGCCCAACCGGGGTTGTTTTGGCGACACTACTGGGTCAGTTGGGATGCAAGGTTCTAGTGATAGAACGAGAGCCGGGCATTTATCCGATTCCTCGCGCCGCACACATTGATGAGGAAACTCAGCGAAACTTTCAGGCGACGGGGCTGATGCCCCAATTGTCCCTGCACATGGCTCCGTTCGGTTTTATAGACTTTGTTGATGAAAAGGGAATGGTGTTGGCCGAAGACAAAGTCCACATCGCCAGAAATCCGCATGGTTATGCTGGCTCGTGTTATTTTGACCAGCCTGCGTTTGAGCGAATTTTGCGCGAAGGGTTGGCGCGTTACCCGCAAGTTGCCGTCCGCACCGGTGTGACAGCCGAACGAATCGAAGACCATGGCGATGGGATTACTGTATTTGCGCGTAGCCTGGATGATGGCAGCCCATTGGCTTTTCGCGCGGCATGGTTAGTGGGGTGCGATGGAGGGCAAAGTCTGACGCGCAACCTGCTTGGACTGGAAATGGAGTCTTTCGCGCCAAAGCGCCGCTGGTTGATTGTGGATACACTCTTGAAAGACATGGCTGACGCTGCGCTGCTTCCGAATCGTTTCCGGTATGTGCTGAACCCGGAGCGATTGACAATCTTTGCCAACGGCATAGGCCCAAATCGGCGCTGGGAGTTTCAATTAAGCGACGGCGAAGAGATGCCCGATGAAGCACATGTGCTTGGTTGGGTGGCGCCATTTATTGATCCTCAGCGGCTGGATGTTAAACGCATCATTTCTTATTCGCATAATGCGCTCGTGGCCAAAACCTGGCGGATTGGCCGTGCGTTTGTTGCTGGCGATGCTGCGCACATGATGCCGCCTTCTGCCGGACAGGGAATGTGTTCCGGTGTGCGTGACGCCATGAATCTGGCCTGGAAGCTGGCGGCTGTGATTTCAAGCCAAGCCAAAACTGAATTGTTGGACAGTTACGGGCAAGAACGGCGGCCACACATCATACAAATATTGAAAGGCACGCTTTTCCTCAGCGAACGTATGCAAGCCCGCAACGCTTTCCAGCGTTGGTGGCGAAAATTTCAGCTTCAAACGTTTAGCGCGGCTCCGCCCTTGCAGCAAATCTTCCGCCGATTGACCCTGCGTCGTCCGCCCTTGCAAACCGGGTTCATTGATAAAATTTCGCGTCTGGCCGGGCAGCATCTGCCGCAGGTAAAAATCGAATGGCAGGGAAAGGAAGTATTGTTGGACGATCTGCTGGGCTATCGTTTTGCTTTGCTGGTGAAACCAGAGCTGTTGACGGATTCTGTTGCTAATTGGGCGGTCAGGCGCAACATTGGCGTCTGGCAGTTGGGAACAGATTTGGGAGACCGGCAGGATGAGTTGTCGCGCTGGATGGAGATGGAAAATCTGGATTTCGTTCTTGTGCGACCTGATCGTTATATTTTTGGCGCTGGCCTGATGAGCCGATTGGCACAAACGCAGGCAAGTTTTGATAGCTGGCAGAAGTGAGAAGGGAAGGAGGTTATGGCAGATTATGACGTCATTATTTTGGGAGGAGGCCCGGCAGGAATCAGTTCTTTGCTGTGGGGCAATTCGCTGGGATTGCGCGCGGTGTTGCTGGAATCGGCGCCGGAACTTGGCGGGCAATTGCTGCACATGGTTCATCGCGTGATTGATTATCCCGGAGTGATTGCTGAACACGGGCGGGATTTGCGTGACCGCTTTCAGGCTCAATTGAATGAATTGCAGTTGAACTATCGGCTGGGCTGTCAGTTGCGGGAAATCAGTTTGAGCGATCGAAGCTTGCTTTGTGATGGGAAATTGTTGACCGGCCGGGCAATCATTATTGCAACCGGCGCAAGCAAACGCAGGCTGGGAATTCCCGGTGAAGATCGCTTTGCGATTCGTGGCGGAGTCAGTTTTTCAGCGACGCGCGATCACAGTTTGTACGCAGGGAAGAAAGTTTGCGTGATTGGCGGAGGCGATTCGGCGGTGGAAAACAGTTTGATCCTTTCGCGCGTTTGTCCGCAGGTGATGCTGATTCATCGCTCGGATAAGTTTCGCGCTCGCGCCGAATGGCTGCGCGAAGCCAGGCAAACTTCAAACATCAAATTTCTGACAGGCTACAGCGCAAAAGCAATTGAAGGCGGCGAGCAGGTGGAACGATTGGTTCTAGAAGAATCTGGTTCAGGCAAACTGATGGCAATTGAAACCGAAGGCGTTTTTGTACGCGTCGGTATCGCGCCGAATACGGAAGTTTTTCGAGATCAAATTGAACTGGATGAAAACGGTTATGTCGTCGCCGATCATAAGCAGCAGACTTCCGTTGAATGGGTTTATGCAGCGGGCGATGTCTGTCATCCGGTTTGTTTGAGCATCGCGACCGCCGTTGGCCACGGAGCCATTGCCGCCAAATCCATTGCCCGCAAGATTATGGAAGGGTGATTGGTGGCTGAACGAACAAAGGATCAACATTCTTTCTTAGCCAGGAATGAAATGCAGGACAACTGAAATTCAAATCCGCTGCGTTCATATAGCTGCTTACGGATACCACGCTGACAGGGGTGTTCACACTGGCAGCGCTGGCTTGCCTGCTGGAACGATAAGCTGTCAGGTGCATGGGCGAATAATCGCTGGAACCTTGCAGCTTGAAATCAATCCCATACCCATCCGGCTGAAACCGTTCGTGGTTGATATTGTAACCTTTGGCCGTAGTTAAAGTTTGAAAGCCTTTGGCGATCAATTCACGGTTATTGAAGATAACAGGCTCCCATTTTGTCCCGTCGCGTTTGGTTTCATCGCCAAGCTTGATCACGCGGATTTCGACAATTTGTTGCGGATCAAATCGGTAACGGAACGCATTTACCAGTGGTGGCAAGCTGAAATAACTAACCACAAAAGCGATCACAAGCGCCACGCCGATGAACGCCCAGTTTGCCGGATAAGAACCTTCTTCACGTGCGGCAGAACTACGGGCCCGAATGAATCTAATCAAAAGGCTTAATCCAACCACGAGCGTCAAGAAGACGGCAAACATGTGCGGAAGGTAGTTGTTGATGATCTGCGAGGTGGTCGGAAACATAATCATTGCTCCTGTTCAAAATTCCTGCGCCAAAATGTCAGCCAACGTGCCCACCAGATGATCGGCGTTGTGTTCGTCAAACGGCATTGGCGGGCGAATTTTTACGACGTTGTGGTGCGGGCCGTCCGTGCCAAGCAGAATACCATGGTCGCGCATTCGGTTGGCGATGAAAGACGCTTCCTCTGCCGCTGGTTCCAGCGTTGTACGATCACGCACCAATTCAATTCCCAAAAACAACCCGGAACCTCGCACATCACCAATTAAAGGAAAGCGATCAACAAGCGGTCGTAGGTTTCCCAGCATTCGGCTGCCGACTTGAAGCGCGTGCTGTTGCAATTGTTCTTCGTGAACGACACGAAGCACTTCCAGTCCCACAGCGCACGAAACCGGGTTTCCGCCAAAGGTGCTAAAAAACTCCATGCCGTTATTGAACGAATCTGCAATTTCAGCCGTCGTAACGACAGCTCCAATCGGATGACCATTGCCAATCGGTTTTCCCATCACGACAATGTCTGGCGCAACGTCGTGAGCTTCAAACGCCCAAAAGTGTGTGCCAATGCGTCCATAACCGGTTTGCACTTCGTCAGCGATGCACACGCCGCCAGCCGCTCTGACCATTTCATACACCGTCGCCAGATAACCGTCAGGCAGAAAAATTTGCCCTCCAACGCTGGGGCAGGTTTCAGCAATGTAACCGGCCAAGCCTTTGCCGTTGGTTGTCAGTCGGTGAATAACTTGGCGGACATAAACAGCATATTTTTCGCCAGCCTCTGGATCGCTGCATTTGTGTGGGCCTCGATAGCCATCAGGGATGGGCACAGTGTGAACCCAGTCCGGCGCTCCGCTGCCGCCAGGGCCATCGTGCTTGTACGGGCTGATGTCAATCAATCCGGTGGTGTGACCGTGGTAAGCCGCTTCCAGCACGATCATATCTTTTTGCCGCGTGTGTGCTCTCGCCAGTCGCAATGCCAATTCGTTGGCTTCACTGGCAGAGTTGACGAAAAAACAGACGCTTAAATTTTCAGGCAGCGTCGCGCATAGCTCATCGGCGTACTGATTGATCGTGTCGTGCAGGTAACGCGTGTTTGTGTTCAACACTGACATTTGCTGTTGCGCGGCTTTGATAATTCGCGGGTGACAATGGCCAACATGCGGCACGTTGTTGTAGGCGTCCAGATATTGCCGTCCGGTTTCGTCGAACAAGTATTGCCGCCAGCCACGAACGACTTTGACAGGATTGCGATAGCCAATGCTCAGGTTGCGCCCGATGCGGCGACGGCGAATGGCAAAAGTTTCCGCCTTGCTGGGTTCTGTTGCGGGAAAGCGGTCCGCGGGAATTCCTAAAATCAAATTCGGATCAGGCGAAAACTCGCGCCAGATTTTGCGCTCGCTGGCCCGGCAAACTCCCGGAAAATCATGGCCCAAATCCAGCAAGTCCGTGATGATTTGAAAGTGAAGGTGCGGCGTCCAGTTTCCATTAATCGGCGGTGCGCCAACCGTGGCGATTGGCTGGCCCGCTGCGATGTGTTGACCGACTTGCAAACTTTCAAGCCAATCTTCGCTGAGGTGGCCATACAGGGTAAAGAATTCCTGTCCATCATCGTCCTTATGTTTCAGAATAATGATGGGCCCGTAATCCAGTGGGGCGTTGTTGTTATTGAAGAGATGAACAGTTCCAGCCAGTGGCGCATAAACTGCCGAGCCAGCTTCAACAAACAGGTCAATGCCCAGGTGAACTGTTCGAGCTTCTCCGGTACGAGTGTCAGCGGCAAACAGCGGTGTGACGTATAGCATTCTTGCTTCGTCATAACGTCCAACGCCGACTTTGACGCCTGTTGACTTCATTAAGCCGAAAAGCCGTTCAGTCAGTTTTGGCTCGGCGTTTTCTTCGGCGTCGCCGCTGAGCAATGGACTGCCGACGCTAAGGTCGAAAACAATCAACGGCTCGGTTTTCAAATTCATACCCAGGACGGAAGCAAAGTTTTGATCATTGCTTTGGGGTGAAATTCTGAATTCTTTTTGCAGCCCGCAGGCGTGACGAAAGGCTGCCAGGGCAAAGCGAGGATGAATTGCAGCCAACTGCGGCAGCGTGTTGCGAATCGGTTGTTGGCTGATTGCCAGGTAATCGTCATCCGGGCGTTGTTGCTGTTGATGCGCCGCCATGCAGACGCTGACGCATAAACGAAGTTTGATCAGGCCAAACAGTGCTGCAAGCTCGATCTCAGTCAGCGGGTTTTCGGAATGATAACCGGCAACAATTTGTGCGGCTGCGGCCAGCGGATCGGGTTTATTCAGCACCGCATACGCAATTGCAATCGCCAGGTTGCCAACCGTGTAACTGAAAACCATATCGCCAAAATCAACCAACCCCACAACTTGTTGATTGCGCGAATATAGATCATTGCCTCCGCCGACCAGCACGTTGTAGTCGTTGGCGTCGTTGTGAATCGCGCTGCGGCGAAGTTTGGGCAGTAATGGCGCAGTGTCACGCTCAAACTCGTCGGCCAGTTTGCCGACCAATTGCCTCATTGTTTTTTCGGCGATCAGCGATTCGTATTTGCGAACTTCGCGCAATCCATTCGCTAGATCCCAATGAAAGTCCCGGTGAATCGCGGGATGATCGAAAACACTCAGCGCACGATCCACCCGGCCAATGCAGCGTCCCAGATCATAAAGCAACTCATCAGAATGGCGTTGCACTTCGCCAAGAGGGACTCCATCCAGATAGGTAATTAGCCAAACAAAGTGTTTATTATCGTTTGCAGAAGAAGTGGCAGTTAGCGTTTCGCCATTCAGTGTAGGAATAACGCGAGGGCAAAAAGATGATTGGGCGGAAATAAGCTCCATTGCCTGTTGCTGGGCTTCCAGCATTGCTCTGTCTTCGGTTGCGTTGGCAATTTTGAAAACAAATTTCTCGCCAGATTCAGTCAGCAGAAGAAAATTCTGGTCGCGCTCGCTGGGCAGCGGTGATGCTGTGGCCGAAATTCCATAAAGCTGCCGGACAAGCTGCCTTACCGATTCAGCAGAAAAACGCGGAGCATAATTGAGTAAAGTCATAAAGTTTTCTTGGATTTGTGGGCGATAATGACGCCGTGGTAGTTTACGTGTCTGAACTCAAACTTCAACTTGTTGACCTTCGTTATGGCATCAAATTATCTATTCGCCGTCGGTTCTGGAAATCCCGTCAAAATCAATTGTGTTGCGGAAGCTGTCGTGGCTTTTTGGCCTGAAGCTCGTGCGATTGGCGTCAACACAGATTCCGGAGTCAGCGCTCAGCCGGACTCGGACCGCGAAATGTTTGTGGGCGCGTTAAACCGGGCGCAGCAGGCTTTGGAAAAAACGCCTGAAGCTGAGTTTGGAGTCGGTCTGGAAGGCGGGACATTGGATACCGAAGAAGGAATGTGGGCGTATGCCTGGATTGTTGTCGTTGATCGGCAAGGTCAAGTCAGCAAAGGCCAGTCGGGCAGGTTTTTGCTGCCAGAACCTATCGCGCAACTGGTCAGGCAGGGAATTGAGCTTGGTGAAGCAGATGACCGGTTTTTTGGCCGCTCAAATTCAAAACAGCAAGATGGAGCAATTGGGATTTTGTCTAATGGGGTGATTACGCGGCTGGATTTGTATAAACCGGCAGTTGTATTTGCGCTATTGCCTTTCGTTCACAGGGAATTTTATGGCTTCTAGAGTAGGCAGAGTTGAAAAGTCCGTCGGGGCGGGGATGCTAAAGGGGGCCTTTTCCAAACTTATCACCCCTGCCTAACCGGTCAGCCTACATTACTGTGGCTACACTCTTAACGCCCAACAGAGAATTTACTGATTCCATCAGGCTTTTACTGTCAAAAACTGATTTATCCACAAATCGGTCAATTCCCGCTCCAAGCTTTTCAGGCAAGTTAAATTCGCCCAGATTGCCGCTCAAGGCAATAATGGGAATTCCACTTAGTTTGCCGCGTTCACGGCGGATCAATCTTGCAAGTTCGATTCCGTCCAGAATCGGCATTTGCAAATCCGTGATGATCAAATCCGGCTGATGAGCAACGGCCTGCAAATATCCCTCGTCACCATCACGAGCTGTGACAACGGCAAATCCTTGTAAACGAAATAATTCAGTCAGGGTGAGTCGCAGAGTAAGGTCATCTTCCACGACCATAATTTTATGTCTACGGTTCGACATTTTATCGTCCTCCGTTTATGCCTTAGCATTGATTCATTAGACCGCAGTCTGCCCCAGCCTAAGCAAGGTTTATGCCAAGTAATATTCGGCAGAAATCAGTGCTGAGAACATTGGACTTAATTCTATTTTGTCTGAAAATCGTGCGGGAAAAGGGAGTCTTGGAAAGTGTAATTATTTCAGTCGAAAAAAAACAGGAGTGTTTGGTCTTGGGTCACGAAGAGTAGGGGAAAAAGGTAAGCGAGCCAAATATTTAGGCTCGCTTACCAGTTTTTGCCGAGTTCTTCGGACTTGCTCGCAATCACGCTTCGTAACGTTTAAACAGCAATGCGGCGTTCGTTCCGCCAAAACCAAAGCTGTTTGATAAAGCATAGATAACTTGGGCAGGGCGTGCCTGATTAGGCACACAATCCAGATCGCATTCCGGGTCCGGCGTTTCATAGTTAATGGTTGGCGGCAAAATTTGGTTATGGACTGCCAGTGCCGTAATGCCGGCTTCCAATCCGCCAGCGCCGCCTAACAAGTGACCAGTCATGGATTTTGTCGAACTGAGCGCCAGCTTATATGCATGGTCGCCGAATGCCGCTTTGATCGCTTTGGTTTCGTTGACATCACCGGCTGGCGTCGAAGTTCCATGGACATTGATGTAATTCACCTGATCCGGCGAAATTCCAGCATCTTTCACCGTTTTCAGCATGACTCGGCGCGGGCCGTCCATGTCAGGCATCGTGATGTGAAAAGCGTCGCTTGTCATACCGTAACCGACAACTTCGGCATAAATTTTGGCTCCACGCGCTTTGGCGTGTTCCAATTCTTCAAGCACCAAAATTCCAGCCCCTTCACCAATGACAAACCCGTCTCGGTCTTTGTCGAAAGGTCGCGAAGCGCGTTGGGGATCGTCGTTTCGGGTTGAAAGCGCACGCATCGCTGCGAAACCGCCAACAGACATTGGAGTGATTGCGCCTTCCGAGCCGCCGCAGATCATTGCTACGGCATCACCGCGTTCGATGATCCTGAAACTGTCTCCGATGGCGTGCGCGCCGGAACTGCAAGCCGTTGCAGTCGCGGAGTTTGGGCCTTTGACTCCGGTGTAAATTGAAACATACCCGGCAGCCAGATTGACGATGGACGCCGGGATGAAAAACGGAGAAATGCGGTCCGGTCCGCCTTCCAGCATCTTGGTATGTTCGCGTTCGAAGACGCTGAATCCGCCAATGCCGCTGCCAATATAAGCGCCGATTTGCTCGGCATTGTCTTCGCCAACTTTCAAACCGGAGTCTTCCAGCGCTTCTCTGGAAGCGGCTACCGCGAAGTAGATGAAGTAATCCATCTTCTTCAACTCTTTCTTTTCGATGAATTTGCCTGGATCGAAATTTTTGGTTTCTGCGGCGAATTTTACCTTGTGTTGACTGGTATCGAAGCGCGCAATGTAATCAACGCCGCTGCGGCCGGCTAACAGCCCGGCCCAGGTTTCTTCCGTCGTGTTCCCCAGCGGACTAACCAAACCGATTCCAGTGACAACAACGCGTTTCTTTGTAATTTCGTTGCTCACGACTTCCTTCCCCTTCGGAAATATCTGTAAAGACAATCAGCCACAAAAAGGCATTTGCACCACAAAAGTAACCCAGAACTCGCCTGGCTTTTGTAAGATTAGTGCCTTTTTGTGGCTCCATTTGCTTTGGCGATACCGCACGCCAGCGCCAGGGAATTACTTCCTGTGCTCTTCAATGTAACGAAAAGCGTCGCCGACGCTCTGAATCTTTTCGGCTTCTTCGTCAGGGATTTCGATTCCGAACTCTTCCTCGAATCGCATCACCAATTCGACCGTATCCAGCGAATCCGCGCCCAAATCGTCAATGAACCGCGCGTTATCGGTAACTTCGGATTCGTCCACACCGAGTTCATCCACGATAATCTGTTTTACTTTTTCAACAATTGAATCTGCCATGAATTCCTCCAAGTCGTGATTTTAGATTGCGGATTGCAAACTGCGGACTGCCGATTTTCTGCAATCCGCGATCGACAATCACATGTACATACCACCATTGATGTTGATTACCTGACCGGTGATATAGCCTGCCTCATCTGAGGCCAAAAACGCAACCGCGTACGCTACATCGAGATCGGTTCCCGGTCGTTTTAACGGAATCTGTTCAAGCATTGCGGTTCGCGCGGCTTCATTGAGCACCGCCGTCATCGGCGTTTCGATAAAGCCGGGCGCAATCGCATTGACCGTAATGTTGCGCGAAGCGTATTCGCGCGCAACGGCTTTCGTAAATCCGATCAGCCCTGATTTGGCTGAAATGTAATTGACTTGTCCAGCGTTGCCCATCTGCGCGACAACAGAAGTTAGATTGATAATGCGACCTTTGCGCGCTTTGGTCATCATCGGCAACACAGCCTGGGTGGCCAGAAAAACGCCTGTTAAGTTGGTGCTGATGACATCGTCCCAATCGGTTTGTTTCATTCTGAGCATCAACCCGTCGCGGGTAATCGCCGCGTTATTGACCAGAATTGAAATTGGGCCAAGTTCTTCGCCGGTTTTGGCGACAGCAGCTTTGATGTCTTCGGCGTTGCCCATATCGCCACGAACAGCAACGGCTCGACGGCCCTTCGCTCTGATTTCTTCTGCAACGGCTTCGCATTTTTCCAGCGTGCGAGCCATCACGGCCACATCAGCGCCAAGCTCTGCCAGCGTCAATGCGACAGCTCTGCCAATGCCTTGAGAGCCGCCCGTGACCAGTGCAATTTGTCCTGAAAGGTTGAACATTGAAATTTCGAATTCTGAATGGAAAGTTGCTTTATGTATGCGCTTCAACTTGTAAGGCTTCAATTGTTGTCTGCAGGCTTGCCGAATCTTCCACGTTGAGCAGTTTTACTTCCTTGCCTGCATCTTTGGCAATCGCTTTTACAAGTCCGGATAAAACTTTGCCGGGCCCAACTTCGACGAATGTTTCGATGCCTTCAGCCAGCAGTTTTAGCACGCTGTCGGTCCAGCGCACTGGTGCAGAAATCTGACGGATCAAGGCTTCTCGTGAAGTCGCGCCGCTCGTGACCATTGCGGCATCGACATTGTTAACAATTGGAAAGCTCAGGTCGTGAAAAGTTGCGGCATTCAGCGGTTCGGTCATTTGTTCCTGCGCGGGCAGCATCAGGGAAGAATGAAACGGCGCGCTGACTTTCAGCATCATGGCGCGCTTGGCTCCGCGAGCTTTGCACTCTTCGACCGCGCGTTCGACAGCTTCTTTGTGGCCGGCGATCACGATTTGTGATGGAGAATTGAAATTTGCCGGAGCGCAAGATTGCCCCTGTCCAATACTTTGCGAGGCCACTGCGCAGGCTTCGGTGACTTGCTCAGCGTCAATTCCCAAGATTGCGGCCATCGCGCCAACGCCAACCGGAACCGCTTCTTGCATCAATTCGCCGCGACGGCGAACGAGTTTAAGCGCATCTGGGAAAGATAAAGCTTCGGCAGCAACTAAAGCAGAGTATTCGCCAAGGCTATGCCCTGCAACGAAATCCGGCTTGATGCCGTGCTCAAGAAGAACCAGATACGCTGCAACCGAAACAGCCAGAATCGCCGGTTGCGTATTCATGGTCAGTTGCAGGTCTTCTTCCGGGCCATTGAAACATAACTCGCTAAGCTTAAAACCGGTCGCAGCATCAGCGTGTTCAAACGCCGCGCGCGCTGGTTGAAACTTTTCAGTTAGGTCTCGTCCCATTCCTGGGTGCTGCGAACCTTGACCGGGAAAAATGAATGCCAGTTTACTCATGTTCAATAGCTAGATGTCGGGTGCTGGATGTTAGTGAAGCGCAGTTATTAAATGACCAGCATCCGGCATCTAAGATCTAATATCTAGTTTAGAGACATTTCGCTAACTTCGCTTTCAATGCGTTCGCTCAGGTTTTCTTTATGAAACTCTTTGGCGACGCGAATCGCATTGCGAATCGCTTTGATTGTCGAACTGCCGTGACAAATGACGGTAATGGCTTTGCAGCCAAGCAGCGGCGCGCCGCCGAATTCCGAATAATCCAGACGTTTTTTGACGCTGCGAAATGCCTGCCGGGAAAGGATCGCCCCGGTTTGTGTCAGCAACGTCTGGCCAAGCTCGGTTTTAAGCAAGCCCATAATTGCTTCGACCAGGCCTTCGCTAGTTTTCAGAATGACGTTGCCGGTGAAGCCATCGCTGACAATCACGTCCACATCGCCCGTGAAAATGTCGCGGCCTTCAACGTTACCGATGAAGTTGACCGGAGCCTCTTTCATCAAATGCAGCGTTTCTTTGGTCAGGTCGTTTCCTTTGATGTCTTCTTCGCCAATACTCATCAGCCCGACGCGTGGATTGCGAACTCCCAAAATAGAACGCGAATAGACCGAACCCATGATGGCGAATTGTTGCAAATGCTCCGGCTTGCATTCGGCATTTGCGCCGACGTCCAGCAGGACTGTGCCATTGCCTTTTAGCGTAGGAAAGATGCCCGCCAAAGCCGGACGATCCACGGACGGCAAAGTGCCAAGCATAAGCACGGAGGTTGCCATCACCGCGCCGGTATTACCTGCACTGACCAATCCGTGCGCTTTGCCTTCGCGCACCAATCGCGCAGCAACGCGAATCGAAGAATCGCGCTTACGGCGGACAGCCTGGGCCACGGAATCATCCATGGTGATGACTTCAGTGGCGTTAACAATTTCTACATGCAGCCGCTGTTTGCGCGGATCGGGCACACCTTGCCGCACCAGTTCGGCGCGAATCTGCTCCTCGCGTCCGACAAGCAAAATGCGAACGCGGAGGTCGCGGGCGGCTTGTAGCGCACCCTCAACCTCTACGGCTGGAGCGTTGTCTCCGCCCATAGCGTCAACGGCAATAGTGGTGAGCATAGAGGCCAAGCGGGATTCGAAACGTAATGCTGCTGGCGAAAGGCCGCCGTTGGATAGTAGATAAACGAAAGGTGAATGACGACATGCGCAAGACTCGCCATTCACCTTTCAAATTGTCATCAGATTTGTTCTTTGCCCTGAATCACAGTTCGTCCACCGTAAAAACCACAACGGGAGCAAACGCGATGAGGAAGTTTTTTGTTGCCGCAATTCGGGCAGTTGGACAGTTGAATGCGGCTCAGCGCATCGTGAGTGCGCCGTTTGCGGCTGCGTGATTTCGAATGACGTCGTTTAGGATTCGGCATAACTATTCTCCAAAAGTGCTTCTAGAATAACTGGTTAATTTTCTTCCGCTGACTTTTTCAAATCGGCCAGCGCCTGCCAGCGAGGATCAATGGGTTTCTCGCATCGGCATTGTTCAAAATTCAAATCTGCTCCGCATTCAGGGCATAGCCCTTGGCAATCTTCCCGGCAGAGCACCCGCGTTGGCAAACTCAATTCCAACTGCTCCAGCACCAGGTCGTCCAAATTGATTTGCTCGTTTTCGTAAGTCGCCACATCCAACTCGCGATCAAGCACCTCATGTTCGCCGGGCTGGCCTGCGCCTGGATCATTCGGAAGATAGATCAAATCAAAGGGCGTTTCGATTGAAATAGGAACCGCACTCAAACATCTGTCGCATTGAGCTTTCAATGCTGCGTTGATTTCACCGCGAACCCGAACATCCATTCCGGAGCGGGTCACGCGGCCCGTAACCTGTGGAGGCGTTTCAAGCTCAAACTCGTGCTCGCTTGTATCCAGTTCATCTGCCTTGTATTGATGGCCGAAAACCAATCCATCTACCGGCAGGCGCAATAACGAGATGAGCATATTTCCTCTTTAAGTCCAGACGACAGCGCAAGGGGCGTAATTATATTTTCGATCAAAGGTTTGTCAACCGAGGCCACCAGAATGTCGGAAAGGTTTGAGCTAATTGGGCGGCTGGCAAGAGATCAGTTTTTCCCCTTGATCGCGAACTTCTTCCAGCGCGCGTTGAAAGCGTTCAAGCTCCGCTTCGTTGTTTCCATCTTGGACAAGAATTGGCTGGCCGATGACCACCACCGCGCGGGCAAAAGGTTTGGGAATTTCGATTCGATCCCAGCTTTTCAGCCGCCAGCAACGATCCAGGGAAATAGAAAAGGGAAGAATGGCGGCGTTGGCTTTTGCTGCCAGCAATAAGGCTCCGGGTTTGGCGACATAAACCGGTCCGCGAGGCCCATCAACCGTAAACGCTGCGCTTTTGCCCGCGCGAACCGCACGAATCATTTGAATTAGCCCGGCGCGTGCTCCGCGAGTCGAACTGCCTTTGGCCGTGCCGTAGCCGAAGCGCTGGATAAACCGGGCAATGTATTCCGAATCAAAGCTTTGCGAAGACATCACCACAATGCCGCGTCGTCGCCAGAAATAGGTCGCCGTCGGAATTCGGTTGTGCCAGAAGCAGTAAACCAGAGGTGTGTTTTCGGTGTGATTTTCCTGGCCGATGATTTCAAACTTCATCGTTGCGCCGATGACTCGAATCAACCAATAAAGCAGAAACCCTGTCAGCCGGATGATCAGCCGCTGTTTGCATGTGTATTGGTCCAGCTTGGCGAACGAGTACAACCGTTCATCCATTAATTCGTCGCGATTGTCGTCGGTAGTTTCCTGAGTGGTTGGCATAACAAATCAATGTCGAATCAGTTTGTGTGGCCAACAAAATAGGCCACGCTTTATCCAGCAGGGCAATCGCATTTCAAGAGCGGAGGACTTTGAGCAAGTACTTCTCATCAAGA
>CAZMXG010000044.1:0-44111 GCA_964570175.1 uncultured Heliomicrobium sp. | reverse complement strand
CCCGCGCCAGCACCAGCGCCAGCGCCGATGGCCGCGCCGGTGCCACCGCCCGCAATTGCGCCGATGGCCGCGCCGATTCCGGCTCCAACGCCGACCTTAACAGCATCTTTTTTCTTGGTGGATTTGGCCTGACGCGTGATCTTGCTGGTTTCCAGGTCAATCGTTCTGCCATCGGCCAGCGTCAGCCGATTTACCTGCAACGTCAGCGAAGCCACGCCTTTGACTTTGCCGCCCTGGTCGGCGTCCACCACGACGCCTTGAACCGTTGCGCCTTTTTTGGCGACAACCCAATCGCCGTCAACGATGGGCTGTCCCAGCGTCCCGGTGAAGCTGTCGCCGGATTTGGCCGTCTTGGTCGAAATCGTCGAAGTCGTCCAGACCGAAATCGGCGTTCCTGCCGCCAGCGTAAAAACTCTGGGCGGAGCCGGTGGCGGCGCAGGTGCTGACGAAGTTGGGGAAGAAGGATTCAGGCCGGGAGCGCGACCGCTGGTAGAACCCGATCCGGGATTCGATCCGCCGCCCGATGACATTGAAGTTCCTGTCGAACTTGCGACTCCTGCATTTCCAGCAGCATCGGTTGGCGAAGGAACCACATTGGGATCAACGGTTGGCGTTGGGGAAGCGCTGGCCAGGGTAGACGACTCCGTGGAGTTCGATTTACACCCCGTTTGAGCCAGGATGACAGAAAAGCTCAACACAGCCGCGAACAGGATTTTTTTGCTCAGTGAAACCATAAACTCTCCTTTTGATAAGCGAGTGGCTGGTGTCAAAACCAACCGGTCATTATTTGATGAAGCAAGTGGGGAGTTTTCTTTTGGATGCCAAATGGAATGCTACATTGTCAGAACGACTTTTGCGACAGTCTTGCGTGTCGCCAAAGCAGTAAGAGCCGCGACAGCGTCTGCAAGTTTGAACTTTTCAGAAACAATGGGTTTGATCCGCCCGGCTTCATACATTTTGAAAAGCGCGGCTTCAGCTTCGGCCATATATTCGGGATGATGTTCCAGATAGCCGCCCCAGTACACCCCCGTGACCGCCATGTTTTTCAGCAGAATGCGGTTTGCGGCAATGGAAGGAATCGTGCCTCCGGCAAACCCGATCACCAGCAAGCGGCCTTCAGGTGCGATGCACTTTGTGGATAGATCGAAGATTTCTCCGCCGACGGGGTCATAAATGATATCGGCTCCGCGCCGCGTGATTTTTTTGACTTGATCCACCCAACTGGCGTCACGGTAATTCAGCGCGTATTCGGCTCCTTGCGACAAGCAAAATTCCAACTTGTCTTCGCTGCCAGCGGTGGCAATCACGCGCGCGCCTAACGCTTTTCCGATTTGAGTCGCCGAAACTCCAACGCCGCCCGCCGCCGCATGAACCAGCAACCATTCGCCCGGTTTGATTTGGGTGCGATGCGTCAAGGCAAAATATGAAGTTTGATAAATGACGATCATTGCCGCCGCTTCTTCAAAGCTCATGGCATCGGGAATGCGAAAGGTTTTGGCTGCCGGAGCGATGGAAAGTTCAGCGTAACTTCCACTGGTTGCCATCGCTTGAACGCGGTCGCCGACATTGAAACCGGTGACGCCTTCGCCTATGGCATCAACCACGCCAGCCAGTTCAGAGCCGGGCGTAAAAGGGCGAGGCGGTTTGGTTTGATATTTCCCCTGAACCATCAAAATGTCGAAAAAATTCAGGGCGGCAGCATGGTTTTTGATTCGAATTTCACCTGCGCCGGGTTCGGGAGTGGGAATGTCTTCAAACGACATTTGATCGGGCTCGCACCAGTCGTGGACTCGCCAGGCTTTCATCGGGTTGTTGCCTTCCTGTAGTTGGAGTTTTCTTCAAACCGATTCTACTTGAGGCAGCTTGAAAGCGACAATTGATCATTTACCAGCGCCTGACACATCGAAGGACAAAAAACGGTGCGGAACTCCTCATTGCTGTGAAAAAATATTCAGTTCGTGGCAAGTAGCGGTTGGAGCGAGTTAGTGAATTTGTGGTAGATTCCGCCTTCATAAGTTCCCCCCAGTCACTTCACATCATAAGAGATCGGGATGTCAGAATTTTCTTCACACGAAGTTACACAGTTGCTGGTCGCCTGGAACAAGGGCGATCAAATGGCGCTGGAACAATTGGTGCCGCTGGTTCACGCAGAACTCCACAAACTGGCGCGGCGTTACATGGGAGGCGAGCGCGCCGGCCATCCGCTGCAACCGACGGCGCTGGTCAACGAAGCGTACATGCGATTGATTGACTGGAAGAATGTCGAGTGGAAAAATCGCGCACATTTTTTTGGCGTCTCAGCGCAATTGATGCGGCGCATTCTGGTGGATTTCGCCCGGCAACGACCGCGTGTGGCAGGCGAAAGCGCGCATCAGGTTTCGATTGAAGAAGCCGCAGGATTGTCCGAAGGACGAACCGCGGATCTGGTTGCGCTGGATGATGCGCTGAAAAGTCTGGCAGAAATTGACGAACGCAAAAGCAAGATTGTTGAACTGAGATTTTTTGGCGGCCTCAGCAACGAAGAAGTCTCAGAAGTTTTGGGCATTGCCGAAATCACGGTCATCCGCGAATGGAACAAAGCTAAAGCCTGGCTGTTCCGCGAATTGAGCAAGAACGAACCCACTAATCTAAACGACACACAATGAATTCTGATCGCTGGGCGCGTATAGATCACTTGCTGGACGAGGCGATGGAGTTGCCGCCCGCCGAGCGCCCGGCATATTTGAAGAACGTTTGTGCAGGCGATGACGACCTGCGCCACGAAGTCGAATCGCTGCTGGCTGCGCACGAAAAAGCCGAAGCCAAATTCCTGCAAGCTCCCGCATTGGAACTCGCTGCTCAAAAATTGGCTGCTGAAAAAGACCGCTCCCTGATCGGGCATGTGCTTGGGCATTACAGTGTAATTTCTGTGTTGGGTGTCGGTGGAATGGGCGAAGTGTATCTGGCGCGCGATACGCGATTGAATCGCAAAGTCGCTCTGAAGTTTTTGCCCGCACAATTTACACAGGACACAACCCGCATCAAGCGATTCGAACGCGAAGCCCGCGCGGCTTCGGCATTGAACCATCCGAATATCATCACAATTTACGAAATCGGCCAGATTGAAAATAAACACTTCATTGCCGCCGAATACATTGAAGGCCGAACGTTGCGCGACGTGATTGCCTGCGGTCGCGTGGCGGAAAAAGAAGCGCTTGAGATTACGATTCAAATTTGTTCGGCGCTGTCAGCCGCGCACTCCGCCGGAATTGTTCACCGTGACATCAAACCCGAAAACATCATGTTGCGCAGCGACGGGTACGTGAAGGTTTTGGATTTCGGCCTGGTCAAATTGACCGAACAGCAACGCTCAGCCGATCGCACCAATCCATTGGAAACCGATCCGGCAAAAACCAATCCCGGTGCGGTGATGGGAACGGCTAGATACATGTCGCCGGAACAGGCCATGGGGCAGAACGTGGATCAACGCACGGACATTTTCAGCCTGGGCGTCACGTTTTACGAACTGCTGATCGGATTGCCGCCGTTTAAGGGCGACCGGATGGCAGCGATTCTGGATGCGATTATTCATTACAAGCCAATTCTGCCGACGCAGGCGCGACCGGATTTGAATTCGGAACTTGACCGCATCGTTTTGCGAGCACTGGAAAAAGACCGCGAGTTTCGTTACCAGTCGGCAAATGATCTGCGCGCGGATTTGAAACGATTGCAGCGCTTGCTTGAATCCAGCGCACATAGCGATTCAGCAGCCAGAGCCGCAACACAGAGCGTTTCTGCAAAAACTCCACCACGGGTTTCTGCAAAAATCGTTGGGCTGGCGGCTATGATCTTGGTGCTGATTCTGGCTGGAGGGTATTGGTGGTTTGGGTTGAAAGCGAAACGCACTGTGGTGGATTGGCCGAACTGGAAAGATGCTAAATTTTTAGAGTTGACGGAAAACCAGGGTATCAAAACGCATCCTGCGCTTTCGCCAGATGGGCAATGGGTGGTTTATGCGCGCAAAATCAACGAAAAGTTTGATTTGATTCGGCAGCGTGTTGGCGGCAGCAAGCAGACGAATTTGACGGAAGGTTCCGAGGGAAACAATTTGGAGCCAGCGTTTTCGCCTGACGGTTCGCAAATCGCCTTCCGGGCAGAACGCAATGGCGGCGGCATTTTCGTGATGGGAGCGACGGGCGAAAACGCTCGCCTGCTTGTGCCAGATGGGTATAACCCCGCGTGGTCGCCTGACGGGACGGAAATTGCGTATGGCACGCAATCCGGAGACAGCATTTTCAATCGCGTTGGAATCGGCAGCCAGATTTGGATTATCAACCTGCAGACAAATGCCAAACGCCGCGTTGCCGCCGGAGACGATGCTGTTCAACCTAGCTGGTCACCAAACGGGCATCGGCTGGCGTATTGGGGATTACGAAGCGGAGCGCAACGCGATATCTGGACCGTCCCAGTCAAAGGCGGTGAACCGGTTGCCGTAACCAATGATAAAGCGCAAGACGGTTCTCCGATATGGACGCCCGACGGTACCGCGCTGTATTACTGCAGCAACCGAAACGGAAGATTGAGTTTGTGGCGTGTGAAAATAGACGAGCTTACGGGAGAGTTGCAGGGAGATGCCGAACCCTTACTTGCTCCGTCGTTCTACAGCATGCTGCTGAGTTTTTCCCGCGACGGAAAACGAATGGTTTATAGCAGTCGTGTTGCCCGCACCAACATCAAACGCATTGCATTCAATGTCGAACGTGGCGAAGTCGTTGGCGAATCAAGCTGGTTAACGCAATACACCAAGCGCGCGACCAATCAGGACATTTCGCCGGACGGCCAATGGCTGACGTATTACATCTTTGGCGATCCGCAATTTGACATCTTTGTTTCCAAGATCGGTGAACCGGATAAAGATGTTCAGCTTACCAACGATGCCCACAGCGACCGCGCTCCACGCTGGTCACACGATGGCCGTTGCATCGCTTTTTTTTCCGACCTGACGGGCAAATATGAAATCTGGACGATCAACCAGGACGGCAGCAACAGGCAGCAATTGACGTTCAGCCGTGAAGATCAGCCTGGTTTTCTTGATCCGGCCTGGTCACGCGACGGGACGCGAATGCTGTTCAGTTATCGCGGCGGTGGCGCCAGCTTCATTATGGATTTGAGCCGTCCCTATCAGGAACAGCAACTTTTCAGCTTTCCGCCTTCGCCGGAAGCGGGAACGACCTTTGTCGGCTACAGTTGGTCGCCCGACAGCCAAAAGATTGCCGGAACTCTCTACAACAAAAACAAAGAGGTTCCCGGAATTGTTCTCTACGATCTGAACACACAACAATATGAACGGCTGAACAAACAAGGGGCAGGTCCAACCTGGTTGCCGGATAATCGCAGGTTGTTATTCACGGACAGCTATAAGAACTACTTGATTGACAGCAAGACCAAAGTCGCGCGCGAGCTTCGCTTGGGCGCAGGCGACTATGTGGATAATCCTGTTCTTTCAAGAGACGGCAAATTTCTGTACTTTTCCGTTGAAAACAACGAAGAGAGTATTTGGATGATTTCGCTGAAATAACGCCGGGTTAGGGAACGTCAGCCAGATTCTCGCGCAACTGTTTGATCGGTTCGAAGACATAACTCAGCAGAGTTCGTTTGCCGACGACAATTTCAGCCGTGCCTGTCATCCCGGCATTCAAGCTGCGCGATTGCCCTTTGACCACAATTTCCTTTTCCGTCAGTTCGACGCGCGCCGTGAAGTTCTTGTCGCTTTCGGTTTTCGCAGGGCTTAACCAGGCCAATCGCCCGTGTTTTGCGCCGAATCGTTGATAGGGAAAGGCGTCGTATTTCAGTTTCACGCCTTGATCCAGTTTTAGTTTGCCGACGCCGGATTCCGGGACGGTCAATTCAGCGACAAGCTGATTGCCGCCGCAAGCCAGTTCGGCCACGGTTTCGCCTTCGCCAACCATTGCGCCTTTGTCGCGCACTTTTAGTTTCAAAATCACGCCCGAGCACGGAGCCAGCAAGCGAACCTGATTACCATCAATGTTGGTCAACCCGGATTTCAACGCGTCGGCGCGAATTTCGCCGGTTTTGGTTTTCTCTTTCAGTTCACGCTCAAATTCCTTGAATTCGGTTTGCCGGGTTGTGCTGCTCAGCTTCAATTTTTCGGCATCGGCGCGCGCGTCGCTTTGTTCTGCTGCCAGCCGTTCGATTTCCGAAGCAAGTTCGCTAATTTCCAGCAACTTGGTCGTCAACTGCGCCTGGCTGGCAATGCCTTCGCGGTACAGTTTTTCGTAGCTGTCTTTCATTTTTTCGGTCAACACCAATTGCTGGCGTTTGTGTGCGATCAGCATATCCAAATGGCGAATGCGACCTTCCAGCTTTCGCGCTTCCTGCTCATCGGTCAGTTGCACGGATTCAAGCTTGCGCCTGGCGTTCAGAAAACTGTCGCCGGTTCCGGCCAGTTGCGTTTCGATGGTTTGCAATTCGGCAGTTCGTTCGGCGGCCGAATCCGACCGCAGCGTCAGCAACAAATCTCCCTGATTGACTGCCTGACCTTCCGTTGCCAGTAGCTCTGTGACCACGCCGCCGCGAATGGCTTTAACCGGATCGGCTCCGCGAACCGGAACCAGCACGAATTGCGCCGTAACCTTTTCCGGCATCGTCACGGCAACCGAAGCAATTGCGCCAAGCGCAAAAACGGTAATCAAGGCCCAGGCCAATCCACGCGCAGCCCAATGCGGTGGCGTCAGATCGAGAAAACTGGTTTTGGCATCAACGGGCAATGGAGCTGTATTCGCGATTCTGGCAGCCATGAAATTCTCCGGTTAATTGAATCAGGGGGCACAAGCCGACAAGGTTGTAGATGTGGTAAGCAAGCTGGCCTGGCAACGCAAACAGTTGCCAGGTCAGCTTGTTTTCAGTCAAAGATTTAGTGAAGGTCGCTGTAAGAGACTTTGCCTGCACTGAGCCCACTGCTGCCAACTTGTGCAGTGGTGGCGGCTTCCCGGACTTTCTGAACCGCTGGCAACAACATGCCACCAACGACATTCGCACGTGGTTCCAGGTCGGCAAGGGGCGATTCAGTGTCGTGAACCGACAAGCCGCCAATGAAGATTCTCTTCGGGCCGCCTTTAATTTCGCCAGAATCTTGCGCGTTCAAATCTTCAATTATGGTTGTTTGATTATTCGCATCCTGTTCATTCATAAAGCTTTTCTCTCCTTTGTAATATGAATCCTTTGATTTTTACCCGGCACCTAATTGCGCTCACCCGTAAAGGCGGATGGATGTGACGAAAACTATCATCGGGAAAAATTATTTTCACATCTGCCCTGATCTTGCAGACAGGCGAAAGGCTGAAAAAGAGAGGCGCTCTTTTTCAGCCTTCGGTGAGTTGAATGTGGTGTTGCGCAACGCCTCGGTTTTACCCCTATCGCAATGTTGGTTAGCCAACCTGTCTGGCCAGCAGTATGTGCTCGCGCGTTTGCGGCATCGGAGCGTTGGTTGCCTGAACTGAGCCTTTAATGCCTTCGTAATTCATATAAATAGGGCCACCTTTCACATCCTCAGCGTTGGTTTCCTGAATATTCAGATCTTCCAGTTCGGCAGGGTTGTTTGCTTGTAGGTTATTTTCTTGGTTGCTCATGGTTTTCTCCTTAGTAAAAGTCGTTAATTGCGGTGGCCAGCTTCGCCATGATCTGGTTGCCAGCCCTAATTTGGAGCACGTGATCGTTTGTCGCTTGTTAAGGCGGAAGAACGAGGCAAAAACTATCATTGAGGGCGAAATTTTTTGGAGATACATCAGTTCTGCGCTTTGAAAGAAGTGTGGTAAATTGCGCCCGTCTTTACCGCTACGGCAGTTTGTAACCCCAGCGCCGCAGCATCATCAATAAAATCAGACATAAGTGTGAGCCATGATGAAGGCGGAACGTTGGGAAAAAGTAGACCGTCTGCTTGACGAAGCATTGGCATTGCCGCACGGACAGCGCGAAGAATTTTTGGTTCGCGCGGCGAACGGCGATGAAGAATTGCGCCGCGAGGTCGCGTCCCTGCTCAATGCGCACGACCATGCAGCAGGGAATTTTCTGGACACACCTGCGCTGGAACTTGCCGCGCGCGGACTTGCCGCTCAGCACGAACATTCCCTTATCGGCAAACAATTTGGCGCATATCACATCATCACTGTGCTGGGAGTCGGTGGCATGGGCGAAGTGTATTTGGCGCGGGATGACAAGTTGGGACGACAGCTTGCGCTGAAATTGCTGCCCGCACAGTTTGTCAAAGACAAAGGCCGCATCGAACGTTTTGCCCGCGAAGCGCGCGCCGTTTCAGCGCTTAACCATCCGAACATCGTCACCGTGTATGACATTGGCGAAATCGAAGGCACACACTTCATCGCGATGGAGCACGTGGATGGGCAGACGTTGCGCGATAAATTGCTGACCATTCGCCACGGCCAATCGGATCCCCGCGAAGTTGTCGAAATCGCGCTGCAAATTTCAGCCGCCCTGGCCGCAGCCCATGAGGCGGGAATTATTCATCGTGACATCAAGCCGGAAAACTTGATGTTGCGGCGAGACGATTACGTCAAGGTGCTGGATTTCGGGCTGGCCAAATTGACCGAAAATCACCTTTCACCCGCCAAAACGCTTGAGGAAGCCAGCGATCCGGCGGCAACTAATCCGGGTACTGTGCTGGGCACATTGCGGTATATGTCGCCCGAACAAGCGGTCGGCAAAGACGTGGATAGCCGTAGCGATATTTTCAGCCTGGGCATTGTGCTGTACGAACTGCTGACAGGCAGCCCGCCGTTCAAAGGCGACAAACCCGCCGCCATTTTGGATGCGATTGCCCACCATGCCCAATTGCCGTTGAGCCAGTTGCGACCGGACTTGAATCCGGAATTCGAGCGCGTCATCAACCGGATGCTCGAAAAAGATCGCGATCTGCGTTACCAGACGGCGGCGGATTTGCGCGCGAAGCTGAAGCAGTTAAAACGCGAGCTGGATTCGTCGCCATCTCATTCTGTCAGCAATAGCATCAGCGGAGATTTCAATAGCAGCCTGGCCCAGCCACCAAGATTGTTTTGGATTCGGCCCGCAACGACAATTGCCGCACTGGTTGTATTGGCTGTCACGGTATTCGCCACTTGGTGGTTCTGGCCAGAGGAAAGAGAAGATTCCTCGCCCTGGTTTAGAGCGTACACTTCCCGTTTGACGGATTTTCCAGGCGAAGAGCGCAATCCCAGTTTGTCGCCTGACGGCAAAATTGTTTATTACGCGCATCAGGTCAAAGGCCAATGGGACATCTTCTGGCAACGCGTCGGGGGCAGCAAGGCGACCAACCTGACCGAAGATGAAAACGAAGAGGACGACACGCAACCCGCCTGTTCGCCCAATGGCGATAGCTTGGTATTCCGTTCGGAGCGCAAGGGCGGAGGCTTGTTCATCATGGGAGCTACTGGAGAAAACGTTCAACAACTTTCCCGATTCGGCCATAACCCTGCCTGGTCGCCCGATGGCAAGTATATTGTTTGCGGCACGGATTACATTCTTGATCCCAGGCGCCGCGTCGCGAAAAGCCGGTTGCTGATAATCAATGTGGCCAGCGGCCAAGACCGCGTTTTGCTGGAAGCCAATGATGCTGCGCAACCTCGCTGGTCTCCAAACGGACATCGCATCGCTTATTTTTACAGAATTGCCGATAACCGCCGCGACGTGTGGACGATTGCTCCCGATGGCAGCGACGCGCGCGCGGTGACAGACGATGAAGCTGTGGATTGGAATCCGATCTGGTCAGCCGACGGCAAATATCTATACTTCGCCAGCGACCGCAAAGGAGTGGCAAGTTTGTGGCGTGTCCGAATTGATGAAGCTACGGGCCGCACATTGGGCACGCTGGAACCGGTGACTGGCCAGTCTGCCGAAATTTACCATATGGATTTGGCAAAGGATGGGCGGCACATCGTGTACACCAACTACATTCCGGACGCGAATATCAAGTCCATCGCCTTTGATCCAATCAAACTGGAGACCATTGGCGAAATGGTGACTGTGACACAAGGAACGCGCACTTCCGGGTCGCCCAATGTTTCGCCTGATGGTCAACTTGTCGCTGTTCATTCACTGGGGTCGCCGCGCGAAGATATCTGGCTGGTGCGTGCCGATGGCAAAGGCACACCAACCAATCTGACGGACGACGAAGCACTTGACCGTTCGCCGCGCTGGTCGCCGGATGGCAAGCGGCTGGCGTTCTTTTCCACGCGCAACAAACTTACGCAGATCTGGTTGATGAGTCCGGATGGCAGCGATAAACGACAATTGACGTTTACGGAAAACGGTTGCAGTTTTCCATTCTGGTCACCCAAAGAAGGGCGCATCGCTTATCAATTGGCAGGCACGGCCTCCGGCACAGGGAAACGCGGCACTCAAATCGTCGAAGTGGACAAACCCTGGGGTCAGCAAATGCCTGTGACCTTGCCCGTTGTGAATGAAGCGGGCGATTGGTTTAACGGGTATTCGTGGTCGCCTGATGGAAAATACATCGTGGGGACGGTAGGCACATTGCAAGGCAAAGAAGTCCGCAATCTGCCAGGGCTGGTTTTGTATTCGTTTGAAACCAACCGTTACGAACGGCTGACTGATTTCGGCAGCCGCCCCGAATGGCTGAACGACAGCCGCCATATTGTATTCACCTACAATGGTGGGAAAGGCGAAATGGCTGAACGCCAGGTCTGGGTGGTAAACATGACGACCAAAGTCGTCAAAACAATTATGACCCCGCCGAACAGTTCCATTTCCACTGTGGGACTAACGCGCGATAGCCGGCAATTATTTGTCACTGTGAACGCTCATCAAGCCGACATTTATTTGCTTACGCTGGATAAATGATTCGTTGAGCTTCAGGTAAAAAACGGATGGCGCAATTACCGCCATCCGAATTGCCGGGCAGAAACCCAGCGTTGAATATTTCCGAAAACCTTTAAGAATGCGCTTGAAAGCCTGTAGGGCAAGGGTTTTGTTAATTGATGCGAGAGTTTTCGGCTTTTAGTTTGTCGGTTAATTGGCGCAGGCGTTTTTCCTCCTTCCGGGCTTGCTCTGTCAAAACGCCCACACGATCGTCGAGTGGCTGTTGGCGGCGCTGCCATTTTTGTGTGCGTTCGCCGCTTAACTCGCTTCTGAGCGTTTCGATCTCATTTGAGCTGTCTGAAGCCGCCGCCAATTCGTTGATTTCCTGCTGCAACAGTTGTCCTTCGCGAAACACCCGCTGTTGTTCCGTTTGAGCCAGTTGCAGTTCGCGGTTGATTTGATCCAGCTTCCATTGCTGGAATTCGATGGCTTGCTGCAACAGTTCCCGCCGCAAGGTTTTGATTTCCCCCAGCAATTGCCGGTTGATGGCGGCTTGTTGCTGCGCCTCACCAGCAGGCGTTTGAGCTTGTGCGACCAACGCGAAAGCGAACCAAAGGGTGCAGCAGAGTGTAATGATTGAGCGTTTCATAGAGTCTCTTTTTTAGGTATTGATGAATTCAAGGTTTGACGCTGGAGGAACTTTCGTCCTCTCCAGCGCCGCGCCTTTTCGTTTATTGGTGGCAAGCGGCATTCTGCTCGGTGAAGAGTTGAATGGTCGCCAGTTTTGCCAGCCCAGTGCTACCGCTGCGAATGAGTTTGGCTTCGATGTAATAGGCATAATTCGTGAAATCAAAATCGAAATTCGTTCCTGCACAGTTCGCGGTGGTCTGTGTCTGGAAAGAGTTGCTCGCAGCGTGATCGTTGCTGTCGAGTTCAAACAATTTCGAGTGATTTCCCGTGCTCAGGTTGACGCGGTAAAGGGTAACAAGCACTTGCGAGTTATTACCGCTGTCCATAAAGCGAACCCGCATTCTGGGATCGGCAACGCTGTCGAAAAGTCCATCTGTCGCCACAACGTTGTAACGAATTGTTGCTGAAGCTGACTCGCTTCCTGCATCCAACTGCACAACGCCTGCCGTTGACATACTCACATCATTAATGTCGGCTTCATCCACAACACCTGCCGAAGCAACGGTTGTCCATGACCTGGGGCTTTGCGCCTGAGCTGGACTGGCCAGCACCGTCATAAAAGTCAGCATTAAAGACAGCCCGAAGCTGATAAATTTGTTGATCGTTCTCGAATTCATGGTTTTAGTTTCCTTCTTGTTTTTTTATTGTTTATGTTTGAACCAGCGCGTCTCTGCTTGTTGGTAAGCCTCGAAGCGCAAGTTCTTTACTTGTAAAGCCTGCCGCAGTGGCAAGCCCCTTCTCCTTTTGTCCCGCTCTTTCGCGGTCGCTGCATAAGGCGCAAACCACCAGCGAAAACCACCACCGAAAAGAAAAAAATCTGGCTGGCCAGGTTCTGTCTCAATAATCTGTGTCTTGCATCGCGCGTCATTGTCAGTTGTGATAAGTTTTCGCCTCATCTGTACGCGACCTGAAGGGCGAGGAACTTGATGACAACGCATACATCCAAAGAGGTAACGCAATTACTGCTTGCCTGGAATAACGGAGATTCGGCGGCTTTCGAGCAACTGGTGCCGTTGGTGCAGGCTGAGTTACATAAGCTTGCCAGGAATTACATGCGGCAGGAACGCGCCGGGCATCCGCTGCAACCGACGGCGCTGGTGAACGAAGCCTACATTCGGCTGATCGAATGGCAGAACGTCGAATGGCAAAATCGGGCGCATTTTTTTGGAGTTTCAGCGCAACTGATGCGGCGCATTCTGGTTGATCTGGCGCGCCGCCGGCAACGCGTATCCGGAAAAAGCGTTCATCAGGTTTCCCTGCGGCAAGCCGAAGGCAACCGGAAGGAGCGCACAGCAGACTTGATTGCGCTTGACGACGCGCTGCGCAGTCTGGCCGAACTGGATGATCGCAAATCCCGCATTGTCGAATTGCGTTATTTTGGCGGCCTGAACAACCTGGAAATCGCCGAAGTGCTGGGGATTTCGGAAAACACAGTCATTCGTGAATGGGGCAGAGCCAAAGCCTGGCTTTATCGTGAACTAAAAAAGACAAGCAATGATTCCCGCCATGACTCCTGAACGCTGGGCGCAAATTGATCAATTGCTGGCAAAAGTGTTGGAACAGCCCAACGCCGAACGTGCTGCCTTTTTAGCCAAGGCATGCGCTGGCAACGAAGAGTTGCGCCGTGAACTGGAATCACTGCTCGCCGCGCATCAGGAAGCCGAAGCGGATTTCCTTTCCACGCCGGCGCTGGAAGTCGCTTTGGAAGAACTTGCCAGTGAACAACGCCAGTCGTTTGTCGGCCAGTCATTAACAGGAACAACATTTGGCCATTACAGCTTGCTCTCGGTGCTGGGAAGAGGCGGGATGGGGGAAGTTTATCTGGCGCGGGATGAGCGGCTGGGGCGTCAGCTTGCTCTGAAAATATTGCTTCCGCAATTTGTGGAAGATGCCGCGCGAATTGAACGATTTGCCCGCGAAGCGCGCGCGGTTTCTGCGCTGAACCATCCCAACATTGTTACCGTTTACGACGTCGGCCAAGCGGACGGAAGGCACTTTATTGCGATGGAGTATGTGGCCGGCCAGACACTTCGCGAAAAAGTGTTGGCTGTGCGTGATGACAAACTGGATGCGAAAGAAGTCGTCGAAATTGCGCTGCAAATTTCTGCCGCGCTGGCTGCCGCGCACGAAGCAGGCATCATTCATCGAGACATCAAACCTGAAAATTTGATGTTGCGACGCGACGATTACATCAAAGTGGTGGATTTTGGCCTGGCCAAACTGACAGAACCATTGCACTCGCTGGCAGAAACGCTTGCAGAAGGCAACGATTCGGCGGCCACGAATCCGGGCACGGTATTGGGGACGTTGCGTTACATGTCGCCGGAACAGGCGCAAGGTCGAGAGGTGGATGGGCGCAGCGACATTTTCAGTCTCGGTGTTGTGCTTTACGAATTGCTGACCGGCAGTGCCCCTTTCAAAGGCCATAGGCCCGCCGCCATTCTGGATGCCGTTGTGCATCACACGCCGTTGTCGGTGACGCAGTTGCGGCCTGATTTGAACCCGAAGCTAGAGCGTGTCATCAGCCGCATGCTCGAAAAAGACCGCGACTCGCGCTATCAGTCAGCAGAGGAATTGCGCGCGACGCTCAAAGATCTCAAACGCGAACTGGATTCCGCGCCCGCGCATACTTTGAACAGCGACAGTGAGGGCAGCGGCAACAAGGATTTCATTCAAGCAGCCTTTCCACTTCGCAGGCTAAAGGCGAAAAACGCCGTGGCAGCGGTCGTGGCGCTGGCAGTTATCGGTTGGATGGCGTGGCGATTCTGGCCTGACAACAAAGATGAACCCTCGCCCTGGCTTAAGGCTTACAGCAGCCAGCTCACGGATTTCCACGGCGAAGAGCGCAATGTCAGCCTGTCGCCGGATGGCAAGCACATCTTTTATGCACGCATGGTGCAAGGCCAATGGGACATTTTCTGGCAGCGCGTTGGGGGCAGCAAACCCAACAATCTGACTCAAAATACTGATGCCGACAATGATTTCGATGATACGCAACCAGCCTGTTCGCCGAATGGCATGAGCGTGGTCTTTCGCTCGGAACGCAATGGCGGCGGGTTATTTATTATGGGCGCCAGCGGCGAAAACGTGCGGAAGATCGTGGATTTTGGCCATAACCCCGCCTGGTCGCCTGACAGCAAACAGATTGTTTGCGGCACCGATTACATCTTTAACCCGAAGCTGCGCACAGTGAAAAGCCGTCTGGTTGTGATCACAATTGCCAGCGGCGAGAACTGTGTTTTGGTCGAAGACGTGGATGCCGCCCAGCCGCGATGGTCGCCGAACGGACATCGCATTGCCTATTACCGGCGAACCGATTCCAACCGTAGAGACATCTGGACCGTTGCCCCGGATGGCAGCGGTGCGCGCCCGGTTACGGACGATGATGCGGTGGATTGGAATCCGGTGTGGTCAGGCGATGGCAAATACCTTTATTACGCCAGCGACCGTCAGGCCATTGCCAGTTTGTGGCGCGTGCGCATTGACGAATTCACTGGGCGCACACTTGGTCAGCCTGAACCCGTCCCCTGTCCGGCGGCTGAGGTTTTGCAAATGGATTTGTCTCAGGATGGGCGACGCATTGCGTATGTGACGCGAACGCAAAATGCCAATCTGCGAGCCATTGGATTCGATCCCGCCAAGCTGATAACCGTCGGCGATTCAGTGCCAATCACGCAGGGAACACGTCCTTTCGGTTCGCCCAGCCTGTCGCCCGACGGCCAATGGGTGGCCTTTCATTCCCTGGGAGCCGCGCAAGAAGACATTTGGTTGACCCGTGCTGATGGCAGTAGCAGTAGCACGCCAATCAATTTGACCAATGATGACGACATGGACCGCTCGCCGCGTTGGTCGCCGGACGGCCAGCATCTGGCATTCTTTTCCAATCGAACGGGGCTTTCGCAAATCTGGCTGATAAATCCGGATGGCAGCGGCAAAAGGCAACTGACATTTTCCGAGGTAGGATGCACCGCGCCGTTCTGGTCGCCCGACGGTCAGCGCATTGCCTACCAACTGATGAGCGGTGTCGGTTTGGGAAAAGATTCCCGCCATCAACCGCAGGGAACGCAAATTATCGAGGTCAATAAACCCTGGAACCAGCAAACGCCAATTACTTTGCCTCCGCTAAATGAAGGAGGGGATTGGTTCACGGGCCGTCACTGGTCTCGCGATGGCAAGTATCTGGTGGGTAGCGCAGTAGGGTTGCAAGGCCAGGAAATGCGCGAAAGATCCGGCTTGTTCCTCTACTCTTTTGACACGAACCGGTACGAAAAACTCGTTGAATTTGGCTCTCGACCGGAATGGCTGGCGG
This sequence comes from uncultured Heliomicrobium sp., assembly GCA_964570175.1. Classification (GTDB taxonomy): domain Bacteria; phylum Acidobacteriota; class Blastocatellia; order RBC074; family RBC074; genus RBC074. Next base: position 28,282 of record CAZMXG010000044.1, on the reverse strand, counting down.
ACAATCGCCACGTTATTTTCGCGCATGCGGGAAAGGGAAAAACAGCAGATAAAAAGGTCTGGGTGGTGGATATTCAAACCAGGATTTTCAAATCCGTGTTGTCGGATCCAAGGCAAATCATTTCCACGCTGGGACTGACCCATGACAACCGGCGGCTTTTTTATACCGCAACTGATCATCAGAGCGACATCTTTCTGCTCTCGCCGGACAAATAAAAACGGCTCCAATCTATTTGACCGTGATTAACGCCACGCCGGAAACGGAAAGGGCGATTCCTAAAAATTGCTTCAAGGTGATGGCTTCTTTGAAAATGATCATTGCCAGAATGATTGTGACAACCGGGTAAACGGCAGTAATGCCCGTCACCAAAGACGCTTTTCCTTTGCTGATGGCGATGATGAACAGGAACGTCGCAATCATTCCTGTTGCGCCGTACAGCAAGCTAAACAATATGCCGCCGGGACTGGTTTCGACCTTGAAACCGTTCATATACAAGACCACCAACCCGCCGATGAAAAACACCAGACAGTCATAAATGAAAAGGCTTTTGGTTCCCATGCGGTTTGAAGCGAGTTTGCTGAGCACGCCCCACACGCCGTACAAGGCAGTCGCTGATAAAGTGCAAGTCATCCAGTTCATTGTCATCCCTCCTTCAGAATCTTTCTTATTGTTTTCCATTTACCAGTTTCCATTTCCCATCTTTCATTTTTCATTGTTGGCTGCGAGTGCTCGGCCAATGACAAACGACAAATCAAAAATGTGATATGGAAAATGTATGTGCTTAAAACGCTTCTTGTGTGACGGTTGGCAGCAAGGTTGCGCGAAGACATTCCGTCATTGCATCAAACGCCAATTCCCGCGTGGTTTTCCAATATTCCCCAAACGAGCCAACCAGTCGGCGCTGAATGTGTTCGGCAAAGCGATATTTCGCCAATGCCTTCTTGCTCAAATGAGCCGCGCCCTGGATTTGGCCCAGGCAGTTGGCGGTTCCACAAAAACAGGTAAAAGGTTGCGTCATTGACCACTCCGTCGAAGGATAAAAGAAGGTGATTTCTTCGTTGGGCGCGATATTTCGTAGCGCCACGACTTCGCCTTTGGCGGTGTCGAAGAACGTGTTCGGCGCGCAGCTATGATTGATGTATTGCAGGAATTCCGGAGCCAGTAGAATGTGTTTGTCGTCATCAACCTGCACGGACAAATACGTGGGGCGCTCGACGAATTCGCGGGCGCCGAATGTGTGCAGCACAGAATTCTGTGACAACTGCCGCGATGAACGAATCGAGTGATTTCCGTTGGCGGGCGTGAAAAACAGCGTCAGATTTTCCGACACATCAACAATTCTTTTGGCTTGGTCCTGCTGATTCATTACGTTGGTCTCCTTAGGGTTATTAGTTCGTTTTTCGTCCAGCGCCTGATCGCGCTCACCTGTTAAGGCGTAAGCACCGGGCGAAAACTATCATCGCCGCAAAGGTTATTGAGAGATTTGCTCAGGCTTCATGAAAAAACGGATGGCGCGGTTAACGCCATCCGTCAGTTGGAAGATTTAGTTGCAGCGAGGTTGGTTACGCGCCAGTGCAACCCAGCTTTTGCGCTTCGGCTTTCAACTGCGTCAGTTTTGCTTGCGCAGCTTTGATGTTGTTGCCCAGCGCGGCTTTTTGCGTCGGACTGGCATCCGGCAAATCGGCTTTCCAATCCGCAATGTTGGATTGAACTTCTTCGATTTCCGCTTTCAGTTCCAGACAACGGTTGTCTTTGCTGCTGGTCAGAAAACCGGCTTTGAACGCTTCCAGCAAGCCTTTCGACACCTCGAATGATCCCATGTCATCGGAGTTGACGATGCCGATGGCGTAATAGCCGTTCGGCAACATCAGGATTGTGGCGTGCGCTCCACCGTGATCGCCGCCCATATACGGCAATGCCTTGTTGCCAAAATTTTCGGTGATGACAGGATCGCTGATGGTGAAGGACCACACCAGCCGGTCATTTTGTTTGGCATCGTTGTACATCGCCGTGCGTGTCTGTTCCGAAACCAGTGTGGCGGTAGCGTCAAAATTGTTGACGAAGTGCGCCAGCTCACGTGACGAAATGTACCAACCGCCCTGCGCCTGGCAGTGACCGTTGGCGGCTCTGGAATCGCGCGTGGATCCTTTGCCATTGTCAGTTGCCGATTTGTAATCGGGCGCCCAGATTCTCTTCTGGTTGACGAACTCGACCGTGGGATTGCAACTCGGCTTAATGGCCGGCGTAAGCTTGCCGTAAATCTGTTCGTGCATGTATTGCTCCCAGGCGTCGGCAATGCGTTTGCGAATGTAAGGATCGTCAGCTTTCAACTTCTTCTTGGCGACTTCCAGATTGACCGTGTTGCGCAATGTCGGATCGGCGATCATCGGAATCAGATAGGTAATCAGCGAGATGTTCGGGTTGGCGTATTTGCGAACGTCGAAATCCTCGTCCTTAATTCCTTTGACCAGATAGTCGTACATGCTCTTTTCGCCGTCGCCAGTGTAATCCTCGGCATTGCCCATGTTGCGCAGGCCGGAACGGTGCTGAAGCAACTTCCTGAATGTGATTTTCTTGAAGCTCGGGTGCATACCGTCCTGCCAGACCTGCGGAAAGTAAATGTAGACTTGTTGATCCAGCCATTCATTCACTGAACGCCCGTTCGGATTGATCCACTTGCTCTTGCTTTCAAACAGATGGAGCAGCGCGGTCCCGCCGGTGAATTTAATGGTGCTGCCAATGTTGGCCGGTGTGTTGACGGTCATTGACGCATAACCGTCCGCAGCGTTGCGCGCCGCGCCGCCTGCGACTTCTGCAATCACCTTGCCGTCTTTGACAAGCGCGGTGGTGTATCCCATCACTCTGGTGTTAAAAGCCGCTCGCATGGCTTTTTCATAAGATGCCTGTTGGAAAGTGAAGGGTGGTGGCGCTCCGCCTGCTTGAGCGCCTGGCAACAGACCTTGGGCACATAGCGCGACAGCAGCAAACGACAGGCAAATTTGGGCAATTACTCTGTTTATGGTTTTCTCCGTTTTCACGATTTTCTCCTTCTTAGATTGTCTCGTTGTTTATTGTTCCCGCCGGAGATATGGACTGCACGGTTGCCGCTTTCCGGCGAGGCGAACCTCATCAATCGGCTCGTCTGTTAAGGCGGACGCCAGCAGCGAAAACTATCATCGCGGAGAAATTTTTCAGGGCATTCAAGTCCGAACACGCGAAAAGGCGTGAAAGGAATTCCTTTCACGCCTTTGTTTGAATTCGGAGTGGCTTGGCCGTGTTGCGCTTACTCAACACGGCCAAGCTTGCCCAAGCTGACGACGGCGTTCGAACCGCGCGGTCCGCCCTTGATTTCGTCGGCCAATTGTTCGTCGGTAAAGCTGAGTTCGGCGAATTGGAAAAAGTCTTTTTCAGCCTCTTCCGTGTCATCGCTGACGGTTGTCTCGTTGTGATTGCTGTAGATGCCTCCACATTGCGTGCACCAGCCACTGCCGGGCCCACCTTTGATTTCGGCCAGTTGTTCATCGGTCAAGCTCAAATCGGCGAATTGGAAAAAGTCTTCTTCAGCCTCTTCTGCGTCATCGTTGACGGTTGTCTCGTTGTGATTGCTGTAGACAATTCCACATTGCGTGCACCAGCCCGGCCCGCCTTTGATTTCGGCCAGTTGTTCATCGGTCAAGCTCAAATCGGCGAATTGGAAAAAGTCTTCTTCAACCTCTTCCGTGTCATCGCGAACGGTTGTCTCGTTGTGATTGCTGTAGATGACTGCACATTGTGAACACCAGCCGCTGCCTGGCCCGCCTTTGATTTGGGCGAGTTGTTCGTCAGTCAGGTTCAAGTCTGCGAATTCAAAAAAATCCTGATCTTCAGTGTCTTGGCTAGTCAAAGAATCAATTGTTTCATTAGCTTGCTGGTTCATTTTGATCTCCTTTTGTCGTTTCAGAGCACCATAGTTCTTTGCGTTCGTTGATCAAGGCGAAAGCAAATGCGGAAAACTATCATTCCGCAAAAATATTTTTTCAGGATTAAGACGCTGCTTGAGCGTGTGCTGCTGCAGGCGCAGGCGCAGGCGAGGCTTGTTGAGTTGCTGCCTTGCGATTTTCGGCTTCCTGTTTGTTGCGCGCGGCGGTCAGCAACAGGTTCAATGGACCGGTCAGATTCAGCGTCAACGCGCCCAGCGTAGTGGTCGCCAGCGCGTCCAGCGGAAATGCCAGCAGTGGATGCAAGTGGGTCAATTCATTCACCGTGACCAGGCCCGTGACCGATTTCAGCAGCACCGCGATCCAGAATCCTCCGCAAAATACGCAGCCTGCCCAGGCATCCCACAAAAAGGCTACAGGGGACGGAAACCAGCTTTTTACTTTTACAAACCAGTTCCAGGTCGGCATTTTCTGAGCCATCAAAAACCAGACGCCTAAAGTAATAATCGTCAGTCCAAAGTTCATCACGCCTCCGTTGAAAGTCATTTTGAGGTAGAGCGTTCATTTCACGCTCGACTGCAAAGGCGAAAGAAAATAGCAAAAACTATCAACGGAGAAGAATTTTTTTGGATTACTGCGGCCTGACGTTTGTCTGCAGCTAAAGTGCTGCTGGCAAAAGGAATATCTCGGTAATAGAGCAAACCTTCAGCAAGTCTTACCCCTCGAATTATTTTTTCTATAGATGATAGTTTTTGCCGCTTCCTTTCGCCTTACCCCATGAAGAAGGCAAACCAGGAAAGCTATGAAAGTATTTACAGTCAATAAAACAGAATTTGGTTGGGAAGAAATCACTGTCGCCGCGGAAGTCTGGGGAGAGTGGACGCGGTTGGTGGAATGGGCGCGGCAGTCGCTGGCTTGCCAGAGATATGCTGTTGCAAATGGTCAGCTTCCCAATGCCAAAGTAACTCGCGAAGCATTAACAGGGTTTCGCTACGCTCACAATTTGATTAGCGCAGACGAAACGCAAACCTGGCTGACCCGTTGGGGAGTGACGCTTGAAGATTTGACGAGCTACCTGCGCGGGCAATTATTGATCGAAAGCTGTCAGGCCAAGTTGGACGCAATACTTGCCGCGCATCCTGTCAGCGATGCCGAAATTTCCCAAGTGATCAAAAGTTATGCGACTTGCGCCGACAAGCTCGGCGAATGGGCATTTAGGCTGGCCGGACATGCGGCAATTGCCGCCAGATCCGGTCCGTTCGGTGCGGGTGATCAGGAGCAGCGTCAGGCACCACGCGATCTGATCGCCCGCATCGAAACCGAATTCGAACGAGAACGGCAAAAAACTGTGACGCCGAAATTGATCGAAACCAAAATTGCCGACCACCGATTGGATTGGATTCGCTTTGATTGCCGATGTTTGTGGTTTGCCGAAGAGCGCATTGCCCGCGAAGCCGTTTGGTGCGTCACCGAAGACGGATTGACGCTGGACGAAGTTGCCACTGATGCCCGTGCTGAGGTGCGCCAATGGGATTTTTATCTGGATGAAATGGACGCCAATGCCCGTCCGCATTTTCTGGCGGCTCGGCAAGGCGATTTGCTGGGACCCGTAAAGCTGCATCAAGGCTTTCCGCTCTTTTCCATTGCAGCCAAGAAAATGCCGGTTGCTGATGACCCGCAAATTCGCCAACGCGCCGAACAGGCGATCATTCGCGGTTGGATGGATCAAGCAATCAACGAACGTGTGAAATGGGTGGTGTAAGTGAGGCAAGATTTTAACGCAAAGGATCAAAGGGACAAGGGCACAAAGGCAATCCTTTTATACCATCTTTGATCCTTTGAACCGTTGTTCCTTTGTGTTGATTTCAGTGATCGGAGGATCAAATGAGTGACAAAAGAATGACGCTGGAAGAATTGCCGATGATGATGTTTTTGCCGGACGAATTGAAACGGCTGGTGATGGATTGTTTCGTTCCAGCCAGTTTCGGATTTGGCGGCGACATCATCCGCGAAGGCGAAGAAACCGACGCCGTTTATGTGTTGGCCGAAGGTCGCGCGCGAATGGTCAAACGCGGCGACAACGGCGAAGAAATTCCTTTGAACGTCTTGAAACCCGGCGAAACCTTCGGCGCAACGGGCCTGCTTGATCCTTCCCTGGTCGGCAAACGCACGACCACCGTCCGCGCCAGCAGCGATGTGCAAGCTTACAAACTCGATCCTTCATTGTTTCAGGCCCTGCTGTCGAATCACCCCGAGGTCAAAACTTATTTCGACATTGAACAGCGCCACCGCCAATTGGCCAACTTCATCAAACTGTACACACCGCTGGCCAAACTTCCTGCAGACGGATTGAAGCTGTTGACGCTGGAAGCTGAAGTCTTTGCCGTCGGTGCAGGTCAAGCCGTCATTCGCCAGGGCGATGAGGTCGGCCCGATGTTTATTGTCGAAGAGGGCCGCTTGAAAGTGTGGGAAACGCAAGGCACGCGGCAGCGCGAACTGGCTTTTTTGCGCAAAGGCGATTTGTTCGGCGAGCTTTCCATCGCCAGAAACCAGCCGCGTCGAGCGACGGTTGAAGCCATGACCGATTGCCGATTGATCCGCATCAACGAAAAAACCTTTGGCAAACTGTACGCCGGATTCCCCGAATTCAAATCAAAGATCGAAGAGCGCATTACTGCGTACGATTACAAAAAGACCGCGCGATTGCCGCTGGATTTCGCGCACGAAATTCTGCCTGCCAACGCCGAACCGATAGAGCAGGTCAGTCCGCTGCAACTGGACGTACGAAAAACTGTTGCTCAGATTGGGCCATTCGCCACGGAAGACGGCCACTTCGTCAAACAGAATCGGGGCAAACGGGTTCGCAGCTTTCCGCACATCAAACAGATTGATGAAATGGATTGTGGCGCAGCCAGCCTGGCAATGGTCTGCCGGCATTTTGGCCGCAAAGTTTCCATCACGCGCATTCGCCAAGTCGTCCACACCGCGACGGACGGAACCAGCTTGCGCGGTTTGTGTCAGGGAGCCGAAGCCTTGGGGTTGGCTGCTCGCTCTGTCAAAGCTTCCAAGGGCAATCTTCCTCAAATGCCGCTGCCCGCGATCATTCATTGGGACAATTATCATTGGGTGGTTCTGTTCGACGTGAACGATACGCACGCCTGGATTGCCGACCCGGCAAGTTCCATCCGCAAGATCACGCGCAAGGAGCTGGACGAAAAATGGAACGGGTACGCCGCGCTGTTCGATTACACAGAAGCCTTCGAGCAAGCGCCGGAAACGCGAACCGGTTTTGGCTGGCTGATGCCATTTCTAAGCCCATTCAAGGGCATTTTTGCCAAAGCCACAGGCTTGGCCGTCATCGTCAGCGCGTTGCAAATGCTGCTGCCGGTGTTTACGCAAGTTATCGTTGACAGCGTGCTGGTCGAAAACGATTCCAGCTTGTTGACGATGATGATCGGCACGATGCTGGTTGTTCTGGTGTTTATGACTGCGGCGATGCTGGTGCAACGTTACTTGCTCAGCTTCGTGGCGGTGCGTGTGGATTCGTCTTCGCTGGATTTCATTACGCGCAAATTGCTGGCTTTGCCGCTCAGCTATTTCGCCGCGCGCAAAACCGGTGACATTCAGCGGCGCATCCAGGGTGTACGGCAAGTGCGCGAATTTCTGGTGCAGAACGGCGTCAACGGACTGACCTCGGTCGCGCAAATTGTTGCCGCCGTCATGCTGATGTTTTTTTACAGCCCGATGCTGGCGGCCGTTTTTCTGGCTGTCGCGCCAATGTATGCGGGCTTGATGAAGTATTCCAGCAAACGGCTGGGGCCGATGTTTGACGAACTGGAAGAAGCGTACGGCAAATACAGTTCGCACCAAATTGACGCCATCAAAGGAATCGAAACCGTCAAGGCGCTTGGCGCGGAATCCAATTTGCGGGAAAAGATGCTCGGCGAATTTCACGGCCTGGCGAAAAAACAATTCAAGTCGAACTTCCTGATGATGGGTTACGAAGGCGCAGTGCAAACAGTTGGCTTTCTTTCAATGGCATTGTTTCTGTTTGTCGCTGCCAATCGTGTCATGAGCGGTGAAATGACCATCGGCGCAATGGTCGCGTTCAACTCGCTTGTGGCAATGGCCAACGCGCCGATCCTGACGCTGATTTCTATGTGGGATAACTGGCAATTCGCTTCAGTGCTGCTGAACCGGATGAACGATATTTTTGAATCGGAGCCGGAGCAGGGAAGCGATCATTCCAATCTCAAGCCGGTTCGCAGCCTGGAAGGTGGCGTGCGGTTGCAGAACGTCAGCTTTCAATATGGCGGATCGGATTCGGCAAAAATCCTGGACGACATTTCGTTGGACATTCCTGCCGGAAAAACCATCGCCATCGTTGGCCGCAGCGGTTCAGGCAAAACCACCTTGGTCAAATGCCTGGCCGGAATGCTGGAACCAACCAGCGGCGCAATTTTCTTTGACGATGTCGAACAGCGAAAACTGCGTTACCGCGATCTGCGCCGCCAGATTGGCTTTGTGCTGCAGGAAAACTACCTGTTCGACGACACCATCGCCAGAAACATTGCTTTTGGCGACGAAGAACCGGACACAGACCGTGTTATCTGTGCGGCAAAAGTTGCCAACGCGCATGAATTCGTGGATCGTTTGCCGCTCGGGTACGAAACCCGCGTCGGCGAAACCGGCATTGCGCTTTCTGGCGGACAGCGACAGCGATTGGCGATTGCTCGCGCGGTGTATAACAAGCCGCCCATCCTGATTTTCGACGAAGCGACTTCAGCCCTGGACACCGAATCGGAAAAAGCCGTCAAAGACAACATGAGCCAATTGTTCAAAGGCCGCACTTCCTTCGTCATCGCACATCGCTTGAGCACCATCCGCGACGCCGACCTGATCCTGGTCATCGAAAAAGGCAAACTTGTGGAGCAGGGGACTCATGAAGAACTGATGGCGCGGCAGGGACTGTATTACTACCTCAGCAGCCAACAACTTGGACTGTAAATCACGCGAAATTATTTTGCAGCGATGATGGTTTTCGCCATCTTTTTCCGCCTTAGCAGATGAACGCGGGTAACGCGTTTAGAAACGCTGCGGTAAGCGGTTGATGAGGGCAATGAGGTCTTTCGAAAAACCGAACCGCAAGGAATCAAAACCATAAATTAAAAGGAGTATGATCATGAAAGAGAAAGAAAGCGGACAGAAGGCAAACGAACAATCCAACGCCATTGAGGATTTGACTCTCAATGAAACCAACGCGGAAAACGTCAAAGGCGGCCCGAGCGATTACTTGCTGACGTTAGACGGCATCAAGGGTGAATCAAGCGGTACCCCCCTGCTCACCACCTATGACCTGAAGGCAGCTAAAAAGTAGTAACCCGGTGATCATCACACAGCTATAAGGCAGCCGCGCTCTGGTTGTTTATTCAACCTGAGCGCGGCCGGTGAATAATCCATGTACGATACGCATTCCAGCCCGCTTCCGCCGCTTTACGCCAAATGGTTTGATGAACTGCTGGGGGCAGAAATTCCGCCCGAAACCCGCGCAACCTGCCACGATTGCGCAATGTGTGAAAGCGGCGGTGATTATCAGCAGCCTGGCAGTCGGCTGTTCAATCCACAAACCAAGTGCTGCAGCTACTTGCCGAAGCTTCACAACTTTCTGACCGGCATGATTTTGCTCGACGAAGACCCGGCGATGGCACGCGGACGCGCGTCGGTCGAAGCGCGATTAAAAGCTGGGCTTGCCGTTACTCCGCTCGGGCTGGAGCAAAACCGTCGCCAGAAATTGCTTTACGATCAGATCGAACCACGCGCGTTTGGCCGCGCACAAAACCTGCGCTGTCCTCATTATATTGATGAGCAGGGCGGGTTGTGTGGGGTCTGGAAATATCGCAACAGTATCTGCTCGACCTGGTTCTGCAAATACGTGCGCGGTGCAGCGGGACACAAATTCTGGGAGGCGGCGAAGCAATTGCTCCTGGCCATTGAAGATGATCTGGCGCGCTGGTGTGTGATGGAGTTAGAGATCGGCGATGACGCATTGGAATTGCTGTTACCCCTGCGCGATGCGGACTCTAGACGAAACCTGACGCCGGAAGAACTGGATGACCGGATTGACCCTCTGCGTCAGCGTCGCGTATGGGGCGCGTGGCACGGGCGTGAGCGCGAGTTTTACCAAGCCTGCGCCGCGTTGATCGCTCCGCTGAATTGGCCGGAAGTGCTGGCGGTGTGCGGCTCGGCAGTTCGCGCCTGGGCGCGGCTGGTTCACACCGCATACCAGTCGCTGATAAATGAAGAAATTCCAGCCCGGCTTCGGTTGGGCTCGTTCACCGTCATGGAGGCGAGAAGCGATTTTTATCGCCTGTATCATCCGGAAATTGGCATAGACACGTTGACACTTTCAGCCAAAATTATGCGGTTGTTGCCCTATTTTGATGGGCGAACAAAAGAGGAAATTGTCACGCAGATTGAATCGCAAGAACACATGCGGTTTACGGACGAGTTGTTGCAGCGGCTGGTGGATTTCAAAATCCTGACTTCCGCGGAATCCTGAGCCAAGTCATTTCATAACCATTGTTAAGGAGAAACCGATGAATCAAAATGAGAACCGGAAGATTAACGAACAGCCTGTGAAAGAAAAACTCGCTGAAATCGGCGACTTAGAGCCAAATCAAGATGTGAAGGGTGGTGGCGATAAATTGCCTCCTCCCACAATCCCAATTAGTGCACCGCCTCCCAGAAGGTAGGCAGAAACGGAACCGAAAATTACCAGGCGGCCAGGCAAATGGCCGCCTTACTTTTTTTGGTGGAATGATAGTTTTGGTGTTTGCCCTACGCCTTAAAAAGTGAGCGCGAGAGAGCGCAGCAAAGAGAACAAAACCGAAAACCTATCTATCTCGGAGGAAGATCGCAATGAACAGTTTGAGCACTCAGAGCAGAAATTTATTCGATAACGCTTACACGCAGATCAACGGATTTCAGGTGGCGCAGGGGATGACGGAGTTGGTGAAGGGACTTCACGGGTTGCGCAGCCAAACCAGCGCGGATGAATGGCGTGCGTTCGCGCAGCAGGATTGTCTGGCGCACCCGATCAAATCCTTGTTGCATCAGGACCCGATGACGCGCCGCGCGTTTGAAAAGCCGCGCGGATATGCTGGCGATGCCGATTTGCTGGATTTGATTTACGGCTTGCGCCCGGTTCCGGCAGAAACGTCCAGCATCGGCGCGGCGATTTATGGCTTCACCGTGCAAGCGCCCGCCGCGACTGCCGTGCGCGTGCGCTGCGAAATGCTCGCCCAGAAGATTGACGAAGTTGCTGCGCAAATTGAAAACCCGCGCATTCTGTCGGTCGCCTGCGGTCATTTGCGTGAAGCGCAAAGGTCAAAGGCTGTTACGGAAGGTCGCGTTGGAGACTTTTTCGCGCTGGACCAGGACAAAACCAGTCTGGAAACGGTCGCTCGTGAACAAGCACGGCGCGGCATTACGCCCGTGCATGGTTCCGTGAAAACCATTTTGAAACGCGAAACGAATTTTTCTGATCTCGATCTGGTGTATTCAACCGGACTGTATGATTACCTGCCGCAGCCCGTGGCGATCAATTTGACCACGCGGTTGTTTTCAATGCTCAGACCGGGTGGTCGGCTGGTGCTGGTCAATCTGCTGCCGGGATTTGCCAGTCTCGGTTACATGGAAACCTTTATGGGCTGGCCGATGATTTATCGCAGCGATGAGGAAATGGCCAACATTGCCTCCGGCTTGGGCATTGAGCAGGTTGCCAGCACGCAGGTTTACCACGACGTCCACAATCACGTGGTGTTCCTGGAAGTCGAAAAACAATAAATAAAAAAATCACTGAGCTTTGAAGGGTTTCTCCTTTTGACGGCGCATATACGAGTGAAGGCGAAAATGATGCTTGCACTCGCAACGTGGCGGTGTAAGCGAACTGAAAAGTTGGCTTCATTCAAAAGGAGGAACCGCAATGGATGGTTTGTATCATCAAGGGCAGCAATTGTTTAACGGCGTGTACGATCAAATTTCCAATCATCAGGTTGCCGCAGGAATGCAGAACCTGTTTACCGGTTTGTCGCAGTTAAAACGCGAAGCGCGCGGCGAAGAATGGCGTAATTTTGCCACTCGGGACTGGCAAAGCCATCCGGTGAAATCGTTGATTCATCAGGACCCGCTGACGCGCCGGGCTTTTGAAAAACCGCGCGGGTATGCAGGCGATGCCGAACTGATTGATTTCATCTACGGCTCACGCGAATTGCCGCAAACTTCCAGCATCGGCGCCGCGATTTATGGGCATATGTTTGAAGCTCCGGCCGCTCAGGCGGTGCGTGCTCGACGCGACATTATGGCGGAGCGGTTGGACGCTATTGCCGACGAAATTGAAAACCCGCGTGTGCTGGCAATTGCCTGCGGTCATTTGCGTGAAGCGCAAAAATCCCGCGCCGTTGCCGAAGGCCGTATCGGCGAATTTGTCGGCCTGGATCAAGACCGCATCAGTTTGGAGTTGCTGGAAAAGGAACAGGCCGCGTCTGGCGTGAAACCAGTATGGGGTTCGGTCAAATCCATTCTGAAGGGCGAGACGGTGTTTGAAGATTTCGACTTTGTTTACTCGACGGGACTTTACGATTACCTGCCGCAGCCCGTGGCCACAAAGCTGACGACGAAGCTGTTCGGGATGCTGAAACCCGGTGGGCAATTGATGGTTGCCAACTTTCTGCCCGGCGTTCCGGATGTTGGTTATATGGAAACCTTTATGGGCTGGCCGTTGATTTATCGCTCAGACGAAGAATTGGCCGATGTCGCTTCAGGAATTGATCAGGTGCAGATTGCTGATTGCCAGACGTTCCGCGACCCACTTCAGAACATCGTGTTTCTGGAAATGAAAAAAGGTGACAGGTTTTAGGGGATAGGTTGTAGAACCAACCTCATTACCTGACACCTATCACCTGCAACCTACAACCTGAGGAAGAATCATGAGATTAGCTTGGCGCAACTTGAGTCACGATCGGATGCGATTTGTCGTAACCGTCATTGGCATTGCGTTCGCCACGTTCCTGATGATTTTTCAGGGAAGTCTGTTTACGGGCTTTGTGCGCACTTCGTCAAAAGTGATTGACGCGGGCGACGCGGAATTGTGGATCACACCGCGCGGCGTGTCCTGCGTGGAATTCGGAGCGGTATTGCCCGCACGGTTCCGCGAACTGGCACTGGGAATTCCGGGCGTGGCCAAAGTTGAACGGCTGGCTGCTGGCTACGTGACGTTTCAGAAACCGTCAGGCTTGCGCGAATCGGTTTTTCTGCTGGGCGCTGATCCGGGCAACGACCGTTTGCCTACGCCGTTTTTGAAAAACGGCAACGGCGCTGTGATGACCGAAACTTTGCTGGTGGACGCCAGCAACGCCGACAAACTGGAAGCGATCAACATGCCCGACGTCGAAATCAACCGGCAGCGAGCGCGCGTCGGCGGCATCATCGAAGGGTTCGGATCGTTTTTGGGCGCGCCGTATGTGTTCACGGCTTACGCCGATGCGGCGCGGTACGTGGGGCTTGGAGCGGAAGAAACCATGTTTCTGCTGGTTCATGTGGCGCCAGGACAGGATGTCGAAACTGTCCGCCAAGCACTGAGCCAGCGATTGCCCCAAGCGGATGTGCTGACGCGATCGGAATTCGCCAATCGTTCACGTTTTTTCTGGGTAGTAAAAACCGGCGCGGGTGGCGCGCTTCTGACCGCTGGTTTGCTGGGTTTTGTCGTTGGATTGGTCATTGTTTCGCAAAACATTTACGCCACGACGATGGAAAACCTGGAAGAGTTCGCCACGCTGAAAGCCGTTGGCGCGCCGAATGGTTACGTGCGCGGCGTCGTGCTGAACCAAGCGCTGATCAGCGGAGGCGCGGGCGCGCTTCTTGGTTTGCTGGCGACGTTCCCGTTGGTGCAACTGACGCTGCGGTTTATCTCGTGGATTTACACGCCGTGGTGGCTGCCCGTTGGGATGATCGTGGTCAGTTTGTTGATGTGCGCACTGGCTTCGATTGTTTCCATTCGCAAAGTCATCGCGATTGAACCTGGGAGGGTTTTCCGTGCTTGAAATCGTTTCCAATACTGCTGAATTACGCGCGCAGCGCACGACCGGCCCGTTGGTTGAATTGGCCAAAAAGTCTTTCTCCGGAAGATTGCAGATGCCAGCCACGCAACCCGCGATGCTGCAGGAAATGCTGCCAGAGACGCTGAAAGCCGAAAACGTCAGCGTCGAATACGGTTCTGGTCGCGCGATGGCATATGCGCTTGAAGATGTTTCGGTGGCTTTCCACAAAGGCAAACTGACGTTGTTGATGGGGCCGTCAGGCAGCGGCAAAACAACGCTGCTATCGGTGTTGGGCTGTCTGGTCACGCCGAATTCTGGCAGCGTGTCGGTGTTGGGCAATGAGGTGACTCACTTGCCAGAAAGCCAAAAGACGGATTTGCGGCGGCAAAAAATCGGCTACGTGTTTCAAGCCTTTCGTTTGTTTCGCGCTTTGACGGCGATTGAAAACATATTGTTGGCGATGGAATTGTCGGGCCGCACTGGACGGCAAGCCCGCGAAGCCGCGCAGGCCGCATTGGCAGCCGTTGGCCTGGAAAACAAAGGGCATCTGCTGCCGAAGGAAATGAGCGGCGGCGAAAAACAACGCGTGGCGATTGCGCGCGCCTTGATCAACGATCCGCCAATTATTTTAGCGGACGAACCGACAGCTTCGCTGGACAGCAAATCCGGCAATCAAGTCGCCGAACTGCTGCTGAGCCTTGCCGAAAAAGAAAACCGTCTGGTGGTGGTGGTAAGCCACGATAATCGCTGGTTGCCGTTGTGTCATCGCAAAGTCGTGCTGCAAAACGGATGTCTGATCGGCGATGACGTTACGCGTAAAACGACAGGCAAATTGGGAACCGAGCGGCTTGTCAGGCCAAGCGGCGCTTTGGTCGCTTAATTGGAAACAGGAGACAAAAATGCAAACGAACGAAGAACAAAAAACACACAAATTTAGCCGCACGGCATTGGCCGGTTGGGCAGTTGCTGCCGTGGCTGTTGTGACTCTGCTGATCACGCAAACTGGTTTCCTCTCTCGTCAAACTGCAAAAGTCGAGGCGTCGGCGAAGGCGGAAGCGACGGCTTCACCATCGGCTTCGGTTGTGTTGGCCGCTCCCGGACGCGTCGAAGGGATGAGCGAAGCCATTGAAGTTGGCGCTGGCGCGGATGGCGTTTTGCAAGAAGTTCGCGTTCGCGAAGGCCAGCAAGTTGCGGCGGGTGAAGTGCTGGCAATCGTTTCCTGTGGAGATGTCGAAGCCGAGCGTCAGGCCGCATTGGCCGCTACCGACAGTGCGCGTCAGGCTCGCCAGCGATTGCTGCGCGGCAGCCGCGAGGAAGAGCGCAGCATTGTCACGAGCGAAGTCGTTTCTGCCGAAGCAGTGTTGAAACAAGCCCAGACACATTACCAGCGGCAAAGCAGTTTGTATGAAACCGACGACATTTCGCGCGCGCAGTGGGAACAGGCACGCCGCGATATGGATGTTGCCACTGCTAGCTTGCGCGCCGCGCAGGATAAAGTCGCGCTGGCAAATGCGAAAGCTTTGCCGGAAGAACTGGCTCGCGCGGAAGCAGACATTCGCGCTGCTGACAGCCGCGCACAGGCAATGGCTGCACGGTTGGGCAAATGTTCCGTGCGCGCTCCGCAAGCGGGCCGAGTATTGCGCGTGCATCTGCGAGCGGGCGAAATCGTCAGCACGGTAATGCCGCGTCCCGTAGTCAGCCTGGCGGATCTTTCCCGGTTGCGCGTTCGCGCTGAAGTAGACGAACGCGACCTGGGCCGGTTGCGAACCGGGCAAAGTGTGGCGGTTTCCGCCGACGCATTCCCGGAAAAACAATTCAACGGCAAAGTCGCTTCCTTCGGTGCGCTGATGGGCCGCAAACACGTACGCACCGGTGACCCGGCGGAAAAAAGCGACCGCGATGTGTTGGAAGTTCTGATTGACCTGGACGATCACGATGAACGGTTGGTTGTCGGGTTGCGCACAACAGTACGTTTCCTTGCAACGCAATAATCGGCTTAGGGCTTTGCCGCGATTTTCAACCCGTGTCCGCGCCGGTACAGTCCAGGCAAACTGACAGGCAAGCGGCCGTTGATTTCGATTTCGCCGAGCACCGCTTTTGCAGCGGCACGCTGGCTGACGGGAAATGGGCTGTAGGCAAGCAGGTAGGAGGGAACTTCTGGAATTGCTCCCAGCATATATGGATTGCCGAATGAAATAACCAGCAATGGCAATTGCCGTTTGACCAGTTCGCCGGCCAACCGCTTGCCAATCGGCGGCAACGCGACGCTGCCTTTGCCGCTGCGGGCACGAACGGCTACCGAGTAAATGACGGCATCGAATTTCGCTGAATCCAGTTTTGCCAGGACTCGATTGATTTCCGCCTCACCGGTTCGCGCATCCAGCGTGTAGCTTTCAACTTCACGATTACGTTCCTGCAGTTCTTCGACAAAGGGCCTGGTGATGCTGCGATCCTCTTCGTCTGTGAAAGTGAGGTTGAAGATTTTGGCGGTTGCCCGAAGCGGCAACAGTTTCTGTTCATCGCGGGCCAGCGTGATTGCGTGTTCGGCAATTTGATCGCCAATGGCCAGCAGCTTTGGATCATTGACGACACGATCAACTTCATTCAGGTCAATCAGCTTTTGCCGGTTCAATCCCAACGCAACTTTGGCTCGCAAGATTCTTTCAACCGACGCGTTAATCCGGGCTTCGGTGATGTCGCCTTTGGCAACGGCTTCCTTGATTCCCGCAATCGCCGCGTCAATATCCGGCGATTTTTCGATCATGTCTGCGCCAGCCTTGATTGTTTTGATGGCCGCTTCACTTGCCGTATAGCGAGCCGAGATGCCTGCCATGTTCATTGCGTCAGTGACAATTACACCATTGAACTTCAGTTCTTCACGCAGCAATCCGGTCAAAACTTTGTGCGAAAGCGTACCCGGCAAAGTCACGCGAGTTGAGCTTTCTTCCGTGAGCGAGCGAAATTCCGTCGCGGCGGCTTCACGTTCGTCCAGTTTTCTAACCGGCGCAGCCTGCTCCTGTTCAATTTGCGGCAAAGCAATGTGCGCGGACATCACGCCGCCAACACGCGCTTCGATGGCTGCGCGAAAGGGAATCAGTTCCAGATTCAGCAGACGTTCACGGCTGACATCTACCACGGGCAAACCGATATGCGAATCCGTCGCCGTGTCGCCGTGGCCGGGAAAGTGTTTGGCGCAAGCCATCGCTCCAGCAGTTTGCGCGCCTTCGATAAATGCCTTGGCAAAGGCAGCAACTGTAGCCGGGTCTTCGCCATAAGAGCGAACGTTGATAACCGGATTGTCCGGGTTGTTGTTTACGTCTGATGTGGGCGCAAACAACCAATTGATTCCCATGGCTCGCGCTTGCAGTGCGGTGGCTTCGCCCTGCAATCGCGCCCACTTCGTGTCGCCTGTGGCGGCAACTGCCATGTTCGGCGCCCACCACGGGGTTTCGTCGAACCGCATCCCCATTCCCATTTCCAGGTCCGAAGAAATCAGCAATGGAATTTTGGCCAGTTCCTGCCAGCGGTTGGTAGAAAGCGCTGTCGCCAGCACTTCGCTGCGAAACACCAGAACGCCGCCGACTTTGTTGTCCACGATTTGATGGCGCAGCTTTTTGAACTCCTCGCTTTCGCGATTCCAGAACACGACATTGGCGTCGGCCATAAACATCTGGCCGATCTTTTCATCCAGGGTCAGCGACTTCAGGGTTTTGCGAACCCAGTCTTCATCTTTCTTGCTTAACTTGCGATCAAAAGGTTGGTGCTTGTTCGATTGAGCCGAAACAATTGCCGATGAACACAGCGCAAAAACAAGCAGCAATGCGGTCAGAACTCTCAACTTCATGATTGGGCCTCGACCTCCCTGGCTGCTTTTTCCGAAATCAGCAAACTTGCCGCATAGCCAACCGCAAAGGTCGTCACCGAACCGATCAGAACGTACCATTGCCATGACACCGGAGTCCAAAATTTGACGTACAGCATGACCGCCGCGCCAACTACAATACCGATGATTGCCGACCAGGACTGAACCCGTTTGGTAAACGTTCCCAGGAAGAAAATTCCCAGAATGACTCCGTTGGTAAACGACTGAATATCCAGCACCTGATCCACCATGCTGCGCGACAGGTAAAAAGCCGCAATCATTCCGGTCGAAATCTGCACCAAGCCCCACATTGCCGTCAGCAATTTTGAAACCTTTAGGTAATGCGTGTCAGGTTTTTTGCCGCCAGTCATCGGCACATAAAAATCCGCGATGGTTGTGGCGGCCTGTGAATTCAGCGAAGAAGTGAAGGCTGCGGCGGCGATGGCTGCAATGACCAAACCGACCACGCCTGTGGGCAGATGATTAACGATGAAATGCGGAAAAACTCGGTCGGCCCGGATTCGTCCATCCACCAAAAAGCTGGCCGTTTCTGCGCTGGCGTAGCCGGTGTAAAACACATACAGCATAACGCCAATGAATAGAAACAGTGCGAATTGCGCCAACACGACGACACCGCTGACCAGTAGCGCTTTGCGAGCGTCTTTGGGCGAATCGCCGCACAGGTAACGCTGCACCATCAACTGATCAGTCCCGTGCGTGGCGGTGGTCAAAAATGCTCCGCCGATCAGACCCGACCAGAAGGTGTTGCTTTTGGTGATGCTCCAGGTGAAATCCAGGAAGGTAAATTTGCCGGCTGCGCTGCCGGCGGAAATGACTTCGCTGAGGCCGCCAGGAATTTTACCGAGCAGAATGAATGCGGCAACGACAGCTCCGATCAGATAAATGCCAAGCTGCGTCACGTCGGTCCAAATCACTGCATCAATGCCGCCAAAGTACGAAAAGATGATCGTGGCAATGCCCATCACCAGCACGGAAAACATGATGATGGTCAGCGTTGGATCAAGAGAAGGGAACCAGCTTCGCGCCGCCGCTTCGCTGCCGGGAAGAGCCAGAATTACCGCCGATAGTACGATGCCGGTTAAATAAAGCCTGAAACCATCAGCGACGCTGCGCGTGATCAGAAATAGCGTCGAAGCCAGTCGCCGGACTGCGCTGCCGAACCGTTGACCAAGCAATTGATACACGGTCAGCAACTCTCCGCGAAAATACAGCGGCACGAAAATCAGCGTTACCGCCATTCGTCCAAACAGATACCCGATGACCAATTGCAGAAATGTGAAATTGCCGGTGTAGGCAACGCCTGGAACGCTGACAAAGGTCAGGCTGCTGGTTTCGGTTGAAACCACCGACGCCATAATTGCCCACCATGGCATGCTTTTTCCGCTAACGAAGTAGTCCTTCATTTCGCGCTTCTGCCGCCGCGAAAACCAGGAACCAAAAAGAACCGTGCCAATCAGATAGGCAAAGAGAATAAAGATGTCGAGTGCGCGCATAATTGTTTGTGGATTGTCATGGAATCGTGAGGAAGGGGCATTCTAAGCTGAGAAGCTGCGGTATGAATAGCCGCACACAAGACATTTTTCCGCTGAACTTTTGAGCAGGGGGCTGATCTCAAACGTAACTGCGGGCTTGTTCTGGTGAAAAATTTATTCTCGGTCAAAGACGATGACCTGTTCAAACGGTCTTCCTTTTCCGTCAATTCCTTTGAGCGTAGCAGTCAGAGTCTTTCCGTCACTGGATACTTCGTATGAGCTTTGGCCATTGATGACACTGTCTTTCTTTACCACGGTTTCCAATCTGTTCTTTCCCACCCATTTCGAGATTTCAACAAAGCCCGGAGCTTCTGTTACCGGATGCTCCCTGCCATCCGGATGCATCTTTCTGGTTCCGCCCTCTTGTTTTCCAGCCATGTTGATCCCGGAAAACGTAACTGCGACTTCGTCGTCCTTGATCTCAAATAGCATCGTGGCACTTTTGAACTGATGGTTTTCATGGCGCTGCGACTTTTCCAGATTGGCTTTCCAGTTCCCGGCAAATGGATGTTTTTCCTGTGCGCTGATACCTGTGACTAAGGCGAGAGCAATTGCGATAACTACAATTCGGAGAATTGCCAACGTTCTTTTCTGAAGCGACGTGTTATGCATTTCTGGTCCTTTCGCGGTGGGTAAGTTCTGCTATTTTCCTAAACGATTCGAGCCTGCCAAACATTTACATGCCTGGCAGGCTCTTCTTAATTTTTGCATCTGCGTCAGGAGACGCAGTAATGACGTTTTTCAACGTCTTGTATTCGGATTAAGTTGTGAATTTGATTGTATGCAGCACCTCCTTTGAAGGGGCTGGTCAGATCCCAGCGTTAATCTGATCGCGACGCTTTTCGGTTGCCGCGCACCGCCAGTTCCATACTGGAGTTGTTACGTAACAAAGGCACCATACTCCCGCTTTCGCAGTGGGTCAATAGGTTCTTTTGTACTGATTTCAGCGGCTTTACTGCCTGTCATCTGCTTATGATTTATCGCTGCGATTCCCGCGATTTATCCTGCTAATGAATGCTGAACTGGTCAAACCAAATTCGCTCCGCTACAATCCCGGCTTACTTCACCTTCATCATCAAAAACAAACACCAATGAAGTTGGCCATTCCGGTTGCAATTGCTTCCGGCTCTGTGCCGTTTCAGGAGAAAGATTCATGGCATCCGCAGGAAAACTTGCGATTTTGGTTGGGGGCGGACCTGCTCCCGGCATCAACTCAGTAATCGGTTCAGCGACTGTCAAAGCGATCAACGAAGGCTTTGACGTGCTGGGCATTCAGGACGGGTTCAAGCATTTGGTCAAACGTGATCCGTCTTGCGCGCGCCCGCTTTCGATAAATGACGTGTCTCGCATTCACTTTCGTGGAGGTTCCGTGCTGGGCACGGCCCGCGAAAATCCGACCAGTTCGGACGAAAAGATGCAGGCTGTGGTGGACACGCTCAATGGATTGGGCGTCACGCATCTGGTCACGATCGGTGGCGACGACACGGCGAAATCTTCGGCGACAGTGGCGGATTGGTCGAACATCCGCACGGTCCACGTGCCGAAAACGATTGATAACGATTTGCCGCTGCCTCCGCACATTCCGACATTCGGATTTCAAACTGCCCGGCACGTCGGCGCGGAGCTTGTTCAGAACCTGATGGAAGATGCGCGCGCGACGCGGCGCTGGTACATCGTGGTGGCAATGGGACGCCAGGCAGGCCATTTGGCGCTAGGAATCGGCAAAGCCGCTGGCGCGACCCTGACGCTGATTCGCGAAGAATTCGAACATGAAACGGTTCCGTTTGCGCACATCTGCGACATCATCGAAGGCACGATCATCAAACGCCGCGCGATGGGCAAACAGTACGGCGTCGCTGTGCTGGCCGAAGGCGTGATTGAAAAGCTTGACCCGAAAGAGTTGGCTGATTTGCAGGATGTGGAAAAGGACGATCACGGCCACATTCGTTTTGCCGAAGTGGATCTGGCGCGAAAGGTCAAAGTCGAAATTGAAGGCCGGTTCAAACAACGAGGCTTGCGCGTTTCGATCAGCAACAAAAATATCGGCTACGAAGTTCGCTGCTGCGACCCGATTCCGTTTGATATGGCGTATTGCCGCGAACTGGGCAATTCGGCCATTCGTTTTTTGCTTAGCGGCGGCAGCGGGGCGATGGTCAGTGTGCAAAATGGCAAACTGGTTCCGCTGCTGTTTGCGGATATTCGCGATCCGAACACAGGCAAAACCGTGGTTCGCAACGTCAGCATCAACAGCGAAAATTACCGCGTCGCGCGGCAATACATGCTGCGGCTGGATTACACCGACTTCGAACAGGCGGATTGGGCGGAGCAACTGGCTCAGGCCGGAAATCTGACAGTAGAGGAACTGAAAAAGAGATTCGCTTAAACCGGTGTTTGGTGTTTGGTGCTTGGTGGCTGGTTCGTTCCGGCGCCAAGCACCAACCGCCAACCACCAACTACGAATATTATGGCTATCAAAAAACTTGGCATTTTGGTTGGCGGAGGCCCCGCACCCGGTGTGAACGGAGCAATTGCGGCGGCGGCACTGGCGGCAATTGACGCGGGCATCACGCCGATTGGCATTCACGATGGATTTGAATGGCTGGCGCAGCGATACACTGATGAGCAGCATGAACTGAAGACAGACGACGTTTCGCGCATTCATACTGAAGGCGGCTGTTTGCTTGGCACGTCGCGGTTCAATGTGGCCCAAGACGAGCAGGCGTTGCAGCACACCATTGCCGCGCTGAAGAAGCTGGAAATCGAAGCTCTGGTCGCCATCGGTGGGGACGATCTGGTTGCCAGCGCGCTGGCCGTTGAGCAGAAATCAGAAGGCGCGATCAAAGTCGTGCAGATTCCGAAAAGCATTGATAACGATTTGCCGTTGCCCGATCCGCTGGTGTCGCTTGGGTACGAAAGCGCGCGGCAAACCGGCGTCGGCATCGTTGCCAGCTTGATGGAAGACGCGAAAACGACCGGCCGATGGTACGTAGGCGTAACAATGGGGCGTCCGACCGGTCATTTGACATTGGGGATCGGTGTCGCCGCCAGCGCAACCTGCACCATCATTCCCGAAGAGTTTCCGAGCCAAACCATTACGTTGGACGAAATCTGCGACATTGTTGAAGGCACAATTATCAAACGTCGCGCGATGGGAAAAAATCACGGCGTGATTTTGCTTTCAGAAGCATTGGCCGAACGTTTCAGTCCTGCTGAAGTGAAAGAGCTGGAAGATGTGGACCGTGACGCGCAAGGCAACATTCGTGTCGCCGAAATTGATCTGGGGCGCAAAATCAAAAATGTTGTCGAGCGGCGGCTGGAAAAGCGCAGCATCAAGCCCACGATTGTGGACAAAACCATCGGCTACGAACTGCGCTGTGCTCGGCCGATTCCGCTGGACGAAGATATGTCCCGCGATTTGGGTTACGCCGCAGTGAAACATCTGCAAGCTGGCGGATCGTCCTGTTTGATCACCATGCAAAACGGCGAATTCACGCCGATGTCGCTGCATGAACTGTTGGATCCGGAAACCGGCAAAGGCAAATTGCGCCCGGTGGACGTCACGACGGAAAGTTATCACGTCGCACGCGATTACATGGTTCGCCTGAGCGCCAACGATTTCGCCGACGAAGCCTGGCTGGAACAATTGGCCAAAGCTGCGGCGATGGATGTGCAATCGTTCCGCGAGCGCTTCGCCAGCCTGGCGCAGTAGTGGTGGCATATGACAGACGTTGCAAGGCCGAATCTCAATTGAAATTGGGATTCGGCCTTGCCGTCTCACGAGAAAAGTTGCCAAATACCACCACAGCCATTGATTCTTGATCAGTGTCGCCTTCAAATGAGGTGCCTTTGATCCTTGGAAAGTCGTTTCTGAATTCTGGAGCCTAAAATATGTCAGCAGTAATTGACGTAGTTTATGAAAACGGCGTATTCAAGCCTTTGATTGCGCCCAATCTCAAAGAGCATCAGCAATATCGTTTGATTTTGAGTGGTCCTTCTATGCCGCTGTCCCTTGAGGAAATGGATATTGATCCTGAGCTTTCGGCGCAAATTCAAAGCCGTACGAAAATCTTGCCGGATGGTAGAACGGTTATTCGTTTAAGTGGGCTTTTCAATGCGGACTTATGTGACGTGCCTGAGGATCAAGACCCTGTTACTGACGCGTTGATGGAATTCCGTAAAGATCGTGCTAACCACTTTGACGAACAATGGCCCGAATCAGAGGGAAAGGCGGCTGAATAGGAGCAGGTGATGACGGAATATCTTGCTGATGCCCACGCAATTGCTTGGTATTTGTTCGCACGTCAAAGGCTGGGGAAGCTTGCCTTGGCAGCTTTCGACGATGCGGAAGCAGGTAACGCTAAGATTTTTATCCCTGCCGTTGCGCTGGCGGAAGTAATCATGGTGATCGAAAAGAACCGGTTGCCAGGAGCTTCAATGCAGCAACTGGAAATTGATTTGGCATTAATTCAGCAAAGCTCCAGCTTTGAAATGCTTCCTCTGTTACCGGAAAATGTGATTGCCAGTCGTGCTCTGAAAGTAATTCCTGATATTTTTGACCGCCTGATTGTGTCCGAAGCATTGCGGCTGGGCTTACCCTTAATCACTCGCGATTCTGTGATTCGTGCGTCTGGGGTGATCAATGCAGTTTGGGACTAATCACCGTTTTCATTTCAAAACACCGAGACAAACAAAATGGCTGAAGCGAAGAATCAACTGATTCGAGGTCTAACTTTGACCGATACGACTGCGCTGGTGATTGGCACAGTCATCGGTTCCGGCGTGTTTCTAAAAGCCGCCGTGATGGCGCAAGAAGTCGGCACGCCGAAACTGGTGTTGCTTGCCTGGGTGGCGGCTGGCGTTTTGTCGCTGGCTGGCGCACTGACATACGCCGAACTTGGCGCGATGTTGCCGCACGCAGGAGGCGAATACGTTTACCTGAAGCATTCTTACGGAGAAGCTTCGGCCTTTCTGTTTGGCTGGTCGCGGTTCATTGTGGCGGGCAGCGCTTCGATTGCCAGTTTGGGCGCGGGCTTTGCGATTTTTCTGTCGGCTTTTGTGCCGCTGAATCACGTCTGGGCTTCCAGCACGTTCAGGTTTTTGGGGCAGACGATCAACTGGCAATTCGGGTCGAAAGCCGTTGTCGCAGTGGGAGCGATTTTGCTGCTGTCGGCGATCAATTGCCTGACCGTGGCGTTCGGCGGCAAGGTGCAATCGGCACTGACGATTCTGAAAGTTGCCGGGTTGGCGGTGTTAATCATCGGCGTTTTCTTTTTCGCGCCGTCTGCGAACTGGTCAAATCTGGCGACGCCGCAAGGGACAGCCGAATGGACAGGCCTTTCAGTTTTTGGCGTGGCAATGCTGGCAGCGCTGTGGGGATATGACGGTTGGAACAACATGCCCATGGCGGCTGGAGAAGTAAAAAATCCTGGTCGCAACATTCCGTTCGCACTCATCGTCGGAATGATCATCGTCATGGCAATCTACTGTCTGGCCAATCTTGCCTACTTTTATGCGCTGCCGTTCAACGAAGTCGTGACGGCAAATTCGACGCAGTTCCGCAACGCGCCTTCGGTTGCGGCCAAAGCGGCTGGAAGTTTCTGGGCAGGCAGCGGCGGCAAATTGATTTCCATAGCCTTCGTTATTTCGGCGTTGGGAGCCTTAAACGGTTCGATTCTGTCGAATGCTCGTGTGCCGTTTGCGATGGCGGAAGACGGATTGTTCTTTGGCCGCATGAAATCGCTCAGCAAGACGACGTATGTTCCGGTGTTTGCCATTGTGGTCCAAGCCATCTGGTCTTGCGTGTTGGCATTGTCGGGAACTTTCGATCAGTTAACCGATTGTCTGTTGTTCGCATCGTGGATTTTTTATGGCTTGGTGACTTCATCCGTTTTCGTATTGCGCCGCAAGATGCCGAAGGCTAAGCGGCCTTACAGAACTTTGGGCTATCCGGTTGTTCCGCTGGTGTTTGTGCTGGTCGCGGCCTGGCTGATTTACAACACGCTGGTCGAACGACCGGTCGAATCGGCAGTCGGCTTGGGACTGACGGTGATTGGCTTGCCACTGTACTTTTACTTCCGGGCCCAACAGAAAAAAGGAGCTTAATCCGATGAAAAGAGCACTCTTTGTTTTTTGCCTCATTTGTCTGTCTGTTGTCGCCACTGCTGCCCAAGACGCCAAAGTTGAAACTGGTACGATCAACGGCGCAGCCTTCCGCATCGAAATGCCTGGTACCTGGAACAAAGGCTTGGTGATGTACTGCCACGGATACCAAGTTGTTGGCACGCCGAACAACTTTGAAAACCCGCGCGCGCAAGCTTTGCGCAAGGAGTTCCTGTCGCGCGGCTTTGCCTTTGCCGAATCGGCGTACAGCACACAGGGCTGGGCTGTAAAAGAAGCCGTCGAAGACACCGAAGCCTTGCGGCGCTATTTCGTCACAAAGCACGGCAAGCCCAACGAAGCGATTGTGCTTGGCCATTCCATGGGCGGAGCCATCACGATTGCGACGATTGAAAAGTATCCGGAAGTGTACGATGGCGCGTTGCCGATGTGCGGCCCGCTGAACGTCATCCTGAACGGGTTTCAGGAACGCATTTTCGACATGCTGGTGACGTTTGATTTCCTGTTTCCGAATGTTGTTGGTTCGCTAACCAACCTGCCGCAAGGCGCAAAGCTTGACGCTGCGAAAGCCAAAGCTGCGATAGATGCCGCGCCGGAAAAAGCCGCGATGTTTGCCAAACATTACAGCTTGGGTTCTGCGGCGGAACTTCCAGGAGTGCTGCAATTTTGGTACGAAATCGTCCGCGAGTTGCAAGTTCGCACAGGCGGAAATCCCTTCGACAACCGCAACACAATTTACGATGGCTTTGACGATGATGTGGCGCTTAATCGAGGCGTCAAACGTTACACCGCCGACGCCAAATCGCGTGAATATCTGCGCCAGCATTATTCGCCGACCGGGAAAATTGCCGATCCTGTGCTGACCATTCATACAACCTATGACCAATTGATTCCCGGACGGTACGTCAGCCAATACGACGAATTCGCCCGCGTAGCCGGAACCCAGGATTTGTTTGTTGCCAAGTTTGTTGTCGCCAAAGGGCACTGCAACTTTACGCCAGCCCAAACCGGCTCGGCATTTGATGAATTGCTGAAATGGATTCGGGAAAAAAATCGGCCAGCGGCAGGCGAAATCAAATGAAGCTGGAATGCTGGTGTTCAGCATCGTGCTGATAAAGGAATCGCTGAAAGCTGGTGAAGACATTTCGAATCTGCCGGGCTTCTCCCAATTCGTTGACGGCATCGGGAATTGAGTCTTTGTATTTCAGCCGCAGCAGTGGCGTCAGCTTTTCTGGCGCAAGTTCTTCGACGCCTTCGCTGACGTAATGGGAAAGCACGAAATCAAGAAAGACCTGCTGTTTTGTTGTGAAGCGCGTGCTGATTTCAGCTCTGGCTTGGGCGGCGCGTTCTTCGCGGCTGAGCGGCGCCAGCGCGTAAGCTACATGCGCCAGAACGTCGAACAAGTCGCTGTTTCGGCGTCAATCACTTTTTGCATCTCAGCCATTTGCTCTTTGCCAAAGCCTTTTTCGGCCAATCCTTCCAGCAAGCGGGCACGCGTTTCGGGCACGCTCCAAAGCTCGCGTAATTCTGCTTCGTTCTTGAAAAACTCCGGCAGCTTGCCAAACAGCATTTCCAGAAATTGTTGCCCTGACATCGGCGTGCCGTCCGGATGCCAGAAACTGGTCACCATCATGTGTTGGATATTGCGCTCTTTGCCGTCAGCGAGTTTGATCTTGATTCTAGCGAGACGCGGACGCGCTTCGCTATCTCCGTCGCCTGCAGCTTGTCGTTCGCCGTTACGCCCGCGTTCACCAACTTCCGCTTCATCTTCACCTTCAATCGTATTGTCTTCCGGTTCGCCATCCCATTCCGAATCGCTGAAATGCTGGTGGGCTCGCACAAAATCATAAATCGTGAAGTACGCCTTGCCGTCGAACAGCCGTGTGCCACGTCCGATGATCTGCTTGAATTCGATCATCGAATTGACCGGACGCATCAGCACGATGTTGCGAATGTTGCGCGCGTCCACGCCGGTCGAAAGCTTTTGCGAAGTTGTCAAAATCGTCGGGATGAACTTTTCGTTGTCCTGAAAATCGCGCAAATGCTGTTCGCCCAACGCGCCGTCGTTGGCCGTCACGCGGTGGCAATAGTTCGGGTCTTCGCTGGTTTTGATTTGGTTTATGTAGTCGCGCACGGCCAGCGCGTGATCCTGGGTAGCGCAAAAGACCAGCGTCTTTTCCTGCTGGTTGATCTGGCTCATGAAAATCTGTATGCGCTTCTTTTCGCGTTCGGGGATTTCGATGACGCGGTTGAAATCGCTTTCGACAAAGCGCCGCCCGGTTTCGATCTCACCTTCCAGAATGCGGTCGTCAGGCGTGTAAACGTACTCGTCCAGCGTGGTGGAAATCTGTTTGACCTTGAACGGCGTCAGGAAGCCGTCGTTGATGCCGTCTTTCAGTGAATAGCTGTAGACTGGCTCACCGAAGTAAGCATACGTGTCCACATTATCTTTGCGCTTTGGCGTCGCGGTTAAGCCAAGCTGCACCGCTGGTGCGAAGTAAGTCAGGATGTCGCGCCAAGTGCTTTCGTCATTCGCTCCGCCGCGATGGCATTCGTCAATCACGATGAAATCGAAAAAGTCCGGCGGATATTCGCCGAAGTATGGCGTTTCCCCAGGACCGCTCATAAACGTTTGGAAGATCGTGAAAAACAGGCTGCCGTTTTTGGGAACGCGGCCTTTCTTTTTGGTGCGCCCGGCAGGGCGCATTCACTTGAGGGTGAAAGTCCCTTACGACC
>CAZMXG010000043.1:0-44531 GCA_964570175.1 uncultured Heliomicrobium sp. | reverse complement strand
TTTGGCCACGTAGTTGGTAAAGCTGCGACAAACCGTAAGCATCGGCCCGGTTGATGATGATTGTGTTGGCGCGCGGAATGTCTATGCCGTTTTCGATAATGGTCGTTGCCACCAAAACATCGTATTTGTAATCCACGAAATCCAGCACAGCCTGCTCCATCTCTTTTTCCCCCATCTGGCCGTGCGCAACGATAAAGCGCGCTTGGGGCACAAAGCGTTGCAATAGCGAAGCGATTTCGTTGATGGATTCGACGCGGTTGTGAACAAAAAAGACCTGGCCTTGCCGCTGCAATTCCTGTTCGATGGCACTGCGGACAATTTGTTCGTTGAACGGAACGACGTTCGTCTGAATTGCCAGACGGTCGCGCGGTGGAGTTTCAATCAACGACATATCCCGCAAACCCAGAAGCGACATGTTCAGCGTTCGCGGAATGGGTGTGGCGCTCATGGTCAAAACGTCAACGCGCTTTTTCAAATGTTTCAACCGTTCTTTGTGGGCGACGCCGAAGCGCTGTTCTTCGTCCACAACCACCAAGCCTAAATCCTTGAAGGTCAAATCGCGCGACAAAATTCGGTGCGTGCCAATGACAATGTCCACTTTTCCGGCTTCGATGGCTGCGACGACTTCTTTCTGTTCTTTCGGCGAACGGAAGCGCGATAGCAGTTCGATTCGAGCTGGGAAGGCTGCAAAGCGCGAGCGGAAGTTTGAAAAGTGCTGATACGCCAGCACTGTCGTAGGCGTCAGCACGGCAACCTGCTTTCCTTCCATCACTGCTTTGAACGCGGCGCGCATTGCCACTTCGGTTTTGCCGTAGCCGACGTCCCCGCACAACAGGCGATCCATCGGCGTAGGTTGTTCCATGTCGTGCTTGGCGTCTTCGATGGCTTTGGCCTGGTCAACAGTCAGTTCGTATGGGAAGGCGGCCTCAAATTCCTGTTGCCAGGGAGTATCACCGCTGAAAGCGTACCCGCCGACCAATTTGCGTTCGGCGTAAAGTTTCAACAACTCTTCGGCCATATCGCGCATTGCGCGTTTGGCTTTGGCTTTGGTCTTGGCCCAGGCGATGCCGCCGAGCTTATCCAGCGAAGCCGAACTCATTTCGCCGCTGGAAAATTTCTGCACCAGATCCAGGCGTTCGACCGGCACATAAAGCTTCGCGCCATCGGCGTATGTCAGCAGCATGAACTCACGCTTGGGCTTTTCGGTCTTTTGCGCTTCGCCAATCATTCGCGCGTAAACTTCTGCTGCAGTTTCCTCGCCGCCGGTATCAATCTGGATCAAGCCTTGAAACTGGCCAATGCCGTGGTCAATGTGAACGACGTAATCGCCAATTTTCAAATCGCGGAAGTCGGAAATGAAGGCGGCAGATTGCGCCCGTTTTTGCTTCTTTGAACTTTTGGTTGGTGGACCAGCGTGAACGGCTTCGTCGAAAATGTCTGCTTCGGTGTAAACCGTAAGATTTGCCGTGGGCAGCGAAAACCCGACTGAAACATCGCCAACAATTAGCGTAATCGGAGATTGCGAAATGCGTATGGCGGATTGGTTGTTGGCCGTCGGGTTGGCCTGATCGGCCTTTTCTATCAGCGCATCCGCAACCCACAGACCGAAATCGGCAAGCTCAACGCCCGAAACTTCGTATTCACTCAGCATTTTGCGAATGCGGTCGGCCACGCCCGTGCTGGGCAAAACGAAAACAGTGTGATTGCCAACCAATGAATGCTGTTTCAGGTCGCGCGCCAAATCGGCTACGTGGCCGTGCCAGCGGCGAACCGCGCGCGAGATGATTTCCACTTCTTCTGTGTCAGGTTCGGGGGGGAAGAGGAAAAGCGGTGCCGATTGATCCCGGTTGGCAAAGGCAGCAAACTTTGACGCATCGGTTTGCGGCAAAGCTTCGCTGGCTGTGACTTCTTCTGTGGCCAGCTCTTCTTGAAACTCCAATGCGGCACTGCCCAGCAATCGCAACTCAACGCGCTGAGCTTTTTCAATCTGGCTGCGTAATTCGTCCGGGGTTAAAAAGAGCTTTTCCGGCGCCAAAGCCAGCTCGTCAATGGATTCAGCGCGACCAAATCCAAGCTGCAATTCTTCAATCGTCGAGCGAACCTGTTTTTCCAGTTCTGCCGGTTCATCAATCACCAGCACGGTATCCTGCAGGTAATCAAAAATCGAAGCCGTCAGCGGCTGCGCAAGCGGCATCAGGTATTCCCAGCCCTGAAACTCTGCACCTTCGTCGGCGAACACCAGCCGGTCGCGCAATGCGCGTTCATACCGTTCGTCGTTCCAATGTTCTCGCGCCAGTTTTGCCCAGCGGCGAAAATCATCGCGGCTGGCGCGTTCGTCGCGCATCGGAGCAATCAGGGCTTCTTTGACTTCGCGCAATGAACGCTGCGAATCAGGATCGAACTCGCGGATTGAATCAATTTCGTCGCCAAAAAACTCCACGCGCATTGGGTACGGCACGCCTTCTTCTTTGTTCAGGCTGGCGCTGGGCGAGTAAAAATCCAGTATGCCGCCGCGCGAAGAAAATTCGCCGATTCCGCCCACAGGGTCAGAGCGCACATAACCGACCGACGACAGGTGTTCGATCAAATAATCCAGCGGCAACTCTTCGCCGACTTTCAGCGCGACAACGGCTTGTTTGATTTCGTCAACGGCAACGAATCTGCGGATCAACGACCGAGCGCTAAGCAACACGATGTCACCCATTCCAGCGGTCAAACGCCACAACGCCAAAGCCCGGCGTTCCAGGATTTCCGCGTGCGGTGAGGTTCCGCTATATGGATCGCTTTCCGAAGCCGGAAGCGTGAAAACTTCGTTTTCACTTTCTTCGCGTTTGTTAAGTTGGCAGTAAAAAAAACGTAGATCGCGCTCCAAATCTTCCAGATCGCGATTGCGCTGACTGACGACGGCCAGCCGCTTGCCGGTTGCGCGTTGCAAAGTTGCCAACAGCAAGGCCTTCGCGCCGCTGCCCAAACCAGCAATGGACACAACGCGCCGACCCGCGCGTATGTCGGCAAATAACCGCTGAAAAATTTTCTCTTGCTGTAGCACTTAGATTCTCACTTTGGGCCGTACCGTTGAGCAATTCGCTCAATCACGTCGCTGGTCGAACAACCCTCGACAAAAGCCAGGCTCATGACCTTGCCGCCTGCGGCTTCGACTTCTTCGCGGCCAATGATGGTCTCAATTCCCCAATCGCCGCCTTTGACTAGAATGTCTGGCAACAATGCCGAGATGATTTCGCGCGGCGTCGGTTCGTCAAACACTGTCACGAAATCCACGCAGGCTAACGCTGCCATGACTTCGGACCGTTCGGCTTCAGTTAAAATTGGTCGCTTGTCGCCTTTCAATTCGCGAACGCTTCGGTCGCTGTTCAGGGCGACAATCAGCGCATCGCCCAGCGCGCGGGCTTGTTGTAAATACCGCACATGACCCGGATGCAGCAGGTCAAAACAGCCATTGGTGAAGACCACTTTCTTGCCCGATTGGCGTAAATATTCACGTTCAATGATAAGTTGATCAAGCGGCAGGATTTTCATAAGTCAGGCATCTTATCCCAAAACGATTGGCGGTTGAACCGGCAGTTGAAAAAGGCAGGACTTTACTCGCTGCATATCAGCATCGGAAAATGCTGGCATCTCAACGGATTTTCCACAGGAGTTTTAGCGAAATGAACATCAACGAACCGAAAACCATCGAAACCATCTTGAACGAATGCCAAACGATCGCGGTTGTTGGCTTATCGTCAAATCAAATGCGGCCAAGTTATGGCGTCGCCCGGTACATGCAACAAAAGGGCTATCGCATTATTCCAGTCAATCCAAATGAGACCGAAGTGCTTGGCGAAAAAGCGTATGCAAGTCTGGCTGATGTGCCAGAAAAGTTCGATCTGGTGGATATTTTTCGCCGCTCAGAAGAAGCAGGACATCATGTAGATGAAGCGATTCGGTTGGGCGCAAAAGCAGTTTGGATGCAGGACGGAGTGATTGACGAAACTGCGGCTGAGCGGGCGCAAGATGCCGGGCTGCTTGTCGTAATGGACGATTGCATTTTGCGGCAACACGTTCGGCGGAAATAAATTCTCAATCTCTATAAACGTAGAAATGGCCGCCTGGAATTCCAGGCGGCCATTTCTTTGGACACGGGTTGAGGCAAAACGTTTAACAGTCTGCCAACCGCCCCTCTTCGGGGCCTGTCAACTTTCTTCTAAAGCCTACCCACTGAAAGATAATTGAGCGGGTTGACCGGACGGTCGTGCAGGCGAACTTCGTAATGGCAATGCGGCGCAGTAGAGCGGCCCGTGCTGCCCACAGCACCAATTTGTTTACCGCGAGCGATCCGCTGCCCGACTTCCACGTCTATGCGGGACATGTGACCGTAGCGAGTTGTGACGCCATAGCCATGGTCAATCACGACGATATTTCCATAACCGCCAAACATTCCGGCGAAAATCACAATGCCGTCAGCCGTGGCTTCAATGGCAGTTCCGTGATTGGTGGCAATGTCCAGCCCGCCGTGCGATTCAGTGCCGCTGCCACCGAATGGATTGCGCCGCCAGCCAAAACCGTCTGTGATGTAACCACGGACAGGCCAGCCAGAAGGCGTCGAAGAAAGTTTGACCTGATTTTTGTCAAAAACATCCTTGATTTGCCGAAGCTCACTTTCTAGAGCAGCGGTGACGCGCTCCATGTCGCTCAAACTTGTATCGCCATCGGGACCACCTTGGCCAATATTTGCGCTGATATCAGATTGGCGGCTAAGTCCGGACGCATCGGCCAATTTGCGCTGGGTTGTGTCCAGAACGGCCAGCCGATTTTGCAACAGATCATACTTGCTTTGTGCTTCCTGATTTCGTTCACGCAGCAACCGGTTTTCGTTTTGCATCAGGTTCAGCTTTGCAACCACCACGGCGTGCTGGGCAAGACGATAGCTACCGTACAGGACAGTCAGCAAACCCACGGCAGCAAAACCCAGAATGGCGTAAAGCGCTTCGTGCCGGACATTGAATTTTCGTAGTTGTGATTTAGCAGTCGGAGCAAAAACAAAGGTATAAAAACGCTTGTCTTCTTTCATTTAGCAAACTCCTGAACTCGGCAACAGCAAACTGCCAGTTGCGAGCGTGGAGGATAGCCACACTGGTCATGAGGGATAAAGCTTTTCAGCGGGCTGCAAATTTTTGAATCAAATTATTTTGCCGTCGGGGTACTCATACGGGACTTCAAAATCAGTGACGACAAGCACCTGAATGATGGCGGAAGCTAGCATAGGCTCGCGGGTTCTTTCAACTGAACTTTTGCCTTACAGGATGGCATTAATAGTTAAGTGTTGAAATAGAAGGAGATAGCTTTTAAGGCGTCTGTGGAAAAATGCTCAAAAATCCGAATTTTCGGAAACTCCATATTCAGATTTTTGAACTAGGGCAGAACATCCGGCAACTCTGCGCAGGAAACTCGTTCAATCCCTCTGCTCTATAGGATTCGTTTTATGAAGTGAAGTTCAAGTGACTTGATTGTCCGTGAGCAATTGGTTCAATGGCCAAGTTGTTGATTGAAATGGAACTGGGAATTGGCAATCGTTTTATGTGGTTGATTACAGACAGGAATCGGCAGGGAACTTTTCACTACCTATGCCATTTGCTAGACTCCGTTGCCTGATCAAAAGAATTTGTATCAATGCTTTCTATTTAGATTGAGCCGGCAAGTAAACTACCGAACCAAGAGGGAATAAAATGAAACTCTACCAAAATCGCAGTTTGAAGCTGATTGCCTGGCTGGCATTTGCTCTTGTTGTTGTCCTTAGCGTCAGCCCACTGTTGATTAAGGATCAAACGTTTGCGCAAGCCGGACGCAAATCTACTGAAAATCAGAAGAAGAATCCCAATGCCAGCGGCGACCCGGAAGAAGCGCGAAAAGAGCAGGAAAAGAAGGATCGGCAAAAAATAGACAAAACACAGCCGCCCGTCAGCCTTAGCATTGATACCAAAGTTGTCGGTGTTGAAGCCGTCGTTTACAACAAAAAAACGGGCGCGATTATTCAGGGAATCAAGAAAGAAAACTTCGAAATTTACGAGGACGGTGTCAAGCAGGAGATTGAAAATTTTTCCACGCCTCAAGCGCCCGTGACAATGGTCTTGGTGCTGGAATACAGCAAATTGGTTGATGTCCTTGGCTCACCGGCGGGCGGTTATTTCGATTATGGACGAATTGAGATTCTGCGTCCGGCTTATGAATTCGTCAGCAGATTTGTTCAGCCGAAAGATTTTATTTCAGTGGTTGCGTACGATATGCGCCCGACACCGCTGATTGATTTTACCGATGACAAAAGCAAGCTGATGGGAGTGATCAACCTTCTGATTCGCAACAACCCGGCTTTCAGCGAAAGCAATCTGTTTGACGCCATGAAGCTGGTGCTGAAAGGCGGCATTGGCGACAGCGTTGTGATGGATGAAACCAAGAATAAGCCTGAAAAGACTGATTACGCAGGCTTGGAAGAGGTCGAAGGGCATACGGCCATCCTGCTGGTCGCATCCGGTCTGGACACGTTCAGCAAAATCAACTTTGACGAAGCCCGGAAGATTGTTGAAAACGCCGGAGTGCCCATTTATACGATTGGCACCGGCAATCTGTTTATGAAGCTTTATGACAACGATCCGCGCCTGGACCCGGCAAACGGAGGCGTGCTGGTTACAGGCGGCATCAGACTGGATCGGTTGATGTTGCTTCAGGCCAACAACACTCTGAAAACGTTTGCCGAATCTACTGGCGGCAAGCATTTTCCGGTGACGTTTGCCGGAGAAATCCCAAATGTGCTGCAATCCATTTCGGCATTGGTTCGCAACCAATACAGCCTTGGCTATACGCCAACCAATACGCGTCAGGAAGGCAAGCGCCGCAAGATTCAGGTGAAAGTCAACCTG
Source organism: uncultured Heliomicrobium sp. (assembly GCA_964570175.1). Taxonomy (GTDB): domain Bacteria; phylum Acidobacteriota; class Blastocatellia; order RBC074; family RBC074; genus RBC074. The sequence goes on along the minus strand of CAZMXG010000043.1, from coordinate 37,617 downwards.
GGAGATCAAATTGATCCGAAGCTGATTGTCATTCAGCATCGGCAAAGTTACGTGGAAGAGAAGGCCAAAAAGTAACAGAGAAGACATTGCGGGAACGACTGAAATCAATCCATGAGAAAATCGCGGCTGCGTGCCAACGTGCAGGCCGCGATTTTTTTGACGTCACGCTGGTCGCGGTCAGCAAAACCGTTGAACCGCAGCGCATTCGTCAGGCCATTGAAGCCGGTGTTCGAGTTCTGGGCGAAAACCGCGTGCAGGAAGCGGCTTCCAAGATGACTGAACTGGCAACCGTGGTGGCTGAGCACCACGTTGAATGGCATTTGATCGGCCATTTGCAATCGAACAAGGCCCGTCGGGCGGTTGAGCTTTTTTCGGCGATTCAATCGGTGGATAGCTTTAAGTTGGCAGAGCGGCTGGACAATGTTGCAGGCGAGCTGGGGAAAAAGCTGCCGGTTTTTATTGAAGTCAACCTTGGTGGCGAAGAATCGAAGGCGGGTGCGGACCCGAATGAAGTTTTGCCTCTATGTGAACAAGTCGGTAAACTTATCAACCTGGAGTTGAAAGGATTGATGGCTGTGCCGCCATTTTTAGAAGACGCTGAAGCGGTGCGGCCTTTCTTTCGCCGATTGCGAACATTGCGCGATCAAGCGCAGCTTAAAGAGCTTTCGATGGGCATGAGTCACGATTTCGAAATTGCCATTGAAGAAGGCGCAACCATTGTTCGTATAGGCACAGCGCTGTTCGGTGCGCGAGCCTGACTGTCTGCGTTACGCTGGAATTGACATCTGGACACTTTATGCAACTTTATTTGTTGGCTTCTGCCGGGCAATCGCTCCTGTGGTTGATTGACACGATTAATTATTTCGTCCGGTTGGCGATCAACATTACGATTGGAGTCGTCGTGGCGTTGTTGGTCATACGCTGGGTGATGGATGCTTTTGATCTTAGCCCCTTTGGGCGCATTAGCTATTATCTGCGCCAGCCGACCGATAAATTGATCGGTCATGCCAGAAGCTCGCGCTTCTATTATCCGATGCGGCAGGCGTTTAAGTTCAATCCAACGATTCTGATTGTCCTGGTGGAAGTCGCTATCGTCTGGTTTGTGTTGATGATGCTGACCGGTTATTTGACTGCGCTGATCAGTGACCTGGCAATGAGCCTTGACGCGTTTGGCATGGGATACTTCGGCAGCGGGATCAGATATTTGCTTGGCACAATCCTGATGGCGGCCATCTTCTTTTTGATGAGTTTGATGACGCTGATTTTTGTCAACTGGATTACCGGTTTATTTGAACACGCATCCTTTGGCGCATTGCGGCGCCTGGACCCCCTGCTTCGAATTTTTGAATTTGGCGGAAAATTCGCAGGCTGGTCGTTTTTCTTTCTTTGGCTGGCGCTCTATTTTGCCGCTGCCGCAGTGCAGTCTATTTTCTTCTGAAGTTTTGAAGTCGTTTTGATAAAAATTACTGCCAAAAATAATGGCGTCAGTTTCGCCATCCGAGTTCAACCGCGCGCTTCACGCAGCGATGTGGCAGGGGAAATGGATGGTGCGCTGAAAGTCCGTCTGGCTGCTCCACCGGTTGATGGCGAAGCGAATGAGGAACTGATTCGGCTGATGTCCAAGCTTTTCAATGTTTCTCGCTCGCAGATTGCCATTCGTTCCGGGCAAACTTCCAGAAACAAGTTGATTGTGATTGATGGGATTTCGGTTGATGAGGCCGAACAGGTTTTACAGTCGGCGCTTGGCAATTGAATGGCTGGGAGCTTATTCGAACTTCGGCATATGGCCTGCGTGGCCATTGTGTTTTGAGATTTTGTTGCCAATCGCCCGCTTCTCATAATCGTCGGCAAGTTCGGCAATCAGCTTGTTCACTTCCCGTAGCCGCTGGCGTGTGTCAGTCATTTCCAGCAAATCTTGTTTATCATTGTTATCAATGTCCAGATATGCCGCCAGAATAAATGAAAGCGGCTGCGCATCGTCCGGCAAATCAGGCGTTTCCTCTTCGTCCGGGGTATTTTCGTTTTTTAGCTTTCGAATGGCGGCGGACAAGCGCAGAAATAAATTCTTGGCGCGCGCTACTTCTTCCGACAAATCGTCGAAATTCATATCGTCATCAAGAAACTCAACCTGAGCTCGTTGATAGGATTCTCCTTCCACATAGCTGCCCAAACTGAATCTGGCCACGCCAACGCACAAAATGTTTGACCGTCCATCGGGCAATTCCTGTTGAACTGCGACTTCAACGGCGCAGCCAATGCTGCCGGTTGGCAACCGTTCTGATGTTGCAGTCGCTTCGTCGTTGCGGAAAATGATGCCGAAGGTTTTGTCGCCCGCCATCACATCCTTGAGCATTTTGCGATAGCGATCTTCGAAGATATGCAGCGGCGTGATCGCGCCTGGAAATTGAACCAGCGGCAAGGGAAAAATTGGGATGACACGATGAGAATCCATATGCCAAGCATTCTACGATCATTCCGATGGCTGTCCAACCATTGCGCTGAACTTGTATGGGAACTCAAGTCAGCGGAAAATCCAATTTCAAATTCAATCACGTTGATCAAAAGAGCAAGCTGTGGCACAGAATCCTCAAACCAACCGGATTACGCAATTACTGGCAGATTGGAGCAAAGGCGACCAGGCGGCGCTGGAACAACTGACGCCGCTGGTTTACCAGGAATTGCACAAGCTGGCGCATGCTTATCTAAACCGGGAGCGGTTTGGCCATACACTGCAACCGACTGCGCTGATTCACGAAGCCTATTTGCGGTTAATAGACCAGAACATCGAACAGTGGCAAAGCCGCGCGCATTTTTACGGCGTTGCTGCGCGGTTGATGCGACAGATTCTGGTGGAACACGCGCGCAGTCGTGGCGCGGAAAAACGCGGCGGCGGCGCAATCAATCTGGCGCTGGATGAAGCATTGGATTATTCGCAGGATCAAGCGGCGGAACTAGTTGCGCTGGACGATGCGTTGACTTCGCTGGCGGAATTCGACGAACGAAAATGCCGCGTCATTGAATTACGGTATTTCGGAGGCTTGAGTGTTGAGGAAGCAGCGGAAGTGCTGGGCATTTCAGTTCCAACCGTGGTGCGTGACCAGCGCATGGCGCAAGCCTGGCTTCACCGTGAGTTGAGTTCCGACACCCAAAGGTAAAACCGGCTTTATGGACAAAGAGCGCTGGCGCAAAGTCGAAGAAATTTTCCAACGCGCCGCCGATTGCGAAGCGGCGGCGCGTTCGGCGTTTTTGGCTGAAGCCTGTTCCGATGATGAAGCCTTGCGCCGCGAAGTCGAATCCCTGCTCGCTCACGAAGTTTTTGACACTTTCATTCAACAACCGATCAATGGCATGGCTCGTTCCCTGGCTTCGGAAAGGGAGCGCGATTTGATTGGCGTCCACCTGGGTCATTACCAAATCACCGAACAGGTTGGCGAAGGCGGGATGGGGGCTGTTTACGCCGCGGTCCGCAATGATGAATTGTTCCATCAAAAAGTCGCCATCAAAGTTGTCAAACGCGGCATGGACTCCGGTTTTGTGCTCAGCCGATTTCAGGCAGAGCGCCGCATTTTGGCTTCGCTGGAACATCCAAACATTGCGCGATTGCTTGACGGCGGCTCGACGCCAGACGGACGGCCTTATTTCGTCATGGAGTTTATCGAAGGCCAGCCATTGAACGAATACTGCCAGACAAAAGAGCTTTCCATAGCTGCGCGCATCAACCTGTTTATGCAAATTTGTAGTGCCGTCCAGTACGCGCATCAAAAGCTGATTGCGCATCGGGACATCAAACCCGGCAACATTCTAGTTACCAGCGAGGGAGTTCCCAAATTGCTGGATTTCGGCATCGCCAAATTGCTGGATCCCTTGCAATCCGATGCCGACCCAGCGCGAACGGCGACAATGATGCGGATGATGACGCCGGATTATGCCAGCCCGGAGCAAGTGCGTGGGCTACAGATCACCACCGCAACGGATATTTACAGTCTCGGCGCAGTGCTGTACGAATTGCTGACCGGAGAGCGTGCGCATCGTCTGGAAAGTTACACACCAACCGAAATCGAACGCGTCGTTTGTGAAATGGAAGTGGAACGGCCGAGCGTCATTGCGGAAAGACTGAAATCTGAAGGCGGAATGATGAGATCGCCAAATAAAAAGCTTTTTTCATCCTTCATCCTTCATCCTTCATCCTTAAAAGGTGATCTGGATAACATCATTTTGATGGCCATGCGCAAAGAACCTGCGCGCCGGTATCTTTCGGTAGAACAATTTTCCGACGATTTACGCCGCCATCTGGAAAAGCTGCCGGTTCTGGCGCGGCCGGACACGGTTCGGTATCGAACAGGGAAATTCCTGCGCCGCAATCGAACAGCGGTTGTGGCTGCGGCAATTGTCCTGCTGAGTTTGACTGCAGGGTTGATTGCTGCAAACTATCAAGCCCGCCGAGCGGAGCGCCGCTTTCAACAGGTTCGCAAACTGGCCAACACCTTCCTGTTCGATTTTCACGACAAAATTCAGAACCTGCCCGGCGCAACGGAAGCGCGCGAGATGGTGGCGCAAACAGCGTTGGAGTATCTGAACAGTTTGGCTCAGGACGCGGGAGATGATCCCACGCTGCTGCTTGATCTGGCGCAGGCGTATATGAAAGTTGGCGATGTGCAAGGCGATCCGTGGACGCCCAACCTGGGCCATTCCGCTCAAGCGATGCAAAGTTATCAGCGCAGTCTGGCGCTGGCGCAAAAACTCAGCAACTCTTCCTTCTCCAACCAACAAGTTCAGCGGCTTTTGGCAAACGATTTTTTCAAAATCGGTGCGCTGCAATCCGAAACCGGCGATAAGCTCGGCGCACAGGCGACGTTGCGGCAAGCCCTTAGCTTTGTTGAACCGCTGGCGCAAGCCACCGAAGACGCAGAAGATCTGAAATTGATGGTGAACGCTTACACGCGGGTGGGAGACACGCAACTGGATACGGGCGATGCCCCAGGTGCGCTGGAAAGTTATCGCCGCGCGCAGCAAGTGGCGGAACGCGCGGCGACCGCGCATCCCAGCATTGATTCGAAAGGGCGTTGGGCCAACGGTTTTGGTCATCTGGGAGAAAGTTTGGTAACGCTGGGCGACCCCGCAGAAGCCATTCGCCAATATAGGCAAGGCGCGGATGTTTTGGAAAAACTGGTTGATCAGGAACCGACCGTCCGGCAGCGGCGCGATTTGCGCGTTTTTTATACCTGGCTGGGGAATCTGTATGGCAATCCAAATTTCATTAACATTGGCGACCGGAAAACTGCGCTTGACTACTATGCGCGTGCGCTGAAGCTGGCACAATCGCAGGCGGCGATTGATCCGCGCAATGCCCGTGCGCAGCTAGATCTGGCAGTCTCATACGTGGGGATAGGTGATGTTGAAATGGAAATGGATGCGCAGCGCGGAGCCGAATATTTTCGAAAGGCGCTGGACGTCGCGATGACACTGTTGCGCGAAGCTCCGGAAAACTATGCGTATTTGCGAAGACGGGAAATTTACCTGACCAAACTTGCAACAGCGCAAATGCGATTGGGGGATCGTGCAACCGCAATGCGAAACCTGCGACAAGCCCAGGAAATACTGGCGCAACTTACCGCCCGTGATCCCGCCGATGCGCAAGTGCTGGGCGATCAACACGCAAACTTGCAGGCATTGGCGGAATGTCAATTAGCCGCAGGGGAGCACGAACCAGCGTTGCAGCACTATCAGCAAATGCTGGCGCTTGCCCAAAAAGCCATTGCCGCCAGTCGCAACGATCTGTATGGCCAACGACGTTTGGCCGAAGCCTACGCCGGATTGGGACGTTACCACGCCACACTCAGCGCCAAAGCTTCCGGAGCGGAGTCTGTAAATCATCAGCAACAAGCCTGTGAATGGCGGCGAAAGGAACTGGCCACTTGGGACGATTGGAGCAAGTTCGGCACATCGAGCGTTTTCAATCAAACTCGCCGGGACCAAGCCGCCCGCGCCGTCGCCGAATGTGAAGCCATCTTGAATCGGTTGACGTCCAATTTGCGCAAGTGAGTAAGATTTAGGCTCTCTGCCAGGCCATGGGAATGTCGGCTTCGTACCCACCGCCGACACTGCGAATGCGATTTTCAAACCTGCCTTCGATGTTGAATCCCAGCTTTTGGTAAAACTCAATGGCTTTGCGATTGCTTTCGCGGGCAATCAATTCAATGCGCAAAATGTCTGGCCGTTCCTGTTCGACTCGTCGCAGCAACTCCGTGAAAAGCCGTTTTCCCACGCCCAATCCCTGTTTGGCTGGATGCACGGCGATGGTCAGTTCGCCCAGCACGTGTGCGAACACGCGCGGCCCAATCGCATAGCTGTGAATTTCTCCAATGATTGGATCGCCGTCAGTTTCGCGCGCCACCAAACACAACCCGCTTTCCAGCGATTTGCCCAGAAAGTGCGAAACGTACTCTTCGGAAATTTCCTCTGCGGTTCTGGCCAGCCCGCCTTCAACGGCGGCGACCGCCAAATAAAGCGCCAGAATTTCGGCTCGGTCGTCAGATGTGGCTGTATTGATAACCAAGGTTCAAACCTCCATGCCAATCGAAGTTTCATTGCCAACGGTAATCCGAATTGCCACGGCAATAAACACGCTAAGCCAGTGTTTTGCAATGGCTTAGTTCGCCGCTTTTTCCCAGCCGGAAAATAAATTTTCAGCCATGATCATTTTGGGTTGAGCGTTGCGCTTGTGATGGGTGAGCGACAACGAGTCGCCGAAACAAACCGATCAAATTGCTGGCAGGAACTGCCGTGGATTTGATCGAACAATTGAAATCACGAGAAGGAGAACAAAAATGAAATCAAAGCTGTTTATGGCAATCGCAACGCTGATGGTGGCACTGACCTGTTCAGTCGCCACCTACGCGCAGCAAAATTCCATCATTCATTTCGGCACGGTTCAGGGAACGGTAAATGTGCCGTTACGAATTCCGGACGGCTCAAACATGCAGATCACGTGTTCCAATTTGCGTGTCTGGTATGAATCGCAGCCAGGAGCGCCATTGCGGTATTACGCGCCGCAACCGACCGGTATCGGAACCTGTTCTTACCAGATTCCCAACGTGCTGGTTGGACCGACTCACAGGATCGGATTGGTTTGGGTTGGCCCTGGTGATTACGAAGTGCTGTTTGGCAAGAATTTCACCTCGATGGGGGTGGTTCTGGACGAACCGAACGAAGTGCTCGTATTCAACTTCGTCAGTTTGAGACTGCGCGAACTGATCCAATAACCAAAGCTTCCCTGTAATAACCAAACTTTGCACAGGTTGGCCATTGGCGTCAGCCGCTGGCCAACCTGTGCCCAAAAACTAAAAAACGGTAAGCCAATGTTGTTTGCCAACCATCATCGAAGAAGGAGAAGAGGACATGACATTCAAGCAACGATTTTTTCAGCATGGGTTATTCAAACGCGGTTGCGGTCTGGCGGTAACGTTGATGATTGCGGGCGTCATTTTGTTTTCGTGGCAGTCGCGCGGCGCGGCAGCAAGCGCTGCCAGTTTGTCACCGGAAATCAGTACCTTTCAGCAAATTAACAAACTGACAGCCAACGACGGGCAAGCCCAGGATCGTTTTGGCAATGCGGTGGCAGTCAGTGAAGACGGTCGCACGGTCGCGATTGGCGCGCCGGGCGATGATCTGGGTGCTTCGCCCAATCAAGGCTCAGTGTACATTTACGAACGGCAGGGGGCTTCGTTCGTGTTCAGCCAGCAGCTTTTCACCGGTGGCGGCAGCGAATTTGGAGCTTCCGTCGCAATTGACGGCGACACCATGATTGTGGGTTCGCCCGGAGAACAAACGGAACAAGGCGCGCTGTACATCTTTGTGAAGCAAAACGGCACCTGGCAGCAGCAGCAGCGTCTGGTCGCGAATGATGGTGCTGCGAATGACCATTTGGGATTTTGCGTGGCAATCAGCGGCAACACTGTGCTTGCAGGAGCTTACGGCGCTGATATCAATGGCCAGTTCAGCCAGGGCGCGGCGTATTCGTTCAAACGCACCGGAACGGTTTGGAGCCAGGAGCTGAAATTTATAGCGTTCGATGGCGCGCAACCCGACGTTTACGGTTACAGCGTTGCGCTTGACGGCGACACCGCTGCCATCGGCGCAGCATACGACCAGGTTGGCAATAATGCTCTGCAAGGTTCCGTTTACACCTATCAACGGTCTGGAGGCGTTTGGGCATTCCAGCAAAAACTAACGGCAACGGACGGAGCTGCTAGCGATGGTTTTGGCACTTCACTTGATTTGGAAGGAAACACGCTGTTGGTCGGCGCCTGGATGGATAGTTCCTTCATCGCCAGCAATCACGGTTCGGCGTATGTCTTTCAACGCACCGGCAATATCTGGAGCCAGCAGGATAAATTGCTGGCCAATGATCAAACCGCAGGCGATTTTTTTGGGAATGCTGTCGCGCTTGATGGTGATATCGCAGTTGTCGGCGCGTATTACAAAAACGTCAACGGGAATAGCCTTCACGGCGCGACCTACACCTTTACCCGCAGCGGCACGGTGTGGAGCCAGGATCAGCGATTTACTGGCAGCGGCGGCGCAAGCGCTTACATGGGTGGCGGAGTTGCTTTGGCTGGACAAACGTTGGCCAGCGGTGCTTTCGGAGAAGGCACAAACAAAGGTGCGGTTTACGTCTATCGTCCACCCAACCACGCTCCACAAATCACACCACAGGCAAACTTCGTGATGCAGGCGGGCAACGACACACAGTTCTTTTACAGCATCGCAAATGTGAGCGATCAGGATCAAGCACCAAACACTTTGCAGGTGTTGGTGGAAGGCGGCGCGTCGGCAACTAAAAACGGCGTGACAATCTCGAATATGAACATAAACGCCGCAGGCCAAGTTATGGCCATCGTTACAACTTCTTGCAGTGCAACCGATACGTTCTTTGTCTTACGTATAGTGGATGACGAAGGCGCATTCAACACCGCTATTTTCCAGATCCATATCGCCCCCAACGCTCCGCCGACGTTGAGCTATAACCTTGCGCATTTCGTCAGCGCGGGCGGTATGTTGACGATCAATCCAACGTCTGGCCCAAGTGATAATGGCGGACTGAACTTCGTCACCTTGCAAAGCGTCACTCCCACATTCACTGGCGACATCATCGTTTTGCCGACCGGTGTTGTTTCGATTCTCAATGCGGGTCCGGTGGGGACTTACTCTGTGACGATTCGCGCTGTGGATATGTGCGGATTGGGAACCAATGCCAGTTTTTCGCTTACTGTTAACAACAGCGGCGGCGTCAGCGCGAATAACTTGCAGTTTTATCCCCTGGCGCATCCGGTGCGGTTGCTGGATACGCGCGTCGGAGCCGCAGGGTGCGACGCTCCCAATGCCAAGATTGCGGGCGGGACTTCGCGCACGCAGACCGCTGCGGGCAGAACCTGTGACGGCTTGGCGATTCCTGCGAATGCGGCGGCGCTGGTCGGCAATGCGACTTCTGTCCAATCCGGTGGAGGCTATTTCACGCTTTACCCAAGCGACATCGCCAAACCAAATTCCGCGAATTCCAACTATGCGGCCAACCAGATTTTGAACAGCCTGTTTACCGTGCGGCTCGGAGCCAGCGACGGCGCGTTCAAGATTTTTGCCTCAACCGACACCGATATCGTCGTGGACATCACAGGGTATTACGCGCCACCGTCGGCGACGGGCCTGTACTTTCATCCGCTGCCCAAGCCTGTGCGACTGCTCGATACGCGGCCCGGAGCTTCGGCGTGCTTTACGCCGGGAGCACCTCTGCAAGGCAACACGGACACTTCGCAGATTGGCACGACGACGTGCGATGGCGTGTTGATTCCGGCAGGAGCCTTGGCGCTGACCGGCAATGCAACGACGGTCAGTCCGCAGGCCAATGGTTTTTTGACGCTCTATCCGTCGAACTCCGCGCGTCCGCTAATTGCAAGCGCCAACTTCCAGCCGGGCGTGAATCTGAACTCGCCGTTTATGGTGGGCCTGTCGCCAAGCGGCCAGTTCAACATCTACGTCGCCTCGACAACGGATTTGGTGGTAGACGTGACGGGTTATTACAGCACGCAGCTCAACGACAGCAACGGCCCCGGTTTGTTGTTCAACGCGCTGAGCGGCCCGACGCGCTTGCTGGATACACGCGCAGGTCAGCAAGCTTGCTTCACGCCAAGCACGCCAATGACAGGCGGCACGGCTTACCTGCAAACGGCAACCGGAGCTTGTTCGCACATTCCGGCGGCTGCCCAAGCCGTGGTCGGCAATGCGACGGCAATCAACGCAACGGCGAATGGCTACCTGACCTTCTGGCCGAGCAATGCCAATCAACCGTTCATCGCGACGTCGAATTACCGGACAGGCATCACCTTCAACCGCCATTTCACGGTCGGCCTGGGCGCAGACGGAGCCTTCAAACGCTTCGCCGCCAGCACGACGGATTTGGTCATTGACGTCACCGGATTTTTCGCGCCGTAGAAAGCCTGATCTCTGTAAAAACGCGGCGGTGAAGTTTCAACTTCTCCGCCGCGTTTTTTACGGATGGGCAAAATAGTTCGTCGTTCCTAAATCGAGCCAAACAACATTTGTACAACCAGAAAGAAACCACAGATAAGCATCGTTTGTCTCAATGTTGCCTGCTCTGATTTAGTTTTCGAAAAGAGACGCAAATCGTGGATCGTCGCGGATCGGATCGAAGCGCGGGTCGGCTCGTGCGACATTTAGAGTTGTCCTTCCTTTAACCTTTTCCAGTTGCGAAAACGCCTGCGCTGAATCTCCCAATCCCACATAAACCATTCCCAGATAAACCGGTGGTGCCGGATTTGATTCGGATTCGGCCTGCAGCCGCGCCAGGATTTCCTGCGCTTCGGCGCGCCGACCCGCGACGGCATACACATACGCCAGTGAGCACGAGGGAACCGAACCGCCTTTTGACAGTTCGATCGCCTTTTGTAATTCCGCGATGGCTTCATGGTCGCGCCGCTGCATGCCTAAAACGGCACCAAGAAAATAACGCGCCCGCGGCAGGTTCGGCTCCAATTCCAGTGCTTTGCGCAATGACGCTGCCGCTTCGTCGTAGCGGTGATCACAAAACAGAATCATGCCAAGGTTGGTGTTGACAGAGATGGAAAGCGGGTCCAGGTCGCGCGCCTTTATCGAATGTATCGTTGCTTGTTTGAACTCTCCAAGACCCAACAGCATGACGCTAAAAATGTTGTGTGCATTAGCATGGTTGGGATTAAGTTCCAGCGTTCGCTTCATTTCTCGAATTGCCGCAGGGTAATCCGTTTCTGTCAGAATCGTTCCCAGTGAAAGGTGGGCCTCGGCCAGCGATTCATCCAAGGCAATGGCACGTTCCGCTGCCGCGCGCGATTCCAGGGTAAAGTTGTTATTGGCCTTGGCTCCCAGAGATAAAATCGTCGCGCTCAATGCGTAGTAACAATCCGCAATTCCCGTCCAGGCCAGCGCGTAATTCGGGTCCAGTTCGATCGCCCGCCGGTAATATCCCAGCGCCTTTTCGAAATGATCGTTGGTTTGTTTGCTGTAAAAATATCGCCCGTGTGTATAGGCTTCAAAGGCGGCGGGATTGACGGTGTAATCTTTCTTGAATTGTTTTCGTTCTTCAGCGGATAGTTTTTGCGTCAGCCATGTTCCCAATCTTTCAGATATTGAATGTTGCAACGTGAACGTGTCGCCCGCCTGCTCTTCAATAGTTTCAGCCCACAATGGTTTGCCGTTCGCGACGTCGAGCAATTGCACGGTCAGCCGCACCCGTTCGCCGCTGCGCTGCAAATTACCGTCCAGCACGGCGTCAACTTTCAGTTTTCGTCCAAGTTCGACCGGGTCGCGGTCTGCGGCAGTAAATTTTTGCACGGCGCTGGTTGAACGAACGACAATGCCGCCGGAATTGGTTAACCGGGTAATCAGCGCATCCGCCAATCCCAAGCCCAGATGCTCCTCATCCGGTCCATGCCCCAGCATTCCGAAAGGCAAAACGGCCAATGACTCAATGTGCGGGACGGATTTCGTCCAACGCGACCAGGCTCCCAAACCCAGCACAAGCACCACCATCAAGACACCGCCAATCGCCAGAACTCGTCGAGACGGAATTCGCACCCTTGCCGATGCCGCTGAAGACGCCAGTATCGGCAACGGAATCGCTTGCCGAACTTCGTCTTCTCCCTCTTCTTTAACAACAATCTGTGAAACGGAATGCTTTTCGATGACGAAATCAGGCGGATCAGGCTCAGCGGTCAAGAACTCCGTGTTTCCAGGATCATAGGCCATGCGGGTCACGGCGGCGGAAAAACGGTAGCCACGCTTGGGCAGAGTTTCGATAAATTTCCCGCCTTCGCCGTCATCGCCCAAGACTTTGCGAAGCGTCGAGACATACACCTTCAGACTGGTTTCTTCGACAAAGGTGTCCGGCCAGATTTCATTCATTAACTGATCTTTGGTGACCACCTGCCCCCGCCGTTCAACCAGCGCCAATAACAGATCGAAGGCCTTCAATGTAAGCGGAACTTCCTGACCGTAACGTTGCAAAACCCGCTCAGCGGCATTCAACCGGAACCCATTGAATTCATATAAGTAATTGATTTGCTTAGCCATAACTCGCCTAACCAAAACCCAACCTTTTTTTTACCAATCTTGAACCACAATTTTCCACTGAAACACTAAGCTCCGTCTCGAAGTCGAAATGTTGTGGAAAATTTGACGCCGGTGAAGTTGCGGGAAGGTGTGAAATTTAGCACTGCACTTCAGGTCCGGCAACCAGCGGTAAGACCATGAGAAGCGCGAAATGCCGATTCCGGAGAAAAAAATCACCATCGAAACGCACGAAGTTTGGGTCATCCGCCGTCCGAAAAATGCGGCGCGAGGGTGGTGCTCGCGTTGCAGGGCGGAAGTTTTTCTGCTGACGGCTGACGAAACCTCAAGGCTGACGGGCGAAAGTGTCCGGGCAATTTTTCGGCGGATCGAGCTCAATCAAATTCATTTTTTGGAATCGCCGTCCGGCGGAGTTTTGCTTTGCCTGCCTTCGGTTATGGCTGAACGGCCTCATGGGGAATTGCCCACCGGCCAGATTAAAGGGCCAACCTAAAATCAGATTTTTGCTTGAAAAGTGCTCCGGCCTGCTGCAAGCGCAATAGGCGAAAACTCATACACCCTTAACCCTTATTTATGGAGAACAACAATGAAGCGACACTTTATGCTTGTCATCGCGTTTGCGGGACTATTTCTCGCAGGCAAAGTTAGTATTACCAGCGCTTCAAAAGCCAGCCCGGAAGCAGGCGAAATGGCTGTCGCGCAATTTCCTGGCCCGCAGGAATTTTCTTCTGCGGAACTGGAACGCGCTCAACAGGGCCTGACAATTTCGCCAGTGCAGATCAATGCCGGATACGGAAGAACGCGCGTTTTGATCGGGCTGGGCAGCTATCTGGTGAATGGCGTCGGCGGTTGCAATGATTGCCATACCAGTCCGTCTTATGCTGAAGGCGGCGATCCGTTTCGTGGTCAGCCAACGAAAATCAATGCATCGAACTTTCTGGCGGGCGGCGTCAAGTTTGGACCATTCACTTCGCGGAATCTGACGCCCGATCCCGCCAAAAACAATCGTCCGGCTGGGATGACGCTGGAACAATTCATCAACGTCATTCGCACGGGACAAGACCGCGATCAGCTTCATGCGCAAATAAGCCCACTGTTGCAGGTGATGCCGTGGCCTGTTTACGCAAAAATGACAGATCGCGATCTTCAGTCTATTTACCTCTATCTAAGTGTGCTTCCCCATGCTGAACCAGGGCAATAGTCCGTGTTCTGAAACCCAGGCCTAAGCGCGTTGGCCGTCCAATTCTCCCCTGTCGGCCACCGCGCTTGGTGTGTGTTCTTGTTAGTGTGAAAGAGAATCAGCAATGCGACGATTTAAATTCCTCCTGTTTGTGTGCGTTATTCTGTTGGCATTTGCCAGCGTTTATTGTCCGCGCTTTTGGCCGGTGGCCAGCGGGCAGGGCGGCGGACTGATTGCACCGACCGGCATCACGGCTTCCGATGGTTCCTACAACAACAAGATCGGCATTTCGTGGGACACGATGCGCAACGCGACGCGCTATCAGGTGTTTCGCAACACATCGAATGACGCAGCTTCTGCCGTGAGCATCGGGGCAACAGTCGAAGCCGTTTTTTTTGATAAGACCGCCGTCGCCGGGCAAATCTATTTTTACTGGGTGCGGTCAGAAACCGCTGCCGCCGCCAGCAGTTTAAGCGCTGCAGATACCGGGTTTCGCGGCAACGGCACGGTCGCCGCGCTAGACCCGCCGCCTTTTCCGGTCGGCAACCCCGTGACCGGGACCAAAGCCGCGCTGGGAAAAACACTGTTCTGGGATGAACAGCTTTCTTCGACACGGACCGTGGCCTGTGGAACCTGCCACATTGCCAGCAATGGCGGCGCTGATCCGCGTTCAGCCAGTTTCAGCGCGCGTTCAACGCATCCGGGACCGGACGGCGTATTTGGCAATGTGGATGACATCAGAGGTTCGATTGGCGTTCCGCTTGCGCTGGCGGATGGCAGCTACAAATGGTCGGCAAATTTCGGTTTGAAAGAGCAGGTGACCGGGCGCAGAAGCATGTCGGCGATCAATTCAGGCTATTTCACCCTGCTGTTTTGGGATGGCCGCGCGTCACAGGTTTTCAAAGATCCGATCACGGATTCTGTCGTGCTTCCGGCTGGCGGCGCGCTGGAAAGCCAGGTGTTGGGGCCACCCGTCAGCGATGCTGAAATGGGCCATATGGGGCGCAACTGGAATGACGTGGCGGCGCGTGTTGCCGCATCCAAACCGCTGGCGCTTTCGCCTTCGATTCCTGTGGCGCTTTCGACCTGGATCAGCGGTCGCACGTATCCGGAGCTTTTCACCGAAGCGTTTGGCACATCGGAAGTCACGCCCGTGCGGATTGCAATGGCGATTGCTACGTATGAACGGACGCTTTATTCTGACCAGACGCCGTTTGACCGAGGCGATTTGACTGCGGCGGAAGCGCGCGGCTTACAGGTGTTCAATCAATCCGACTGCAATAATTGCCACACTGCGCCTTTCTTTTCTCACAACGAGTTTGAAAACATCGGCGTTCGTCCAGCCACCGAAGACACTGGACGGTTCGCCATCACGCAACGGTCGGACGATTTGGGCCGCTTCCGTTCGCCAAGTTTGCGCAACGTGGAATTGCGCGCGCCGTATATGCATAACGGCCGGTTACAAACGCTGGAAGAAGTCGTCGAATTTTATGATCGCGGCGGTGATTTTCCAGGCATCAGCCGCACACGCCTGCGCGTATTACGCCTGACCCCGCAACAAAAAGCCGATCTGGTGGCGTTTCTGAAACGCCCGCTGACCGATCCGCGGGTGGCGGCGGAAACCGGGCCCTTTGATCGCCCAATGCTGTACGCCGAATCCATGCGCGTTCCGCAAATTACAGGAACGGGCATCGCTGGCAGCGGCGGACACGTGCCGCAAGTCATCGCCATCGAACCACCGCTGCTGGGAAATCCGCGCTTCACGGTTGGCGTGTATGGCGGGCTTGGTGGCGCACAAGCAACGCTGGTGATTGATAAAAACGATCCGGGCGCAAGCGCCACTGTTCCTGCTTCGGGGTCATTGGCTCGCGTTGTTGTGCCGCTGACGGGCACGGGCGCTGGCAACGGAACCGCATCAGCCACGCTGGCGATTCCGAATGATGCAGCATTGTTTGGCGCAACTTTGTTTGGCCGCTGGTATGTCGCCGATCCGGCTGCGCTGGGCGGAATCGCAGTCACGCCTGCTTTCAAGTTCACAATTTTCGGAACGCCTCCGATTACAGCGCCCGCGTTTACCAGTGTTTCCGCCGCCAGCTTTGCGATGGGAACAGTTGCGGCGGAATCCATCATCGCGGGTTTCGGGCCAAATCTCGCAACCACGATCGCCGTGGCGGACAGCATTCCGTTGCCGCAGACGCTGGGCGGAGTTTCGGTTTTGGTCAGGGATGCTGCGGGAATTGAACGGCCAGCACCGCTGTTTTTCGTTTCGCCAACGCAAATCAACTATCAGGTTCCCGTTGGAGCGATGGTCGGCGAAGCTTCCGTCACCATCAAACATGGTGAAATTGTGGTTGCCGCCGGACGGTTGCAAATTGCGCCGGTCGCGCCGGGCTTGTTCACCGCAGACGCCAGCAGCCGCGGCATTGCAGTGGCAACGGTTCTGCGTGTGAAAGCTGGCGGCTCGCAAAGTTACGAACCTATCGCCCAATTTAATCCCACAACTTCGCGGTATGAAATTTTGCCGATTGATCTTGGCCCCGAAACCGACCAGGTCTTCCTGGTGATTTTTGGGACAGGGTTCCGCAATCGCAGCGCACTTTCGTCAGTGAGCGCATTCATTGGCGGCGTAAATTGCGAAGTTTTATTTGCCGGAGCGCAAGGCGACCTGATCGGCGTGGATCAGGCGAACATCCGCATTCCGCGCAGTTTGGCCGGACGCAACACGATTGAGTTGTTGTTGCGCGCGGACGGCATTGCCGCGAACACCGTGAATCTGGGCATCAAGTAAAATGATGCCGCCAGTGCGCGGTCATTGATGGCTGAACAACGCCGCGCAACCGACTGTGGCGACTTCGAATTACTAGACAGGCAGAATCTTCAATCGCCATTTCACTGTTGCTTTTGGGAGCGGATGTCGCGTTCAAACGTTTTGCCGCCTCCACCACCGACGTCATCATTGACATCTCAGGCTTCTTCGCTCCCTAAGCCAGCCCTCTTTTATTGAGAAAAAAAAGGCGAATTCTTCAGCTTCATCGAAACTTCAATTCGGTGAAGCTGAAGTTGTTTGTGTCTGACAATCCAAGGTTGGAGAAAAATCGTGAAAAAAATGGGTCGTGATGAAAACCGCAGAGTTTTCTCGCCTGTCTGAGTGAGGCGCAAAAAACAACGATTCAAGCGAATCCATCAGGCGTCAAAAAAACGTTCAAATCAACGCAAAACCTTACCAGGAGACGGACCGCATGAAGATTCAAACAAACAATCAGATTGGAACCAAAACCTGCATTGCCAAAATCAGAACTTCTTTCTTGTTTATGTGCCTGCTGGCCCTGGGGCTGACAATTGGCACGGGGGCCGGACGCTTTGCGCCTTCGGCACAGGCAAAGTCGGCGACTACTGCTTCGATGGCGGTAACACTGACACCGGAACAGATGGAAGCGGCTGTCGAAGAATACTTTGCTTCTATCGCTTCGCTGGACGTTCAACGGTATGTGAATAACTTTGCGGCCAATGGCGTTTTGGAAGATCCCGTTGGAACTCCTCCGGTGCAGGGCACACAGGCCATCGCTGGGTA
The DNA here is from genome assembly GCA_964570175.1 of uncultured Heliomicrobium sp. Lineage (GTDB taxonomy): Bacteria > Acidobacteriota > Blastocatellia > RBC074 > RBC074 > RBC074. Next base: position 20,248 of record CAZMXG010000043.1, on the reverse strand, counting down.
TTTCGGCGCGATTATCACCCCCTTCAGCCAAATCAAAGCCAAAGTTCAGGAAGTGATTCCTTGCGGCCAGGAAGCCGCCGTGAACTGGAAGCTCAATCTGACGAGGGCTGACGGCAAAAAGATTCAAATTGACGGCATGGGCATTTTCAAATTCGACCAGACAGGGAAACTGGTGTCGGTGAGAGAGTTTTGGGACTTGGCTGCGTTTTTGGCGCAAATGCAAAACTAACGGTAGAAAGCTGCAAGCAGTATGTGGGCTTAGGCTCGCATACTGCCGCCTTCATAAACAACGAATCAGGTTGTTTTCTCGGACTCGGCGGGATCGTTTAAGGCGGCCAAGACAGTTGCCAAATCTCCATTCAACATTGCCGCCACATTCAATCGCAATCCGGAAAAGACGCGGCTTTCAATGATTCCGTTTTCATCCGGTTGCAACAGGACATACTGCTCATTCTGCAAACTGAACCAGTCAATTTGGGCATCGTACACTCGCCAAACGATGTATTCCTGAACGCCGTTGCGGCGATACACATTCAGCTTTTCGCGCAGGTCATACGACGCGCTGCTGGACGCGACCTCCACAATCAGTTCAGGGGGGCCTTCCAGGTAGTCATCTTCACTGATGTGTGAGCGTCCACCTTGAGCCTCTTCAATCCAGAGCGCGGCGTCGGGTTGTGGCTCATTATCAGCATCCAGGCGGAGCGTAATGTTGTCACCAAAATCTATATTCAGAGCGCTGGCGCAATAATTTCCCAGCCAAGTCATAATTTTTCCGTGTGGTTTTCCGTGGCTTTTGACTCGTACAGGTGAGGGCATATAAACGACTCCTTCAATTAACTCGGCCTTTTTCACGTTAGGCATTGCGTTGTAACGGCGCTCGAATTCGGCGCGCGTCAACCGGTCACCTGGTTCCAAAGGCAGTGGCTGGTCTGGCTTTATAATGGCTGGTTTGGCCGCTGTAACTTGAATTGCGGCTGGTTTTGTCGTCATTACTGTTGCCATAAATCACACTCGCTTTCTGTAAGATTTCGGGGTGGCGGCGGAATTATAGCCTTTTCGCTTCACACTGACGAACAAAAGCCTGTTTGCGTGATAAACACAACAAACAGGCTTTTGTTTTTCTGTAACAAGTTTTTAGCTACTCGTTGACCTTCAGCACAGCCAGGAAAGCTTCCTGCGGAATTTCGACTTTGCCGACGCGCTTCATGCGCTTTTTGCCTTCTTTCTGTTTTTCCAGCAGCTTGCGTTTGCGCGAAATGTCTCCGCCGTAACATTTGGCCAGCACGTTTTTGCCAACGGCTTTGATGGTTTCGCGGGCAATGACGCGCGAACCGATGGCGGCCTGAATGGCGACTTCGAACATCTGGCGGGGAATCAGCTTGCGCATCTTGTCCACCAGTAAACGGCCACGCGCATAGGCGACATCTTTGTGAACGATCAGGGACAGCGCGTCCACCTGATCGCCCGCGACCATAATGTCCAGCTTGACCAAATCAGAGTCGCGATACCCGGCCAGGTGGTAATCCAGCGAAGCGTACCCGCGCGAGATGGATTTCAGCCGGTCGAAAAAGTCCAGCACGATTTCGTTCAAAGGCAATTCATAAGTCAGCTTCACGCGCGTTGGCGCAACGTAATCGAAGCCTTTTTGAATGCCGCGTTTTTCGTCCAGCAAGGCCAGAATGCCACCCAGAAATTCTTCGTTGGTCAGGATCATCGCCGTGATGATCGGCTCTTCAAATTTGACGATGTCGCCCGACGACGGCAGCTTTGATGGGTTGTCAACTTCGTGAACTTCACCACGCACATCCGTGATGCGGTAACGCACGCCCGGCGCGGTGGTGATCAGATCAACGTTGAATTCGCGCTCCAGGCGTTCCTGCACGATTTCCATGTGCAGCAAACCCAGAAAGCCGCAGCGGAACCCGAAACCCAGGGCAGTCGAAACTTCTGGTTCGAAAAAGAACGACGAATCGTTCAAGCGCAGCTTTTCCAGCGCGTCGCGCAATTCCACGTATTGATTCGGCTCGATCGGATAAAGCCCGGCGAACACCATCGGCTTGATTTCCTGAAAGCCGGGAAACGGCTCAGGCGTAGGCCGCGCAGCCTCTGTGACCGTATCGCCGATGCTGACATCCGCAACGGTTTTGATATTCGCGACGATAAAACCGACTTCGCCCGCGCCAAGTTTTTCGATGGGACGCGCTTTGGGCGTCATCACGCCCAGGTCTTCGACTTCGTGCGTAGTTCCTTTGGCCATCAAGCGAATCTTGAGTCCCTTGCGCAATTCGCCATCAATCACGCGCACCATGACGATGACGCCGCGATAAGGATCGAACCACGAATCGAAAATCAAGGCTTTCAGCGGAGCTTCCGTTGAGCCTTTGGGCGGCGGAACGTCGCGCACGATGGCTTCCAGAATGTCTGTGATGCCGATGCCGGATTTGGCCGAAGCCAGCACGGCATTATGGGTGCCGACGCCGATCACATGTTCAATCTGATCTTTGACTCGTTCCGGGTCCGCGCTGGGCAAATCAATCTTGTTGATGACGGGAACCAGTTCCAGATGGTGATCCACCGCCAGATACGCGTTGGCAAGCGTTTGCGCTTCGACGCCCTGACTGGCGTCCACAATCAGCAGCGCGCCTTCGCAGGCGGACAGGCTGCGCGACACTTCGTAGCTGAAATCCACGTGGCCGGGCGTGTCAATCAGGTTCAGGATGTAATTCTCTCCATCCTGCGCTTTGTAATTCAGACGAACGGCGTGCGCTTTGATGGTAATGCCGCGCTCGCGCTCCAAATCCATAGCGTCCAATACTTGATCGGACATTTCCCGCTGTTCCAGCGCGCCTGTTGCTTCCAGCAGCCGGTCGGACAGCGTGGTTTTGCCGTGGTCAATATGGGCGATGATCGAAAAATTGCGAATGTTTACTGACATAAATGACTAGCTTTAACGATGAAATGAGGCTGGTAAGTTCGGAGGATACCTGCGCAGCCAGCGAAAATCAAAAGCAGGCTTATTCCGCTTTGTTTTCCAAACTCCGCCACAGATACCACGAAGCCACAGAACAATAAGGCCGCCAGCCGTTTTCATCCGCGACGCGCTCCATTTCTTCCGGGGTTGGCAACTGGTCAAATCCGTACGCCAGTTGAATGCCTCTGCGAACGCCCAGGTCACCCACCGGCAGCACATCCATCCGCCCCAGCGAGAAAATCAGGAACATGTGAACCGTCCAGACGCCGATGCCTTTGACCTGGGTCAGCATCTCAATAATTTCATCATCGGTCATTTTAGACAGGCGGTTGAATTTCAACGTGCCGTCGCCGGTTTTGGCGGCGATGTCTTTGATGTAGGCAATTTTCGAAAACGACATGCCGCAAGCGCGCAGATTTTCATCCGGCGTGGCCAGAATGTGTTCCGGGCGCGGCGTGCGAACCGGCTTGTACAAAGCCAGAAAGCGTTTGTGGATGGTGTCTGCCGCTTTGGTCGAAAGCTGCTGCGAGATGATTGAACCGACCAGCGTTTGAAAGTACCGCGTGTGAGGGCGAATGCTGCACGCGCCGTAACGTTTGATGAACGCGCCCAGCCGTTTGTCGCGGCGGGCAAGCAGTCTTTCGGCTTTGGTCAGCTCTTCAACGAACGAATCAAGTTTGCTCAAAGGTATGAAAGCCTCCTGTGGATATTTGCGCGCGGCACTATACCCTATATTTCGCTCACGTTCCGGTCGGCCACCCTGACACGGCATACCAAATCAAAAGCCCGCACCTGTCGAAGAGTGCGGGCTTTAGCGTTTTGGGGGATAGCAAGGTCGGCAAAAATGCCTGACTTTCGCTTTCATCTGTTCGCTACCAAAGGAACACTTTCAATCGGCGGGAATTTCCAAGATTCGCAGCCATGCTGCCGATAATCAGCACTTATGGGTAGCAACACAAGATTAACCTGCCGCTCAAAATTTGCCGTGGTTGACCGATTACAATCAGTGTAATAAAACGCCTGCTCCCAAGTTCGGAGGCGCATCTGGTCTGGTGACTGGCGCGGTCTTCAAAACCGTTGGACGTGCGCGTGAGCGTGCGCCGGTCGGGTTCGATTCCCACACGCCTCCGCCATTTTCTCAAAAAAGCAAATCGTTTTTCCCACGAAGCCACGCGAAGATTCACGAAGAAAAACAAAAGGCACAAAGGAATTTCTCCCTCTGTGCCTGATGACTCGCAGGTTTGAAATCGTATTTACGCGATGGTGATTTCTTTGGCCAGGTAGACGTCCTGAATCGCATTCAGGATTTGCACGCCTTCTTTCATTGGGCGCTGGAACGCTTTGCGGCCTGAAATCAGTCCGGTACCGCCCGCGCGTTTGTTGACGATCGCAGTCTGCACGGCTTCGGCCAGATCGCTGGCGCCTTTCGATTCGCCGCCGGAATTGATCAACCCGGCGCGACCCATATAACAATTCGCCAACTGATACCGGGTCAGGTCAATCAAATTGTCTGACGCCAGTTCGGTATAAACGCGATCGTCGGTTTTGCCGTACGGGTTTTCCTTTGACGCCAGGGCTTTGTATCCGCCGTTATTCAGCGGCAGTTTCTGTTTGATGATGTCGGCTTCGATGGTCACGCCCAGGTGATTTGCTTGCCCGGTCAAGTCCGCCGAAACGTGATAATCCTTGTCTTTCTTGAAATCAGCATTGCGCAGGTAGCACCACAGCACGGTGTAAAGCCCCAATTCGTGCGCGCGCTGGAACGCTTCGGAAACTTCCTGGATTTGGCGAGTCGCTTCGTCAGAGCCATAGTAGATTGTGGCGCCGATGCCGGTTGCGCCCATGTCAAACGCCTGATCCACACGGCCAAACATGATCTGATCAAATTTGTTCGGGTAGGTCAGGAATTCGTTGTGATTGACTTTGACGATGAAGGGAATCTTGTGCGCGTACTTGCGGCTGCAAGCGCCGAGGACGCCCAGCGTCGAAGCGACAGCGTTGCATCCGCCTTCGATGGCCAGTTCAACAATCTTGGCCGGATCGAAGTAAATCGGGTTCTTGGCAAAACTCGCTCCGGCGGAATGCTCGATGCCCTGGTCAACCGGCAAAATCGAAACGTAGCCGGTTCCGGCCAGGCGACCGGTGTTAAACGTGTGCTGCAGGTTGCGCAACACTGCCGACGGACGATCAGAATCGGTGCAAACACGATCCACAAAATCCGGCCCTGGCAGGTGCAGCATATCTTTTGAAATGGTCTTGCACTCGTGCTTCAGCAAAGCCTGGCCTTCTTCTCCTAACAGCTTCTCTATGTCTTGAATGTTCATTGGAATCTCCGAAAAGGTTGAGGTGCGAAAGTAAACGGGATTTTACTGTGCAGGTTTTGCGTTGGTCAAACCAAGTTTTCCGCCCACGAAGCTACACGAAGAAAACACGAAGGAAAACAACCCGGATAAGTTGTATTCGTGAACCTTTGTGTGGCTTCGTGGGAAAACAATTTCAAGAATTAGCCGCGAAATGCCAGCAGCCGCAATCCGTTTAGCACGACAACCAGAGTGCTGCCTTCGTGCAGAATGACGGCTTCGCTGATTTGTACCCAGCCAAAGATCGAAGCCAGGATCAACGCAGCGCTAACGCCAAGCGCAACGATCAGATTTTGCCGGATAACACTTGTTGCCGTTCGCGACAGTTTGACGGCGAATGGCAAACGGCTCAGCCCTTCGCTCATCAGCACCAGATCGGCAGTTTCCAACGCGACATCCGAACCCGTTCCGCCCATCGCAATTCCAATCGAAGCTGCGGCCAAGGCCGGAGCGTCATTCACGCCATCGCCAACCATTCCCACACCGCCTTCTTTGGCCAGGGTTTTCAGTGCAGCGACTTTGCCGTCGGGCATCAGCGGAGCCCGCGCATCGTCAATTCCGACCTGGGCGGCAATGGCTTTGGCGACCAGCAAGTTGTCACCAGATAACATCACGCTGCGGCTGATGCCCGCGGCGCGCAATGCTTTCAAGGTTTCTTTGGCTTCAACGCGCAAAGTGTCGGCAACGCCAAGTACGCCCAAAAACTGGTCGCCGCGTTTGACGATCATCGTTGTCTGTCCGGCGGATTCCAATGCGCGCGTTTTGGCGGCAATCGCTTCGGGAATGGATTCGCCTTCGTACAAAGACAGATTGCCCACGCTGACTTTTACGCCGCCGACCATCGAATGCAGGCCTTTGCCATGAACAGCGTCAAAGCTTTCCGCCATCGCCGGTTCAATACCGCGCTCGCAGGCGCCTTCAACGACGGCCAGCGCCAGGGGATGCGAGGAATGGGATTCGGCGGCAGCAGCGAAGGCCAGCAAATCGGTTTCGGTGACACTTTCAGCAGCAGCGACCGTTACGATGCGCGGTTTGCCAATGGTGAGCGTGCCAGTTTTGTCAAAAGCCAATGTAGAAACTTTGCCAAGCGTTTCCAGGTGCGCGCCGCCTTTGATCAAGACGCCTCCACGAGCCGCGCGCGCCACCGCAGATAGCACAGCCGCCGGAGTCGCAATGGCCAGCGCGCATGGCGAAGCCGCCACCAGCAGGGAAATGCCGCGCAACACGGATTCTTTGAAGCTATGGCCCAAAACCAACAGTGCAATGGCCAACAGCGGAGCGATCACCAGCACAATCGGCACAAAGGTTTTTTCCAGGCGTTTGGCAAACCGTTGCGTGGGGCTTTTCTGGGCTTCGGCTTCGGCCACCAGATCAATGATGCGCGCCAGCACGGATTCAGAGGAAAGTTTGGTGACTTCGACTTCGACGGCGTCTTCGGTGTTGATCGTACTGGCAAACACCTTGTCGCCGGCGGTTTTGGATACGGGAACGGATTCGCCTGTGATCGTCGCTTGATCAAACGACGATTGGCCGCTGCAAATCGTTCCGTCCAACGGCACGCGGTCGCCTGGACGAATGACGATGATGTCGCCGCGTTTGACCTGTTTGACCGGGACCTCTTTCAGGTCGTCGCCGATTTTGAGGCGTGCCGTTTCAGGCCGCAGTTTGCCCAGTGCATCCAGCGCACGCCGCGCACGTTCCATTGCGCGATGTTCCAGCGCGTGGCCCAGGCTGAATAGGAAGAGCAAAAACGCGCCTTCAAACCAGGCCCCCAGAAAGCCCGCACCGACTCCGGCCAGAACCATCAGAGTTTCGATGTCCACGATGCCTTGGCGCAGCGACAACAGCGCTCCGCGAACGGCAAAAAAGCCTCCGGCGATCAACGCCAGAATGAATAACACTGTCGGAACGATTTCCGGCGTGTGCAGCAAGAACCGGCAAGCCAATCCCGCCGCAATCAAAACGCCGGAGACAACGACCAGCGGCATTTCCAGCCGGGGAGCCAATCCATTGCCGTGCGAATGAAATGCGCAGACGTGACCGTGTTCTGGTTCTTCCAGTTCGTAGCCTATGCTTTTGACTTTCGCTTCGACCTCAGCCGGTTTGATTGTCTGGCTGTCGTATTCGACCACCAGGCGTTCGGTCGAATAGGCAATGTTAGCGTCCAAGATTCCCGGCACACGTTCCAGCACGTATTCGATGACGTAAGCGCACTGCGCTGACTCCATCCCGCGCACAAACCAGGTTTTGTGCAGGTATCGCTGCGCAACTTCAGCGCTGATGGATTTGACCAGCGCAACGACCTCTGAAAGCTGAAGCTGGGTTTCATCGTAATGCACGCAGATTTCCGGGCGCTGGCCGTCACGGCGAACGTGCGCGTCCGTGATGCCGGCGTTCGATTCCACCAGTTGTTCCAGCTTTTGAAATCGCCCGATGTCATCCGTTTCGCCGGGAATCATCGCATCCAGATCGAACTGGCAGGCGCTGCCGATAGTTTCGGCGGGCTTTACGCCGACGTAGGCTAACCTTCGCTGCCGCTCTTCTTCTTCGTGATGGTGGTGATCGTGGTCGTGATGATCATGGCCGCAACCTGGCCCGTGTTCGTGATGTTCTTCGGAATGTTTATGGTCGTGGTGGTCGTGGCCGCAACCTGGCCCGTGTACGTGATGTTCTTCGGAATGTTTGTGACCGTGATGATCGTGGCTGCAATCCGGCCCATGTTCGTGGGCGCCCTGGTCTTCAGAGTGACCATGATGCTCGTGGCTGCACTCCGGCCCGTGTTCGTGATGATCTTCGTGATTGCAGGTGTGGCCGTGCTCGTGCTGGTCGGCGTGTTCGTGATGATCGTGTTCGCAACCCGGATGATGAACGTGTTCAGTTTTTTGTGCTGGGTCGTGGCTGGCCATTTTTTCTACTCTCCAAAAACATCAGGCAAGCTGTCAGCCTGCCCTGCGTTTCGTTTCAATGTTTAATGCCGATGACGTTTGCCGCGTTCGGGCGCGATCTGATTGACCACACTCTGCAAAATGGAAGGCCGTTCCTCCTCTTCTTCGTGGTGCTCTTCTTCCGGCAGTGGCTGCGTGTATCGTTGTCCGGCGACTTCCAGCGTGAAGCTTTTGCAGTTTTCCGGCACGGTGAATTCCAGCACGGCAGGCAAACGCGCTTCGTACACTTTTACGACGCTGCCGCGGTCGTCATAAATTGTGCCTCCGGCAGCGACGGTCATGGTTTCGTCCACCAGCACGGCGACCAGTTCAGCCATTTCTTCCATACGGTCAGCGACGCGGTGGCACCACAAATGGCCTACGCCCGGATATTCTTCGTGGCAGATTTCTTCCATCTGCTCTTCGTCCACCTGGTCGCCAACGCCGACCAGCACAAAATTCAGTCTGGGCAATCGCCCGGCGGCGACTTCTTTGGCAACCTGCGCCGAATAAGCAACGACATCTTCGGCATCGTGAAGCTGGCTGTCAGTGATGATGACCGCCAACCCTCGCCGCGCATTCTTGGTGCTGACTTCGTTGCGAATGTGGGCAATGTAATCGCGCAGTACCGGCAGCATCACGGTCCCTTTGCCGTAAAACTTCGGGCCGGGAAATTTGTATGTTTGCGCCTGCGCTCCGGCAAGATCGCCGACAACTTCGATGTCCGAACCACTGCCTGTCGCCCAATACGCCACGCGCAGCACGCCATCGCGATCTTTGGACGCCAGATATTCCAGCATCCACCGCATTTGCGGTTCGACCTGATTTCGCACCGGTCCCAGTTTTGCCAGCACGCCCCGCGGGCCGTACTCATCTTCCATGCTGGCCGAACCATCCATGTACAGCGCGACATCCAGACCTTCGACCGTCGGATCATGCAACAGCGTCGCAATCACCTTGCCTTCGCGGTTGTGAACATCAGAAAACGGTTTAACGATAACTTCGTGTCCCATGCTGATTCCTTAATATCGGCTGGCCGCAAAATGTGGGCAGAAAAATAAGACAAGCTGCTTTTCTTTTCTGCCCACATTTTCTGCGGGTTAGTGACTCGCAACCAATCTAATTGATTAGTGGTGATCTTCGTCTTCTTCGCCGTGATGCTCGCCTTCTTCCGGCAAAGGTTGCGTGTATCGCTGGCCGTTCACTTCCAGCGTGAAGCTGCGCGCGCCTTCGGGAATCGGGAATTCCAGCACGGCAGGCAATCGGCCTTCGTAAATTTTCAGAACGTTGCCACGGTCGTCGTAAATGGTGCCGCCAGCGGCGACGGTCATCGTTTCATCAACCAAAACGGCGACGAGTTCGGCCACCTGACTGATTTCTTCGGCAATGCGATGGCACCACAAATGGCCTACGCCGGGATATTCTTCGTGACAGATGTCCTCCATTTGCTCTTCGTCCACGGCATCACCGACGCCAACCAGAATGAAGTTCATGCGCGGCAGTTTGCCGTAAGCAATGTCTTGCGCGATTTGGCGGCTGAAGGCTTTGACTTTGTCGGCATCAAAAATAACTCCGTCTGTGACAAACACGGCGCAACCTTGTTTGGCTCCTTTGGGGACCTGATTCCTGATGTATTCGACAAAGTTTTTCATTGCCGGTTTCAGGTACGTGTAATTGCCCAGTTCGCGCGGACCGGGAAATTGATAATTCTGCACATCCACCCCGCGCAAATCGCCAACAAATTCGATTTCCGCGCCAGTTGCTCCGCAAGCCCAATACGCCACGCGCAAAATGCCATTGCGGTCTTTCGTCGCCAGATATTCCAGCATCCATTGAACCTGTGGCTCCACCTGATTCGGCAGCATCTCAATCGGACGACCGTACCACCAATCCAGTAATCCGCGTGGCTTCGGCTTGGATTCATATTCCTCTTTCATGCTGCCGGAACCATCCATATAAATGGCCATGTCCAGGCCTTCGACAGATGGATCATGCAACAGCACGGCGCGGATGTGGTCGCCTTCGACGTGTAGATCGGAAAATGGTTCAACGGGTCTTTCGTGTGACATGGGTTTGCCTGCCTTTCGTGGTTGTTGAATTTACAGAAGCTTCAGTCGAAATCTTCCATCCAATCCGGCGGATTGTCTTTCTTTACTGGTTTGGTCGGCGATTTGTGAGAAGCGTTGGTTTCATTTGCATCTTTTCGTATCACAGAAGGAATTGCGTCGCTGGCAAAATCTTTCATCCAGTCAGGAGAATTTGTGTCGTAGTCTGCATTGGAGGTTAAGTGCGATTTTGCCGCATTAGTGCCTTGGTGATGGACAATGAAATCTTGCACCCAAGCGGGCGGACCGTCGTGTAGCGATTCGAGCTTTAGCGGAGGCTTCGGGCGCGAATACACCGTTTGAGGTGGGATCGGCGGGGGATTAATCGGTCTATGGCTGGAAGCAAGCGTCGCTGGTTTGATCTGATTTCGTAGGGCCAAAGCCCGCGCCGATGGCCATCCGGGCAACGCTCGCAAAGTCAGTTTGGCCAGTTCGACAAAATCTTCCGGGCAACCTTCCGGTGGCAGCTTCAGGCTTTCGCCCAACAATGCGTTGAACACGGTTGCCAGCAAACCAGGCTCTTTACCGTCGCGGCTGGTTTTCCGAACCGCTTTGTCCCCTTCGATTTCGTACCCTTCGGTTTGAAGCTGTTGTTCCAGCATTGCACGGCTGGGCACTGGCAGCGTGATTTGATTTAGCGGATGGTTGATCTTTTCTTCCTCCGCGTCTTCTTTCAAAGCGTTCAGCGTGTCATAAATCAACCGGCAGGCAAACAGTTCATTCGTCACGTCCGTGATCGTCAGTTCCGGCGGCAACAACGGATACGCGATCACCATGCCGCGACCTTGGCGGATTTCGTCTGCGCTATCCGCAGGCAGCGGCAAATGAAAACAACGCGGCGTGCCTTCGCCGTCCCCGGCAAATCGAAACGGGAATTCCGCGTCGAGCAACAATCCTTCCAGCAAATCGGCGCGGGTGATGGTCAATTGGCCTTCAACACCCGCAACCGGCGACGCCGACGGATAAGGCCCAAACAAGGTTCCGTATAGATAGATCGGATCGTTCAAGCCGGGCGCTTCGGGCAACTGTTCCATCACTTGCAGATAAAACAGGTAAATTTCTGTCGCTTCAATTTGCCGCTTGCCGTAACCGCTCATCTCAAACCAGGCCAACTCCGTTTGCACTTGGTCCGGAAAATTCGCGCGATTGCCATCTGCCAGAGCCTGCAAATTTCCCAAACTGTCGGTGGCAACGATCCATTCCTGACTGACCGTGTAACTGTTGCTGAGGCGAAAGCAATCCACGACATGTGCTGGCGATTGCGGCTGGCGAGCGGGATTCGGCTCGCCAGCGCGGCTCAGGAAGTATTTGGGTAACGGTCTTTGCTGCACGGATTATTTTGCCTTGATCGCTTCGGTCAAAATTCGCCCGACTGAATTGCTGGGAGTTTCCAGGTTTAACAGCGACGCCAGCGTTGGAGCAATGTCCGCCGGGCTGCTAACCCCAGGATACTTTCCTGCTGCAATGCCCGCGCCGTAAAAGATCACCGGTACATGCGTGTCGTATTTGTACGGCGAACCGTGCGTGGTGGTAATGATGCCTTCACCGATGAAAAAGAACGGCTCGGTGACGATGACCAGATTGCCATTTCGTTTTGGGTGAAATCCATAAGAAACGCTGCGCGCGATCGCATTGTCAGGCATATTGCCCGCCAGAATCTGGGAACGAGTGAAAACGGCGTTGATTCCGGCAAGTTTCAACACTGCTTGACTGGCGGCGGCTTCGACTTCGGCAACGTTCAGCTTGCGACGTTCGACGGTGGATTCATCCAGATACACATTTCCATTGACCGTTTGAAATGTTCCATTGGCGGTTTGAACGATCCATTTGTCTTCACCGAAGCGCTGATTCAGCGAATTGGTGATCGCCTCGTTGATCTGTTTTGGTTCGACTTTGCCGCCGTAACCCAGCTTCTGCACTTGTTCCGGAACTGGAGCAACGCCGTGGTCTGCGGTCAGCGCAATGACGATTTGATCCAGGCCAATTTTCTTGTCCAGATAGCTGAACAATTCCGCCAACGTGCGGTCGGTCCGCAAGGTCATGTCCTGAACTTCCTGGCTGTACGGCCCCATAGCGTGGCCCAGAAGGTCATTGGCTGAAAAACTGATCGTCAGCAGGTCGGTTACATCATCTGCGCCAAGCTTTTCATTTTCGATGGCGGCTTTGGAAAAGTTGACCAGGTGGTCGTTGGCAAAGGGTGAAGCTTCAAATTGATTGATGAACTTTACGCCGGGTTTTTCTTCGCCGCCATTCAGCGTGTAGGGGAATTTTGTGCCGAAGGTAGATCTTTCATACGGCGCATCGTCCGGCTCTGACCGCGCATACTCGGCTTCCGGCAACATTTTCTCCCATTTTTTGCCAAAGTAGCTGAAGCAATGTTGGTCGCGGTTGAAGGCTTTCACCCAATCGGGAAGATCATTGAAATAGAACGTGCTGCAAACAAAGTTGCCCGTTGAACCGTCAAACCAATAAGCGGCATCAGGATGTTTGCCGGCGGGCAGAATCGCGGAGCGGTCTTTGTACGAAATACCAATGACTTTTGCCTGTCGCGCCGTGGCAAATTTCATTTCGTCGCCGATGGTCGAAGCCAGCAAACGGTGAGGCGACATGCCGCTGGCGCCTTCTTTGCCGCCCAGCAATTTGGTTCGGTCATCATTGACGCTGGTGATGCGACGGCCAGCCGTGCGGTCGTACCATTCGTTGCCGATGATGCCGCTCATTGCTGGCGGTGCGCCGCTCATAAAGGTTGCGTGGCCGCAAGCCGTGTAAGTCGGTGTATGAATATAATTGGCGTTGGTGAAAACCGCGCCGCCATCCAGCAATCGTTTGAACCCGCCTTCGCCGAATTGGTCGCTGAACCGGTTCAGGTAATCGGCGCGAAACTGATCAATGACGATGCCGACCACCAGCCGGACTTTCTTTGGTGCATTTGTTGCGCGGCGGCGTTGCTGGGCCGCCGCCGGCAACATCAGATTGGAAAGCGCCAGAACAAAACAAAATAAAACGGCAAACCGCCGCCGGTTGATAAGCATATTGACTCCCTGAAAGTTGAATGAATTTGAAGTGCGTTGATCGCGGGGAAGAATAAGCTTCCGGCTGTGATGGTGACAAGAGTCAGATCATGGGGCAAAATTTCATTGCTCGGTTTTTGTCATCATTCGTGCGCAGAGTTCGCACGATGTTTTAACCACCAATTTACGAACTATTTATCAAAATGAAACTGGCTAGCGATTGTCGAAATTCAGCACGCTTTGTTATCGGATCAATTCTATTTTCTGTTTTGGCGCTCTTGCTGGCTGGCGTGACATCGGTTCACGGTCAGAATTCAGCCACGAATGGGTTGGCTCCAAAACCGTCTCCCACGCCGACGCCTGCCGCAAGGCCAGTGCAACCCACGGAGTTGCAAAAAGCGCTCAACGAGTTTCGGGTGATGATGAACCCGCTTAACGGCGCGTCGGGCAAAGCCAAATCCACCGGAAAGCAAAACAAACTCAGCGGGCGTATTTACGAAAACCTGCGCAACGATCTGTTTGACGCTGTTCCGCATGAAGTTCGGCAGCGCGGCGGAACGAAATCTTTGCTGCGGCGAAACCAATACGGGTTCAGTGTCAGCGGGCCGGTCTGGCTGCCGAAACTTTTCGATGGGCGGGGGAAAACGTTCTTTTCTGTCAACTTCGAAGCCACGCGCGAACGCATCGCCCAGAGCGCGCTGTTCACATTGGCCACGGACAAACAACGGCTGGGCGATTTTTCTGATTTGGTAGACAGCGCCGGACAGCGCATCCCGGTTTACGACCCGTTGACCACGCGACCAAATCCAGCTTATGACGCGACACAGCCGATTTCGGCGACAAACCTGCAATACCTGCGTGATCAATTTCCGAACAACATCATTCCGGCCAATCGGCTGGAACCGATTGCCAAAAACGCTCTTGCGCTATACCCGCGATCAAACATCAATGTCGGGCCATTTCTGCAAAACAATTATTGGGTCAATTCACCGTTTGAAAATCGCGCCGACGGAGCGATTGCCAAGCTGGATCATCGGCTGACGGAAAAACAGCAGCTTGGGGTCAACTTCAATTTGTCGCGCGGGCTTCGCAAATCGCCGGAATATTACCCCGGCCCAGCCAATGCCGGAGCGCCGAGCTACAGCTATGAAAACGGCGGCCTTAGTTTGCAGGACGTTTTCACCGCTTCACCGCGCACGGTCTGGACCTTTCGCGCGGCGGCGGCGTACGGCGCGACGACTTCGCTGGAACAGGATGCGGCGCAGGATTACCCGCAGCAATTGGGGCTGAAAGGCCTGTTTGCCGGATACTTTCCGCGTTTCACGTTTGGCAACGGCTATCTTTCGATGGGGCCTTCGACGGCGGTGTTTCGGGATCGCAGCTATAACTACAACGGTTCGGTGGCGGTTTCGATCAATCGCAAAGCCCACACCATTCAAATGTCGGCGCTCGGTCGTCGCAGCCACGTCAATTCGCTCAGCCCGTCATTCCCGTCAGGGCTATTTTCTTTCAACAATTCGACAACGGGATTGCCCGGCGTGGCCAACACGGGCAGCGCCTTTGCCAGCTATTTGCTGGGAATGGTTTCGCGCGCAGAAGAAGGGATCAATGTTCATCCGTCGTATTACAGCAAAACCATGTTCGACAGCACGCTCAGCGATCAATGGCGTGTGCGACCGGGTTTGAGCTTGTATGGCAGTTTGAGTTTTGAAGCGGCCACGCCGCGCGTTGAAAAATACGACCGGCAATCCACCGTTTCGCTGGATCATATCAATCCGGCCAACGGCAAACCCGGCGCATTGATTTTTGCCGGGCGCGACGGAATCAGCCGAGGATTGCAGCCCGTGACAGCCCGCGTGGAGCCATATGTCAGCTTTAGCATCAACCCGTGGAACAACCGCAACACCATAATTCGCGGCAGTTACAGCTTGAGTTACGAAGATTATCCGTTGTACGGGCGGCATTTCGGCACGCAAGGCTTCAACGCGACGCCGGTGTTTGTCTCACCGAACGATCAGTTGCAACCGGCGTTTCTGTTGCGCGATGGGATGCCGACAAATTTTCCGCTGCCGCCGTTCCTGGATCCGGCTGCCGTCAATGGGATTGAGCCTGATTACATTGATCGTTCTGGGTTGCTGCCGACCAACCAGCAATGGACGTTCAGTTTGCAACGCGAATTGCCGCGCGCTTTGGCGGTGAATCTGGCTTACACAGGCTGGCGCGGCACGCATCAACTGGTGGACGGGTTTGCGAAACTGAATCTGGTTCCGTCGGAAAATCTGAAATACCGCGACCAGCTTTATGGCGAAGCCTTTCGCAATTCGCTGCGCCCGTATCCGCAATACCGCAGTTTTGATATGGGCGGAATTTATCCGCTGGGAGATTTGAAAGGGCATTCGGTGTCAGCGACGATAGATCAACGATTGACCGCCGGATTGTTTGGCCGATTCAGTTACCGGCTGGCCAAAGTGCTGGACAATTATTCTTCCGGCATTCCGCAAGATCCGGCGAACCGGGCGCTGGAATGGTCGCTTTCGACAGGAGACGTTACCCATTCGGTTTCGGCCAGTTACACGTATGAACTGCCGTTTGGCAAAGGCAAAAAGTTTCTGGCTGAAAGCGCGTTTGCCGCACGCACACTGGGCGGTTGGAGCCTGAGCGGATTGACCAGTTGGCGCGGAGGCCAACCATTGATTTTGCGCCCGTTGTTTAATCGAACGGGCGGCGTTGTCAGCAATTTGCGCGTCAACATTGTGCCGGACGTTGATCCGGATGTTGAAACCCAAACGCCGCAACAATGGTTCAATACGGAAGCTTTCGCCCAGCCGGATGATTTCACCCTTGGCGACGGCCCGCGAACGCATCCGCAGCTTCGCGATCCCGGCGCGCACGTTCATCATTTGTCGCTGACCAAACGCATTGAGCTCAGCGCGGACACCTCGCTGGAATTCGTCAGCGAAGCCTTTAACTTTCTGAACCACGCCAACCTGAACGATCCCGACACGCGCATCGGCCCTGAATCCAGCCCGAATCTGAACGCCGGAAAAATCATTGGCTCAACGGGCGGGCGCGTGATGCAGTTTGGGCTGAGAATCCTGTTTTAATTTTGGAGTGCGACGCTCTCGGCGTAGCTTTGGTAGTCGTTTGGCAAGCGGATTTTCGATTTGCGGTAGAACTTCCAAAGCTACGCCAAAGGCGTAGCACTCCATATTGAGCGCTATCTGATGAAATCATTCGTTGCTTTGATTGTCCTGCCTGTTCTGCTGCTGATAGCGGCAGCGCCTGCTTATGCTCAGAAGGAAAAAGTTGACAACGCGCCGAAAGGCTTGCTGAAAATTCCTGTCTGGGTGGAAGAAGGCGACGATCAATTTTGGCTGGATGGCAACCGGCAAGCGTTCAAAGTCTTCATCGAAGAAAAAGAATCGCCCGTCAAAAGTTTCCAGACGCCTAAAAGCTCGACGATTCTTTTAGTGGTTTTTGACACCGTTTCGGATTTGGAGCGAGTGGATCAGGCGCGAAGGGCTTTGGGAGAAGCGATTCAAACGCTCGGCCAAAATTACTGGATCGGTTTGTTGAAATCGCAGGACGGTTTGTCTGTGCTGCAGGAACCAACTGCCGACCGCGCGATGATCAACGAAAAAATCCAGGCTGTGCAGGTCAGCGGCAAGGCCGGATTGCTGGACACGCTGGAACAGGTTTCGACGCTTGCCGCTGGAATGATGCAAAAAGCCAATGTGCGCGTCGCCGTGTTGTATGTCACGGACAGCGGCATCGGGAATTACCGCGCTGATTACCTGAATCCGGTGGTGAATTCCAGCGATTCGGGCGACCTTAGCCGCCGCTTTTCCGACCGCGCCGTTCAGGAACAAACCAGCCGCCAGGCCGATGCGCTGGGCAAATTCACCGCTCCGATTTTCATTCTGCATTTAAGCTACCGCACCGATTCGATGAACCTGGCATATCAAAGCGGGCTGGAAAAAATCGCTGCGGCCACGGGCGGACTGACGCTGTTCAGCCGCACCAGCGACGATATTGCTTCGCTGCTGAAAACCTTGCTGACGCGGATTCAATCGTCGTATTTCATTGGCGTTGATCAACCCACCGCTAAACGCAACGCCGTCAAACTTCGCGTTGAAGCCAAAAAAGCCGACGGCCAATCCCCAGGCAAAATCACACACCGCGAACAAATCAGCTTGCCGAAGAAGTAAGCTGGGTACGCAGGCGTCCCCGCCTGCTGTAAAAGAAGCGCGAAGCATCCGAATTTCCGATTAAGGATGCTGCGCGGCTTTTTCAGATGCAGGCGGGACGCCTGCGTACCCAGATTCAAAACAAACCAGAAATTCCCGATTGCCGTCTGCGCCCAAAATCGGCGAATCAATCACGCCGCGCGAACGCAACCCAATCGAAGCCGCAAACGCGACAACTTCATCAACCACACGCAATTGGGCCGCTTCATCGCGGACAATCCCGCCTTTACCAACTTCTTCGCGTCCGACTTCAAACTGCGGTTTGATCAGCGTGATCACCAAAGCGGATGGTTTCAGCAGGGCAGGGACGACGGACAAAATCTTGGTCAGGGAAATGAACGAAACGTCTCCAACAGCCAGATCAAACTGTTCGCTGAAATCTTCCGGCTGCAAATATCGCGCGTTGACGTTTTCGCGAACTTCGACGCGCGCATCCTGCCGCAGCTTCCAATCAATCTGACCGTGACCAACGTCAACCGCCACAACGCGTGCGGCTCCGCGTTGCAACAAACAATCCGTGAACCCGCCGGTCGAAGCGCCAATGTCCAGACAAACATTGCCAGTCGCATTCACGCCAAAATGTTCCAGTGCCGCCGCCAGCTTAAAACCGCCACGACTGACAAACGGCATCGTTTCTTTGACCGATAGCGGAGCTTCGACCGCAACCAATTGTCCGGCTTTTTCCAGTCGCTGCTCGTTGCTGAACACCTGCCCGGCCAGAATCAACGCCTGCGCTTTGGCGCGCGTTTCCACCAGCCCGCGTTCCACCAGCAATTTGTCCAACCGCTCTTTGCTTTTCAGCTTCATCGAAAAACCTTTGGCGAAAAATTACCGAATGTGGGAAGCTTTGCCGTCGCTTTCGTCATTTACAAACTCTCAAACCGTAACAGCTTTCCCCAAGGACAATCAGAACCGAGGAACCCATTATGGCCCAAGCCTCCACGCAAGCGTCGCCATCCCCTCAACCAAGATTATTTATTCACCAATCCGCGCCACAAGGCAATCTAAGCTCCTTTGCCGAAGACGTTCGCGCAGGATTAACGGCACGACCCAAAATCTTGCCGCCGAAATATTTTTATGACGCCTTGGGATCGCAGCTTTTTGAAGTGATCTGTCTGCTGCCGGAATACTACCTGACGCGCGCCGAAACAGAGATTTTCGAGCGATACGCTGCTGAAATCGTTTTGCAATTGCCTTCGCCTGTTGGCGTTGTCGAACTCGGGAGCGGCAGCTCGATCAAAACGCGATTGCTGATCGAAGCCATCCTTGCCCGTCAGGCCGAACTGCATTACCAGCCGATGGACATTTCCGCCTCGATCCTGGAACTGAGCGCCGAAGCCTTACTGGGGAATTTCGACCGCCTGCGAATCACTGGCCACGTCGGCGATTACACGCGCGGCTTTGAAACAATTGAGCGAACGGAAGGTGAACGGTTGTTGGCATTGTTTTTAGGCTCGAACATCGGCAATTACACGCTCGCCGAAGGCCGCGAATTGCTCAAAACCATCCGCAAAGCGTTGCGACCCGGCGACGGCTTGCTGCTTGGCGCTGATTTGAAAAAGTCGGTTGATGTGCTGATTCCAGCTTATGCGGATGCGCTGGGCGTAACGGCGGCCTTCAACCTGAACCTGCTGATTCGCATCAACCGAGAGCTTGACGCCGATTTCGACCTGGCAAAATTTCAGCACGAAGCGCGTTACAACGAAGACCGTGGCCGCGTGGAAGCGCATTTGGTCAGTCGCTCCGCGCAAACCGTCAACCTGCGCGCGCTGGATTTACAGATTGAATTCCAGCCGGGCGAAACCATCCACACTGAAAATTCCTACAAATACGATCTGCCACAGCTTGCGGCTTTGGCCGAAGAAACGGGATTTCAACCGGCCAAGAATTGGTTTGATGGAGAGAAGCGGTTTAGTTGTAACTTCTGGCTGGCAAGTTGAAGTGAACAAAATTGATAGATGCTCGTCAGTCGGAATTGCCAGATAGTGGCTCAGGCAAGATAGTTGGCCTTTAAGACTTCGGCCAGAGACTGCCATACGTACGTGATGCCTATTGCTTTGTCCTCAATTGCCAAGAATCTTGCTGAAAAGCTGTGTGCTTGTTTTATCATTCATCGAGTTCAGAAAACTTGATCGAGGTCAATGCTAAATGTTCATTTCTTCGTTCCGGCTACGCGATTACAAGTCATATCTCGATTCCGATGAACTGAGGCTTTCACCCGGAATCAACTTGGTTGTCGGTCAAAACGATGCGGGAAAGTCTGCCTTGCTTGAAGCGTTAGGATTGCAATTCCACAACAACCCACATCGTGATTCCAGTCGTAAACTGAACGCGAATCAACAGCGTGATAAGGAGTCAACGGCTGAAGTTTGTTTCACCATTGAAAAAGATGAGTTACACGACATTCTTCGCAGTATTCCTGGTCAGTTTTATGTTCCTCTTCCTGAGCCTCATGAATTGATTGAGCTATATGCTCCTGAACGTCCTGATGGAATAGATGAAATCGAGAGTGCCCGAATTCACATCAGGAAATTGCTGGATAGACCCAGGTTCACTTTTCGGGCTCACTGCAACAGCAACACTGTAGACAAAAATTAGGCGGCTAATGCGCCGTAAGTTCTGAGTTCTTC
>CAZMXG010000042.1:29992-45427 GCA_964570175.1 uncultured Heliomicrobium sp. | reverse complement strand
GGGCCGCGTTTATGAAGTCGCCAAAAGCGAAGACACCAAAGCCCTGAACGCGTATGTCACTGGTTTCGGCACCACAAAGCGGATTGTTTTGTGGGACACAACGATTGCCAAGCTAGACGAAAACGAATTGCTCTTCGTGATGGGTCACGAAATGGGCCATTACGTGCTTGGTCACATCTGGAAAATGCTGATTTTCTTTCCGCTGATAATTTTGTTCACGCTGTACCTGATCCATCGAACTTCCGGCTGGCTGCTGCGGAAGTACAAAGATCGCTTCGGGTTCAGCGAATTGTCGGATGTGGCTTCGCTGCCGCTGATCATTTTGCTGTTCAGCATTTTCCTGTTCTTTATCACGCCAGGCGTGATGGCGTTTACGCGAAGCCAGGAGCACGAATCGGATCGCTTTGGGCTGGAAATTACGCAGAATAACCACGCCGCCGCAACGGCGTTCGTCAAACTGCAAACGGAAAATCTGGCGGTTCCGCGTCCACATTGGCTGGTTAGATTGTGGCAAGCCAGCCATCCTACACTTGGCGAACGAATTGATTTCTGCAACGAATACCGCCCGTGGACAAAAGGCGAGCCGTTGCAGTACGGTCATCTTTTCAAACCAACCAAATAAGCTGATGAAACTGGAACTGGAAATTGACGGGCAAGTAGTCGAAGCGGAATTTGTCGCCACAAACGGCAATGCGCAGCTAATCTTTGGCGAAAAAACGCACTCGGCAGAAGTCAGCCAGCCGGAGGCGGGCTTTTTTGTCGTGCAAATGAACAACCGCGTTTACCGCTGCGCGCTGGAAAAATCGCCAACAGGCGAAACGGAAATTGTCGTCAACGGCCAGCGCGTGGCGATCAACGTGCGCGACAAAAAACGTCTGCGCGGCAACGCGGGAGGCGCAGCAGGCGCCAGCGGCAAAGTCAGCTTGATTTCGCCAATGCCCGGCAAAGTCGTCCGCGTGCTGCTCAACGAAGGCGATGAAGTCGCCGCCGATCAAGGCGTTTTGATCGTCGAAGCCATGAAAATGCAGAACGAAGTCCAATCCCCCAAAACAGGCAAAGTGACAGAAATGCGCGTCACGGAAGGCCAGACGGTCAATGCCGGAGAAACGCTGGCTGTGATTGAATGACCCGAAAAATCAACCGCGTGTACCGACTGCAAAAACAGAATAAAAAATTAGTGCGGTGAGATTAATGCAGTGATATTATGCGTCCGCCCTGTCGCTGAGATTGCCCCTCCCAACCTGACCCCGCATTCCAACTTCAGTCAGGATTCATTATGAAGCTGCCAAAAATTTCTCTCCTGTTCGTATTCACGTTGTGTTGTTTGATCACTGCTGCTTTGCTCACCGCTTCACCTGCCAGTTTTGCACAAAATCGAAGCGCGTTTTCTGTTCAAATCGTCTCCGCTTCCAACGAAGCCGAAGCACAGGCAATCATTGCAGAACTAAAAACCAAAGACATTGAAGCCTATTTGATAAAGTCCGAAGTGCCGGGCAAAGGCATGCGCTATCGCGTTCGCGTGGGCAAATTCAGTTCAGCGCAAAGCGCCAAATCCACGGGGGAACAATTGGTTGCTAATGGCACAATCAAAGAATTCGCGGTCATGGCTTACGAGCCGCCAACAAGTTCCGTAGCCGCAAAGCGCGAGCCGAAAAAACCTCAACCGCAGGCTGCGACCAATTCCAAAACAGAAAAACAACCGAGCGAATCAGCCAAAACCATCGCTCAATCGGCCAACCAAAAAGCCTCTGAAGAAACGAAAGAACCGGTCAAAGAAGTTGCGCAACCAGAAATCGCTAAGCCAGTGACGACAACAGAATCGCCCAAACCGGTTGAGGCCATGGCGGAGAACAAAGAAACGGCCAAAGCAGAAAACAAACCCGAATCAAAATCAGAAGCCAAGCCAGCAGTTAAGGTTGTGGAAACAAAATCGGAAGCTCAGACGACTGCGGCGAATGTTGATGCCGACGCTTCCCCTGAAAAAGAAGAACCCAAAATCGCGACGCCGCCTGTTGCCGACGCTCTGACGGAATCCGTCATGGCCAAAAGCAATTGGCGTATGGCTCGCCGAGCAGCAGAAACCGACAAAAATCTACGGGCGCTTCACTTTGTAGATTCCATGACTGGTTGGGCGGCAGGCGACGCTGGAGCCATTTACCGCACCACCGACGGTGGCAGAAGCTGGAAACCTTTGCTCAGTGGCGTGTCGGCCAACATCAACTTTGTGTACTTTCTGGACTGGAACCACGGCTGGATGATCGGCGATTCCACCAGCAAAGATGACGAAGGCGAAACCGTCCTGCTCAGCACCATTAACGGCGGGCGCACCTGGATGATCCAGAAACTTCCCAACTTGCTCAGCGTGCATTTCACCGATTTGCAAAACGGATGGGCTGTAGGTCGCAACGCGACCTTGCTACACACCACAAACGGCGGCGTTGACTGGAAACCTGCTGAAGAGGTTAAGGCTGTCGTTGGTTTGCCGGTGGAATCATCGAATTACAACTTCGGATTCCGCGATGTTTATTTCCTCGATCCGGATCACGGCTGGCTGATCGGCAACTTTTACGGGCGCGCCCAGAGCAACATCGGTGGTTTGTTCGTCACGTCAGATGCTGGCAAAACCTGGAAGCGCGTGCCGCTGACGCTGGAAACCAAATATGTTTCTGGCCGCTTCACGCCTGGAACCATCAACTCCGTCCGCTTTACGGATGAAAACACCGGCACGGTCACAGGCGAGATGAAAGACGGCGAAAACCGCTTCTTTTTCGCGCTGCACACCCGCGACGGAGGCAAAACCTGGCAACAGCACCGCACTTCCGTTCGATCCACACTCAGCACCCAATTCCTTGATCCGACAAATGGCTGGATGGCCGCTTTCGCTCCCCGTGAAGGCAGCGCCGAAGCCGTCGTCTATGACACCTCCCTGATGCGCACCGACAACGGAGGCATGTCCTGGCAAACCGACTTCACCGCCTAAGGCAGCCGCATTCGTAATCTGTTTTTCCTTTCCCCGCAAAAAGGCTGGGCCGTCGGTGATCGCGGAATGATTCTGCGGTATGAAGAGAAGACGAAGGCGATGAATTGAAGTTTGGCTCACCTGACAAGCCTTGTTCTCACTTACCGAGATATCTATTGCTTGTCACTTCACAAATAAGGAGACACATATATGGAATGGACTCCTCCTATTATTGGCCTAACGGTCGCCTACTTTTTGGTTGCGTCAATAACCACCTTCGACATCAGAATAACTCAAGCTAAGCAGCAGGGAGTTTTGCCGCTTGATGAGCCGGCACTACCTACTTGGGTAGCTATCTTCCCTTGGCTTCAATGGGCAATCTTTCTTGCACTGCTATACTTTAACTGGAAATATGCACTTGTATTGTTCGCTGTAAAATTTGTGCTTAAAGTACTGCCAGTTTTAGAAACCGTCGGCAATATACTAATGTCGCCATTTAAGCCGCGTTAGGCTAGTTTGAAAAACCTCTGAAGTTGCCTCCAACACTGGAGGCATTACCTGATATTGAATGATCAGATCATTTGCTACAACAGAGGCCGAAAAGCTTTTTCAGCGACAGCACGTGCCAAAATTTCCGTCGGACTTACGACGGATTGCTCAACGAAAACTGCTCTTGATTGATGCTGCGGAACGATTGGAAGACTTACGCGTTCCGCCAGGAAATCGTCTTGAAAAACTCGCTGGAGATCGAAAGGGTCAACATAGTATTCGTATCAACGATCAATGGCGAATTTGCTTTCGCTGGCACGACGGCGATGCGTATGAAGTTGAAGTTGTGGATTACCATTAACAGGAAAAGTGAATGATGAAAAAGAAAGATGCTCCAATTCATCCAGGCGAGATTCTGCTAGAAGAGTTCCTGAAGCCAATGAGTGTCAGCCAAAATCAGTTGGCAAAAGACATCAGCGTTTCAGTTGGCAGAATCAACGATATTGTTCATGGCAACCGGTCAGTAACGGCTGACACAGCGATTCGACTTTCACGGTACTTTGGGCTTTCAGAACGCTTTTGGGTGAATCTACAAGCCACCTATGACTTGGAGGTAGAAAAAGACAGGCTCGAAGGGCGGCTTGAAAAAGAAGTTAAAGTTCTTGCCGCGTAAGTGAGGCGTACTGTAATACGGCCCTTCGATTAAATCACTTTCAACGAAGAACTCGAATGTCTGAACTAATGAAACGAGTCACAGTCAATCCTGAACAATGCGGCGGACACCCGTGTATCCGAGGGATGCGGATTCGAGTGGTTGATGTTTTAGACTTGCTTGCTGTCGGAATGACTCATGAAGAAATTCTGGAAGAACTACCAGATTTGGAAATGGAAGACATACAAGCTGCTCTTTGGTACGTCTCACAAGAACTTGCTCCACCGCCTCTGGCTGCTTAACCTTGCCGACACATTTTCAATGCGGCTTGATGAAGGGCAGAATCAATTCCACCAGAATCAGCACCACAATAATCACTTCCAGCGTCTGGCTTTGCGCCGTGTGGAGCCGGTCGTTCATCAGGTCGTAAAAGTCCGAAACGATTTCCAGTTTACGCGAAATCGTGGTGTCCCATTCCTGCAAATAAAACCGTTTTGCGGCCGCCGAATGCAGCCTTGCCAGGTATAAATCACCAACCAGCTTCAGCGCGTTTTCTACGCGCTCGGCTAACAGCGCGGATTCCAGTTTCAACTCGGCTAAATCTTCGATGGCTTTGCGGTAGGGCCTGCGCAGCGGAATCGGCCATTCGATTCGTTTGCGAACCAGACTGCCGTATTCGGCGATGCGTTTGTCCAGTTGGCGGTCAATGTAGCGCGC
Source organism: uncultured Heliomicrobium sp. (assembly GCA_964570175.1). Taxonomy (GTDB): domain Bacteria; phylum Acidobacteriota; class Blastocatellia; order RBC074; family RBC074; genus RBC074. Next base: position 40,610 of record CAZMXG010000042.1, on the reverse strand, counting down.
TTCCAGCAGTTCCACGTTCAGCAGTTCCAGCACATTGGCCGTGTCTTCGTAATCGGGGTCGTAAATCACCGCCGCGTTCCAATCCACCAAAGTCACGTCGTGTTCGTAATAACTGATGCGTTGCGCCAGAGCTTCGTCTTGCTGCATGCGGCTGAGTTTCTGTTTTTCAAATCGCAAGGTCTGCGCCAGTGTGGCTCGATGGTTGGCGGTTAGGTCTTCAGCGGCCAGCGGTTCGTCCAGCTTTTCGACGATGAACAGGTAATAGTCTTCGATCAGTTCGGCCAAGCGTGGACGAACGATGGCCGGTTCAATTTTCAGCATCAAGCTTTCGACCTGTTCTTTGGCCTGAGCTTCCAGATTCAACGCGTGCAGGTCGTGGCTGATCTGCGGTAGGTCATCCAGCGATACGGCTTCGCCCGACGCCAGATTCCAGCGATAGGAAATGCTGACGGCTCCGAAATCGAAAACCGTCGCTTGAATATTTCCCGGTGAAGCGAAATGACCGGTGGCCAGCCCCAGATGCAAAATTTGCGGCGGCTTGGTGTACTGCAAATACGTTGGCGTCTGTTTCTTGCGCGACAAAGGCTGAATAGGCGTTGTTGCCATCATCGCGCTCAATCGTTCCAGCGAAACTTCGTGCCCGACATCGAAGGCGAACATCGCCACCACCTGACCTTGCAAGATTCGCGTCATAAAAAACCTTTCGTAGCGGATTTACTGAGATTTCCAGAATGAGCCATTCGGAAAAAAGCCGCAAGCTCAGATTCGGTAGAATCAGAACCAAAAGCATCGAGCAAAAACTAACCACGGATAAACACCAGATGAACACAGATCAACACAAATTATCTGTGCTCATCTGTGTTCATCTGTGGTTTCTTCTTGCAAGCTCGACGCAGGGATGACTGGTTACTAATGGCTCAGGAAAGGCAGGCTGACATGGTGAAAGAGCGCAGGTTGCCCAATAACCTGCGCTCTTTGACGGTGAATGAGAGCGAATCGGAGGCTCTCTGGCTGAGGTAAAACCTTGGCTGAGATTCCCTTGGCCGAGAACTCGAAAAACTCAGTCGTGATATTGGTTGGCGACCAGCTTGGCGATGTCTTTAATGGTCTTTTCGGCATCGGCAATCGTCGCATCCGAAGCATTATCAAAATCGTCTGGATCATCAGAGATGTCGTCCATAAAGATGGCAACCAGAACTTCCTGACCGTCCGGGAATCGGAAGCGTCCAGCATCGGCACGAACGAAGCGCGGCGCGCCATCCAGGCTTCCAGCTTTGTTCCAAACGCTGATTGCCGGATTGAACATCGGGCCAACGGCAGAAGCGATGTAATTCTTTTCGTTCACACCGTCGTTATCCGAATCCATTTTCAACGTGTTCCAAAACCGTGTTTCCGAAGTGTTTGTCAGCACGTTGTCCTGCAAGACTTTCTTCAGCAGGGTGACCATTTCGCGCGGCGTGGATTTGTTTTCCCAGCCTTCCTGACGGTCTTCGCCGGAACTGCTGTTGCCGTGCATGCTTGGCGCACCTGTGCCGCTCATATACCGATGGATGCGCGTCACATCCAGTCCCAACTGATCCAACCGAGTGTTGATTGTCGTCGCTCCCAATCGGTGAATCAGCCGGTTTGTCGCCCAGTTGTTGCTGCTGCGGATCATAAACTCGGCCATCTGCCGAACGGTGTAGTTTGTGTTTGGATCCAGCCAATCGCCTTGATTGGTGCCGAACTGCGCACCGGAATTCATCGTCGCCGTCCACGTGTCGTTGCCCAGATCAATTTCCCGCAACAGTGCATACAAGATGCCGATCTTGCTGGTGCTGGCGATGGCGAATTCCTGATCGGCGTGGACCATTACCTGCTGACCGGTGGTCAGGTTGATGACCGCCGCGCCGCCGCGCGCTTTGGCGGAATCAACTTCCTTGCGAACCTTCAAGCTGAGCGACGAGTTGTCGTTGACCTGCGGCACGCCGTCAAAAAACCAGATTCCGCCGTAGCGAATGCCGTCCGGAGTTTCCGCCGCGTAAAAGTTGTCAATGTTGTATCCGGCAGCCCAATAGTTGTTGTAGTAGCGTTGGAATTTGCGCCAGTCGCGATTGGTGCGAATCGCGTAAGCTGAGTTTTTGTATTTCCAGATGCCAGAGTAAAAAACTTCCCCATTCACGGTGTGCGCGTCCAGATGCACCGGCAGATAATCATTCTGTTTGTAATCGTTCAGATGATCGTCATATTGCTGGCGGGTCATCTTGTTGTGCATGTGGTAGCCAACGCCTGGCTGGTAGTACCAGATGGAAACGTAGCGGGATTCGTCGTTTGACTCATACGCTTCGACGCGATGTGGAACCCAGCCTTGACTGCCAACCGTGTCCACCAGAGTTTGCATCCCCGGACGCGTGGAATGGCGATAGAGCAGCCAGCCTGTCCCGGCGGTGTTCTTGTGATAAATCACCGCGTAGCGAATCCCATTCGGCGTGTCGTATCCGCTGACATCAATGGGGTAAAACCCTTGATTCTTCATATTCAGGTAAATCTGGTCGAACTCCGCCAGCGTTTTCCCAAAATATCCGTACCACTGCTTATTGCTGGTGTTCTGAACCCAGCGTGTGAAATAGCGTGTCGCGTTGCCTGACTTGTAACCGGTCAGGCGAACCGGGATATAACCGTTTTCTCCGTATCCATCGAAAAAATCCTGCTGTAAATCTGCTGGCGAAACGCCAAACCGAACGACGCCTTCCGCCTCGGCCAGCGCGATTGCTGGCAGCATCAGGCTAAATACAATCGCAAGAAATAACCCTTTGGCTTTTTGAGTAAACATTTTGTTGCCCTCCTTCATGGCTGTTGGTAATTGTGCGGTGATTGCTCAGCCTCATTTGAGATGTCACGTCCAACCAGGTCGTAATCGGTAAGCAGCGATGGGACGCTATACACTTGGCGAAATCGGCCTCTTACCGACTACGACACGGGTCTGGCTGAGTCTTAATCGTGTTTTCAAGGTTGTAACCGCTTCTTCGTTTCGACGGGCGCAATGTAAGCGAGAAAGGCAAGGACGGCTGCGAGCCGAGTCACAAGCAAGGTGTGAGATGAGTCACAGGCGGGCAATGATGAATTCGCAATGATGAATGATGAAGACGAAAAAGAAAGAGTGGCGGCAGACGCAATTCATCCTTCATCATTCCGAATTCATCATTTCGCTAGCAGCGTTTGGCCAATGCTTGCGGGTTGTGAATGGTGATGTGGTACTGGCGATCCACTGACAGATAGCCGCGCTCTTTATATGCAACGATTACTTTGTTGATGTGTTCGCGCGATGCCCCGATCAAAGCGGCGATATCACCTTGCGTCAAGCGAATGGGGATGTGCGTGTCACCATTTGGCTGGGATTGCCCATACCGATCAGCAAAGGCAACCAACTGGCGCGCGACGCGGTTTTCGACTTCCAGCCGCGCCAGCGAACGAATCTGCTCGTCCGCCATTCTCAACCGTGCCGATAAAATGCATGCCAGGTTGTATGCCAACCGTGGCATCGTCAGCAGAAAACGATGAAATGTTGCGCGATCCATCCACAGAGCTTCGGTTTTTTCGAGCGTGACAACGCTGGCTGAGCGCATGGGCTGATCAAGTGCGCTCATTTCCCCGACAATTTCTCCGGGGCCGAGAATCGTCAGAATCACTTCTGATCCATCTTCGGATTCAGCGCAAACTTTGACTGTGCCATTGAGAATGATGTACACGACTTCGCCCGCCTGTTCCGCCGTCATCATCGCCGTGCTGGAGGTAAAAGACTTGCGATGCAACTGCGATGACAATTCCTGCAACTGAGCCGTGGTCAGGTTGCGGAATAGAGTCGTTTTGCCAAGTTCATTCAGCTCATTTTCTGATTGGGAATTCACCATTGATGCTGGGGATTGTGATTCAAGCCATTTCAAATTTCCAGCCAGCTTCGACGTTTGGTGCTCAAAAAGAAGTTTCGTGACTGACAAATAAGCTTGATTATTTTTACGGCATTGTCGAAATGTACTAAACTCCGGCCACTTTACGACACGGTATCAATATGAGCCCCGAACAATGGAAGAAAATTGATGAACTGCTGGATGCAGCGCTTGATTTGCCTCCGGAGCGACATCCCGCCTTTCTGGACGAAGCTTGCGATGGAGATGCAGTTTTGCGCCGCGAGCTGGAATCGTTGCTGGCGGCACATCAAAAAGCCGGCAGCTTCATTGAAACCACTCCCGCCAAAGGTCTGACTTCTGCACTCGATTTTGACAAAGCGAAAGCCTCTGTGGCTTCAGCGGCGGCTGGCTCTATGGCCGGCCAGAAACTCGGACATTACCACCTGGTCTCGTTGCTTGGCGCAGGAGGAATGGGAGAAGTGTACAGGGCGCGTGATCCACGCCTGGACAGAAACGTCGCCATCAAAGTTCTGCCTCAACATCTGTCAGCCCATCCAGACGCTATGGCCAGATTCGAGCGTGAAGCCAAAGCCATCGCAGCGCTTTCCCATCCGAACATTCTGGCAATCTATGATTTCGGCCATCAGGACGGCGCGGCGTATTTGGTCATGGAACTGCTGGAGGGCGTAACACTTCGCCAACGACTGAAAAATTCCGCGCTCAACTGGCGCGAAGCCATCAAGGTCGCTGCTTCGGTTGCCGATGGGCTGGCTGCCGCGCATGCCAAAGGCATTATTCATCGTGACATCAAGCCGGAAAACGTTTTTCTGACAAACGACGGACAGATCAAACTGCTGGATTTCGGCATCGCCCGCGTCAAACGCGCCCTGGCCAGCAATGCGGCGACGCTGCTTTCGAAAAACGCGCTTTGGGAAGAAACCCGGCCCGGCACGTTGATGGGAACCATCGGCTATATGTCTCCCGAACAGGTGCGGGGCGAAAACGTCGAAGCGCCCGGCGACATTTTTTCGCTTGGCTGCATGTTGATCGAAATGCTCACGGGTAAACGCCCGTTCACACGACCGACCGCGCCGGAAACGTTGGCGGCAATTTTGCGCGACGATCCGCCACCAATTGACACCGAAGACCAGGACCTTCCGATTGAACTGGAAAAAATCATTCGCCGCTGTCTGGAAAAAAATCCTGAAGAGCGATTTCAGTCGGCACGCGACCTTGCGCTTGATTTGCGCTCTCTGCTGACCAGCGCTTCCGGCATTTATCGCCCGGTGTCAGGCGCGCAACGGCAAGTGACCGCTGAAATTCCTGCCCTGAATACCGGCTCACATCAATTGCAATGGCGCGCGATGCGATGGATTTTCCCTGCCCTGGCTGTTGTGCTGACAGGCGTGTTTACTGTGGCTGGTTTTCTGTGGTGGAAATCGAATCGCGCTTTTGCTCCCGCGTCAAATTCGCTGGCAGTGCTTCCGCTGCTGAACGCAACCAACGACAAAGAGCTTGAATTTCTGTGCGATGGAATTACGGAAAGCGTTATCACCAATCTTTCTCAACTCCGCCCAAAACTTCGGGTGCTGGCCAGCAGTTCGGTTCGAAATTACAAGGGGCGTGAGATTGATCCAAAACAGGTTGGCCCTGAACTGAATGTTCACAACATTTTGACCGGCAAAGTTTTGCAACAGGGCGGAATGCTGATCATTCGCGTGGAACTGGTGGACACGACGGACGGATCGCAATTGTGGAGCACAAGTTACCAGCAGCCACGCGCCGATTTGATTGCAATTGATTCGCTTTCGATTCAAGGAAACATCTCCGGACAGATTTCAGAAAAACTGCGGCTGGAACTTACTGGAGAAGAGCAGAAACTGTTGGCCAAACGGTACACAGCAAACAAAGAAGCTTACAACCTGTATCTACAAGGCCGCGTGTACTGGAATCGGCGCAAAGACGAAGACCTGGAGCAGGCGATAGTGCTTTATCGGCAAGCCATTTCGTTGGATCAGAACTTTGCGCTGGCCTATGCCGGAATGGCAGACGCTTACGCGTTAATTTATAGCGGAGGCCCAAAACGAGAAGCCGCCCGCGACAAGGCCGAAGAATTTGCCCGCAAAGCGATGACGCTAGACAGTCAGTTGGCCGAACCTTACAGCACTCTGGGCTTCCTGGAAGTTTTCCGGCATCAAAACTGGCAACAGGCTGAAACTTATTTCAACCGCGCCAAGGAATTGAACAGCAGTTATGAAACTGCCTACCACTGGCACGCCATCATGTTGGCGATTCAAGGCCAATTTGCCGAATCGCTGAATGAAATCAAACGCGCCAAAGAATTTGCGCCGCACTCTTTCCCCATTAACAGAGATCAAGGACACATATTGTTTCTGGCGCGCCGGTACGACGAAGCCATCATTCAGTTGCGCAGCACAATCGCAGCTGAGCCGAAAAATCCCAACGTGACCGAGGCCTATTCCTGGATCAGAAACTCGTACGAACGCAAAGGCGAACTACAATCAGCAATCAATGAATTCAAAAACATCGGCGCACCTGTCGAACAAATCGCCGAAATTCAACAAGCATTTACCCAAGGCGGAGCCAATGGGTATTGGCAAAAACGGCTTGAATTTCGATTGAAAACCACTCCGGCCACTACCCCCGATGGACGAATCCTGCGCGTTTTTGCTTATGCCGCAGCGGGAGAAATCGAACCCGCGATAAAACTGCTGGATCAATCCATTTCCGAAGATCATCACGACGGCACGGTTTACCTGAAAGTTGATCCGCGTTTCGACAATCTGCGCTCTCACCCGCGCTTCTCTGAATTCTTGAAACGTCTGAATCTGCAAGATTGAGACTCTGACGCTGTCGTAATTCCTTATATTTGTTTAGAATTTACGCGGCTTGAGCTTAATCATTCAGGAGTAACGTTATGACTGCTGCAACCGAAGTCGCCTTGGCAACCGAAAGAGAATTTGAAGTGGTTGACGGAAAACCGGAGGTGAAGGAGATAGCCGGAGCAAGACACGGTGGTGTGACTGCACGTTTGATTGGAAAAATCGTCTCTCACGTCGAAGACAACTTCCTTGGCGGCGTTTACACGCCGGACACGACATTTCAAATTGGACTGAACGAGCGCTTGCCTGACATTGGCTTTGTCAGGGCTGACCGGCTTCCCGAAGAAGGCGAACCTGAAGGGTTATGGACAATCGCGCCTGATCTGGCTGTTGAAGTTATTTCGCCAAACGACGTCTGGGATAAAGTCATGGGCAAGGTTCGTAATTACTTTGCCGCTGGCGTGCGCGAAGTCTGGCTGGTTTCACCGGAACTGCAAACAATTACGATTCACCACTCGTTAACGCAAACGACCATTTTGACAGCCGATGATGAACTCAAAAGCGAAACTCTGTTGCCGGGTTTCAGTTGCCGCGTCAGCGATATTTTCCAGCCTTCCGTTCGCCGAAAACAGCAACAATAAATTTGCTACAGCATCCATAATTCAGGCCGCAGCGCCTGCTTAATCTTGTGCAGCAAAATTCGTCCAATCATCTGCCGGTCAAAATCAATTCGGGCAAATGCCGTCATTCCGGGCCGCAGCATTCCTTCGCCGTTTTCGACCGTCAGTTCCACACGATAAATCGTCTGGCCGCTTTGGTCGCTTTCGCTTTCACCGCCGATTTTGGTTACGGTGCCATTGAAGGTTTGGTCCGGGAATGCGCGCGCTTTCAGCCGAACCGGGTGCCCGACGCGCACGTCGCCAATTTCCCGTTCGGGAACCTGAATGCGAACCAGCAACTGGCGCGTGTCGGCAACGCGGCAAATTTCCGCGCCTTTTTGGAAAAACTGACCAGTCAAGCGAGGCAGTTCTTCTCCGAAAACGACTCCGGCGCGCTGCGTGGTTAAATCGAACTGGCCGCGTTTGCGCTGCAATAAATCGCGCCGTGATTCCAGCGAAGCCAGCAATTCGCGAAGACCGCGCAATTCCCCGCTCAGCTTTTCCAAAGTCAGACGTTCAGTTCCCGCGTCGGTTTCAGCCAGTCGAACATCGGTTGCCGTCGCCATGTAAGTGCGGCGATGTTGGACCAAAGCCGCATTCAATCGTTGCCGCGCCGCATCCAACGTACCGGCCAAGGTCGCGGCGCGCGCTTCCTGCGCATCCAATTCGCTGCGTGGAACTAAACCTTGCGCGTGAAGCTGACGAAACCGATCGCGCTGCTTGACTGCCTCATCGCTGAGCGCACGTTGCGCGTCGGCTTCTGCTTGCAAAGCGGCCAAAGCTGCCGGGAAATTCGACGGCTGCTCATCGTTCGACACTTTGTTTGAAATGGTAACGATACGCGGAGAGTTCGCTTGTTTGCCGGAATCGCTTGGTTGCGTTTGCTGGCGAGAACGGATTTGCCGTTGTTCGGCATCAATTTCCGCAAAGTCGCGCTGCCGTTGTTGCAAAGCCACATCCGCACGCAAAGCCGATTCGCCACGAACACGCAACTCGCCCAGAAGACGGTCGTAATCGGCTTGCACGCGAGCCACATTGGTTTGGACTTCGGCAATTTGATCTTCGACATCCAGATTGCCCAGTCGGCCAATGATTGCTCCGGCAGCCAATTGATCGCCGGGTTTTACAGACAATTGCACGAGCGTTGAGGCTTCCGGTGCGCGAATGATCGTTTCGCGGTCCGGCAAGGCGATCAGTTGGCCATAACTGCCAACCGAAGCGCGCCAGGGCGTAACGAGAACGACAACGACTATTGCCGCCAATGCCAACGGAATCAACTGTCGTCGCGGCAGGATTCGGGATAGAAAGGTATCGCGACTTGGCGATTCAGCTTCTTTGGTGCCTGATGAATCCGCCTGTTTGCCGTTGCGTGAGGAACTGAAGAACTTCAGCAATGGCTTTCGCACAAATATCAGCACGACACCGACTGTAAGCAACAATCCTAATAGGTAAAAAGTGTTCATCAGCCAATCTCCCACGTAAAAGATGATGACCGCCATCAAGCCCACGGAATACACCGCTGACAACGCTCCGTACACAATGTAAATGGTTCGTTCGCGCCGCGAATAAGGTTTCTCTTCGCGCTGGCCCGTCAGCAAGCGCCGCCACAAACCCCGCCAGTAAGCGCGCGAGCGATCCATTAAGTTTGGAAGCCGCAGCCATTGGCTCAGGAAGTAATAGCCGTCCAGTTTGATCAGCGGGTTTGCGTTCAGGAAAACATCCAGCACGCTGCCCAACATGCAGATGAAAATGACGTCCGCCAGCAGCGTGTGCGGAACCAGCACAAACCAAACGCCAAACAGAACCGCGCCGACGATCAATTGCCAATAAATCCCGGCGGCAATCACCCACAGCCGCCGGCCGCGTGTCGGGATCAAATGAATGCCGGAAACATTGCAATACAGCGCAAACAGAAAGTAGTACACGATCAGAATGCCGACTTCAGTCGCTCGCCCGCCGAAAGCCTTGCAGGTCATGCCGTGCGCGAATTCGTGCGTCACGCCAATCAGATACGCCGCGATGAAAATTGCCAGATAATGGTCGCGCATCAGTGGCGCGCCATACGCCGTCACCTGTTCAATGTGCATCAGCGCCAGCAGCAACATGCCCAGAATGAATGCCATGCTGAAAATGAAAAAGCCGGTCGTCCAAATCCAGCGAAATTTGGGCAGCAGAAAAGTAAACAGCCTGTCGGGATTGAACAGTTTGATTGGCTTGTAGGCTTTTTGGCTTTGCGGAGAATCCGCGCCTTCCTGAAACTTGCCACGTTTCCCTGCCAGCAAGCCGTAATTTTCCAGCTTGGTCAGAAATTTGGTGAGCGTTGGCAGTCCGAGCTTGCCGCTGTATTGGTTCAGGAAGGTTTCGCAGATTTGCGAAGGAGTGCGCTGGCCATCAACCAGCATCAAGACTTTGCGCTCGGTTTCGCCCAGCAGCAGGTAACGCCCAACCGAAGCCGCTCCAACGACCCAAACCAGGCGCTCGCCGTCTGGCTGTTCGGCCATTTCCAAATCATCGGCGGGTTGTGGCGGATATACGCAATAGTCAGCCATGACAATCCTAATCAGTGAAAAAATACCTTCATTTTCCGTTTTCCATCTGATATTTATTACTTGTCATTGAAGAGGAGCCTTTCAGTCACCAACAAGAACAGGAGCCAAGATGGAAAACGAAGCTACAGCCAAAAGCTCTCAGGCCAGAGCAGATGAACTCGAAGATCGTCTTATCAACTTTGCAGTTCGCGTCATTAAGCTTTCAGCAGCTTTGCCCAAAACTCCTGCCGGAAAACATATTGCTGGGCAGATTCTGCGATCTGGTACTTCTCCTGCACCGAATTACGGTGAAGCCATAGGAGCCGAAAGCCACGCTGATTTCATTCACAAACTTTGCATAGTCTTGAATGAATTGAATGAAACTTCTATCTGGCTGCGACTCATTGAGCGTAGCGAAACCCTCAACCCGAATCGAGTAACCGGGATTCTCGAAGAAAACAAAGAGCTGTGCCGTATTTTCACCTCTTCACTAAAAACCGCACGCACCAACAAACGGTAAATCCATTTCGTTTCATTGTTGAACTACGTTTGCTCTGGACTAGTGACTTCTTTTGAAATAACAAACGAAAAATCAAAAATGGAAAACGGAAAATGCCCCTCTCCATCCAGAGAAACGAGATTCGCTGCCCAAAACCATCATTGGCGTCGTAATTTTTCGTAATTCTCTCGGACGGCTTTCA
>CAZMXG010000042.1:0-29892 GCA_964570175.1 uncultured Heliomicrobium sp. | reverse complement strand
GCCCAAAACCATCATTGGCGTCGTAATTTTTCGTAATTCTCTCGGACGGCTTTCAATTTCGGGTGATCGGCAGACAGAGTTTGCTCAAAAATTTCCAGCGCGCGATGGTAAGCTTCGACCGCTTCTTCGCGGCGGCCAAGTTTTTTCAGCAGCACTCCCAGATTGTTTAGCGTTACGGCCACGTCGGGATGGGACGCGCCAAACAGTTTTTCTTTGATTGCCAGTGCGCGGCGATACAAGGGTTCGGATTTTTCCGCCCGGTTCGTGTTGGCGTACAGTGCCGCTAAGTTATTCAAATTGATGGCGATTTCATATTCGGCCGTAGCGTCACCTGATGCCAGTTGCCGCTCGAATACTTCCAGCACGCGGTTATAAATCGGCTCGGATTCTTCGTACTTCCTTTGCCCATCCAGCACGCCGGCCAGCGCTGCCAGGTCCGCCGCCAAATGCATTTCTTTAACTTGTGGATGCCCAGCATCAAACGCTTTCTGGCGAATTTCCACAGCTCGCCTGGCCGCGGGTTCGCCTTTGGCAAATTGCCCGCGCGCGTGATCCAGACCTCCCAGGTTGTGATAAATCGTGGCGACTTCGGGATGCTCTTCGCCCAAATGCCGGATGGTCAGATCAAGCGCGCGGCGGTACAGCAATTCGGCTTCGTCGAATTGCCCGGAGTATTTGTACAAAATGGCGTGATTGTTGAGCACCGCGCTCAGTTCGGGTCCTTCCGCTCCAAACACCTCTTCCGCCAAAGCCAACGCTTGCTTGAACAGCTTTTCAGATTCGGCGTAATTGCCTTGCTCGCGCAAACGGTCAGCACGATGAACCAACACGTAAACCTTCCGTTTTGGTTCAACCAGGGTTGTTTGTTCAGCGGCGCTCATGATTTCTTTCCCGCGATTGTGATTTGAAGGTGAAGCCAGCCTGAAACTCTAGCTCCACCTTATACCTCATTGGAGTAAACACGTGGTTTAATCTGGCACTTTAATGCCCGGTGCAATGACTTCTTCCAATTCCTCAAGCGCCAACTCAACTTCAACCGTCTCGCTGTGGTTAGTGGTTAGACCTGGCGCAACCATCACTTCCAATTCTTCTACGTTCAACTCGACCTGATTGGCCGACAATTCATTTTCGTTTCGATTTTTATCCATGCGTTTTCCTCTCCTTTTTGATTTGAGTAGTTTTTTCAGCCAGAGGAATCTCTTCACCTGGCCGCTCCTAACGTTGATGGCCGCTTCGGCCAGCAACGATGTAGAGTTTATTCGGAGAGTAATTTCCGCGCATGAGCTTTTGGTGATGCTTTGGTAATGTTTTGAAGGCGGAAACCCGGAAAGCGTTGCGACTCGTTTAAGGTTTTCGAGCCGCAACACTCCCCAAAGGCTTTCCTGGATCGGCTTAGATCAAAGGGATTCCCGGAGCAACCACTGCTTCAGCTTCCTCGACCGGCAATTCAATTTCAACTATCTCGTTATGGTTAGTACCCAGAGCGGGCGCGATTACGGCTTCAGCTTCCTCAACCGTCAATTCAATTTCTACTGTCTCGCTATGATTATCAACAAGAGCGGGCGCGATTACGGCTTCAGCTTCCTCAATGATCAGTTCGATTTCCTGGTTAACGATTTCATTCGTGTTCATACGTTCCCTTTCCTTCTGTTTTGAGTTTTTAGATTTTTAAAGCGAATGACGGCGTAATTGCCGGTTCGCTCCGCCTTGAACGGCGTCTTTGCCGCTCACTCAAACAGGCGAAAAAACCGAATGAAGATAATCACGGTGAAAAACTTTTTTCTGGCTCAGCTTTATCACAAAGGATTTGGCTGATTTAGCGCTCAAATGCCAGCGTTTCGTTATGCTGAAGAACCAAACCAGGCCCAGGAGCAACGATTTCTTCTACTGCCTCGACCACTAGCTCCACTTCCACGGTTTCATTGTGTTGAAGGACCGGGCCGGGAGCAACAATGGGTTCGACTTCCTCGATCAGCAGTTCGATTTCTAGATTAACGGTTTCGTTCGTGCTCATAAGTTTTGGTTTCCTTTCGATTTAGCAGTTGAGGATTGGGAGCGAAACCCGGAAGAACCGCCATCTCGCTCCCTGATTTGGGAATAGCAATTTGCTACCCGATTGCTAAGGCGAAAGCTGAAGGCCAGAACTATCATTTCAGCAAAAAATATTCGCCGAACTGTTTTAGCTTTCCAGAGTTTGGTTATGATTCAGGCTAAATCCGGGAGCAACAACGACTTCGACCTCTTCCACTGTTAGGTCAACTTCCACAATTTCATTGTGATTCAGGTTAATGCCTGGCGCGACAATCGCTCCCGCTTCCTCAACAGCCAAATCAACCTCTACAGTTTCGTTGTGGTTAAAAGAAATGCCTGGCGCGATCACTTGTTCGGCTTCCTCAACAGCTAGCTCAAGGTCCACTGTTTCGTTGTGGTTAATCGTGCAGCCAGGAGTCAGAATTTCTTCCGCTTCTTCCATATTGAGATCGGTTTCCATTGTTTCATTATGGTTGACCGAAATGCCCGGCATGATCGCGTCTTCGACTTCCTCAACTGTCAATTCGACCTCCGCAGTTTCGTTATGGTTGAAGTTCAGGCCCGGAGCGATGATCCCTTCCAACTCCTCAAGGGAAAGTTCGATTTCCAGCGTTTCGTTGTGGTTGAAGCTAACTCCCGGCGCGACAATGGCTTCCGCTTCCTCAACAACAAGTTCAATTTCCGCCGTTTCATTGTGATTGAACATAACGCCCGGCGCGATCATGGTTTCCAACGGCTCCACAATCGGATCAACTTCCATCGCTTCGTTGTGCTGAGCGTTTCTGCCCGGAGCGATCACTTCTTCCAACTCCTCTGCATTCAGCTCAATCTCAACGGCTTCGTTATGATTGAGTTGCATGCCAGGCGCTACGATTTCTTCAGCCTCTTCGACAGTCAGGTCAATTTCTGCTGTCTCGTTGTGATTTATACTTATACCGGGCGCGATCACTTCTTCCAGAGTTTCAACATTGAGTTCGATCTCGATTTCAAAATTGGTTGTTTGAGTCATCTGTGCATTCCTTTCTAAATGAGTGGGTTGATTGGGATTGCGACAGGTTGCGCCCGCCGCATTTTTGCTCTCACCTGGGAAAACGTCGTTCGGCAAACAAACCCTTCACCCCGGAAAGAATTTTTTTGATGGCTCGGCTATAATCCGCCGCGTTCTCAAGCAAACATTTCTGAAATCAAGCCGAAACATAGTTTTGAGGGCGTCGTGATGAACTCTTCCACTGATGTAACGCAGTTGCTGGCGGCGGTTCGAGAAGGTGATCCGTCTGCATTCGAACAGTTGTTACCGGTGGTTTACAACGAACTGCGCCAGATTGCCGGGCGCTATATGGCCAGGCAACGCGACGGGCATACGCTGCAAACCACCGCCTTAATCAATGAAGCCTATCTGCGATTGGCCAATCAGGAAGAAAAACGCTGGGAAAATCGCGCGCATTTTTTTGCCGTGGCGGCAACCGTCATGCGCCACATTCTGGTGGATCATGCGCGAGCACATCAGCGCGACAAACGTGGCGGCGGTGCCATGCAGGTTTCCCTGGGCGAAGCCGAGGCCAAAGCCAACGAACAAGCCCTGGAAATCACTGCGGTAGACGAAGCTCTGAAGACATTGGCGGCATTGGATCCACAGCAATCCCGTGTCGTCGAATTGCGCTTTTTCGGCGGACTGACGATGGAGGAGGTCGCCGAAGTGTTGAACATTTCGCTTTCGACCGCGGAGCGCGAATGGCGCTCAGCACGCGCCTGGCTCAGCCGTGAACTCAGGAGGTAAGCCATGACTCCGGAACGTTGGCAGCAAGTCAAAGGCATCTTTCAGCAAGCGCTGGAACAGGAAACTGGCCGTTGCGCCGAATTCCTGGATGAAGCTTGCGGCGACGATGCGGAGCTACGGCGCGAAGTCGAATCCCTGCTGCGCGAAGACCAAGGCGCAACCAACCCGCTGGACAAACCGCTTTCGCAGGTCGCCGCCACCCTGATATCAGCAGACCACGATTCGCCAATGCTTGGCCGCCGCATTGGCGTCTATCGAGTGACGGGGTTGATCGGCCTGGGAGGAATGGGCGCAGTTTACCGGGCCGCTCGCGACGACCAGCAGTACCAAAAAGAAGTCGCCATCAAATTGGTCAAAGGTGGGCTTGGGCCGGATTTCGCGCTGCAACGATTTCGCCGCGAGCGGCAAATTCTGGCTCGGCTGGAACATCCAAACATCGCCCGCTTGCTGGACGGAGGCGCAACCGAAGAAGGCTGGCCGTATCTGGTGATGGAAAAGATTGACGGACAGACCATCAGCGATTACTGCGAACTTCATTCTCTGTCGGTGCAACAGCGGCTGGAACTTTTCCGCTCCGTTTGTGCTGCCGTTCAATACGCGCACCAAAATCTGATCATTCACCGCGACATCAAACCCAGCAACATTTTGGTGACAAACGACGGCGTGCCGAAGCTGCTGGATTTCGGCATTGCCAAACTGCTCGATCCGGAACAATCGCTGAACACGGCGAGCACCGATCCAGGGCAAACCGCCACGGCAATGCGCGTTATGACGCCCGCCTACGCCAGCCCGGAACAGGCGCGCGGCGAACCGGTGACAACTTCGACGGATATTTACTCGCTCGGCATAGTGCTGTATGAACTGTTGACCGGACAGCGGCCTTACCAAATCAAAGGCAACTCTTTCGCAGAAATCGAGCGCGCCATCTGCGGCACCGAACCCGAAAAACCCAGCGCAGCCGTCCGCCAAAACTCCCCAGGTCAAATCAAACTGAGCCGTCAACTGACTGGCGACCTGGACAACATCATTTTGATGGCAATGCGCAAAGAACCTGAGCGCCGTTACGCTTCGGTCGAACAATTTTCCGAGGACATTCGCCGCCACCAGAACGGACTGCCGGTTAATGCACGCCAAGACACGGTTCGTTACCGCACCAGCAAATTCGTGCGGCGTCATCGTTGGGGTGTAGTGGCTTCGACTTTGATTGCGCTGCTGCTGATCGGGGGCGCAGCGTTTTCCACTTACCAGGCGCGCCGCGCCGAACGACGATTTCAACAAGTCCGCAAACTGGCAAACACATTTCTATTCGAGTTCGACGGCGAGATTCAAAACATTACGGGCACAACAAAAGCGCGTGAGTTGCTAGTGAAAACGGCGCTGCAATATCTGGACAGCCTGGCACAGGAAGCGGGCGGCGAAGCCGAATTGCAATACGAACTGGCGACAGCTTACGCACGGGTTGGCGATGTGCAAGGGTATACGCGCACGAATAACCTGGGACGCACCTCAGAAGCGATTGCCAGTTATCGCAAGGCGATGGCAATGGCAGATTCTCTTGCGAAGCGCGATCCAAACAATCTGAAATACCAGCGACTATTGGGAGACTTGCATCTCAAAGAAGGAACCATTCGGCAACATCTGGGCGCTTTCGTCGAGGCGCTGGCGGCATATCAACGTGGCGTCAATGTTTTCGAGCCTTTGGCAACGAAACCCGGCGTTACAGCAGATGATTTGGTGCAATTGCTAAACGGTTATCGGTTCATGGGAGAAATCGAAGTGGAGTATGTGCCTGCCGTTGCCTCCGGTGTCCGTCACGAACGAAAGTCAATGGAAGTAGCCGAACGGCGCGCACGCGAATTTCCCAGCGACCGCGCTCAATTCGATCTGGCGGGGCGACATGTCGGACTGGCTTACGCGCTGTTGCAACTCGGCGATCCGCAAACGGCCAAAACTGAAAGCGAGGCCGGACTGGCGTTGCTGGAACCGCTGGTCGTTAAGAATCCTACTCAGTCACCTTATCGGCGCGGGATGTACATGGCCTATCAGCACCTTGGTTTTGCGCAAGGGCAACCGCTGGGAGTCAATCTGAACGACACCGCTGCTACGTTAGCCACTTACGCCAAAATGCTGGCCATTGCACAGCAATTTCTTGACGCCGACGCCAAAGACAATCGTGCGCGCGATGATTTAGCCACTGGCTTGATTTTGATTGGGGAAACCGAAGCGGTGAACGACCCAGCACGTGGCGCGGCCACCTTGCGCCGAGCGATGGACGAATTACGCACGCTGGCGGCGGCTGGCGGCAATCCGTTCCGCTATCGAATGTTGCAAGTGGAAACGTTTACCTGGTTGGCCGACGCTGAAAACCGACAAGGCAATTCTGCAAATGCACTCAAATATTTGCAGGAGGGGCGATCCGTTTGGCAAACCCTAGCTGCTGAACAACCTGAGGATTTCAGCGTCAAGGCGCTAAACTGCGACTTGCAACAAATCCTGGCAGACACATTGCTAGCGCAAGGCGATTTTGGCGGCGCATTGGAAGCCTTGCGACAGGCAATCAGTTTTGCCGAATCTGAAAAGACCGCGAAACCCGAGGATGTTAAGGCACTTTGGAGGCTGGCAGATTGCTATAAGAGGTTTGGCAAATACTACGAATCTTTGGCCCAGCGCACCAAACTGCCGGAAGAGCGCCGCGCCAACCAGAAACAAGCCTGCGACTGGTATCAAAAAAGCTTGCAGCAGTGGGACGATTGGCCGCGCTTTGCGGTAACCAGCGTCTTCAACACCACGCGGCGCGAAGCCGTCGCACAAGCCTTGGCGCGTTGCGATACGCAACTAAAGCGATAACGCCCTCCGAGCAAAAACTTCAATGGTTTTGAGTAAGGAGATCGCACACCATCCCACACTTATTTACTCGTATAGCCAAACGTCAAGCTTCCTACGACCTGGACTGTCGCCCCCGAATGAATAAAAGGTTTGAACTGCCATTGTCCGGCAGTTTCCATCGCGGCTTTTCCTAGCAAGGAATCCGCGTCTCCGTTGACAATTTTGGTTTCCAGAACATTTCCTTGCTTAGAAATAATGAGTTGCACTTGAACGGTGCCTTTAGGGCGAGGTTTAGGCAAATCGGGGAGCAGTAAAATCCTGATCGCATTCTTTCGCAATTCATCTTCGGAAACCGCCATCGGCGAATTTGCCCTCTGCAATCCCGTGACATCTAGCGGAGGAAGGCTGTCTATTTCCTCTTTGGTCAGAGAAACAACTCCAGATTTTCCGGAACGTACTGCCTCAATCTGTGCTTCTCTTTCACGTTTTCTTCGTAGATCGATTCCCGGCGTATTTTTCCATTCAAAGACAAAATACATAACAAGAACCAAACAAACTATGACGGAGCAGCCAATTCCCGTAACTTTCGCGCCTGTTTGTGTTGCACTGTATTCTTGATCTTGGTTCATAGCATTTCTCAGCTTTTATGACCTGTGGCTCTACCAAACCTCATTTTGTTTTTCCTTTTTGCTTCACAACTCAATGCTTTTCATCCGTCACACGCCAGGCTCTACGAAACCGCAGCAACGACGAGTCTACTGTAAGACGTTGGAAGTCATCGTAATCATTGCTGCATCCATCAAAAAAGCTCTCTGCCGTTGAGCCTGGGCGATGGACGACATCGGCCCAAAGCCGAATACGTGAGTCAACGGCAGAGAAGAAAATTTGTACTTCGTTACTGGTTTCATTCGTTCCAAGAACTTGTGAAACTCAAGCCTAATCCGCTTGGCACAGTCACGGCATTACGGTGATGTGGTACGTAATATCCAGAGTGAAATTCACCGGTGCTCCGAAAGTTCCGCCGAAGTTTACCGTGTGATTTCCCGGCGGCAGCGGTTGCAAAAACAGCCAATATCCATCTGTTACTGCCGGAGCCACAGTTCCGGAGATGTCAATTCCGAAAAATTGATAGATGTTGTCGGTTGCTGGAAGCCGGAAACTAAAGGGCGCCGATTTTGCTCGATAGCCAAATAAGCCTGGAATGGAACAATCATCAACGGAAGCATGCAATTCGCTGGTAAGGGCGACCACGTCTGCTGATGCTGCGTAAAGCTCCGGCACGGATAGCGGATTGGGTTGAGGTGGAGGTGTTATCGGGCCTCCTAGATACGGGGGGCGGAATAACACGTTGTCATATTCCGAATTCAACACAGGAAAGAAAAGCGGCTTTCCAGCGGGAACGGTAACGGTTCGTGTTGCTGTCCCGGTGACGTTATAAACTCCCGCCAGAAAAAAGACGTTTCCTCTATCGCCCAGATAGGCTTGTGAACCGGTTTCATCAAAGAGCGGGTTGATGCTGGTAGGAAACGAAAATGCCCATTTCCACCAGTCGGCCGCCAGTTTCTGGTAAGCACTCCCATTCGGAATCACCTGAGGGCAGGATGCCTGAACAGGTGCCATCAATCCCAAAGTTACGACCAGGGCAATTGCCATGCGACAGAAATTCTGTTTTTTACCTGTGAACATAAGGTTCCTCCGCGTAGGTTTGGCGACGGTCATTCCACCAGCCGCCATTTTTGAAATTCGGGTTACGCCTTATAGACTGCCTGCCTATTTCGCTCACCCGTTTGCTTTGAGAACAATTTCCTTTCGTTCTCACCCAAATAAACGGGAAATCCGAATGAGGGCTATCACGCGGTCGTGCAATTTCCGGCAGATAGACGTGCGCCTAAATCTTGCGTTACTGACAGCCGAACGAGGCTCGAAGTTGGTTGGCCACGGTGAGAAGTTGATTGGCCTGCTGCACTGGAATTTGGTTTCCCGACTGGGCGATGACCTGATTGACGAAGGCCTGTAACTGGTTGCAGGCACTGGCGAAATCGCCCGCATTGGCGCTGGCGATGGCATTTTGCAACTTGGCAATCAGACTGTTCTCAATCCCGTGCGGGAAATTGAAACTTTGTACCAGATCTTTAAGGATGCCGATTGAAAATGCTGGCGAGATCAACAATACGGCGTGCGATTGGCCATTTCGAATCCCCACGCCGACAATTTGGCCCAAATCATTGATGCCGCTGGCAAAGCTGATTTGCCAGCCAGAATCCGCCGGGATCAATGTGTTCAAATCCTGCATCACGCCATTGCTCCATAAAAAGCCGCGATACATCCCAAAATCCGCTGGCACGCTCCAACCGACAACTTGTCCGAGAGCATTTATATGTGAAGCGGAACTGTAGGTGTCGCCCGGAAGCGTTCCCAAATCCTTCATTCTTCCTTCGGCTACAACATAAAGAAACGCGTGCAGACTTTCTGAATCAGGAGGTCCGGGCAAAGATGATTCGCCCACGATCATCAAACCCGAATCGTCCACGCTGATGGCCTGAGCAAAATTGCCACCCAGCGTTCCAAGATCAGTGAATTGGTGTGCAACGCCTTGAGAGTCATACGAAAAGGCTCGCTGCGTCGTGGAGCCGTGCGGAATTATCGTGCCCACGATCAAGCCGGAATTGTTGATGGCATAAGCTACGGTGTAATCGGATGCCGGAGTAGGAATTTCCTGCATTCCGCTGTTGCCATAGAAAAAGCCGCGCAAACGTCCATCAGGTATATCAGCCTGGCCCACAACTTGGCCGGAATCGTTAATGCCAGTGGCTGAGCTACCAAACACTCCCCCAAGCGACCCAAGGTCTGTTTTAATGTTTCCGTCGTATCGAAAAGCATGATGCGCAAAGCTTCCATAGGCCATTGGGTTTCCTGACAGGAACGAAGCGCCAGCTACGTAACCGGCTTCATCGAGAGCATTTCCAACACTGGTGTCTCCACCAAGTGTGCCAAGGTCAATCATTTGCCGATTGCGATAAAGAAAGGTATGGAAGATTGGATTGCCTAGCGAATCCGTCGGGTCACCAGTTAAGGATGACGCGCCAGTAATCTGACCTGAATTATTGATGGCTTGAGCGTACGACATTGACCCACCGAGCGTGCCCATATCAATCACCATATATATCGGCGGAGCAGCGGCACACGTCGTTCGCGTCAACCCGGCAACAAAGATGCCCTGCGTCATCAGCACTAAAATCAGAACCGCGGTAATTGTTAATCGCCGTTTCATAACTACGCTCCCGTTAGGAAAAGATTGCAGTTTGGGAAAGACATTTCCTCCACGGTGAAGTTGGCTGAGAAAGCAACTTCACCATGGAGAAACAGTGAGAATCAACAAATCATCGTCAAACTTACTGGGCATCGCTGACCAGCATCTCGTTGTGGTTTCCGCCTGCAAGCGGCGCGATCACTTCTTCCATTTCTTCCACGCTCAGATCAACTTCCACCGCTTCATTGTGGTTTCGAACCAACCAAGGGGAGACCACTTCTTCCACCTCTTCGACGCTCAGATCAACTTCCACCGCTTCGTTGTGGTTCGGCGAGAGAGCGGGGGCAACTACGGTTTCCATTTCTTCCACGTTCAGTTCGATTTCTTCGGCGTATACGGTTTTCATGACTTTCTCCTTATTGGTTTGGCGACGGTCATTTACACCAGCCGCCGAGTTTGAAATCCGGGTTGCGTTCAAAGGCCGCTCGCCTTTTTCTGCTTCCCCGTTGCTTTTGAGAGCCGCTTTCTTTCGCTCTCACCCAGATAAACGGGAACTGTTATCGGCAACTATCATCGCCACAAAAAATTATTCAATTTTTTGCCAAATGCTTCTGCTGGTTGCTTGGCAGGTCTATAATCCGCACGCAGCCGTCGGTAGCTTTCATCAAAACCCGGGAGAAAACATGGCTTCCACGTCACACGAAGTCACCCAATTACTATTGGATTGGAGCAATGGCGATCAGTTGGCTTTGGATCAACTGATGCGATTGGTTGAGGGAGAATTGCGCAAAATGGCCCATCGGTACATGGCGCGGCAAAATCCCGGCCATACCTTGCAAACTACGGCGCTGATTAACGAGGCCTTCGTCAAACTGGTCGGCCAGCCAGACAAACACTTCCAGAACCGGGAACATTTCTTCGGTGTTGCGGCCAGCGCCATGCGGCATATCTTGGTGGATTACGCCCGGTCAAAACAGTACGGCAAACGCGGCGGTGGCGCGCCTGTGGTTTCGCTGGATGAAGCGTTAACCGTATCAGAAGAGCGGGCGGCAGAACTGCTCGCGCTGGATGACGCCTTAAAAGAACTGGCCAAATTCGATGCCCGAAAAGCTCGAGTCGTGGAGTTAAGGTTTTTCGGTGGCTTGAGCGTGAAAGAAACAGCAAAAGCGATGAACATTACCGAAATCATGGTTATCCGCGACTGGAGCCTGGCCAAATCCTGGCTGCACCGCGAACTCAGCAACACTGACAATGATGACGCCTGAACGCTGGCAACAAATCGAAAATCTCTACCACGCCGCACTGGAACGCGAGCCGGAAAGCCGTGCCAACTTCCTGGCCGAAACCTTTGGGAAAGACGCAGAATTGCGTGGCGAAATTGAATCGCTACTCGCTTCACACGACCAAGCCGCCAGCTTCATCGAACAGCCTCCTGCTGACGTCGCTGCTGGTATGATGGCTGAAAAGCGGTCGGTGATTGGACGCACACTCGGCCATTACCAAATCATTTCCCTGCTCGGTGCAGGCGGCATGGGCGAAGTTTACCGCGCGCGCGATTTACGGCTAGACCGCGACGTCGCCGTTAAAATCCTGCCTGAACATCTTGCCCAAGATGCCGAAGCGCTTCTCCGGTTCGAACGCGAAGCCAAAGCCGTCGCCGCGCTTTCGCATCCACACATACTTTCAATCTTCGATTTCGGAGCTGAAGAAAACATTAGTTACGCCGTGATGGAGTTGCTGAATGGAGAAACACTTCGCGCTCGGATTGAGCGCGGAGTGATTGATTGGCTCGAGACAGTTCAGATCGGATCAGCTATTGCCGAAGGACTTGCCGCTGCTCACAGCAAAGGAATTATTCATCGCGACCTGAAACCGGAAAACATTTTTATCACTCGCTATGGCCAGGTAAAGATTCTGGATTTTGGCATCGCTCGTGTGAAACGCACGGTTTCACCCAATGCTGTAACGCTGACAGCGGAAGCCGAAACGACCAAACACGGTGTTATCATGGGAACGATTGGCTATATGTCGCCGGAACAAGTGAAAGGCGAAGCGGCTGAAGCGCCCAGTGACATCTTTTCGTTGGGCTGCGTGCTTTACGAAATGCTGAGCGGTCAGCGCCCTTTCGCACGCACGACTGGGGCTGAGACAATCGCGGCCATTTTGAATGAAGAGCCAGTTGCATTGGCCGGCGTGGGCAAGAAAACTCCATCCAAAGTTCAGCGAGTGATCAGCCATTGCCTGCAAAAACGCTCCGCAGACCGATATCAATCGGCACGCGATCTGACATTCGATCTGAAGGCGATATCGAACGAGAAAAGAGAGGCGATCTCCGCTCCATTCGCGCAACGCCCCGCTCGCTCTGCGGTTTTGATCGGCGCAACGTTATTGATCTTGCTCGCGGCAATTGCCCTGTCACTCTACATGTTCTTCGGTCGAGAGAAGGCGATTGACTCGCTGGCGATTCTGCCGCTGGTCAACGCGAGCGGCGATGCTGAGACGGAGTACCTTAGCGACGGGATTACTGAAGCGCTCATAAACAATTTGTCTCAACTTCCGCAACTGAAGCGCGTCAGCGCGCGCAGCACCGTGGCGGGTTACAAAAACAAAGAGATTGACCCGCGCAAAGTCGGGCAGGAGCTGAACGTCCGCGCCGTGCTCACCGGGAAGATGATTCAGCGGGGCAATGACTTGATCATAGTGGCGGAGTTGGTCAACACCACGGATGGATCGCGGCTATGGGGCGATCAGTATCAGCGCAAGCTGGCCGAATTGATGGATATACAAGCCGAGATCGCCAAACAAATATCCGAAAAACTGCGCCTCAGGCTGACGGGCGAAGAGCAACAGCGCCTGGCGAAACGCTACACCGATAATCCCGAAGCCTATAAGCTTTATTTGAAAGGCCGCTATTATTCGAACCAGCTCTCCTTCGAAGGGTGCAAGAAAGGGATCGAGCTGATGCATCAGGCAATCGCGTTGGACCCGACCAATGCGCTGGCTTACGCAGGGTTGGCCGACGCTTACGCCGACGCATCGAGTGTTTGCCTGTCCGCAAACGAAGCGCTCCCACAGGTAAAGGCGGCGGCGGAAAAGGCGCTGAAGTTGGACGATACGCTCGTCGAAGCCCACACCATGCTCGCCGTAATCAAAGCCAATTACGAATGGAACTGGGCGGAGGCAGAGAAGGAGTTCAGGCGGACGATTGAACTCCGCCCAAGTTATGCGCGAACGCATCAGGCATACGCCCTCTTTCTGATGATGCAGGGACGCACGGATGAGGCTATCGCAGAGATGACGCGGGCGGGCGATCTTGACACGCTCACAAACTCGCTCAGTGCGAGTCTGGGATGGTTCTATTACCTGGCGCGCCGGTACGATGAAGCGCTTGCGCGATCACAGCAGCTTATCAAGCTCGATCCCGGTCTCGCCGTGGCGCACTACAACCTGGGCATGATTTACGAACAACAGGGAAAACACGAGGAAGCCATAGCGTCCTTCAAACAGGCTCAGCTTTTAGATCCGAGGAATCAGGGTATTTCTGCCATGCTTTGCCATGCTTATGCTTCGGCGGGAAAAAAAGACCAGGCGCAGCGGCTTCTAGCCGATTTAATCCAGCAATCGAATAAAGGCAACCTCGATCCCGTCGGCGTCGGAACCATTTACGCGGCGCTCGGAGATAAGGACCAAGCTTTCGTCTGGCTGGAGAAGGGCTATCAAATACGGGAGGATAACTTGCTCTTCCTCAAAGTTGATCCTAAGTTCGACAGCCTGCGCGCGGACACGCGTTTCGCTGACCTGCTGCGGCGACTAAATTTTTCACCGCAGCCTCCTCGCTGAGGAGTGCGACTCAAGGGGCGCGTTTCGTAATTGCTGCTGGGTTAGTAACCACTGTGAAAGAGAGTTGCAGACTCTCTCCTTGCTAGTTACTCGCTCCTGCTGGCACGCGTCCCTGCACGCCAGCCACTAAGGCCAGCCCCAGGGACGCGGTGGTGGAACTGCTTTGCAGGAGCTTAATAACCGAGGGCCCGTAGTTCGGCCCCTTGCGGCTTATGACCGTGGCACGACAGTTAAGTTGTAGGTCACATCCTGGCCCCAACTCGGAGCGCCGAAGTGCAGCGTGTGCGTTCCCGGTGTCAGGGGGGCAAGCAACAGCCAGTAACCAACGGCAACGCCGGGCTGTGGATTGCCCGTGACACAGGGATCGAAGATGGCACTCAGGGCCGGGTCCGCCGTGAAGGTAAAGAGCCGCGAAGTGGCCCGATATGAAGTTAGGTTGCTGAGTGGCACCCCATCTATTTCGGCGAACAAATCCGTGAGCTGTGGCAGGAACGCATTGCCTGTCCGCTGGAGAAAGTGTTCTATGGTCTCGCCGGGGTCAGGCTCGAAGCCGAACTCGGAAGGACATGGATAATTGTTGATCAAGTTCGCCAGCGGAAAGAACAGACTCGTTCCCGCAGGCACCTGCCCCGAGCGTGTGGTCGGCCCAAGATTGGCTCCGGCCAGAAACCACACGTTGCCTGATTGGTGTGCGCTGATGTCCACTGCGCCGCCAGCGTTGTAAAAAGGGATGTCCGCCAGAGGGAACGAGAGCGCCCACTGCCACCACATGGCACCGAACCTGCCGTAGGCAAGGCCGTTATTGGGGATGACCATGGGGTTAGAATTACCGCTGGATTGGGCCTGCGGCATGGTGGTTGGCATCAGCAACCCAAGGACGAGCACGAGGACTGCGATGAGGTTGTGCCGATATTGTTTTCTGCACGTAATCATGACTTTTCTCCTTTTGGCTCCCTGTAGAAAGCGTTAAGACACACGTGTCAGGTCAGGAATTGCAGCTTTGCAATCCTGGTTTTGACAAAAGATTGAATGTGAGTTTCCAATCTGGGTCTGCGGTGCGGCACAAGCGCCAAGTTACAACGGGGTTGCCACCGTCTGTTGGGGCAACCATTTGCTTGCTCACTTACCTAAACGGGAATCAGCGAGAAGACCTATCATCGGGCGAAAATATTGGTTCGAACGGATGGATTCAACGGGTAAAAGCTGCGTGCTGGGAGATATAATCCCGATTATCAGGAAAGACCTTCAATTAGCTTAGAGTTGTTAGCCGTAGGTATAATCAAACCAACCTGGTGAATAGATGACACCTGAGCGATGGCAACAGATTGAACAAATCTATCATAGCGCGTTGGAACACCCGTCAGCCAAACGCGTTACCTTTTTGCAACGAGCCTGCGCGGACGACGCCGAGCTTCGCCGCGAAGTTGAATCGCTGCTGGCTTCGCACGATCAGGCCGTCAGCTTCATCGAAACCCCTCCCGCAGACATCGCTGCCGGAATGATGGCTGAGAAGCGGTCAGTGATTGGACGCACACTCGGCCATTACCAAATCACTTCCCTGCTCGGCGCGGGCGGAATGGGTGAAGTTTACCGTGCGCGTGATTTGCGATTGGATCGTGATGTCGCCGTTAAAATCCTTCCCGAACATCTGGCCGCAGACGCCGAAGCTCTGCGCCGGTTCGAACGCGAAGCCAAAGCCGTCGCCGCGCTTTCGCACCCAAACATCCTGGCCATTCACGATTTCGGCAATGAAGATGGCGTCAGTTACGCGGTGATGGAGCTGCTGAAAGGTGAGACCTTGGGTGCTTGCATTCAGCGTGGGGCAATGGGCTGGCGCGAAGCAGTGGAAATTGGTTCTGCAATTGCCGAAGGCCTCGCTGCCGCGCACGCCAAAAATATCATTCATCGTGATTTGAAACCGGAAAACATCTTTTTAACACATTATGGACAAGTCAAGATTCTGGATTTCGGAATAGCCCGCGTGAAGCGCGCAGTGACGCCCGACGCTCAGACGTTGACGTCGGCAAGTGAAACGACCAGACACGGTGTTGTGATGGGAACCATCGGATATATGTCACCTGAACAGGTGAAAGGCGAAACGGTGGAAGCGCAAAGCGATATTTTTTCCCTGGGGTGCGTGCTATACGAAATGCTAAGCGGCCAACGTCCGTTTGCTCGTGCAACGACTGCGGAAATGATCGCGGCAATTTTGGACGCCGAACCACCTGCGTTAACCGGCGCAGGCAAAAAATTTCCAGCGGAAATCGGACGCATTATTCGCCATTGTCTGCGCAAAAAACCGGACGAACGTTATCAATCGGTGCGAGAGTTAGCCACGGATCTAAAGGCCATGCTGGCTGGCCAATCCATTGTGGCTCCTAAGTCTTTGCGGCCAGTGACGCGCACGACAATACGGCTTGGAGCATTGGTTTCGATTGTACTGATTGTGGTGACGGCTTGGCTTTTTTGGGGTAACAAACCCGTTGCGGCAATTGATTCGCTCGCAATTTTGCCACTAGTCAATGTCAGCGGAGACACGAATCTAGAATATCTAAGTGATGGAATTACAGAGAGCTTGATCAACAGTTTGTCACAATTGCCGCAATTGCGCGTGATGGCTCGCGGAACGGTATTTAGCTACAAAGGCAAAGAAGTTGATCCGCGTCAGGTCGGCGAAGAATTGAAAGTCCGCGCAATCATCACAGGTAAAATGATTCAGCGCGGCGACACCCTGAGCATTCAGACTGATCTGGTCAACACCAGTGACGGTTCGCAAATTTGGGGCGACCGTTACACGCGCAAGCTGACCGATACGCAATCCATTCTGGAAGAAATCGCCCGGCAAATCTCTGAAAACCTGAAACTGAAACTCAGCGGTACTGAACAGCAGCGCGTCACCAAACGTCAGACGGAAAATCCCGAAGCGTACCAGCTTTATTTGAAAGGCCGTTTTTATACAAACCAGGCCACGACCGAAGGGTTAAAGAAAGGGATTGAATTGATGTCGCGTGCAGTCGAACTGGATCCGACTTACGCGCTGGCTCATGCTGGTTTGTCCTCTTCGTATTATGACGCTTCGAATTTTGTTTTCCCGCCGGATGAAGCTTTGCCCAAAGTAAAGGCGGCAGCTCAGCGGGCGATAGAATTGGATGACGCGATTGCCGAAGCGCATATCTCGCTTGCCGTGGTTCACGAGAGATACGAACTCAATCGAGTCGAAGCAGCGAAAGAATTTAAACGCGCGCTGGAACTCGCGCCCAACTCTGCACGTGCACAGCTTTATTACGGGTTACATTTGGTTGAGGAAGGGCGCATGGATGAAGCCATCGCCGCCATCACACGAGCGCGAGACCTGGACCCGTTGACACTTTTCAATGGCTCATCACTAGCTTGGGCGCATTATCTGGCTCGCCGTAATGACGAAGCGATCACCCAATTGGAAAAAATGATTCAGATGGATCCGAATTATTTTGTGACTCGCTACACACTCGGCTTGGCCTATGAACAAAAGGCAATGTACGAACAAGCAATTACCGAATTCAACGAAGCCCAGCGAATTGACCCCAAAAGCTGGGTGCCGTCCGCTTTTCTCGCGCACGTTTACGCCCTGAAAGGGAATCGTGCTGAGGCATTGCGGCGGCTGGAAGAATTAAGGAGTGATGCCCAGCAAAAACACGTGGATTCTTACAACATCGGAATCATCTATGCCGCTTTAGGAGAAAGAGATCAGGCTTTCGAATGGCTTGAAAAAGCATTCCAGGCCAAGTCTGAAGAACTGCTGTTTATCAAAGTTGATCCGAAAATTGACAGCCTGCGTTCGGATGTTCGATATGCAGATTTGCTGCGGCGATTGAATCTGGACGATCAATCTTCAGTCGGGAATATTCCATCCGATCAAGTTGAAATCTTGAGGTATTACCTGGAAGCGCCAGACGGCATTCCGAGCCGTTTGACAGATGCCGAACCACTGGCTGCCGGACAATTGTTCAAGTTCCACTTTATCCCCAAACGCCCCGGATATTTGTACATCATTGCCGCAGGCGAAAAGAATGCGCCGACGACTTTTCTGACAGCCCAGCCAATTTCATCGTCGGGCGTAGTAACCAACGCGCTCAAAATGGGAAAGGATTTTAGCTTTCCGGGCAAAGACGCTCCTGGAATTACATTGGGATCATTCGGAAACATCACGCCGTTTACGATCATCTTTTCAGCCACGCCCTTGATGAAGCCATCCTTTTTAACAGCGCCCGCCAAACGGCGCTTAACGGCCTCAGAACAGAGCGAACTTGAAGCGTTTTGGCAGCAACATGGCCAACAGTCGCCGGGAATTTTATCCCTGGCACAACCGCCAACTGTTTTGGTTACACAGTCTGCGGGCCAAACCGGCGACAAACCAATGATCTTCGACATTGCCCTAAGACGGCGATGAAAGGAGGCGATTTGATCCCGACAACTCTTTTTCTGCTGATTGTCATCTTTACACAGGGCAACCCGATCTCAGCCAGAAAGGTTCGGGAAACCCAGCCGCAGGAGGATGTGCGCGATGCTTTTTTGGTCTCGCGGCAGAAGGCTAAGGCCAATGCGGGAAACCAACCCGCACGCCCTGCACCCAGGCGTCCAGGCCACGGAACTTCAACGGCAACAACCCTCGGCATCGGTTATTCGCTGTACCAGAAAGACCCGGTTGGCCAACCTGCGCGCGTGTCCACGGCCAAAGAATTTCACCAAGATGACGCCGTGCGGCTGGTGATTGAATCAAACATGGCTGGGTATCTTTACATTTTTCATACGGAAAATGGCGATTCGCCACAAATGCTGTTTCCGGACGCGCGGCTGAATAGCGGCAATAATCGAATTGAAGCGCATGTGCCCTACGAAACTCCTTCCAGCCGCGAATCCAATCCGCGTTTGCGCTGGTTTGTCTTCAATGAAAAACCGGCTATTGAACGACTTTATTTGATTGTGACCAAACAGCCTTTGCCGAACATTCCAACCGGAAAATCCTTAGTGGCCTATTGCCAGGCCGCTGCGTCTCGCTGTCCTTGGCGTCCCGCTGAAGCAAACTGGAAACAGGTTTCTGCCAATAGCGACGCTCCGGTGCGCGAAACATCGAGCGCAGAATTCGGTCAAAGGCTGACTGCCGCCGAAGCTGAAGCGCTGGAACGCGGGCTTGGTCTGAAGCTTGATGCTCCAGCCCCGGCAGTCATCAGGATCAGTCAATCGCCACAAGCAAAAGCCATCGTGGCAATCATCGCGCTGAATCACAAATAGAGGTGAGTCATGGCCAAAACAACTTTCATCAATCTTCTGCTGTTGATGGGATTGGCAATGTCAGTTTTTCCGCAAGCGTCTGAACACGTCAAATTGGAGGTAGGCCAACGGGTCGAACGCGAACTTGCAGGCGGCCAAACCCACTCTTATCAAATTCTGCTTGCTGCCAGGCAATATCTATATGCGGTGGTCGAACAGCGAGGAATTGACGTGGCGGTGACGTTGGTTGGACCAGATGGCAAGCCACTGGTTGAAGTAGACAGCCCCAATGGCGCCGAAGGGCCTGAGCCAATTTATTGGATTGCTGAAACGAGCGGAGTTTACGCAGTGTCAGTACGCGTTTCCGATAAAGAAGCCAAAGCGGGCCGTTATGAAGTGCGAATCGTTGACCTGCGAACCGCAACAGAGCAAGACCTGGCTCTGGATGAAGCGCGCAAGCTATTCAAAGAATCTGAAACCCTTTTGATTCAGCAAAAAGTCCCTCAAGCGATTTCTCAGGCATATCGTGCGCTGGCGATTCGAGAGAATTATTTGGGAAAGGAGCATCTGGAAGTCGCGGAAGTTGTCAACCATCTGGCGGAAATCCACGCCAATAACGGCGAATATGCCAAAGCAGAGCCTTTGTATCAGCGTGTGTTGACAATACGGGAAAAGGCTTGGGGAGCTGAACATCCAGAGGTGGCAAATGCCCTGAGCAATCTGGGTTTGTTGTATATCAACGCGAGTAACTACACCAAGTCTGAGCCGTTTCTTCGGCGCACGCTGGAAATTCGCCGGAAACTTTTCGGGGAACAGCATCCGGCCTTTGCGCTATCGTTGAGCAATTTGGCCCGGATGCACCAGGGGAAAGGTGAAGATAACCAGGCAGTGCCGCTTTATCAACGCGCGCTGGCTATTTGGGAAAAGACTTTGAAACCGAGTGATCCGCAACCGGCTGCTTCACTCAATTTTCTAGCAATGATCTATAACAACAGAGGCGATTATGGTACAGCGGAGCAGTTGTACAGACGCGCGCTGGCGCTTCGTGAAAAGGCGTATGGACCCAACGATTCGCGGGTTGCATCCGTGCTCAATAACCTGGCTTTAGCGCGCAATAACCAAGGTGATTCCGCGGAAGCGGAGCAACTCTTTATTCGCGCGCTCACAATTTTTGAAAAAGTCAGTCCGGGGCATTTTAATGTCGCCAACTCGCTCAATAATTTGGGCGGTCTGTATGACGCCACAGGGGATTTTGACAAAGCCGAATCGGCCTATCGGCGAGCGTTGGAAATTCGAGAAAGAACCTATGGAATTGAATCCTTGGCCGTTGCCAACTCCTTGGCCAACCT
This sequence comes from uncultured Heliomicrobium sp., assembly GCA_964570175.1. Classification (GTDB taxonomy): domain Bacteria; phylum Acidobacteriota; class Blastocatellia; order RBC074; family RBC074; genus RBC074. The sequence continues at coordinate 9,569 of CAZMXG010000042.1, read as the reverse complement.
GGCGGTCATGTATAAGAACAAGGGAGATTACAAAACGGCCGAATCGTTTTACCTGCGCGCATTGGAAATGGAAGAGAAATTCCGTGGCTCATACCATCCGGCCATCGCCACTTCACTGGCGAGTCTGGCAGTTTTATACGCCGCACAAGGACAAACAGAAAAGGCTGTTGCGACACAGCGGCGTGCTGCTGAAATCAGCGAATTTTATCTGAACCGCAATCTTGCCATCGGCTCCGAACGGCAGAAATTGGCTTTCCTGAACACATTTTCGACCGACACCAACTGGATCGTCTCATTGCACGTTCGTTCCGCCCCAGAGAATTTCGCAGCTCGCGACTTGGCGTTGACGACTTTGTTGCGGCGCAAAGGGCGCGCATTGGATACGATGATTGACAGCTTTGCCGCGTTACGTCTCCGCGCCACGCCGCAAGACCAATCTCTGTTGGATCAGTTACAAACTGCCACAACCGAGCTTTCGCGATTGACCTTGAGCGAAGTGCCCAAAGGGGCATTCGCAGAACGTCAAGCTCGTGTCAAAAATCTGGTTGAGCAAGTAGAAACGCTTGAGATCACTATCAGTAATCATCTGGCGGAATTTCGTGTCCAGTCACAGCCCATCTCGGTTGCCACCGTTCAGGCCGCCATTCCCGACCAATCAGCATTGATCGAGTTCTTTACCTATCGCCCATTCGATGTCAAAGCCAGGCGAGATGAAAAACTGGGTGACGCCCGTTACGTGGCTTACGTGCTGACTCGTGAAGGCAAGATCAATTGGGTTGAACTAGGGGAGGTAAAAGCGATTGACCGGGCAATTGATCAATTTCGCCAGGCACTCAGGGATCGCAGCCGTCAGGATGTCAAAGCTTTGGGCCATACGGTGGAACGGATGGTTCTGCAACCTCTTTATCCTTTGTTGGGCAGCGCACGCCGGATCTTTCTTTCCCCGGATGGTTTGTTAAATTTGCTTCCGTTTGCCGCTCTGGTGGATCAGAAGAATCGTTATTTAGTTGAGCGATTCTCTTTCGTTTATCTGTCTAGCGGACGCGACTTGCTGCGCTTGCAGATTCCCTGGTCAGGGAAAAGCGATCCTTTGATCCTGGCCGATCCGACTTTCAACAATAACGCAGTATCACAACATGATCCTGCCGCCTCGCCAAAACTCACCGACGTGGCCGACTCCGCGCTGAACTTTTCAAAGATTTACCTGCCACCACTATCCGCCACGGCTGATGAGGCGCGCTCCATCAAAGAGCTCTTGCCTCAAGCAACCGCCTTGATGCGCGAACAAGCAACCGAGACCGCTCTAAAACTAACTCACGGTCCTGTAATTCTGCACATTGCCACACACGGCTTCTTCCTACCTGATTCCGCTTCTGGGTCTGGAAACACACGTGGGTTGGGATTGGCGTTGGGAAATCCAGGATCCCCCTCGCTGGCCGAAAATCCTTTGCTACGCTCAGGGCTTTTGCTTGCTGGTGTCCAGCAAGCAAAAAGCGGAAACGATGACGGCATCTTGACGGCCATGGAAGCCGCAGGCTTGGATTTGTGGGGAACGAAACTGGTTGTTTTATCGGCCTGTAATACTGCAGTTGGCGAAGTCAGAAACGGCGATGGAGTGTATGGGTTACGCCGGGCGCTGGTGCTGGCAGGCGCTGAAAGCCTGTTGATGAGTTTGTGGCCAGTTTCAGACACAGGCACACGCGATTTGATGATCGCTTATTACCGCGCACTGACCAAAGGCGAAGGTCGCAGCGAGGCATTGCGTCAAGTACAACTCCGTATGCTCAGCGGCAAACAACATCGGCACCCTTACTATTGGGCCAGTTTTATTCAATCCGGCGAATGGAAAAATCTTCAAGGAACCAATGACCATAAAGCCGCACGCCGCTGAAAACCTGCAATATCCCAAAAATTGATGGTTATCCAATTTGATCCAAAAGCAAATAGCTTGCGCGCGGCGCCTAATATGCCGGTTTGTTGTGATGCCTGAAACTAGTGGCACATCGAATTGCCGCCAGCCTGTATTCCCAAGTAGCCGTTCAATCGGAAAGGCCCACGAACGCGCAGATAACAAGCATTAAACAATTCCGCGCTGGTCAATTCGGCGTCTGGAGCAAACGCAGTTCCCGCTTCAAAGCACATATACACAGCCGTAGCTCCCGAAGCCAGAAAGATAAATTTCGTCGGCGTGCTATTGCCAGCCATGTTATAGAAATTGTTCTCCAGCCGGACGATCCAATTGCCAAGTTGATTGTCCAGCCCATTGGCGAATTCCATCATTGCCAAGCCAGCATTTCGCTCGAAGTAATTCCCTTCGATCACCACTTGAAACATGCCATTGATGCGTACCGTTGTGGCAGCTTCGTTGCCTTCAAACTGATTGCCCGTGATGTGAAGCTGCGCGCCCTGCTCAAACAAAACAGACTCGCCTCCGCGCGCACTCGAAAATTGATTGCCGATCAGCCAGTTGGCATTCGTTCCCACGACATCGCCTGAATAAACACTACGAACATGCTGATGCTTTTCGTGAATGGCATTTCCGTGCAGCCCAAATTGGTTGCGCTCTAATCGAGTCAGCACCATCGGCGCGTTGATGCACTCAGTCAGTTCTGTGTAAAAGTGGTTATCGCGAAGCGTGGAATTCGCCAGCAACCCCTTAGCGCTCGTAGCGATGATTCCTTTGACTGGAGCGCCATTCCGTCCCGCGAACGTCAAGCCGGTGATTGTCACCGAATCCAGAATATCGTCAATGACGAAGATCGCTTCGCCAGGAGTTTGTTGAAGCAGAATGCTGCCATAACGCGCATCCCAACTTCGCTCGCCTCGATACGAACGCGCCGATTTCAGGTGCAATGGCCGCGTCAACAAAAACGTTCCTGCTTCAAATACGATCTCGCCCGTCGAACTGTCTATCAGTTTCTGAATACGAATGGTGTCATCCTGATTTCCGCCGGATGGCTTGATTGTCACACTCGCTAGACGTGAAATCCGCTCTTGCGCGATTCCGGGCGTTGCGCCAAGAAACAGGAACAAGCAGCAGAAAATGAGCAGTTGCGTTACGTGATGCGAATTGTTTTGTGATCGGTTCATGATCAATTTCCTGTGGAATAGATGTAGCAAGATGAATCCTTGCTACACCGGTAATTTGCATTGTTTCTGGCAGCATCAAAACGTCATTCAGAGCGCGGCTAAGGCAGCGGGCAGCGTGGGCAACTCGGTGGCTTCCAGGGATCCTGTCTGATAGTGAAAGTCTTGTTCCCAATGGTAATCGTTCCTGTCCTCGCGATTCCGGTAAAATTGGAACTGGTCACTGACCATTTGATTGACCCGCTTTCAGTACCGCTGTGACTGCCAGTAAAGCCGATCCAACTGGCCTTGCTTGTCGCCGACCAATTACAACCTTCCTGCGTCAAGACTGAGATATTGCCTCCCGCCGGGCCATTGCCAATGTTGGCGTTGGTGGGCGAAATCGTGAAAGTACAGGCAGGTCGCGTCACCAGAGGTTCGTTGTTAGTCTTGAATTCTACCCCTCGATAGATATTCCACTTGATCCAATCATACTTTCGCTTGAGCAGGTTGCTGCCGTGGCTGAGGTCTTCTTGAACCCACCGGCGCAACGTATCGCCATCTGAGTAGTAGCGGCTCAAGGGGTAAATGAAATGATGTTGGCGCGAAGGCTGCACCTCGGTTTCGTGCGACACATCGGTGAATCCGACGTACCGCCCCGACGAATTCTTGTAACTCGAACTCGCATCCACACCAAAAATATCGTAAGCCTCCAACATCGGTGCCTTTGGAATAACAGCGCCATCTACGATAGCCCCCGGATCATCAAGTTTGATGGCTCCAGCCATCATATGACCTATCTCTTCAAAGATTCGGTCGGCAGAGCTGTCCATTGTGATCCAGATTGACGAGTAATCATTGAAGAAGATGCCCGCCTGCGGACATTGGATAACGACCGGCAATTTCGCCTCGGTGCAGGGCGGCTTGTAATATGGATCGCTGCTTGAACAGGCACCTACTCCGATCTTTTTGTAGATAGTACCTGACAACCAGTTTGGCAGTATCCATTGGTTATAGCCCAATTCAGTGATGAGAGGCCGGTCATCCGCGTTGAGAGTCACCGCGTATGCCGTCTGCAAGCTAACAGGGCAACTACCTGGTATGTACGTATTCAAATTCGGTATGTATGTATTTGGTATGTATGCGTTGAAGATGCCGAACTGTCTGCCTACTTCGATCCTGAAAATGTCGCGACTAAAGTTTGCGACCCAGATGGCGTCATCATTGATGCCATTGACCGCGGCGAAGAGATCATCGCCAAAGTTGGCGTTCGAATAAAAGTAGATCGCCTCCTGAGTGCCGTGGTCGCCGGTGACAGGCCAGTAGTTCAGGCGGTTGAAAGTTGCCAGCGCCGGACGATGGTCACTCAAGCCTCCTGCGACCTTTTCTTTCCCAATCCACGGCTCTGCCGAATCGGCGTTATCCCAGCGCGCATAGCGGATATAGCTCTGATGATCTCGATAAGCCGCAACAAGCTTGTTCCGGTAAACGCATAATTCCGGTTGGGGAGGCTGTCCATTGGAATCCCAACCCGTGATCGTTCGACGATAACCGTCATAGGACTTCCCTGAACGGAAGCGGGAGTGTTCGAGCGTAAATACATATCCACTAAAAGTAGATGTAGAGTTGTAATACTTGATTGCATAAGCCACGTGAAAGGCTTCGCCCAGATAGGCAATGTTTGACAACTCATAAACCTGCCCATCGGCTCCTTCAGCCGCCCGTTTCGTTACAGGCACAAAGACCCAAACAGGACCGGAAAAGAGTAATAGCCTGCTCAGACTTTCAACAACAACGGCATTGGTGGTTCTGATTGCGATCATTGCCTCGTAACCGTTCGTGCCGATAACTCCTTCCTGTGCGCTCGTCCATTGCTTGCTCGTGCCCGTAAACACCCAGTTAAAGACATTGAAGCTGAACCGCATATATTTCACTGTGTCGCCATAGGATTTGAAGATAACGTGAAGCTCAGGATTGGTTGAGCTGTTCAGTCGCGTAATTGCTACTGAAAATCGGCCTGCTATCTGACCACCTGTGGCCAATGGCTGCCAGGTTGACCAGGCATTGGCATCCACTTTGTAATTCACATATAGGTTACTGTCGGCGCCGCGGGCAAATAGAAAGAGCGCGTTAAAATCGCGGATGAAAACCGGAGCCGTGTTAGTGGCAAACAGCGGCGCTCCGCTGCCCACCTGCTGCCAAACCGTCCAGCCATTCGGCGAATCGGAGGCAGCGTGTAGCAACCTTCCAGTTTTGTCGATGGTGGCAGCGTAAAGCTTGCCGTCACTGTGATCGGAAAGCGCTGGTTCAACCGATGATTGCGTGCCTGGCAAGGATTTCCATCCGATGCTTTGAGCAGAGACTTGGCAAACAATTGTAAACATAAAGAAAAGACTAGCTGCAAGTATGATGTATTTCGAATTCAATCCTGATTGGCTTTTCATATTTCCTCCTTGTGGTTGTCAGCATTTCAGAACTGCGCTTGGTGGTTTCAATCTGATGGCTATTCGCCGGCAAGTTTGGGCCAGAGACATTGGCATTACTGCTCACCTCCGTCAGTGCAGAATTACGCAAACTTCCTTCCCTCACTTGAGTAAACGGGATTTGCAGCCGTCAGCTATCAGCGGCGGAAATTTTTGGCGGGTGAAAACATTTGGCCACAGATTGCCGGTTGCAACCTGTGGCCGTTAATGAGTCTGTTCGCAATTTGTCTGTCTTTACATTTCTCTGTTGGATCTCAAGTCCCAAGCCTCCTTGATCGTGCTGCCGTTCGACATCGTGTAAATCCAGGTGATTCGGCCAAAGCTGAAGGCAACATCTTCGCTGGGTTCGCTGGAACTCAGCGAACCGTCCGAGGCAGTTAATTTTGGAAGCCGCGTGGTTACCGAAGTCACTTGCACGTCATCCAACAAAATCTGCAAAAACACTTGCTCGCCATTTTTCATCCTGTGATTGCTGCGGATCAGACTGATCTGCACGCGTGATAGCCGTTGTCCGCCAGCGCAAATGGTTTGCAGCTTTGGTGTTGCGGCATCAATGCTTTTGGTGATCACAATTGGCGAAAATTTGGCTCTGCCGGCCGACGCACCGGTGGCGCTTGAATCCGTCACCAAGCCGGAATTGAACTGAATTGCTTCGATTGAACCTCCGATGCCTTCGCCCGGAACCCCGACGATGTCCACGCGCACTTTGAAATCGTCTTCCGCCGACTGCGCCAAACCTGCCGCATTAACGCAAACCAGCATCAAGCAAGTGGCAATAATCAATTTGGTGGCGGTGAAATGGTGAATCAGCTTTTTCATGACGTTCTCCTCTTGGTTGGCAAACGGTTCGTTGGGGCACTTACTAAATCAGAACACAAAACTTTTAGACAGGAATGACAGGATTCAACAAGATGAAAACTTTGATTCAGCCGATTTGAAGCTAATCCTGTTCAATCTTGTAAATCCTGCCTATTTTCAATCTGTCTCAATGTTGTCTTGCTCCGATTTAGAAACATCGAAAATGAGAACAACAAATTTGCCGCTCTCAATTTCATAAGCGGGAAAACCGGACGAGGAATATCAAAAAGAAATAGTTTTTTTATTTTCTGGCAAGTTGCTGCGCGAGCGCTGGGCCGAGTTGGCAATGGCCGTTGCCGCTGAAATGGCTGAGGACTTTTCTGCGTTGATCCAATGTGAAGAGCCGATTGAGTTCGTGGCCGCGAACGGACGGCGCAAGTTCCTGGCGCGTGGACATCGCAAAGCCTTCGGTTTCGCCTTTCAACAAACTGCCGTGAGTGGCGCGCATTTCGGCCAGATACGTCAGCATCGGGCTTCCGAGCAGATAGCCGTCTTCGTAACTGACAATCACGTCGGCCCGGGTTTTGACGTGTTTAGTGAAGCCGTCAAACAGCCGCCGCAGCGGATCAACGTAACTGTGTTCGCGCGTCGCCTGAAACCAATCGTCGGCGGAAGCAAAACCATTTTCGTCAATTGCTCCATTGGTTTTCATCGCTTCGATGATCGCGGCCAGTTTCAGTGGGTCTCCGCCTGCGTCTTCGTATTTGAATTTTTCGCCTTCTCTCAAAACACGGGCGCGCCCACGACGACTGATCAGTTCAATCGTGCTTTCATTGGATTGGTAGACGGCGAAATCTACGCCTTCGGTGGCGGCTCCAACTTCCGCAACGCGCGCGCGGTTTTGCGACTGCGTAAACATCATCGAAGAACCCACCAAGCCATGTTTCGGTAACACGACGCTGTGTTCATCCTTGATGGTCTTTTCGGCGACAAATCCCGCCTGCTGCAGGGCGTCGTTCAGTTTGACGTTCTTGTAGGTGTCGTAACGATTGCCGTGGTCCGAAAACATTTCGACTTCCAGATGGCCGCCGTTTGCTGCGGCTTCGGCAATCAACTCTTCCATCGTTCGATCCACGGTTTGCAGAAAGGCTTTCAAATGCTCTTTGCCGCCCAGATGGGCCAGCGAATCAGTTTCGCCGATATATCCTACAAACAACGGCGAATCAGATTCACGAAACGCCTGGCGAAGCTCCATCAAATCAATCTGCGCCAACGTCGCTGTTCCAATCGGAGCGGCAACATAGCCCAGCGCGCCTTTGAACGCATCGGCGTGATAATCAAAGGTCTGGCGAAATGTCCCTGCGATAAACTTCTGCCCCTGCAACCGATCCTGAATGGTCCCGAGCAAGCGATTGCGTTCGCGGTCGTAAAAATGATCTTCGTACCCTGGAGAATCTTCGTGATGCAGAATTTCCACCATCGCCGAATTCGTCAGCGAAGGAAACGTCGAAACCATTCGGCTTGGCTGATGAAACCGGGAAAAGCGACCTTCGGCCTTTAGTTCGGCAATCGTTTCGTAAGGCACTCCGTCGAGCACAAGTACTAAACGTCGTGAAGTTTGACGGTGGTTGGATGGAGTAGTGCCAAGCCACGAGTTTAGCGGCAGGATTGAACAGCAAAACATCAGATAGATTGGAAGTAATACTTTTCGTTTCATAAAGGCGATCAATCCTGCTTCTTCCACCAATAAACAATCACGCCAACCAGCAGCCCAATGGCAATAAATACAATGGCCAAGAAAGGAAAGATAATGCTGGCACCGCCGTCTTCTTTTGGATTTGTCATCAAATTCATCAGTTTATGAATTTTGACTCGATCTTCGACTCATCTTATAGCGGCAACTGCACTTATAATTGCGCCAACGACCATCAGTAACACTGTTATCATCCCTTCTCTCAAACAATCTCCACAAGCAATTGAGGCAGCTACCATTGGTTCGACATTTTTCTGTGGATAAATGACTATCGCGTAAAAAACTGAGTAACTAAGCATCCAAGCCGCAACGCCTCCGGCCAGTCCACCCAAACAAATTATTACTACGACCTTTATGCGCTGCATATAAATCTTCATTACTGCTCAGCTTGCTTGCGCTGATTCACCATTTCACCTCCAACCCCGCAGCCCAATACCCCACCAAGAACTATTCCCATCAAAGCAAAGGCAACCGGTGCCTGCCCTTCACTGCAAAGAAAAGACTCTCTTTGCGCGGGGTTCATGCCTTGCGCTTTGGGAACCGAGACGAGTTCGTAAAACAAAATTCCCCCAAACCATCCGAGAATCGCCCCTGCCACCAAGCCCAAAAGTCCTTTTTGCAATATGGTCGTTAATGCGTTCATTTTTCCTCTGCAAGCTTAAGCATCACTATCCAAGCAATGAAGGTTGCAAACAGCGTCTTTACGGCGCGGAATAAACCAGAGTTCGTTTGCCTTGTCCCGCCAGCGCTCGCCCAGCCAAAACGCCAGCGACCGGTAAGCCAATCAGTGCTGCCACAATTCCGGTTCCTTCGTCGCCGCAACTGCCGCCGCAATCTTTGAACCCCAAGCCAACTGCGATAAAGACTCCGGCCATCAAGCCGCCTGCCAATCCGGCAACCCCGAAAACCGTCTGCTTCGTGCGACTGGGCGGAACGACCGTCCAGACGGTTTTCACGTCATCGCGGCTGAACGTTTCCGGCTTTCCTTTGCGCTCAATCACCAGTTCGGTGTCGGAGATGCTGTTGAAGCGTCCGGTAAATTTCTTCCCGGTTTTCTTTTCGACCATCACTCTTCCGGCAGCCAGCGTTTGTTTCAATGTATCCCAGGATTGGTTTGGCGGAGCGGTTTGCTGCGCCAGAACTCCGGGCGAAGTCAGAATCAAAACCCAGCAAAGGCAAGTAGCAATAAATTTCATACGACCTCCTATCTCTCAGTGCGCGTCGCCAAGAATTGAAAGAGGCTGGGAATCTTTTGATCGAAGGTATCGAAGGAAAGCGAAGATCACAGCCGCAACGAATCCCATCACAAACAAACCGCCTACTGCCAAAATGATGATTAGCGTTTCGACCGAAGCACCGATCGCTCCCATTCCGCAAAGCAGAATTGGGTTTGGAAAAAAGGCGTAAAACAAGTTGGCCATAAAGCCTCCGAGTGAAGTTGGCAGTTTTGAAAAAGACTTGCGCCGAGC
>CAZMXG010000041.1:0-47075 GCA_964570175.1 uncultured Heliomicrobium sp. | reverse complement strand
GCATCCACTTTGCCGTTGCTATCTAACAATTCCCACTGTTCGACATCGCCGGATTTGCTGGTGGCGAAGTAATAAACTTTGCCGGATTTTTCACTGCGATACAGGCAACTTCCGTAAGCGGTGATTCCGTGTTTGATTGGGCGAGCAGCAATATTTTCGAGGTGGCGCGTGTTTGGATTCACTTTATAAAGCGCGATGGAATTATCTTTGCGGTTGCCGGCGGCAACGATGGCGACTTTCTGACCCGCCAACATAAAACCTTCGCGCAGGTCAACGTTGTCCATTTGGCCATCAGCCAGATATTGAATCTGCTTGCCGCTTAGATCGTAAACGGCCAGGCCGCCTTGTTTGTTGGTTCCGATGATTGTGCTGAGCGTGGGGTCAGTGGGATGAATCCAAATGGCTGGGTCGTCTGCGGCATCGCCTCCGCTTGGAACCGGATCAGTTTCAACTGTGGCATAGATCGCTTCCAATCCTTCCGTGGAAGCGGCAGCGCCTGGCAAGGCAGGCGCTGATGAAGATTTTGACGAAGATTTGGATTCGGATTTCTTTGATTCTTTCAGTGCCTTTTCAGCTCGCTTGGCTTCTTTCTCATTCGCCTTTTGCTCATCGTCATCATCATCATCGTCGTCGTCAGACTTGGACTTTTTCTTGGCTTCTTTCTTTTCTTTCTTGTCGGATTTTTTATCGGAACTGTCCGAAAATCCAAATTGCGCTGAAGTTCTTTCTGTCGCTACAGCGGCGGCTAGAAACAGCGCCAGCAAAACCAGCATCCAATATTTGCCGCTTGGGCGGCTTTTTGTATCTTTGTTCATATTTTCATTCATAAACCATTATCTCCTTGAGTTTTCTCCAGCCTGAACAGACAGACCCCTTTTGATGTTATTTCCTGATTTGGGGGAGCAAAAAACAGCCTCTCTGATGAAACCACAAGTCGTTGATGTTGCCAAACTATTTATTTGATTTTGATTTGTACAGAGTTCGCACGGCTGCGCGAAGAATCGAACCAAAGAGCAACCGAAACTTCCCCTTGCCCTATTAGGTTACGTGGTAACCGGATGTTGATCTGATCCAGCCCTTCAAACGTCGGTTGTGGTCCCACATATTCAATCTGGCCACGATATGACCCGATATCAACATAGTTATTCACAACGTCCGCCTTCCTCCATCCTGTGCCGAACATTACCAAAATGACGACTTCAGATGAAGAGGTTCCCAAATCAATGTCTAGCGGAATGTATTTTTGCTGCGTCATGTCGAACTGAGCGACAGGTTCATAGACCTGAAATCCGGTGCTGGAACGAAGGACAAACGCGGCTGGAACTCCCTTACCGTCAGCATTCGCCGTAAAAACACTGGGGGCGATAAGCGCAATACTGTTTAGAAAACCAAACTTGATCAGGTTGCCATTTTCATCAACCAGTCTGGCGGTTGCTACTCCCATCGCAAGGTCCGGCGGCGTGATGTAGTTGATTTGCGAAGGGGAAACGTAGAACAAGCCTGCGGCTTTTTCTGTTCCGGCAGAGTCTGTTATTAGAATTCTGCGTCCCCCCAAAGTTGTTTTCAGCGGCAAAGAGGTCGCTGCTTCAGTTGCCGTCGCTAATCCATCGCCAAACGAAGCAACGATCATATTGCTGGTAAATCCGGTTTGATAATTGGCTGCTGAAACGCTGCTGAGCTTGGGCAAAGTGGTGCCTCGGATCAGCAAATCTTGAGTGGAGGTTGCCGGACCACACGGAATCAGGACTGATTCGTGACTGAACTGGTAATTCGGTTTGCTGGGCGTAAATGAATAAGCCAGCAAATTGCAGCTACTACCACCAGAATTATTTAGACTGACCTTCGCTTGGCCATTGATGTCTGTTGTAAGGGTTTCAATGACTCCATTATTCCAGCCAGAGACTTTAATGGTAATCAGCACATCTGGGATTGGCTGGCCGGAAAGATCAACGATTCGCGTATTGATGGTGCTGGCATACCCTACAACTGGAAAAACCAGCGAGAGCAAAAATGCATGAAAGGCTATGGTGTACGTCTTCATAGCAGATACTCCTCATTCACAAATTATTTTGCATTTTCCAGAATAAATTTGGCGATGCGTTCGCCGCCTTCGGGCACGCCTTTGTAACCGGGAAAGCAGTTCACTTCGATGACTGAATATCCTTTCGGCGTTTTGACCAGATCCACGCCGTAAAGCTGCAAGCCAAACAGTTTTCCGCAGCGCCGCACCAAATCCACCAGTTCCGGATCATCACCGACGGGTGTGCCAAGTTTTTCCTCTTTGGTTTTGGCGGGGAAAACGCGCTTGATGGCGTAAACGTAATCGCCAATGGCGTAGGCTTTGTAATCAAACGGTTCGTGATCTTCGTATTCCTGCGCGAAAATCAGGCGTTCGCCCAGCGCGGTGCCGTCTTCGCCGCCTTCGTCTTCGTCGCTGGAAGCGTCGGCTGCTCGGCGCTGAACCAGCGCGTCAAACTCGGCTTCGTTCAGGCAAACTTCAATGCCCATTCCGCGACGGCCACGATAGGGTTTGACGACAATCGGCATTTGCTGAACCACCGGGCGCAAAGTTTCAATCGAATCGGTGACAAAGGTGCGCGGCGTAGGGATCCCGCCTTGCAGCAACAAGGTGCAGGTCAATACCTTGTCGCGGACTTTCATCGTTGCCGGATATTCGTTCAGCAATTTGGCCCCGCGATAATGCGCCGCAGCCGCCAAGGATTCGGCCAGCGGCGAATGCGATTTGAACAGGTACGCGTCGTAATCAAACTTGAAATTCTCCAGATCAATCAAACCGCTGCGTTCAGTGACGACTTCGACGTCGGCTCCGCTGGCTTTCAACCCGTTCAACACTTCATAGGTCACCGAAGTCGAACTCCGCGGTGGTTCCATCAAAAAACAGATTCGCATTTATTTCTCCATCGGAATTTGGACAGGATGAACAGGATTTTTCAGGATTTGGATACATCCTGAAAAATCCTGCCAATCCTGTCCAAAAGTTTTATTTCTCAGAGCGTGCGATCTTAAAAGCATAAATTTCTCCGATGATGGCCAGCGCGACTCTCACGCCAAGCATCACGCCCAGTCCCCACGTATGCCAAAGAAAACCGCCCAGAATCGGTCCCAGCATTTCGCCCAAGCCTTCGCCCATGCTCAGGTGCCCAATGACCCGAGCTCGCCGTCGCCGGTCGTAACCGGATAGCCGAGCCATCAACGATCCCCAAGCGGGCCTGAAAGCCGCTTTGCCTGCCGCGTCAACAACGCTGCCTGTGGCCAGGCCCGGAAAAGTGGGAAAGAAAAAGAACATTGCCGAAGAAACTGTGTTCGCCAACCCGCGAACCGCCAGCGCCAGTTTGTGGCTAACGTTGTCGGCAAACCATCCGAAGGCAGGCCCGGCGACCACCACCACGATAATCGTGATGACATAAATGAATCCGGTTTGCGCTTCGGTCAGATGCGCGTATTCCGTCGCCAATACCGGAAACAGGTTTGAAATCATTTGCGCCGTGCAGGAAATCAAAAAGCCCAGCACGGCAAATGAAAAGATCGAAGCGCCAGTTGACGGCTGCGCGGTAGTTTCCGTTGCCTGGCTATCACCGTCAGTTTTTTCCTGTTCGTGGTGATGGATTTGCGGTTCCCGCACGTAGCGCGCAACGACAAACACTGGCAGGCAAGACAGCACAAACGCAGTCAAAAATACCGCCGAGTAATTGTCCAGCATCAGCGCCAACAAAAAACCACCAGTAGATTTGCCAATGGCGCTGGCCGTCTGTTTGGCCGTGTTGTACCAGGCGAAAGTTGAAGCGACGGATTTTTCCCTGGCGTTTTCGGCAATCAAGGCATTGACCGAAGGTTCGCGCAACGATTCCGCCAATCCGTGCAGAAAACGCGCCGAATAAATCTGCCAGGGCGAACCGGCGATCACGTAACACAGCGCGGCAAAACTTCGCCCGACGATTGCAACGGTATAAGCCCGCTTCAGTCCAATTCGATCTGCCGCCCAGCCCATCAAGGGTTTGAACAATTGCTCTGCGACTTGATTCATCGCCAGCAGCACGCCGGTTTCTGTCAGACTCAACCCCAGTTTTCGATATGCAAAGAGCGGTAGCGCAAAGCCGATGACGCCGGAACTCAGGCGCGTCAGAAACCCTTCTGCCAACAAGGCTAAAAGAGACGCGGGGACAAGGCGACGGGGTGACGCGGGGACTTTGGGATTCATTCGCTCAGGTTCTTTCAGTGATTTTTCTCGCTGACATTCAATGATGAAGTCTTCATTCGCCGCGTCGCTCTGTCTCCGTGTCTCCGCGTCATTTCTTCACACCGGTGTTTTCAGCGACACCCGCCCGCGCGCGTAATCGTCAATGTAATCGGCGATCATTCCGGCGGCGTTCGGCACGCCCTTGTAACCGGGGAAGTAGTTTACGTCCACAACATACGGCCCACGATCGCTTTCGATGATGTCCAGGCCGTACAAGCCCAAGCCGCAAACTTCGCCGACTTTTTGCGAAATGCGGCGGACTTCGTCGGTGATTTCTCCGTGGCGACCGGCGACGGAAAAGCTGGATTCGGAAAACGCCTTGCGAACGCCTTGCACCTGATCGCCGACGCAATAAATTTTCAGGTCTTCGCCGGGGCCGGGAATCGCTTCCTGGATAATCATCGGCGTCACCGGCTCCGGAATCTTGTCAATGTCTTCCGGCGTGCGGCACAGGTGGACGCCCGCTCCGCGATGCCCCATGTGCGGTTTGATGATCAGCGGATGTTTTTCCAGAAGTTGTTTGGCCAGGTTCAAGTCATTACTTACCCATGAATCCGGCGCGGGGATTCCGGCCTGCCGCAGCAGCTTTGACGTGATGATCTTGCTTTGAATCAGGGAACACGATTGATATGGATTCAGCATGTTCGCGCCTTGCGTAAACAACACGCCGGCCAGCGCCAGCGACAATTCCGTGTGAGATTTCAGCAGATACAAATCGGCATCAACTTTCATCAAGTCAGGCCGCTGCAGAATTTCTTCCGCAATGTCTTCGGTGACGGTGTACCCACGCCCGCGCAGGATGTCGTAACACTCGACCAGCACAGGGCTAGGAACCGGCGGGACTCGGCGGACAATCATAAAATGCAGTTTCATTCTTTTACCTCAATCATAATGAGTTCAGATAACAATTCGGCGGCCTTTGGCACGCCCTTGAATCCTGGAAATGTGTTGATATCCACAACAAACGGCTTGCCATCACTGGTAATGACATCCACACCATAAAGCCCGACACCAAATGCCTTTCCACAGTTCAACGCGATCTCTTTCATCTCGCCGCTTACTTCAAACGGTTCGCCGAGCTTGTCTTCCAGTGTTTTGGGCGGCCAGACGCGGCGGACGCCGAAAACCTGCTCGCCGATCACGTACAGCTTGTAGTCGCGTCCGTCGGGTTTGTTATATCGCTGGGCAAAGAACAATCCTTCATCGCTGGTCACGCCTTCCAGTTCGTCGTCTGAATGGATGATCTGCACGCCGCGACCTTGCGAAGCCGCCCAGAAAGGTTTGACGACCAGCGGGCCGTCTTTCAACGCATCTGCCAGAAAGCCTGAATGGGCGACGAAAAAGGTTTCCGGCAAGGGAACTCCGGCGTCGAGCAATATTTTTGTGGAAATGATTTTGTCGCGCATGGCGACGACCGTTGGGTAAGGATTCAGGATTTTCGCTCCAGCGGCATGCAGCACTCCGGCCAAGCTCAGTGCGGTTTCGGTTCCTGATTTCAGCAGGTACAAGTCGCAATCGTTTTTGACTTCGGCGACGTTGATCGCCTGGTCGTCGGGGTAAATCTGTTCGACGGTGATGCCGCGCTCGGTGAGCAACCCAATCGTTTCCTGCATGACCGAGCCGGACTTCGTAGCTTTTTCGCGTTTGGTGATGACGCCAATTTTCATGCGTTTTTTGACAGGATTTACAGGATTCAACAGGATGACCAACACCGATTTTCCAATCCTGAAAAATCCTGAAAATCCTGTCTACTTCCTTTCCGCTTTCTTGGTGACGTATTCCGCCAGCCGTTCGTTTGCCGCGGGCACGTTGGTGTAATTCGGGTAATCGTTGATTTCAATAATCAGCACGCCGGCTTCGGTTTCGATGCAATCCACGCCGAATAAATCCAGGCCAAACAATTGCCCGCATCGGCGGCCAAGCTCTGTCAGTTCCGGCGTGATTTCGGCCAAACCTTCTTTGGCTTTGTCCATTTCGGCGGTGGCGTTGAAGGGAGAGACTTTTCGGACGGCCCATATTTGATCGCCAATCCCGTACAGCTTCAGGTCGTAGCCGTCGGTTTTGAAATACCGCTGCGCCAGCGCGACGGGTTCGGGCCAATCGGTCGCAGCCAATTCCGCAGCCGAATTGACCACCAGCAATCCGCGCGAGTTATCGCCAAAAATTGGCTTCAGGATAATGGGGTAATTTTTGGCGGGAATTTCTTTGGCAAGCTGTTCAATCGTGGCAAAGTAGGTTTCCGGAATCGGCGAACCGCTTCCGGCCAGCGCAATGGACATCTGGGCTTTATTGTGGACGGCGGAGATGGCGGCTTGGCGGTTGATGGTCAAACAGCCAGCGCGTTCCGCCCAGTTCAGCAAGCCCAGCAAGCCCCAGCTTCGCCCGCGTCCGACAATCACGTCCAGCCCGGCAAACCAGCGATTGTCGCCCATCCGGTAAAGAGCTTTTTGAGGATCAATAATCGTGACTTCGTGGCCTTGGGCGATCAGTTCATTGCTGAGTCCGGTTGGCTGGCTTTGGGCCAGGTAACGAGCTTCGGCAAGAACTCCAATCTTGAGCGGTGATGGCATGTACGGATTTCCTCTAATAGGCTGCGGCAGGCGAATCAGCAGCGGTCAAACACTTGGTAAACAACGAGTTGAATTTTCAGCAGGGGTCGTCATGTGGACTGGTACAGCACAGCGATTATAACCGCGAGCCAAAGCCGGTCAAGAAAAATGTCGGCTTAACTGCTGCGCATGTGTATACTTCGCGCCATTCTCAGCTTCAAAAAAATGCCGTAGGGCAGAAAGGTAGCAGTAGGAGAGATCACAGGATGAGCATTCGTGGGGAAATTCATCTGACTTTGAACGGCGAATCCCGTTACGTAAAGCTGGAATCACAGCGAATCACCATTGGGCGTGGACCCGAAAATTCAATTTGTCTGCCGGTGTCTGTCGTTTCGCGGTCACAGGCTGAAATCATTCGCCTAGGAAATGATTTTCTGCTGCGCGACCTGGGTTCGACCAACGGCAGTTTCGTCAACAACGTACGGGCAATTGAACAAGTGCTGGCCGATGGCGATGTGATTCGTTTTGGCAACAACGGGCCAGAGCTTGCCTTCAGTCTGATCGAAAACGAAAGCGGCGAAGTCATTTCGCTCGACGCCCAGCCGCGAAACACGACCGCCGGATTGCTTTCTTCGTTGGCGGAACGATTGGCCGATATACCTGGTGACGCTTGTGAAGAAGCCAGCGTTCGCCAGCTTCTGGCTGAATCCAGCCTGAACAAAGGCGACCACGATGCGGCTCTGGAATTCCTGGCCAAATATAAAGACACAAAAAATCTGGTTGGTTTGCCAACGTCATTTCGGGCGAGCGTGTTGCTGTGGCTGGGACGCGTGTATTTGGAACGCCAGCAGCTTGATCAGGCAATTGAGGCGATGCAAAACAGCCTGGCGTTTTATCAACAGGCGGAAAAAGGCAAAGACGATGAAACGGGTTTGGCTGCCGCGCATGCCGGTTTGGGACGGGCGCTGGTCAACAAAGGCGATTTGCTGGCCGCACGTGATCAGTTGCACAGAGCAATTTTAGCTTCCAGGCAAGCGGGCAATCTGCGCTGGCGCGCCGAAGCGCATTACCTGCTGGGCAAAGTGGATTGGAAGGAAGGCGATTTTGAAGGCGCGCGATACAACTGGGCACGCGCTGCGCGAATGGCCGAAGAAACAGGCGATTCCATGCTGGAAGGCCGCATTCAGCTGCAACAGGCTTTGATTTTATATACGGAAGGCAAACTGAAAGAATCCGTGCCGGTTTATAAAGCTGCCATCAAACAGATCAAAGCGACCGGGAATGTGCGGTTGGTGCTCAAGGCTTACAGCAGTTTGTCACGAGCGATGGCGCGACTGGGTTCCTGGCGGGCAGTGGAAAAGTTGCTGGACGACCGGTTGCGGCTGGCGCGCGAATACGGCCTGCCAAAAGCCGAAGCCGTGGCGTTGACCGATTTGGCAGAGCTAAAACTGCTGCAAGGATATGTCGCCGCCGCTGAAGCCGCCATTCAACAGGCCGTTCAGCTTCATGGACAGACGGTTTATGCGCGCACGCAACGCATTCTTGGCCGTGTGCTTCACGCTGATCACGAAATGGCTTTGGCCATCGAAGCGTTTGAAAAAGGATTGGCTGCTGCTCGTGAGCGCGGCGCAATCGAAGAACAGGTTTTGATCGGCTTCGATCTGGCGCTGATTCACGCCGAACAGGGCGATCAGAATAAAGCCCGCCAGCAACTGGAAGCCGCCGAATCAGCCACGTCGCTGGACCCGGCGCTGAATTTGATGGCGCGCGCGCTATACACACGCGGACAAATTCACGTTTTTGCCAACGAACTCAACGAAGCCAATCGCTGTTTCAGCCAAAGCCTTTCGATTTTCCAAACCATCAGTGATCCGTATCGCACAGCGCTCAGCCATGCGGCCATCGGCGAATTGCGGCTGGCGCAGCGGCGTCCGGAATCTGCCCGCGCACATTTGGAAGAAGCCCGTGCCGCTTTCGCCAAACTGGGGGCGATGACAGAACTTCGCCGCGTCGAAGCCAAATTGATGACCACCACGCTTTCGGATGTGCAACCGGCGATGACATCGGTGTTGCCTGTCATGGGCGGCACGGCACAGTTGTCGCTGTCTCATCAGAGTTTGACTGGCGGTTTGCAAACCAAATCCTTGACCGGCCTTCAGCGCGTTCTGGTTGCCGTTGCCAACGAAGAGTTAGCCGCGATTTTGCAACGCGGCTTGGAAGTCGAAAACTACTTGGTCGAACGCGCACAGGATGGCCGCGAAGCGTTTGAACGCGCCACCAACCAGCGGCAGGCGTATCAGCTTTTGCTGCTGGACGCATTGCTGGAACACAAATCCGGCTTCGATGTTTGCCGCGAACTGCGTAAAGCGAAACGCGAAACGCCCGTGATCTTGCTTGGCGGACGTCAAGGCGTCGAAGACAAGATTGAAGCATTGCAGTCCGGCGCAGACGATTTTCTGAGTAAGCGAAATTTGGTTTTTGAAGAGTTGCTAGCAAAAGTTGAGGCTTTGTTGCGGTAAGCCGCAGTAGACAGGATTCACAAGATTTTTCAGGATTAAGCGCAAATCCTGAAAAATCTTGTGAATCCTGTCCATTTTCAAATCGGAGAGAGTAAGTGCGAGTCATTATTATCGGAGCAGGAAGAGTCGGGTTGGGCGCGCTGGGCGTTGCGCTGAACATGCAGGGGCACGAAGTCGTTTTTGCGGCTCGGCGGCTGGAAATCGTCAATTCCATCAACCGATTTGGGTTCGACGTGGTGACCAAAGGCGCAGTAGAAACGACTGCCGAAGTTCGAGGCGTTCGTGCCGTGACCATGCCCGGCGAAGCCTTTGCGCGTGAAGTCGCCGCAGCCGATCAAATCTACACCTCCGTCCGTCCGGACAATTTGCCTGAAATTGCAAACGCGCTGGCCGAAGCGATTCTGTACCGCATCAAATCGGAGGTGAAACGCCCGCTGGATATTTTTTGCTGCGAGAATTTGAAAAACGCCGGTTCGCAGCTTGAACGATTGGTGTTTGCAGGCATTCCGTTTCAGTTTGCGCAGGGAGTCGAAGATTGGGTTGGGTTCAATGCAGCGATTTCCGATCGCATCGTTTCAGGCCAGGAAACCGACAAAATTGGGCGTCAGGTAATCACCGCTGACGCGACGGGCGATGTGCTGTTTGACACTTTGCAGGTCAAAGGCGATTTTGATGTTCTGCCACCTTTCAAGGGGGTGGACAACTTTCCGGCCAGCATTGAAGAAAAGCTGTACATTCTGAACTGCGGCCACGCCGTGTGCGCATATCTCGGTTACCAGAAAGGGTACAAATACATTCACGAAGCCATGGCAGACGAAGCGATTAACCGAGCCGTTGTCGGCGCAATGCTGGAAGCGCAAAGCGCGTTGCTGTCAAAACACGGACGCACGCTGCATTACGGCAATCTGATCAATGAAATCCTGGCCAGTTTTTCCAACGCTGCCTTGATGGACACCATCGCCCGCGTAGGCCGCGACCCCATCCGCAAACTGCAAGCTGACGACCGGCTGATTGGCCCGGTCAAACTGGCGTATCGGTATAGCATTGAGCCGACCTATTTGATCCAGGGCTGCGCTGCCGCGCTAGGCTTTGCAGGAGAAGGCGATGCCCAATCTACCGAACTGCAAAAGCTGGTCAAAGATCGAGGACCGGAACACGCGCTGGATTTTGTTTCGCAGCTTCGCCCGTGGAATCCGGTTTCCAAGCTGATTCGCGAAGAGATGCGGCGACAGGCGCAAAATTGAATCAGGCAGTTCGCAGGGTCAGCAACACAATTTCAGGCGGGCAATCCACACGTGTCGGCAACAGCACCGTCCCGATGCCGCGCGAGGTGTAGATTTGGATGTTGTCTTTGCGGTTCAAGCCGATAATGTACTGCTGGCCATAAGCCGAAGTTACGTGTGGCGCTCCGGCCATCGGGAAGCGAATTTGCCCGCCGTGCGTGTGGCCGGAAATCATCAAATCAACGCGTTGGTCTTTGGCGGCGAACTCTTCGATGAAATCCGGGTTATGGGCCAGCACAATGCGCGTGGCTTCGCGCGGAATGTCGCTGAGCAGCTTTTTGATGTCAGTGGTGCCGTAATACAAATCGTCTGTCCCGGCCAGCCATAACTTCTCTCCGCGAAGCTCCAGCCGATCCCGCTCGTCAATCAGCATCGAGCATCCGGCGGTTTTCAGCGCTGTAGCAACTGACGAAGCGCCAACGTAATAATCGTGATTGCCCAGCACAGCGTAAACGCCAACCCGCGCGCGCAACCCTCTCAAGACTTCGGCGCACGGACCGACGTATTTTTTGCCTCCGTAAGTAAAATCACCGGTCAGGGCGACGATGTCCGGTTGAAGGCTGTTGACGATTTCGACACAGCGGTGAATGTAATCCAGCCCCGTGTAAAATCCATGATGAATATCCGTTAGTTGCGCGATAGTTAATCCGTCAAAACCTGGCGGTAAATCATTGAGTTTCAGGTCAATGCGGGAAACTTCCACCGATTGCCGCACGGCGCAGCCGAATCCCAGCATGCCCAGGCCGATGGTGGTGACCGAAGCCGCCGAGCCTTTCAGCACATCTCGCCGCGTCCATTGGCCAGGGGATTTTTGCAAAAAATCCGGCAGCCGGTTCATCGCCCTTCCCCTTTCAGAAGCTCCGCCTGGGAAATGTACAGCGTCACTTTCGCCAGTTTGAAGTTGAAGACGATCTGCAAGTTTGCGTCCACCGTCTGGCCATTGAGCTCGGCTGGCAAAAAAGCCAGCCGTTTAACGGCTTCGACCGCACGTTCGTCCAGGCCTTGTCCCAATCCTTGCTCCACTTTCACTCTTTTGATTTTGCCGTCGCGTTGCAGCATTGCGCTGATAATCAAATCACCTTCAATCTTTTTTTCGCGCGCTTTGGGCGTGTATTCCGGCAAATAAATGTGCAGCAGTTGCGGGTTGCGGGTTGCGGGTTGCGGCGCCACCGTGTTGTTGGTTTCAACCGGCGCGGCAATGGTGGGTTCGGCAGTTGTCACTACAGGCTGCGCAGGCAAAGCATTTTGCGGGGGCGGATCGTGGGATTCTACGCGAACGGTCAGGGTTTCAATTACATCCAGAATGTTAATGTTTGGGCCTAACTTTCGTTCAGGGGCGATCCGGCTGATTTCCGTCGGCAACAATTTTTCCAGCACGAAAAACCGATCGCGCATTCGCTCGATGCTTACCACTCGCCAGCGTCCGCCAAGTTCGGCTCCAAGTTCGATGTCGTCAAGATTGGGGTCAAATCCCAATTTTAAAATGCTCAGTTCGTCATCGGCCAACACCTGCAATTCGGGCACACGATCTTCCGACGTTTTGGCAGCGATGCGTTCTACATATCGGCGTCGCACCGCCAGCCGCTGTTTCGTCCGTTCGTAAATTACGCGCGTGATTTCCTGATGGCGAAATTGAAACTCCAGTTCTGTCACTTCTTCGTCCAGGCCAGTCAGGTACGCCTTGACGACCGGGCCATAGCTGGCACGTTTCGTTTGAGCGATGGCTGGCTCGGCCAACGGCAAAACGACAACGGCAATGACAGCGATAACGAATTTGAACATCGGAATTTCAGCGTATGTTGGGAGGAGCTTAAACCGGCAAGGATTATCGCGTATGCTTTCACGGACGGTCAAACACACCAATTGCCGACGCTTCATCTGTTATGACCATTGACGACAAAGACTTCCTGTTGATCCGCGCTGCGCGAACCGATGACGCAGAGTCCCTGGCTGCGCTGTCGCGACAACTGCTGCTGTACGAAAAATCGCTCAACGAAACGATGGCTGAGCTAACCGGGTGGGCGGCCAGTGCAGAGGAAATTCGCAAACAATTGCTGCGGCCGAACAATCGCTTTTTCGTCGCGGAAAAACATGGCGAAGTCATCGGTTACATCAAGATCATGGTTCAAGGGCAAAAACTGACGCGCGAAGAATTGGGATTCACGCGCTGGCTGGTGGATCGAATCGAACAGGCTGCGCGAAATGCGATCAACGTTTTGCTGCGCCGCCCGCGTCCGAACGTCGAAGCCATCGGCGGTTACATCGCCGGAATGTTCGTGCATCCCGCCCAGCGCCGCGCAAAAGTCGGGCAAAGGCTTTTATCTGCCGCCGAAAACTGGTTACTGGCGCAATCCGTTCCGCTGACGGAACTGCACGTGCTTTATCTCAACGAAACCGCCAGGCGATTTTGGGAAGCTGCCGGATACCAGCCACTGACGTTGGGGATGCGGAAAAAGCTTTAAGCCTGCTTACCCATCCGCCACTCCACTCATTGGCCGAAAACGACCACTCAGCAGCCAATCAGGTCGCTTCATAAAAAGGTGGATGCCGCCGAATGGGAAACGTCATACCCTAAACTGGCTTAATTCACTCAAGAAACGATAAATCTGAGAAGGAGATTGTTTGTGCAATTCAGAAAATTTGGGGTGGCGCTGGTTCTTTTGGTTTGCTGTCTGATTGGTATGGCGGTTGTTGGGTTTGGGCAAGCCACGGGAACCATCAAAGGGACGGTTTCGCTGGAATCGCAGAATCTGGAAATTCACGACGTGATCGTCGTCATTGTCCAGTTGAAACGTTCGACTACGACGGATGAAAAAGGCGCGTTCGAATTCAAAGACGTGCCGCCGGGCGTTTACGACATTGTGGCGCGGTTCGACCGACTGCCCGATTCCATTCAGCGAGTTGAAGTCAGCGCCGGACAAACCGCAACCGTGGATTTGAAACTGAAGCTGACCGGATTGCGCGATCAGGTGACGGTTTCAGCGACGGGCAATGAACAGTCGGCGTTTGAATCCTTTCAAAGCGTCAACAGCCTGGACGCAACGACGCTGCTGGAAAAAGACACTTCCTCGCTGGGCGAAGCCCTGGATCACCAAACCGGCATCGCCAAACGCAGTTCCGGCCCCGGCGCTTCGCGGCCTGTGATTCGTGGGTTTGATGGTGACCGTGTGCTGGTGGCGCAGGATGGAATTCGCACGGGCTCGTTGTCGTATTCGTCCGGTGACCACGGTGAACCAATTAACGTTCTGTCAGTCGAAAAAGTTGAAGTTGTGCGCGGCCCGGCGACGCTGTTGTATGGCAGCAACGCCATCGGCGGTTTGGTCAATGCCGTCAGCGGCCACGAACAGCAGCACGAAGGTTTGCACGGTTACTTTTCCGGCGTTGGCGCTTCAACGCAAAACCTGGGCGGATCTAGCGCCGGTTTGGAATTCGGCAAAGGCAGATGGCTGGTGTGGGGAAATGGCGGCGGACAAAAATCCGGAGATTACAGTTCGGCGCTGGGCAAGGTGCTGAATTCCGGTTTGCGCAATTACGACTTCACGGGTGGCAGCGGCTATTTCAGAGATAAAGGCTTTTTCAACGCCAGTTACAGTTACAACAACAATCTTTACGGCGTTCCGTATGACACCAGCGAAGCCGATCCGGAAATTGCGAAGCTGGATATGCGCCGTCACGGACTGCGCATGAACGCAGGATTGAACGATGTGGGAGCAGGGTTGGAACACGTTCACCTGACGTTTGATTACAGCAATTACAAACATCAGGAACTGGTCGGCGGCGATCCGGAAACGCAGTTTTTCAACAAGACTTATTCCTATCGCACTTTCTTCGAGCAAAAGGCCGCCGGGAAGTTGTCCGGTAGTTTTGGCGTTTCCGGCTTTTACAGGGATTTCAAAACTGTGGGCAATGAAGCGCTGGCGCCGCCGACAATGCAAAATTCCTTTGCGGCTTTCGCGGTCGAAACCCTGGATTTCAAATGGGCGGCGTTGCAATTCGGCGGGCGAATCGAACACAACGGTTATAGTCCCGCCAGCGTGTCAGGCTTGACCGACCGTTCCTTCACAGGCTTTTCGGGCGCGCTCGGCATACGTATTCCGCTGTGGGAACACGGCGTTTTTGCCGCC
Organism: uncultured Heliomicrobium sp.; assembly: GCA_964570175.1. Taxonomy (GTDB): domain Bacteria; phylum Acidobacteriota; class Blastocatellia; order RBC074; family RBC074; genus RBC074. Next base: position 32,342 of record CAZMXG010000041.1, on the reverse strand, counting down.
AATTACGTCCATTCGTACCGCGCGCCTTCGCTGGACGAGCTTTACAACAACGGGCCGCATCCTGGGAATTTGACCTTTGAAATTGGCAACACAAACCTGAACCGCGAACGCGGTGACGGCATTGATCTTTCGCTGCGGCATTCTTCCGAACGGCTTCGTGTCGAAGGGCACTATTTCTATTACAAACTCGGCGATTTCGTGTTTCTGGCTCCGACCGGAGACGTGGAAGACGGTTTGCCCGTCGCCAATTACCGCCAAGCCGACAGCCGATATATGGGTGTCGAAGCCGATTTGAGCATTGCCCTGAGGAAAAACATCTGGCTGAATGGTGGCCTGGATTACGTCAACGCGGAACTGACGGCGACCGGAACGCCTTTGCCGCGCATCCCGCCGATGCGTGGGCGATTGGGCCTGGATTTTCAGTTTGGAGCGTTCCGCGTAAACCCCGAAGTCGTCATGGCGCGCGACCAGGATCGGCTGTTTACGAACGAAGAACGCACTGCTGGTTACGGCATCGTCAACGTGCTGGCTTCATATACTTTGGCGCAGAAACATGCGGCGCACATTTTTTCAGTCAGCGGATTCAACCTGGGCAACAAGCTGTATTTCAACCACCTGTCCTTTATCAAAGACATCGCGCCGGAAATCGGTCGGGGAGTGCGAGTCAGTTATACCGTTCGGTTTTTCTAAAGGTTGGATCGGTACCGCGCGCGTTAGCAAGCGGGTTTCCGTGGCTGGAAAATTATTGTAGAGGCCCGCTCCCTACAGGTCGCGGTACTGATTTTCAGGCAAATGCCAGGCTCAGTTGACGCTTATCCTGAAGAATTTCGATTGTATCGCCAGATTGTATGGTACCGCCTTCGATGATGCGGGCAAGTTGGCCGCATTGGCCGTAGAGCCGTTTGGGCAACCGGTTGTCTATTTTGGTGATGTTGCGGCAGGGGGTGCGGGCTTCGACAATTTCCAGCAGCACTTTGCCGATGCGAAGCTGCATTCCAGGCTTTAACGAATTGAGTTTGATTGCTTCGGTAAAAAGATTGGCGCTGAGTTCGCTTGGTAAGGGCGTGAAGCCTTCTGCCAAAAGCTGTTCGAAAGTTTCTTTGGCAAACAGGCTGACTTGGCGGCGCTTGTCACGGCCTGCGTGGCGGTCTCCGCGCAGGCCATAATCAGCAATCAGTTCGGCGGAGGCGACTTCGGTTTTGCCTTCGCCTTTTTGTTTGCCGACGTAAACGCCGACGATTTTTCCGGTCAACGAATTCATCTTCAAAAAGGCGGACAAGGTGCTCCGCTTCCAGGTTTAGTAAGCCGCAATTTCGTTGATGACTTTCAACACGTCTTCGATTTGCGGCAGGATCGCGTCTTCGACTTCCGGTGCATACGCGACAAAACAATCCAGCGCGCCGATGCGTTTGACCGGAGCATCCAGGTGATCGAAAAGCTCGCTGGCAATGCGCGCGGCGATTTCAGCGCCGTACCCCCAGGACATCGAATCTTCGTGAGCGACAATCACGCGGTTGGTTTTTTTGACGCTGCGTTCAATAGCTGCCCAGTCGTAAGGATTCAAGCTGCGAAGGTCAATGACTTCCACATCAATTCCGTCTTTTGCAGCCTGTCTGGCCGCGACCAGCGAGCGCTGAACCAACGCGCCGTACGTGACGATGGTCAGGTCTTCGCCTTCGCGCACAACTTTGGCCTTGCCAAACGGGATCATGAAATCGCGTCCGGGATATTGGCTCTTGTTGTAAGTTTGCCGATACAGGTGTTTGTGTTCCAGGAACAGCACAGGGTCATCCGAGCGAATCGCCGTTCGCAGCAATCCGTTTGCGTCAAGCGCCGTGGAAGGCATAATGACGCGCCATCCGGGAATTTGCGTAAACATCGAAACGCCAGATTGACTGTGGTAAATCGAACCGCCCGTCAGATAACCGCCAATTGGCACACGAACCACCATCGGACAAGTCCAGTTATTATTGGATCTCCAGCGCAGCAAGGGAATTTCATCGCGCATCTGCATCATGGCGGGCCAGATGTAATCGAAGAACTGAATTTCGGCCACGGGCTTCAACCCGCGCGTCGCCATTCCCATCGCGCGGCCAACGATGTTGGCTTCGGCCAGAGGAGTGTTGAACACTCGGTCGCTGCCGAACTTGCGTTGCAGGTTGGCAGTAACTTTGAACACGCCGCCTTTTCCTTTGACTGCGTTCAGAACGTGAATGCGGCTGGCGTCTGCAACGTCTTCGCCAAGAACGACGATGCGAGGCTCCCGTTCCATTTCTTCGTGCAGGCAGCGATTGATCAAATCCACCATCGTGCCTTCGTTGCCGCTCAGTTCAACTTGGTTTTCAGTGTCGAACTCTGCCGACGTCGGATCAACATCCGGCGAATAAACATATTTCAGAGCAGAGCTTTTCGGCGGTTGCGGAATCGCCAACGCCCGGTCGGTTGCGGCATTGATTTCGGCATCCACTTCGTCCCGCAGCCGTTCCAGTTCGTTTTGCGTCAGCACACCTTCACGGACGAGGAATCTGCCGAGCTTGGTTATGGGATCTATTGCTGCGTCTTGCGCGCGCTCCTCTTCGGTACGATATTGCGTTTCGTCGTCTGACAGTGAATGCGAATACGGGCGAATAACGTGCGCATGAACCAGGGCCGGACCGCGCCGTTCACGACAATAGTCAATTGCGCTTTTCAGTGTGTCGTAGCTTTCAAACAGGTCCGTTCCATCACATTCGGCAATGTACAATCCAGGAAAGCCAGTCAGCAGCCGGGAAACGCTGCCGCCTGCGGTTTGCACCTCGACCGGCGTGGAAATGGCGTACCCGTTATCTTCAATCAAATACAGCAACGGCAATTTCAGGTTGCAGGACGTATTCAACGATTCCCAGAACTCGCCTTCGCTAGTCGCGCCATCACCGGCTGAAACATAGACGACTTCGTCATGTTTGAACTTGCTGGCGCGATCCGTAATTTCCTTGATTAGTGAATACCGGTATCCAGCTTCTGCTGCGCCGGTGGCTTGTAAAAACTGCATCCCGGTGCAGGACGAACGTCCGACCATGTTGATGCGTTTGCTGCTCCAATGCGAAGGCATCTGGCGCGCGCCGGAAAACGGGTCGGTTTCGGCTGCAACGGCGGCAAGCAAATGTTCATAAGGCGTGGTGCCAAGCTGCAACGCCAGCGCACGGTCGCGGTAATACAGATAAAACCAGTCATAACCAGGCTGCAGCAACATCCCTGCTGCGGTTGTGACCGCTTCATGACCGGCGCTGCTAATTTGGAAAAAGATTTTGTTTTGTCGTTTTAGCTGAATTTCTTTATCGTCAATTCGGCGCGCGGTGTACATCGTGCGATAAGCGCTGACGATGGTTTTCGGTTCTAGCACTAGACGGCGTTCAAACATAATTTTGTTCACCATTACAGTCTCAGGCCTCCTAAAGAACGACGAAGTGTATAAGCTCGGCTTCAGGGGAGGTTATTATGTGTGCTGTTGATGAAAACTCTCCGGTAAATAAAAGTCCGTATTGATTCGCAAGTTTATACACGGCTCTTTCGTTGCGCAAGGTGAGTTTTGTGTGCGAAATTTGCCATCTGGTAATACCTAAAGAGAGTCTGCAAAGACGATCATGAACGATTCAGGAGAAGGAAAATGAAACTGGACGACGAGCAAATCAATCAACGTTTAACCGAAATTTCAGGCTGGCGACGGGAAGGGAATGAGATTATCCGCGATTTCAAATTGGCCGATTTCAAATCGGCAATGGCGTTTGTGAACCGGGTCGCCGACGAAGCGGAGAGCATGGATCATCACCCGGATATTCTGGTTCACGGTTGGAATAACGTCCGGCTGAGTGTGATGACGCACAGCCAGGGCGGCTTGACGGCAAAAGATTTCCAACTGGCTGGGCGAATCAACTCACTGGAGTCTTGACATGTTTGATATGGAGGACCTGACAAAGGCTCTGAACGCGCTGAACATTTTGAGCGCGATGATTACGCCAGCAGTGTTGATTTCAGCTTGCGGCACCTTGGTCTTTTCGACTTCGACGCGGTTGGGCAGAATCGTTGATCGCGTTCGCGTTCTGACTCACGACATTGAAGAGCTGTCCAAAGACGACAGCAAAATTGACTTTCCGGAAGAGCGGCTTGCCGAAGTCGAACGCCAGTTGCTGATCCATGCGCGCCGCAGCCGGTGGATTCAACAATCTGTGACCAGCTTTTACATTGCGCTGAGTTTGTTTGTCGCGGCAATGGTCGCCATTGGCTATGTGGCAGTGTTCAAGCAAGCGGGCTGGATGCCGAATGTGCTGGGAATCGTCGGAACGCTGTTTTTGTTTTACGGCTGCATGACGCTGATTGCTGAAACGCGGCTGGCGTTGCGGGCGATTAATTCCGAGATGGCATTTACATTGATCTTGCGCTCGAAATATCAACAACAACGTTCGGGCAGGACGGGGCAGCTCAGTGCTGCCGGTTCACAATTATTGAGGGAAACCAAATGAGTTTGTTGACGCAAAGTCAGGTGTATTCGGAAATTACCAAAGCGCAGGCGGAACAGCGCAAGCTGGCCGTCGCCACGATTGTTACGACGGCCGGTTCAACGCCTCAACGAACGGGCGCAAAGCTGCTGGTTTACGAAGATGGCCGGATGCTCGGAACGGTCGGCGGTGGTTGTGTCGAAGCCGACGTTTGGGCCGAAGCGCGCGAAGCCATACACGAAAGCAAACCGCGCCTGTGCAAATTTACGCTTCGCGACAATCCTGACGTGCCGCCTGATGAGGAAGGCATGGTTTGTGGCGGCGAGATGGAAGTTTTTATCGAGGTGTGGACCTAAAAGAGGTTTGAAAATGCTGACGGCAAAGGAAATTTCTGCGGCAATTGAACACGCGCTAAGCGAAGGCCGGCCGCTGGCGATTGTTTCGTTAATGACCAAAGGCGACCAAGCTGTCGAACAAACCAGGTTGTTGGTTGACGCAGAAGGAAAGCCGGTTACTGGAACTTTGGGCGATGCTTCGCTGGATGAACTTGCCAGTCGCCATGCCGTTTCTTTGATGGCTGACGAGCGAAGTGAAATTGTTGTCGTTGGAGGCGATGAACTGCCGATTAGCGATCTACGGTTGTTGTTTGAAATCTCACGACCTCCGCTGGAACTGATTGTTTGCGGAGGCGGCCACGTCGGCCAGGCTGTGGCGGTCGCCGGACGTTTTCTAAGTTTTAACGTGACGGTAATTGACGACCGCGCGGAATTTGCTTCGCGCGATAAATTCCCGGATGAACAGGTTCGCTTAATCGCCGATGATTTCGTTGCAGCGTTGCAGTCGCTGCAAATTACTCCGGCGTCGCACATTGTCATTGTCACGCGGGGACATCGGCACGACGAAATCTGTTTACAGGAAGTCATCGCCCAACCGGCGCGCTACATTGGAATGATCGGCAGCCGACGCCGCACGACCACCATTCGCGAACGACTGAAACGCGAAGGCGTTGCGCCGGAATTGCTTCGCCGCGTTCACGCGCCCATCGGGTTGGACATTGGAGCGCTAACGCCTGAAGAAATCGCCGTTGCCATTCTGGCAGAAATCATTTTGACGCGCCGTGGTGGAACCGGAGCTCCGAAAGGCGCCGAAGGTCCAATGGCGCGCGCACGATAAAAATGGGGCAAGCTGCCAACTTGCCCGCTGCTTATTTGATTACGACCTTTACTGTGTTTGCAGCCTTGCCATCTACCATTACAACCACATCAACCGCCCCACGCCCGATCAGCACGCGCGGCAAAGGCCCTACGTTGATCTGATCCAAACCTTCATAACCCGGTGTCGCTCCTGCATAAAGCGCGCTGACCGAAACGCCTCCAATCGTGACCACAACATTGTTCAGGCTGCTGCGGTTGCGAACGCCTGTGCAGTAAAGAATCAAATAAACTTCGTCTCCCGACGGCCCCAGATCAATGACCTGCGGAATTGATTCCGTTGACCGCGCACCGCCGGGTCTGACGCGCAGAACTTCCGCCGCGGGCAAACCTGATCCGCTGGCATTGACGGTAAACACTCCGGGCGCAACGGTCGAAATTTGAACCGCGCTGTTTGAAACAGAGTTATTTCCGCTGGTCACTGTGACCAACGCCGTTCCGGGGACCGTATCTTTGGGAATTAAAAAGTTGAGTTGGGTCGGAGAAACGAAAAACAAGCCGGCGAAGCGTTCAACCCCCGCGTTGTCTTTCACCGCAATGCGCGTTCCGGCCAGTTCGGTTGGCAGCGGCGTTGACGCGGCGGAAAGGACGGCGTTGGCCAAACCATTTCCGAAACTCGCCACAATCATGTCATTCGCCAACTCTTCCCCTTTGAAGCTGGCTGCGGATACGTTTGCCAATGGCCCCGTTTGCGGAAAAATGGTCGCGGCATGGCTGTCCACCCAATTTCGCAATTCAACTAGTCTGGCTGAACGATCAAGGCAGTCGCAGGTTTCGGAATCAATTCCTGCAGTCAGATTCCAGGGCAATGCGCCCGAACCGCCCAAAGTTGTTACCAGATCAAGATACTCTCGCAAACTGGCGGGCTGCTTATCCGCAGGGTATTTCGTCGGGAATTCTTCCAATACCCAGGTCTTTCCCAAAAATTGCGGGATATAGCTGGGCAAGCTGTCCATCCAATGATAATGATGCGGCGCTAGATAACGCAGATTCGTCAGAGTGTTGGTCAGAGCAATGAATCTGGCGGAAACGCCAACGGTCACCAATTTGCCAGGAGCCAGTTGGCGAATGTCGGCGGCGCATTCGTTGATGTAGGAGGTCAGCGCGGCGCGCGGAACTTCTTCCATCGGAACTGGGGGCGGTGGTTGGCCAATAGGAGTGTTGTAATCCTCCAAACCGCCGCCTTCGGCCTTCTTGACCAACCACTCCGGCTCATTAATCAGGTCAAAACCGAATAGCGCCGGATGATTCGCAAAATCGCTCAAAAATGGAGCCAGGAATTTGGCTCTGAACTCCGCTCGTAATGCGGGGTCGGTGAAAATGGCGCGCCTTCCACCCACGAACACACGATCCACCTCCCGTCTTTCACCAGCGATCTGAAAATCGCACAAGATAAATTCGATCCTGATTCCCGCCTGTTGAGCCAGATTCAGCAACGTTCTGACATCGTTCCGAAATGTGTCGTCGTATCTGACCACTCGCCCTTCGCGGTCAAAAACCACCCGCCCATCTTCCAGCAATCCCACGCGCAACAGTTTGATGCCCGCCCGCCGAGCGTATTCCAGATTGATCCGAGTGAAATTCGGATGTTTGGCGATGCCGTTTCCGGACGGAAACCATTCCGTCACACCGAAGTTTTGACCGTATTCCGTAATTCGCCAGTTCGCGCCGACGACGAACCACTTTTGGTTGTTCAGGAACAGAGCGCCGTTTTTAGCCTCGATCAGGTCGCCCGGCAACATCACCGGCAGCGGCGTTGTGGTTGGCAAGTTCGGTGGATTGGCGGCGGTCACCGGCGGATTCACGGTCACGCGGTTGATGTACAACGGATCATTGAATGGGGTGGTTGCGCCATCGCCGAGTTCAAATTTGACGCCGATCAAACGCACCATCGCCGGATCAAACAGGGCTTCCGAATAGCTTTCCAACAGCGCGCTGGCCGAAAATTTCAATGTCAGTGTGAATTTGTCGCCGCGCGAAACATTAGTCGCGGGGCCATAAAACGACGCGTAGTTTTTGTCTTTGGCAAACAGATATATCCGGCTGGGATTACTTTCTGTGCCCGCAAAAGTTGTTGGAACTTCAAGTTCGATAGTGAGTTCACGGCTGCGAAAATCAACCGGTGACAGACAGTCCAATTCAGGAAAAAACTTGGTGTCCAGCAAAGCCTCTCCTTTACTGAAACTCGCATCGCCAAGAATCAGTTTGGCAGTTAAGACCAATTTCCCGTTTTCAAAACGCACGGCGCTGATGCCTCTGCTGTCAAAATAATCCTGCGGTTGCCAGTCGGCGCTTGGGCCGATCCAGTTGACTTCGGATTGAGGAACGAGGCTGATCGCTTGCTTACCTTGTTGCGCGTAAGCCGGGATTATCGCAAACGCCAGCAGCGCCGACAGAAAACCCGTCTTCATTACCGAACCTCCTAATGGAAAGCTGAAGAACCTATTTGGATCGTTACACCTTTGGCGCGCGCTTTTTCTTTTGGAGTGCTGCGCCTTTGGCGTAGCTGTGGTAGTCGCACCCTCAAGTAAGTTTTTAGTGACAACGAGAATGCGCCATTGTTCAAAGGACTTCTAAAGCTACGCCAAAGGCGCAGCACTCCAAGGTTGTTACTCCAACCGCACGCGCCTGCCGGATTCGGTGACGTACACCACATCCGACGTGCCGCCGAAATTCGCGCCGACTTCGATCTTTCGCACGCGCTCGCCTTCGATGAAGATTGGCTTGAGTTGTGACACATTGCTGGCGGTCAGATCAATGCTCGCCGTTGCGTACAGCAAGCTCTGTCCGGCGGGCAGCGTCAGACTGGCTGTCGCGGTCGAGGCGGCAACCGTGCCGGTCAGCGGGGCGCTTTGGACGCTCGCCGGATTGCCGCTTGCGGGCGTCAGCCGGACTTCAATCGTTGTGCCAAGCGGGATGTTGGCGGCTTGTAGCGCGACTGTGACCGGATTGGTTTGCGTCGTAGGCAGCGTGATGTCCGGCGTCGCGTGGAATGTGCCGGAGGGTGAAGCGGGCGCGTTGACGCCGCCAACTGAATTGATGCGCAGCGTGGGTACGTTGGAGAGCGTGACCAAACCCGGTTGACCGATGGTGAACTCTTTCGGGCTGGTGTCTACGGATAGGCCGTTGAAGTTGGATGCCTCGAGGCGAACATAACCGTAACCACCTGCGATGCCGCAAGAATTGAAACCGCCATCAGCATTCAAAAAGGCTATTCCCCCAGCAACTACTGTAATCGTGTTTGCAACTAATCTGATTGCTCCGCCTGAGCCGCTGCCGCCACCGCCACCACCTTGGCTGCCGAAACAATTACCGCCGCCGTTGTAGCCTGCAGCTCCCCCCTTGGCAGTGATCGTTCCAGTTCCATTGCTGAAAGTGATTGTCCCTGAACTGGCAATCAAGACTGCGCCGCCGCCGCCGCCGCCACTGCCGCCTGTAAGTGTCAACGCACCACCGCCACCACCACCTGATCCTCCTGTGAGTGGTAACAATGTTTTGGCTCCATAGCGATTTCCGCCTTTGTTGCCGCAGCCGGTTTCCTCGCCACCAGTTATCGCATAACCACCACCGCCACCTCTACAACTTGGACCATTGCCCAGATTACCGAGACCGCCACTGCCGCCTCCTGGGCCTTCTCCTGAGAGGCCAGAAGAAAAAGATGAGAACAACAGCCCCCCTCTGCCACCGTCAAACCCGCCCGGTCCGCCAATCCCGCCACCGCCAAATGGAAGCGAAGGCGCGCTGCCATTCCCACCACTCACATCAATCGTTCCCGCAATCGTCACGTTCCCGCTGGCCAGAATCGTCACCGGCGTATTTTTCGAGTTACGTTTGTAAGTGATGGTCACGCCCGCCGGGATGTTGACCGTGGTGTAGTTGAACACGCCGCTTTCGGGCAATTGAATCTGCTGGCTCTGGGTTGGATTGAACGCGCCGTCGGCTCCGGTCGAGCCGCTGTTGAATGTGCCTTGCGCGCGGACGGTGGGCGCGGCCAGCCAAACCAGCAGGCACATCGCCATCCAGCGCCAATCCCGTCTGGTTGTTTGCTGAAATCTCGAAGTCATGTTGATTGCTCCTCTTTGGAAAATGAAATTGGGTATTTCGCCAAGAAGCCCCAAAGGGGCGAAATCCAATAGCCAGGAGCAACGCTCCTGGTAACGGATGAAATAATTGCCAAGCCCTGAAGGGGCGAAATGAGAATTGAGGGTTGCGCCCTTTCAGGGCTTGGGGCTTTTCTCTGGCGATTCCCAGGGCGTTGCCCTGGGCTATTCAATATCGCCCTTTCAGGGCTTTTCGCCGCAAATGCCTCGAAGGTGGCGCTGGCGCCTGGAAAAGGAGTGTTGGTTGTTTGAGCTACGGCGGAGGCTTGCTTCTGGGAGCGTTGGAAGACTTTCGACTGCCACTGGCCGTTGCGTTTGCGGGCGAAGCCTGCACCGATACGCCCGGACTGAGCGGTGCAGCCTGGCCAGCATTGCCACTGCTTTGACGTTCAACCGAAACGCCCGCGCTGACCGGCGCAGCGTTGCTCCCGGCATTTGCGGCAGATGGCAATTGCACGGAAACCCCGCTGCTCACCGGCGCTGCTTGGCTGGCGGCATTGGCTGACGACGCAAATTGAACAGAAACTCCGGCGCTCAGCGGAGCGGCATTGGTCGCCGCGCTGGTTGTTGTGTTGAACTGGACGGAAACTCCGGCGCTTAACGGAGCGACCTTTGCCGTTGCATCAGTCGCGGAAGGCAACAGCACGGATACGCCCGCGCTGAGCGGCGCAAGCTTCGCGGCCAAATCCGCCACGCCCGGCATCATCACAGAAACGCCAGCCGACAGCGGTGAAGCTCGGCGCGCGTCGGCAATGGCGGCAACGTTGATCGTGACGGTTGCCGTCGCGCTTTCCGCTGCGCCGTCGCTGACTTTGAAAGTGAAACTGTCCGCGCCTGAAAAACCGAGCGGAGGAATGTAGGTCAGGTCTGTACCCGTCAGCGTGCTGAGCTTGCCGCGCACCGGTTGCGCGACGATGGAATACGTCAGCGCGTCTCTGTCCGGGTCATTGCCGGTCAAGGTGATGGTTTTGGCTGTAGCTTCAGTTGTGGCCACGGTTTGGGCTGTGGCGGTCGGAGCGCGATTGACCCGCAACGCAACGGTTTGCGAAGTCGTGGCGTTCAGATTGTCGCGCGCCGTCAACGTCAGAGTGAACTGTCCACCTTCGGTCAGGCCGGGAGCCAGGCGCAAGATGTAAGTCGTCCCGCCTGCCGCCAACACCGAAGCGAAACCCGCTCCGGCGACATTTACTTGCACTGTTTGTCCGGCGTCAGGATCGCTGACATAAAGATTGGCGTTGAGCGTGGCTCCGGGGCTGGCTGCCAGCGTGGTTGGTGCAATCAACACTGGCGGACGATTGGCGGTCGCCGATTGCAGAATCAGATTCGGCGCAACAATTACTCCGCCAGCCAGCGGCAACGACGCGATGCGATTCCCGGCGCGGTCAACTCTGCCTTCCGGTCTGAGGGCGGCGGCGTCAATCGCGGCGGTCGTCCCCGCCACTCCCGAAAGCACGTAACGCCCTGTGCTGTCAGTGAATGCGGATCGGCCATTCCCCCCAATAGCAGCCACCAGAGCGCGCGAAACCGGAGTCGCGCCGTCGCTTTCAAACACAAAACCTGTGATGGTTGTTGATTGCTGATCTGGCGCGGCGGCTTCGGATTCGTTCGTGCCATCACCAAACGACTGGCTTCGTTGCAAGGCGATGAAGTTCGGAAACTGGTTGTCTCGGCTGGCGCGCACCGCCAGCGGCAACGTGACTTTTGGGAAAGGCTGCGAAGCGATCAATCCGCTGGCGTCCACTTCGATTTGGCCAGAGGCATTGGCGGCAACGTCGAGAACCTGGAAAACCCCTTCCGCCGAAGTTGTCCCCCCGGAATTTCCGCCCAGCAAACGCACGCTGACACCAGCCAGCGGTTGTCGCGCGGCGTCTTCGACAAACGCGCTGACTGAAGCGCGGAGGTTGAGCGGCGCGGCGCTCATCGCTTCGCCCGGCGGACTGCGAACCAACACTCGGCCAGAACCAGCGCCGAAAGGAACTATGGCGCGAAGCTGTGTTGGCGTGGCCGCGATGACTTTGGCTCGAAATGGTTGTTCGTGAGCGTCAACAATAAAGATTTGATTGTCGGCAGCATTCGCCGCAAAGCCTGCTCCGTTGATGGTGATTTCGCTGCCCGCCAACGCGGTTGCAGGAGCGACACTGCTGACACTGACCGGCGAAGTCCCTGCGACTTCCACGCGCGCGATGTTTGAGGCAAACAGCGTTGAATAGTTGACGGCCAGATTCACCGCCCCACGCCCGATCATCGAACGCGGAATTTCGACGTTGATTTGATCCAGCCCGACAAAAGTCCCTTGCGCTCCGGCGAAGATCGGCGCGACTTCATTACCGCCTAGCAAGACATGAATCGCTTCGTTGAAATTGGCGTCGTTGTTTGGGTCAATCGCTTTGCCCACTCCTGTCAGGTACAAAATCAAAAAGACGCGCTCGCCCGGCGCGCCCAGATTGATCGGACGAGGAACGAAAGCGCCGGTCGCCGGATCGAATTGCGAAAGCGGTTCTTCGACCTGAGCGCCGCTGGGCAAAATTCTGAGCAGGCTGCCCGCCGGAACTCCCGCGCCGCTGCTGTTGGCGGTGAACAGCGCGGGAGCGGACGCCAGAACCTGCGCCGAACCGGTCGAAGTCGTGCCGTCGCCTGATCGAACGACGACGTTTGCCGAACCGGTTTCTGTCGCCATCGGCATCAGGTAATTGACCTGCGTTGGCGAAACGAAAAATAGCCCGGCGCGTCGGCCATTGACCTCGACAGTTGTGCCTCCGAGTTCCGTCGGCAATTGAATGCCCGGCGTCGTCGGATCGGCGTCGGTGGCAATGACGATTTGTGTTGCCAGTCGCGCACCGAAAGCCGCGACAATTTCTCCGGGAGCGACTTCCGCGCCGTAACTGGCGGCTGAAACCGTGGTGACTTGTTGTTGCGAGAGGGGCTTCGGCGATTTGGCTGTGGGCTTTTCCGGGCGCTTGAAGGAATGCCGTTCACGGTCAAAGGCATAAGTCTCTGGCGCGATTGGTGCAACCACGCTCAGAATCAACACCAAGGTAATGAACATCTCGACCATTCGTGAAAATGGCATAAACCTGTTCTCCATTATTGACTGCTTGTGGCTTCCGGATTTATTGCCAGCGGCTGTCGGCGGGTGTAAATTCCAGACCTTCCACAGTCGAGCAATTTTCCACGCCGCCGCCAGCCTTTCTGGTTTCAATGGCTAAGTGCGTAAACTGAAGCCGGAGTGGTGCAGCGTGGTTGGAAAAAACTTTGGTCTGGTTTACAGCCTATAGCTTCCTTTGGCGGCGAAGCCTTGCCCCAACGAACAATCTGCCAGTACGGAAAAACTCGGAGGATCACCGAATGAATACGCCTGCTATCGAAGAAACTGAACCTATGATCGAAGAAGCCGAACAAGGCTCGGCTCCTGGGGCTGTGACGCAACTATTGAAGGATTGGAGCGACGGCAAACAGGAAGCGCGCGGACAATTGATGGAGTTGGTATACGACGAATTGCGACGCCTGGCCCATTGGCGGTTGCAACGTGAATACGAACCGCATCAAGTGCATACGGGCACGCTGGCTCATGAAGTGTGTTTGAAGCTATTCAATTCCGGCGGAGTTCCTGGCCAAAATCACAAGGACTTCTTTCATCTGGTTGGGCGACAGATGCTGGAGGTGTTGATTGACCTGTCGCGCAAGCGCAACGCCAAACAACGTGGCGGCAATCAGATTCACATTTTGTTAGAGGAGGCGACGCTGGTAACGCCTGCGCTCAATTTCGATTTTTTCGAATTCAAGGAAAAGCTGGAAATACTGGAAGATTTCGCTCCCGAACAGAGCGAGGCGATCGTGCTGCATTATTTCGCGGGTCTGACTGTTGAAAAGATCGCGGCTATGCTGGGCATTTCGACCGATAAGGTGAAACGCCGGTTGCAAAAAGCCAGAGCTTATTTGCACGAAGAACCTATGCCAGCGAAAGGAGCGAGCAATGGACAGAAACCGCCGGAAACAAATTGACGCCCTGTTTGATCGGATGTTGGACATTGAACCCAGCCGCCGCGCCGAAACCTTGGCAACATCGTGCGTGGGCGACGACGAATTGCGCCGCGAAGTCGAACTGCTGCTTCGCAAGGCGGAAGAAGCGGACAAGGTCAATTTGCAGTCTGTCATCAACAGCGCAATTGGCCGGGTGATTAAACAACCAAGCGTGCTGAAGCCCGGACAAAAGATCGGTCATTACACTGTCAAATTCCAGATTGGGCACGGAGGCATGGGGCAGGTTTGGCTGGCGAAAGATGATCGGCTTGGGCGCGATGTAGCGATCAAGGTTCTGCCGCCGGAATTCGCTGATGATCCCGAACGTGTCAATCGCTTCAAACGTGAAGCGTATGCTGTTGGACAGCTCAACCACTCCAACATCGTCACTGTTCACGACACCGACAAAGTCGCTGACTTGGGCGGGGAACTGCACTTCATTGTCACGGAGTTTATTGAGGGAAAGACGCTTCGCACTTTGATGACAGAATCGAACCTGACCTGGCGCGACGCGGTCATGATTGCTGCGCAAGTAGCCAGTGCGCTCAATGCCGCACATTCGGTGAACATCATTCACCGCGACATCAAACCTGAAAACATCATGGTTCTGGCCAACCGGCACGTGAAGGTGTTGGATTTCGGCATAGCCAAATTGGGACAGGGTGACAGAGAGATGGGGAGACAGGGAGATGGAGAGAAGGCTCGCCTGCTTCCTTGCTCTCCATCTCTCGGTCGCCCCGTCTCTCCGTTGGCGTTTACGGTTCCGGGCGCGCTGCTCGGCACAGCCAAATATATGTCGCCCGAACAGGCTCGCGGTGAAAAGCTGGATGTGCGAACAGATATTTTCTCGTTTGGCATCGTGCTTTACGAAATGATTGCCGGGCGGCATCCATACTCAGGCATGGCCGATGAACAGATCATCGCCGAATTGAAAAGCGATGAAGAAATTCTGCCTGTATCGAGCATCAAGGCAAACATCCCGGCGGCGCTCGACAGTTTGATTGCCAAAGCCATGCGCAAACGCCGCGAAGACCGTTACGCAAGCGTCGTCGAGATGCAAACCGATATTGAGCACTTAAAATCGCTGATTAGGCTCAGCAGCGAGAAGCGGGAAAAGCACAAGTTGCGCGAACAAAACGCCGACCAGTTGCTGACGCAATACGTCGTTTTTCACCAAACCGATCCGACGACGCGCATCCCGCTTGGCGCTTTGCCGGGCATTTTGCGCTTCGCTGGTTTGAAGCGCGGCAAGCTGGAACGAAGACTGATTCGCCAAAGCCTGTTCAGCGGGTTGGTCACAAACGGCTGGCTGATATTGCCGGTCGTGTTGGCGACGTTGATGGCGGCTGCGTGGTTGTCTGTTACTGAAACGTGGGGATTGAAGATGTTGCACGACGGACATACGGAGGCGGTGCGGCAGGCGGTCTTTTCGCCAGACGGCAAATTGCTGGTGTCAGTAAGCGAGGACAAGCAAGTGATCGTCTGGGATTTTGAAAAGCGCGAACGGCTGGCGACCTTCAACGATCACACCGATTGGGTAACAGCAGTGGCGTTTTCTCCCGATGGAAAATGGTTTGTGACGGCCAGTGCCGATGGCAGCATTATCGTCTGGGATGCCGTTCGGCTGAAAAAAAACACCGTTTTACCAGGTCAGAACGGAGTAGTTAGAACAATTGCTTTTTCTGCCGATGGCCGCAGGTTAATTACACCAACCAATGACGATAGGAAAAACATTTGGGAAGTCGGCAGTTGGAATAAGTTGCGCGAAGTGAAGACCGACGGGTTCCGTTACGGACAGTTCCTGCTCTCCTCTGATGGACGGTGGCTGATGACGCCGTTTGGGTATGTCTGGGATATGGATCAGGAGCGCGTCATTGACGATAAACGCCCTTACTTTTGGGGTGGGGTTACGCCATATAGCAAGGACACACGGCCCCCTTTCTGGTCTTGGGCAGCGCGCTCATCGGACGGTCGTCAAATAATCAGCATTGATGCAGGCGGATTTGTCGCTTTCACTGAAACCGAACAGTTCGAAATGCCTGTGAAGCGCAAGTTGACCGTTCATGTTCGCGCGCACAGCGACAGTGGACGAGCCATCGCTTTTTCGCCTGATGGCAGGTTCGCAGCCTCAGGCTCCGAAGATATCGTGCTGTGG
This sequence comes from uncultured Heliomicrobium sp., assembly GCA_964570175.1. Lineage (GTDB taxonomy): Bacteria > Acidobacteriota > Blastocatellia > RBC074 > RBC074 > RBC074. Next base: position 16,381 of record CAZMXG010000041.1, on the reverse strand, counting down.
GATGCGCTGACACGAAAGAAACTTGCGCGCTTTAAGCACTCGGCAAATGTCGCAAGTCTAACCTTTTCACCCAAAGACAACTATTTGGTTTCGGCGCATGCCGATGGCTCGATTTTGACCTGGGACATGGCCGAACGTGAGCTAATCTCCGATTTCAAAGAACATCATGCTGCCATTGAAACTGTCGCATTCTCAGGCACAGGTAAACGCATGGCTACGGCTGGCGAAGACCGCTCCATAATTATTTGGGATGTTGAACGCGGTCTAAAGGACGCAGTCTTGCTCTGGCATCCAATTCGAATTACGGCGCTGGCGTTTTCCAGTGATGGGCAATGGCTTGTTTCAAATGACCTCGACGGCAACCTGGCGCTATGGGATGTAAATTCGGGGCGGCTCCGTTGGTCATTCACTGCGATCAAACGGGTTCCGGCTGATGCCAGTTATGGCGTTGCCCTCTCACCTGATAAGCAATGGGTGGCCACAAGCTACGGCGTTTATGAAACCGGTAGCGGACACTTAATCTATGATTTTCGCACTGAGGGGCCGCCGCCCGATTTAGGAATTCCACAACCAACAGAAGTCCGTAGCTTGTCATTTACGATGGATGGAAAACTGCTGGTTTCTGTCACATCACGCGGCGAAGTAATTTTGCGGCAGACCGACGATTGGCAAGTGAAAGAAAGTCAAAAACTGGCAGGCAGGCATCTGGTCAGCGTCAGTTTGTCGCCAGATGGTAAATGGTTGGCGACAGGGGAAGACGAAGGCTACGTGCGGCTTTGGAAAACAAGCCCGTTACGACAGGTTGCAGTGATGGAACACTCATCGCAAATCAACGCAGTCGCTTTTTCACCCGACGGGAAAGAAGTTGCTTCGGCCAGCGACGACAAAACGATTGCACTGTGGAATGTCGGTAGTCGCAAGCGAATCACCAGCATCGGCACACACACCGCGCCAGTTTACGCGGTAGCTTTTTCGCCCGACGGCAAACAGATTGTTTCCGGCGGGCACGATCATTCGGTGCGGCTTTACACGCGGCATCGCAGTTTGTGGGGGCGGCCTTGGGAATGAAAGAACATACGCGGGTTAAGAGACGAAAGATTTATTGAATTGGCAACGGCTTGATCTTTCGGTTAGTATTGCGATGGTTCAGGTCAGCCACTAGATGGTTGAATCAGTTACATAACAACAAAAAATAACAATTAAAGAGAGAGAGGCGATTTTGGAAATGGATAACACTGTTCAACAGAATGTTCAGGATGCGTTCTTGAACAATCTTCGTAAAGACCGCGTCAACGTAACGATTTATCTAATGGGAGGAGTGAAACTGACTGGCAAGATTCGCAGCTTCGACAAGTTTTCGCTTGTGTTGGAATCGGGAAACCTGGAACAGTTGATCTTCAAACACGCAATTTCTACGATTTCGGTTCCGCGTGGCAGCTTTCATCATCCGCGTCCGGAAGGGTATAACCAACATAGTTCCGGCCCGGCAAGTTCTTCTGGCTCCAGCGGCCCGGCGTTGACACCCATCACTGCTCCTCCTGCCGGTGGCAGTTCGGCGCCGTCTTCTGGCACTGCAGGAAGTGCGGCTTCCGGAAGCTAAACCCACCGACATCGCAACATCAAAACAGAGCTTCAGTCAGAATCAAACACCTGATTGAAGCTCTTTCTGTATCGCAAACGGCAACGGTGAAATGAAGAACATAGGACTTTGCGGGGCGCATCGCACCGGAAAAACCACGCTGGCGATGGAACTGGCCCGTCTGACTGGAAAGCAATTTGTCAGAACCCGCGTGACGGAAATTTTCAAACAACACGGGCTTCACGCCGCCCAGGAAATGGATTTTGAAACGCGGCTGAAAATTCAGTACCGGATTCTGGAAGCTTGCGAAAGCGATTGGCAAAATGCCGGAATAGAGTTCGTCACTGACCGCACGCCGGTAGATTTTCTGGCGTACACGCTGGGCGATGTGCAGGGGAAAACCCTGGTCAACCAGACGGACTTTGACCGGTACCTGGAACGTTGTTTTGAACTGACCAACCGGTTTTTCGGCTTGCTGGTCATTCTGCAACCGGGGATTCCGCTGGAAGCCGCCGAAGGCAAAGCCGCGCTGAACCAAGCGTACATCGAACACATCAACAGTTTAGTTATCGGACTTGGCAATGACGAACGAGTTCGGTGCGAAGTCGTTACCATTCGCCGCAACGTGACAGATTTGGGCGAACGTTCCCGCATCGTGTCGGAAGTTGTAAGCCAATTTGACTGAAGTTATCATCCGCCCGCTTGACCGGCCTGCGTTTGGCAGGCGCTCCCAACCACAATCTTATCAAACTGAATACACGGAGGAATTATGCGGCCATTCACCCTTAGAGTCTGCGCGTTGCTGGTCTGTATCGCCACGGTATTTACCGCGATTGCTGTGGACTGGTCACGCACCGCGAATGCGCAACAGCAGGAAGCCAAAAAAGACGATCCCAAAGCGGAAAAGAAAGACGAACTGATTTTGAAGCCGGAAGGCAAAATCTCGTTCACGACGGACGAAGGCACCTGGATGTCGCTGGATGTTTCTCCTGACGGCCAAACGATAGTGTTCGATCTGGTTGGCGACATTTACACGCTGCCCATTGGTGGCGGCGAAGCGAAAAAAATCCTTGGCGATATGTCGTTTGAATCGCAGCCGAAGTTTTCGCCCGACGGCAAACAAATCGTTTTTATCAGCGACCGCAGCGGGGCCGAGCAATTATACGTTTGCAAACCGGATGGCAGCGAAGTCAAAGCCCTTACCAAGGGACGCGGCGCAGGAATGTTGATGTGGGTTTCGCCTTCGTGGACGACGGACGGCAATTACATTCTGGCGTCAAAATCCGAACGCGGCATCGGCACATTTCACGTGTACATGTTTCACAAAGACGGCGGCAGCGGCGTCAGCGTTGGCCCGCCGCCTCCACCTCCGCCGACTCCCGGACAGCCTGGGCCAGCGACCGGGCCGCAATTAAACAAAATGGGAGCCGTCGCTTCGCCCGATGGCCGGTTCATTTACTGGGCGCAGCGCACTGGAGCTTTCAGTTACAACGCGCAATTTCCGTTGTGGCAAATCGTTCGCTTTGACCGCGACACCAGCGAAACTTCGACGATTACCAATGCGCAAGGCAGCGCCATGCGTCCTTTGCTTTCGCCGGATGGAAAACATCTGGTGTACGCTTCACGCTGGAAAACACAGACCGCTTTGCGCGTGCGCGATCTGGAAACCAGTCAGGAGCGTTGGCTGATCAATGGTGTCACCCGCGACGACCAGGAATCGCGCGCCACGCGAGACACCTTTCCCGGCTATGCGTTTCTACCGGATGGCAAATCACTGATCGTGCCGATTGACGGAAAAATCAAACGCGTGGATTTCGCCACCGGCCAAGCCACGACAATTCCTTTTACGGCCAAAGTGGATGTGGACATGGCCGCGCGGCTGCATTTCGATTACCGCGTGGACGAAAGCTCGATGGTCAAAGCGCGGCTGATTCGTTATCCCGTGCAATCACCAGACGGCAAACGGTTGGCATTCACGGCATTCAATAAAATCTACACGATGGATTTGCCTGCCTCCGGTAGTGGTGCCGCGCCGAAGCGATTGACCAACTTGGCAGTTGGGGAATTCATGCCAACGTGGTCGCCGGATGGCAATTCAATTGCCTTTGTCACCTGGTCGCGCGACGGCGGCCACATTTACAAAGTTGCGGCGACAGGCGGTTCCCCGGAACAATTGACTCGCAGAGCGGCATTTTACAGTTCGCCGGTTTTTACGCCCGATGGGGCAAAGATCGTTTTCACCTCTGGTTCGATTGACGATCAGATGTTTGCCGATTTGCGGCAGGAACATGAGTTTCTTTCCGAAGCGGAAGCCATACTGCACGGCCACGCCGATCAGGAAATCAGTGGCGTTGGCGCCAGCACAGGAGTTGATCTTCGCTACATTTTATCAAGCGGCGGGGAATCAACTTTAATCAGTTCCGTTCAAGGCGGACGTTATCCTCACTTCAGCAACGATGGAACCCGCGTTTATCTGGCTTCCGGTCAAGGGCTGACTTCATTGCGGTTGGACGGCCAGGATCGTCGTGTCCATTTGCGTGTGACTGGCAGCGGCGCTCCGCCAAATCAGGTTACAGCCGGGATGTACAAAATCTCACCTGACGGCGCTCAGGTGTTTTGCGAAGTCCAAGGCAAACACTTTTTGGTGACGCTTCCCAAAGTCGGCAAAGAAACCATCAACGTCAACGTTGCAGGGCCGAATTCAACTGTTCCGGTCAAGAAGATGTCTGCCGAAGGCGGCGATTACCTGGCGTGGTCTGGCGACGGGAAGTCTGTGACTTGGTCTTGGGGCGCGAAGTTTTATCGTCAGGCAGTTTCGGTCGATAAACCCGAAAGCTTCGATGTGGCGGTGGAAGCCGCACGCGCCAAAACCAAAGGCACGGTTGTTTTAAGCGGCGCGCGCATCGTGACGATGAAAGGCGACGAAGTTATTGAACGCGGCGACATTACCATCACGGACAATCGCGTGACCGCGATTACCCCAATGCCGCTAGTCAAAGGCAAAGCGCCCAAGCCGAACTATCCCGCCGACGTCAAAGTGATTGATGTTTCGGGCAAAACAATCATTCCAGGCATCGTGGATGTTCACGCCCATATGTGGCCGCCGCGTGACGTTCATCAAACACAGGTTTGGCAATATCTGACCAATCTGGCGTATGGCGTGACGACCACGCGCGACCCGCAAAGCGCGACGACGGACGTGTACACCTACGCCGATCTGGTTGAAACCGGCGAAATCATCGGCCCGCGCGTTTACACCACGGGCCCAGGCGTGTTTGACCGTTCGGGTTTGGACGATAAAGACGCCGCGCGCAACTTCATTAAACGCTACAAGGAAGCCTACCAAACGATGACGCTCAAAGAGTATGTCACCGGTGACCGCATCGTGCGGCAATGGGTGGCGCTGGCCTGTAAAGAGTTTGGCATCACACCGACCACCGAAGGCGCGCTGGATATGAAGCTGGACCTGACGCAGATGCTGGACGGATTTTCCGGCAACGAGCATTCGCTGCCGATTCAGCCTCTATACAAAGACATGGCTGAATTCGTCGCGCAAACCAAAACCTTTTACACGCCGACAATTCTGGTGGCGTACGGAGCGCCCTGGACGGAAAATTACTTTTTCCAGAACACGAATGTCGTCAATGACAAGAAACTTGCCCGCTTTGTGCCGCAGGAATTGTTGATGACCATGCTTCGTCGTCGCGGCCAGTGGTTCACGCCGGAAGAATACGGCTTCAAAGGCATTGCTGAAGGCGCGGCAAAAGTCGTTCGCGCAGGTGGCCGCGTTGGCTTGGGAGGTCACGGCCAGATGCAGGGCATCGGCTGCCACTGGGAATTGTGGTCGTTGCAATCGGGTGGGATGACGCCCATGGAAGCCTTGCGGGTGGCGACCATTTTCGGAGCCGAAGCCATTGGCCTCAGCCGCGATGTTGGTTCGCTGGAAATCGGCAAACTAGCAGACCTGATTGTGCTGGATCAAAACCCACTTGTGGACATTCGCAACTCCAACACGATCCGTTTCGTGATGAAAAACGGCGAACTGTACGAAGGCGACACGATGGATCAGCTTTGGCCCGTCCAGCGCAAACTGGAAAAACAGTACTGGTGGGATCGCGAACCGAAATAAGCAAAACATTGGCTGAAAATGAACCGCTGGCAAGTTACGGCTGATGCAAGCTGTAACTTGTCAGCGGTTTCTTTTTGCAGAATTACGTCACATGAAGTTGCGTGTGTGCAGCGCGGAAAGTTCTTCGGCTTCGGTTTCGGTGAACCCCAACTTTTGCAGGCGCGATCGGCGCCCGTCGTGCATGTCAGCCTTCAGCATTTGAACTTTCGCAAATCCGGCGGCGATGTCTTCGGGCTGCCATGACCCCGCAGCCAGCAACACCAGCGCATCAAACACTTCTTCATTTAAGCCAGCAGTTTGCGACAGCGCGTCGTGCCGCAAGGTGACGGCTCGCGCCAGTCGTCCGCGAAGTGCGGGGTCGCGCGCGAGTTGATATTGCAGATGGCCGATGCCAAAAGCGACGTGGCGGGCTTCGTCCTGCACAACCAGCCGGGCAATCTGTTGTGTGACGGGATCGGGCGCGTGGTGTTCCAGAAAGGTCAATAGATGCAGAAACGTGCCTTCGCCCAAAACGGACAATAAAAATGAAGCCAGGGCGAAATCCGGCTCGTCCAGCAAAGTTTTCAGCGATTGCTGGCCGCCCACGGTGGAAAGCCCTAGCTCTTTCTGGCGCAAGGTGGCGCGGCGGGTAAAAACCTCGACGTGGCGCGCTTCGTCGGCAATTTGAATGGCCAGCAGTTGCAGCACTTCGCGAAAGTGCGGGTGAATTTGCGCGATGAATCGCGCGGGGACTTGCAGCGCGGCGTTTTCGTTTTCAATCAAATAGGTCATGACTTGAACGACGGCATTTTCTACATCGTCATCCAAAATGAATGGATTGTCCCAGGGAATTGCGGTGTTGGGATTCCATTGCGATGCAACAGCTTGCGCGTATAGCTTTGGCGCGTTTTCCGCCCAGACTTGTTCTTTCGTGTGCAGCCTGTAATGAAAGCTCTGACTGCCCGCTTCGACCGCGGCACCGCGTGCAGCAAATCCCCAGCGCAACGGCGGCGAATCCAATGGAGCAGCCCAACAATCGTCGCCCGCTCGTTCTGCTTGTTGCCAACGGCTATTCATCGTTGCGCCGCGCCCAATCCAGGCACTAACGGATTCACTTTCCAAACGATCAAAAAACTCATGGCCTTGCGCACGGCACCAACTGCGTAAATGCGTCAGGAATTCTCGCTCCTGTTCCGGGGCAGTGCGCACGCCGAGCCGTTCGCCCGGTTCCAAGCAGCGCAACGCTCGCTTCAGCAGAAGGTGCGCGCCTTGCGTAAAGGAGAGCGATTCAATATTGATAATCGCTGATGGCAATGTTTCCGGCTTTGTCATAAAAATTCGCTTCGGTGACGGCAATATCCAGCGGACGGTAAAACTCTGTGCGTCCGGGTTTCCACGCTTTCAACCCTTCCAAATCCAACAAAGGGCGCACTTGCGGATCGTCATAGGACATTGCCAGCAACAGTTCGCGGAAGCGTTGCGTCGCTTCAGGTGGAGCATTATCAAACACCGTAAAGTTACAGTGATCGTAAGCTGCCGTTTGCGTCAGGATGCGAGTTGAACCGGCGGGGAACGTACCTTCGTTTGTAAACAGCAAATGATTCCCGTCAATCATGCAGGCAGCGTCAACGTTGCCAGTCAACAATGCTCGCGCGGCGTCGCGTTCGCCGCCGATGTGATCGCCATGTTTGCCGCCCAATACATCGTGACGCACAACAGTGAAATCAGCGGGCGACAAATCCTGCCCGCGCAAGTGCGACAACGGGATCAGTGTTGCTTGCGGCGAATCAATGGCTCCAACGCCGACGCGTTTGCCACGCAAATCCGCAATGGAGTGAATCGGCGAATCTGCTTTGACCACAATGACCGAAGTCAGGTTCTGGTCACTGTCGCGCATGGCAATGGCTTCGGCACAACGACCGGCAGCTTTTGCGGCACGCTCGGCGCGGATCCAGGCCAGCGGTGAATTCCAGGCGACGTGGATGTGTCCGGCCAAATGGGCTTCGACCTGCTTTTCATAGTTCGAATACAGCACGTAATCGAAGTTGAAATCGTGCTGCCGGAAAAAGGCTTTGAAGCCTTCCCAAATGGTGACGACTTTCGGGTCATAAGCGACGGCGCCAAGGAAAAACGTTTGATTGCTCATAATGAATTGTTTTTCTCCCGATGGATTTTCTTAGCCGAACAGCGGCATACCGGTTAGCGCTTTGCCGATGAAGTCGTAAAGCATATCCGCCGTGGGGGCCATGACCGTTGATGCACGCGCATCGCGGAAGTTGCGTTCAACGCCGACTTCTTTGCGGAAAGCCGAACCGCCGCACACACGCATCGCCAGATCGGTGACTTCCGTCGCCGTTTCACCACCAGCAGCTTTGATCTGCAAGACGCGCAACATCGCATCAGCGCGTCCGCTTTCCAGTGCGCTGACTGCGTCGTACAAAAGTGATCGCAGCAGGTCAGCCTTAATTTTCATTTTGGCAAGATACGCGCGATTGGTGGGCAATTCATTGAGCGTCTGATTAAGGTGTTCCAGTCGTGTTGTGGTCAAATGCTGGATGGATTTTTGAATGGCCGCTTCGCTAATGCCCAATGATGCGGCAGCGTTCATCAACTGGAAATAAGGCAGCACGATTCCCATCATCACATCAAAGCCTTTCCCATCTTCACCCAGCAGGGCATTTTCGTTGACCAGCACGCCACTGGCCGTCACTGGCGAAGAATAATTGCCCCGCATTCCCAAGCCATCAAAAGGCGCTGGAATCTGTAAACCTTCGGCATTGGCCGGTACCAGCCAGATGCTGCTGAAGCCTTCTGCTGCGAGCGGTTTGCTGGACCAGACATACGAATCCGCTTGCCCCGCCGAAGTGGCCCAGCTTTTATTGGCGTCCAGACGAATGCCTTCAGCCGTGCTTGTCGCGGTGCTGAGCGGCGCCCAAAAATGCGCGCGTGAACCACTTTCAGAAAATGCCAGGGTGGTCACGTGCTTGCCGCTGGCAATCGCGGAGCGGATTTCGCGCGGCCCGTAGGCTTCGATGACGGCTGCGCCTCCGTAATGCATGGCGACAACCATCGCGGTTGAAGCGCAGGCTTGCGCGATGTGTTCGATAACTTCCACAGCAGCGCGATGGGCATATCCCATTCCGCCAACCTCTTTGCTGCTGATTAATCCCAGCAAGCCTGCCTGGCCAAGCGCTTCCAATGCCGCGCGGGGATAAGTGCCGCTGCGGTCAATTTCGACAGCATTCGGCGCAATGACTTCGTCAATGATGGTGGCAAGAGTCATCAGATAAGGGGGTTGCGTTGATCCGTTTGTTTCCATGAAAACCTTTCTTCAAGAAGATATTGTTTTGCCTGAGTAAAACAGGCGGTTAACATTTACTCCACGCGCCAACGCGCAGTGGTTAACGACGATTGTTTGGATTGAAAGGGACATTAGCGGAGCTTCGGCTGAAACGCTCCGTAAATTTTGCAGAAGGGTTCCAGGAAGCTACTGCGACCAACTGCATCGCAAACCTTGCGATGCCTGCTTTCTCGCAATTCAACTGTAATAACGCATATTGGTGGTTCTCCAGAAAAGACGGCCTAATACTAATGGACTCTGCTGTCGTTGCAAACCTATCGTAGTTATAAAAAACGGCGCATGACAATGAGTCATCTGTCTTCCAGATTGAAAGTCAGCCCAAGCGGCGTCATGCGAATTGTCGCCTGACCGGTGATACCCCCGTTATACAGCGAAGTGTTGATCGTTGTATTCAAATGATTGTCGCGCAATTGCAAACCGCCGGATACGCATTTGATGTTGGCTCTACCATTGATGGCACCTTTCCTGGGGTTGAATCGGTGAAGCAGTCGGCAAATGCGATGCCTTGTCTGACATCATAAATTGGCTGGAACGGGAAGGCTTAAATTCCGAGTCCGTATAATGCAGAAAGGGAAAACTTATGAAACAAGCACGACGCTCGTTCTTATTGGAACTTCCGGAAGTACCGCTGACGACGGCGCAGGCATTTTTGCGTCATGCGCGGTTTCGGCTAAGCGAAGATTATGCCGTCAAAATTTCAGGGGCATTGGCTGAGCTAACCGATGGGCAAATCTGGTGGCGTCCGAACGCTGCCAGCAACAGCATCGGCAATTTGATTCTTCATCTGTGCGGTAACATACGGCAATGGATGATTGCCGGAGTCGGCGGCTCCACCGATCAGCGCGACCGCGATCGCGAGTTCGCCGAACGCCACCAACTGGGCAAAGACGAATTGCTTATCTTGATGCGAACAACGCTGAGTGAGGTGGATGCTGTGCTGACGGAACTGGAAAACGAAACAGTCGCCAATGCAGACGCACCGCTTCAACGGCAGATTGTTCCGCAAGGATTTGCCCAGACAGTTCTCGATTCAGTGTTCCATGTTGTGGAGCATTTCAGCTATCACACCGGCCAGATCGTCTTTATCGCCAAGTTGTTGGTTGCAGAGCGCATACGGTTTTACGACGACAGCCAACTGGATGTGCGCAGGTAAAACGGGTGCTTGCCTTGCCTGCACCTATCGCGTAAATTACGGCGCGTTGCTCCCGTAGCTCAGCTGGATAGAGCATTAGCCTTCTAAGCTAAGGGTCGCTGGTTCGAGTCCAGCCGGGGGCGTTGAAATAGAGACAATCGGTAACGGGCATCAGTTGATGCCCGTTATGCTTTTTACACTCTATTCCAAAACCGGTAATAACACGTTTATCAATTCAGTTCTTCCGAAGGTACAAGATGAGATTCATCATCCACGGAGCGGGGGCTATTGGCAGTTTGGTCGGCGCAATGCTGGCCGAATCCGGCGCTGATGTTGTGCTGATTGCCCGGCAGGCTCATGCCGATGCGGTCAACAAGAACGGTTTGCAGATCAAATCGTCAACGGGTGATCGCGTAGTGAAACTCACGGCTGTCACCTCTCCTCACGACATCACTCCGCAAGCTGATGACGTGATTTTCCTGACTGTCAAAAGCGCCCAGACGGCTGCCTCGGTGCAAACCTTGCGCGAAGTTTTCCCGGAAGATACGCCGATTTTCTGCCTGCAAAATGGTGTCCGAAACGAAGAGATGGCGGCTCGCAGGTTCATGATTGTTTATGGAGCGATGGCTGTTTTATGCGCGACATTTCTTGCTCCGGGCATCATTGCCCACACTTTGCAGAATACGATTTCCCTTGGCAATTATCCGCTTGGTTGTGATGAGTTTGGGTTGGAAGTGTCTGAACACTTAAAGAGAGCCGGGTTTAATGTCACGACGCACGAATCCATCATGGCCGTCAAATGGAGCAAGCTGATTCTGAATCTGCACAACGCCACTTTTTCCATTTTGGATAAACATTACCAGCTTGGAATCGTGACGCCTGCCATCAGCCGGTTTATGGCTGATGTGGAAGAGGAAGGGTTGCATGTTTTGAAAGAGGCGGGCATTTCGATTATTGATCCCAAAAATCCTATTGATTTTGACAAACGCCTAAACGAACTTCGCAGTGTGACAGAAGATCCTGAAAAGATTTCCCAGGCCGAATCCATACCATTCGAGCTTCGAACTTATCCGTCAACCTGGACTGACTTGAAATTAAAGCGCGGCGAAACCGAAACGGGCTATTTCAATGGCGAGATCATTTTGTTGGGCGAAAAGCATTATGTGCCGACGCCATATAATTCGATGCTGTTGAAAATTGTGGAAACTATGGCCCTTGAAGGAGTGGAACCGGGGCTTTACACAATTGATGAGTTGAAAGAACAGTTCGAGCAGCGACGATTGCTCAGCTATCACAGTCCAGAAGAAGCGTAGTTAATTCCCCAATCAGAACGCGAAAGACGCTCGCGGTAATGAAATATGTCGGCTTCGCATGTTTCATTACCGCGAGCGTCTTTTCGCGCTCTGAAGGGACGGGGTTTACTTACGACCAAGTGCCACCTCAAGCCGTAAGAATTCCCGCAACTTGAGAAATTGATTTTGTGCTTTCCTAAAAAGAGCCAGTTTCCTCGAAGCCCAATATCCAAACTTGAACAGAAGGGAAGCCCCACAACTCCCCTCCTGTTTTGGCCACCCGAAACACCTACATGCAATAATTTGGGGGAGACCAAATTCACAAAGTACTTGGCTCAACCATTGCAATGCAGCGAGTGACATGGACAAGTTCACCTCAACACCACTTGGCAACTACCAAAAACTTTGTTGTTGCCTGCACCCTGCTTTAACTTGCCCTTTCTGACGCAATCAATTTCACATGGCAGTCAGAACATAACAATGCGTACTTTTACCTGTTTTAGTGAATAATCTCTCTGACATTCGGGAAGGCGATAAGGCTTAAGCGAGCGAGTGCGGAAAGAAGGTCTTTTTCCGTTTGCGGACGAACTGTGCGAAGGTCAATCACAACCTGATTTTCTAGGATGCGGGCAATGATCGGCGGGGAATTTTGTCGCAATCTTTCTTCCATCTGGCTGGCAGACAGGTTCAAGCTGGTAAGACTGATAAGCGTCGTTGGCAGTTGGGTTTCCGGGGCTGAGCCTCCTCCAATAACTGAGTATCCATCAATTAAGTCCAGCTTCAGGCTTTCATCTACATTTTTAGCTTGATCAATAAAAGATTGTGCCCGGCGAGTAATGCTTTCTTTCGGTTCGTGAAGCGCGGCCTGAACGGGAATTTCTTCCAAGGCGCGTCCGGCCAGGTACGTTGCAACCGTGGCTTCCAGGGCGGCATAAGTCAGCTTGTCCACCCGTAAGGCCCGCATTAATGGGTTCGACTTGATGCGTTTGACGAGGTTCGCTTCACCCAGGATGATTCCGGATTGCGGGCCGCCAAGCAGTTTGTCGCCGCTGAATGCCACGACCGCAGCTCCGGCTTTGATGGCCTCAGCAACAGTTGGTTCGTCATGGATGCCCAGCGGATTCAGATCAATCAGACAACCGCTGCCTAAATCTTCAACCAGTGGCAAGCCGCGTTCGCGTGCGAGTTTGGCCAAATCCTCCAGCGCAGGTTTTTCCGTGAAGCCGATGACACGATAATTCGACGGATGTGCGCGCAAGATGACTTTGGTGTTTTCGTTGATTGCGTTTTCGTAATCGGTGAGGCGAGTCCGGTTTGTCGTTCCAACTTCGCGAATACGCGCACCTGATTTGGCGATCACGTCCGGGATGCGGAAACTGCCGCCGATTTCAATTAACTCGCCGCGCGAAATAATTACTTCGCCGCCTTCAGCCAGGGTATTCAGGGTTAATAACACCGCCGCAGCGCAATTGTTGACCACTGCCGCCGCTTCGCAATGCAGCAATTCGCGCAAGCTGGCTTCGAGTCCTGTGCCGCGTTTTCCGCGTTTGCCGGCTGCCAAATCGTATTCCAGGTTGCTGTAATCGCGTGCAACGTCGGTAATGGCTGCCAACGCGATTTCACTAAGCGGTGCACGGCCAAGATTTGTGTGCAGCACCACGCCAGTGGCATTAATCACGCGCTGAGTTCGTGCTTGTTGTCGGCTGGCAAAGCGCGCAGCCAATCGCTGTTCAATTTCTTCCCCCAGTTTTGCGGCGTCAGCCAAAGAAGCCGCTTTGCCGTCTGCGCCAACCAGTTCCAGCCGAAACTCATCCAGAACTTCGCGCAAACGGTCACGTACTGTTTCGCGCCCTGCGGAAGAAATAAGCGATTGCATTCCTTCGCGGCGCAACAGTTGGTCAATCGAAGGCAGGTTTCTCAACACTGTTGTGCTCATAATGAATGTTTGGAAGAACCGCGCGGGAGCATAGTTCATCAAATGCCGAGCGGCAAATTCTTGTTCCACTGACAAAAAATCAGACCGGCCAACCGTTGATAAGATCAAACTCCCGTTCGATCGTTCCGGAGGAATTATGCAAGCGTTCAAAAAGTGGATTGTGTTTTTAATTGTTTTCGCGGCTTCCAGTTTTTATTTGTCCGGTAGCCACAGCAGCCTGTTAACTCACGCCAAAATCAGTCCTGGCCCTCCGCTGGGTTTCACCAATGCGCCGGGCGAGGGAAATTGCACCGGATGCCATTACACCTTTGCGCTGAATTCCGGCGCGGGCAAAGTCGAAATCACAGGTCTGCCTGTCGCTTATACGCCAGGGCAAAACTATCAAGTGACGATAACGCTTACGCATCCAACGGCGCGGGCCTGGGGATTTGAATTGACGGCGTTGGACGCAAACGGAACTTCCGCCACAATCGGCACGCTGACCGCGACCAGCCCCACAACCACGCTCAAACGCGAGTCTTCCGATTCGGGGCAGCAACGAACTTACTTTTCGCACAACGGTGAAACGGGCATTGCGCAAGGCAAACCCGGATCGAACAGTTGGTCGTTTCTGTGGACGGCTCCGGCAATTTCGGTCGGCGACGTCACGTTTTACGCCGTTGGGAATGCCGCCAACAATCAGGTTTCCCCGGAAGACGATTACATTTACACAACGTCAGTCAAAGTCCTGTCACCGTCCGCAGCGAATCGTCCGCCGAGTTTTTCAGCAATGCCGGACCGCATTTTGGCCGTGGGCGACCGGATCAGTTTCACCATTGCCGCCAGCGATCCCGACAACAATCCGTTGACCATTACCGCTGGAAACCTGATAAACGCGACGTTCGATCCAGTCAGCAAACGCTTCACATTCACGCCGGCAGCCAGCCAGCTCGGCAATCAGCAAGTGATCTTCACCGCCAACGACGGACAATTACAAACCCAGCAGACTTTGAAGTTCCAGGTGCTCGGCGAAAGCTCACAAGCTCTGACCACGCTTGCCAAAACCAGCGGCCCTTCGCCATTTTTGGATTTCAGCGGCGCTTCGACAATTGAGCTGACAGCGCAAGGTTCATTCGGTGCGAATGCTGTCATCTTGTTCAACGGATTGCCGTTGAATTCGCAAATTGTCGCCAATGGATTGTCGGCAATGATTCCCGGCAGCGAACTTGCCAGCGCCGGAGCCTTTGTTGTGCGCGTCCGGCAGGCCAACAACACCTTAACAAATGCGCGTGCGCTGGGGCTGACTTCGGTCGTTGCTCCGGTGACGGCGACTTCTGTGGAAGCCGCCAGCTATTCGGCGACGGTTGCTCCAGGGCAAATCATCGCGATGTTCGGAAACGATTTTGTAGCAGGCAGCGGTATTGCCATCGCGAACACATTGCCGTTGCCACGTTCGTTGCAAGCCGTTTCGGTATACGTCAACGGTGTTACCGCGCCGCTGTATTTCACGGCGGACACCCAGATCAATTATCAACTGCCGTATTCAACTTCGGCGGGCATGGCATCAGTTGTCGTGCTGCGCGATGACGGCATTGCCTCTTACGGTTCGGTGAATGTCGCTGCCGCAGCGCCAGCTTTATTTGCCGCTGACGCTTCCGGCAAAGGCCAGGCCGCCGCGCAAAATTCCGACTTTTCACGCAACGGTGACCCGGCGATAGATTCGCAAACCAAGCGCGCGCGCAAAGGCGATTACGTTGTTCTGTACGGCACGGGCGCGGGGGCGCAGTTCGTCAACGCCAGCAACAATCAACCGCTGACCATTAAAGATGGCGAAGCGGCCACCAGCAGCCCCTTGGCGGCAACGGCCAGCTTGCCGACAGCGACCGTTGGCGGCAAACCGGCGACAGTTTATTTCAGCGGCTTGGCTCCGGGGTTCGTAGGCTTGTGGCAGTTGAACGTTCAGGTTCCGGCAGATGCTCCGAGCGGCGCAAACGTCGAAGTTGTCATCAGCTACGGCGGGAAGACAGCCAATCGAGTGACGATCGCCATTGAATGAAGAACTGCCAAGGGGAAAAGAGATTACGGAATAAGGGGAAATAGCAGAAAAGGCGGAAAGCAGATTGGGTTTTTGTATGTTCCGTTCATTCCGTAAGCTTGTTAGTTTTCCAGCATGGCCAAAATCCGTTTTGCTGCGCGCTCAGAAGCGTTTGCTTCGCCAAGTTTGTCGCGGACTTCTGCTAAATCGTTTCGCGCCTGAGCCAACCGAACAGGATCGTCAAGAAAAGCCACAATCTCTTTTGAAAGCCGGTCGGCATTCAAATCGTCTTGCAACAATTCCGGCGCAATCTCTCTTCCGGCGATCAGGTTCGGCATGCCGACAAATTCCGTGTTGATTAGCGGCCAGAAAATTCGCCAGTTCAGCGACGAAGCTCTGTACACGACAATCAGCGGCGTGCCGATAATTGCCGTTTCCAGCGTCGCCGTTCCGCTGGCAACAACAGCTAAATCCGCTGCGGCTACGGCGTTGTAGGTGTCGTGTTCGATCAGTGTCAGGTTCGAAAGCGAATTGGTTTCAGCAGCGATTTCTTCGCGGTGGAAAGTTCGCGCCAGCGGCAGAATGAGTTGAATGTGCGAATGTGTTTGTTGAAGCTTCGCCGCCGTTTCCAGCAGGGGCGGCAGAATGTGTTTCAGTTCTGAATAACGACTGCCGGGCAGCAGGGCAACAATTGGTTTCGCAGGATCAAGATTGTGCTTTGAACAAAACTCTTCGCGGCTGGCGGTGACGCGAACGCTGTCCAGCAACGGATGGCCTACGTATTCGACTTCGACGCCGCGCTGGCGGTAATAGTCCTGCTCGAAAGGAAGAATGACCAGCATCTTTTCCACATTGCGCCGAATGCCTCGGATGCGATAGCTTCGCCAAGCCCAAATCTGCGGGCTGATGTAATACGCGACGCGATGGCCGTCCTGCCGCAAGCGTTTGGCCAAGCGTAA
>CAZMXG010000040.1:0-47106 GCA_964570175.1 uncultured Heliomicrobium sp. | reverse complement strand
GACCACCTGGAAACAGCGCGAACGCCGCGAAGGCATCAAGCTGCGCCAGATTTCGGTTCCGGTTCCGGCAACGCACGATCAGATCGTCGAAGCGTTTGAAAAAGCCATTTCGCCGAAAACCAAAGTCATTCACTTCTGCCACATCACGAATCTGTCGGGCCAGATTTATCCGGTCAAACGCATAGTGCAGATGGCGCGCGCACGCGGAATCGAAACGATTGTGGACGGCGCGCACGCGTATGCGCACTTTCCCTTCAAACACGCCGATCTGGATTGCGATTATTATGGATCGAGTTTGCACAAATGGCTGACGGCGCCGTTCGGCACCGGTTTGTTGTTCGTTCGCAAAAGCAAAATTGCCCAAACCTGGTCGCTGATGGGGTCGGTCGAAGAAAACAACGCCAACATCCGCAAGTTTGAAGAAATCGGCACGCATCCTTCAGCGAACGCTTTGGCAATCAACGAAGCCCTGGACTTCCACGAAGGCATCGGCGCGGAACGCAAAGCCGCTCGGTTGCGGTATCTCTATCAACGCTGGGCGCGCCGTATCGAAAACATGAAAGGCGTGAAGCTGCTGACCAGCTTTGATCCGAAAATGGGTTGCGGGCTGACGCTGGTGAACATCGCAGGCATTGATCCGATCAAGCTCTCCAGTCATCTGCAAACCGAATACCGCATTATTTCGACGGTCATCAAACATCCGGAGTTTGAAGGCTTGCGTATCACGCCAAACGTGTACACGACGCTGCGCGAAATAGACATCTTTGCCGAAGCGATGGAAAAAGTGATTCAAAAGGGCTTGGCTGCATAGACATAAGAGCAAACCACAGATCAACACCGACTCACACGGATAGACATGGAGAGTCACTAAATTTGCTTTGTGCTCATCTGTGTTGATCTGTGTCTATCTGTGGTTTCTTCTTTCCATTACCTGTTTCTTTTGCTTCTGGCTTAGTTCGTTTTGGCAGGCTGCTTGCTGATTGCCGCAAGAACCCGATCAATTGCCCCACGATGGCCGAGCCGTCCACCGCCGGGCAAAACATTCCATCCCGTAAACACCAAAACCAGATCATGTTCAGGAACGACAATCGGCATTTGTCCGCCAAAACCTGATCCTGCCCAAGCCAGCTTTGTCCCGTCGCCGTATGGAAATAACCACCACTTCAACCCGTATTTGGCTCCGCCGTTGCCGACAGGCACAGCAGGTTTGACAGATTCTTTGACCCAATCCGCCGAAACAATCTGTTTGCCTTCCCAGACTCCATTTTTCAAAAACATGAACCAGAGTTTCGCCAGATCATGCGCGCGCAGGTACAAGCCGCCTTCGGTATCTATCAATCCGTACGGCGAGCGCTTCCAGTAAAATTCTCGGATTCCTAGCGGAGCAAACAGATTCATTGCGGCATATTCTTCAATGTCTTTGCCCGTCGCTTTATGGAAGATGTGGGCCAGCAATTCCGATTCGCCGCTGCTGTAATTGAACAAGGTTCCAGGTTCGCGCGCCATTGGCAGGTTAATCATGAAATCAACCCAGTTGAAGCTGGCTTCCATGCGGCTGGCGGAATTGTTCGGGTCGTTGTACGGAAGCTGTTCGTTCCAGTCGAATCCGCCGGTCATCGTCAGCAGGTGGCGAAGCGTGACGCGCCGTTTGCGTTCGTCCACGTTGGCGACTTTGGCGGCGTCAAAAAATTTCAGGATCGGCGTGTCCAGCGATGGGAACTCTCCTTTGGCAGTGGCAACGCCGATGACAATCGAAGTCACCGTTTTCGTCACGGATTGCATCGTATGCAAATCTCCGCGCCGATAAAACGGATGCCACCACGAACTGAAGTAATTGTACGGGCCTGTCATATCGCTGGCGTTTAACGCGCCGGGTTCTTTCGCTTCTTTGCCGTAAATCTGGCTGTAATCGTGTTTATAGGCGCGATCAAAAACCAGTTTGCCGTGACGTATAACCAGCATGCTGTCCACATTGCCAAACTTGCCGCTGGCGATTTCAGCATCAAGATTGGCCAGCACTTTAGCATCCAACCCAACGGCTTCAGGCTTTGCCGTGGGCCAATCTTGGGTCGGCCATTGTTGCGCAACCGGGCAACTGGCCAGAGCGGTCGCCAGCACAAGTCCGAAAACCAGACGACGAATTCCCATAAATTTCCCTCCAGGCAGCGTCCACGCTGCTGATGAAGAATTGTTTCGCGCAGGAGTCACAGTCAAACGTGCCGCGGATTATGTGCGCGGACCTCATCAAAGACAATCGTTTGGGTTTGGTCACCTCTGCGTTGCCAGAACTTCAACCAGTGTAGAGAATTGCCGCCTTACAAATCCCATCTTCGATCATCCAAAAGGAAGAAACATGGTCTTGCTGAAAATCTCTTACAAACTGCGCGCGCATCACGTGGCGCTGTACGATCAAACGTTTTCTGAGCGAACGTTGCCGCTGATCCGCGAACATGGCTTCAGGTTCTGGGGCATCTGGCGTAGCGTGATTGGTGACGCACAGGAATATCTGGAGTTGTGGGAGTTTGATTCGCTGGCTGAGTTTGACGAAGCCTGGCGGCGCTTGATGGCTGATCCGCGATTGAAAGAAATTTTTGAAGTGACAGGCCCGCTGGTTGAAGACGAAAAATTGTCCATCTTTGAACCTTCGCTGCCGGAGGAAACTATGATTTCTATGCCTAAACCCAATTCCAATTTCGTTCGGCATTGAACTTGCCGATCCTTGTTCCAACCGCAATCGGAATTTAGCGGTTCTGAGTTAAACAGAAGTATTACAAAGAGTTTTATAGTTGGCAGACAAAATATGGCTTGTGGCGTTTTGGCCGCTTGGTACATAACTGCCACAAGGTTGCTTTCAGGAATGATCGCTAGTGGCTGGAAAAAAGATGGGATGGTTCTTGCGTTGGCGATTTTGCCAACTGCGCTGCTTTGTTCAATGGGCATTGCGCGCACTGCCGACCAACCAACCGTTTTCCAACCCATTTCAGTCAACCAGCAATCCGCAAAACCATGTTCTGTACAACCGGTTAAAGATGGACAACCGGATTGGTCTTCCGCCTTGTCGGATGACAATGATGCCGATGACGATTATTCATCCCATTCACCGTCCGCTATTTACAACTGCTCAGTAGAGCAGTTGTACTCTTTTTGTCGGGCCTTTTACTCATCAACGCAACCAGCCAATTTATCCCAATTAATTGCCCGCTTCCCTAGCCGTGCGCCGCCTGATTGTTTTTGCTAGGGCCACTTACTTATTACAACTTTAACCAACGATTCAAACATTGACATTGATGTTTGATGACAATCTTCATTGGTTGCAGGTTCGCCGCAACCAAACATCACCCGTTTATTTTTCCAGGAGGAGAAGTCTTGATAGTCAGGAGCTTTTTCAAGCTGGCCTTTGTTTGCACAATGCTGGCATCGGTGAGCTTCGCGCAGAATGCTGGAACACAAACAGCATCGCCACTGGCAAATTTGCCACACCGATTGACGCTAGCCGAAGCCGAACGCATTTTGCTGGATCGTAATTTAGCCGTCACCGCTGCCAGGTTCCAGGTTGATTCCAGTCGCGCGGCCAAACTAATCGCCAGCTATAAACCCAATCCCGTGCTGACCATCGGCACGGAACAATTGACGTTTGCGCACCCGTTTCACAGTGACGCAAATGCGGCTGCGCAAACGACCTTGACCGTGCGGGTGGACAAGATCATTGAGCGCGGCGGCAAACGCGAATTGCGTGTTGAACAAGCCGAAGAACAGTTGAAAGCCAACGAAGCGTTGATGCTGGACGCCATACGTAACCAGATTTTTCAGTTGCGTACAGCGTTCACTGTCGCCACGCTGGCGCGCGAAAACTTGTTGCTGGCTGAAGACACGCGGCAACAATACGAACAAACCGAAAAGCTGACCGAAGCCAAAGTTGAAAATGGCGATTTGCCCGGCCTGGAAATTTATCGCGCGCGCGCCGGCCAGTTGCAATTTGAACAAGCTGTCGTGCAGGCGCGCACGGGTTACGAATTGGCTACACGCGACATTCTCAACCTGCTCGGTACTTATGTCGAAAATGTCGAACCTGCCAATCGGCAAACGGCTCTGGCCGATGGCGCACGGGTAATTCCGGTTGCCAATACAGAAAATAGTGAAGCTCAATTCTCAGCCTCACTGCGAAGCGCTCCCATTGAAATTGCGGATAAATTCGACGACCGGCCAGTCGCCCAAAATCTGGACGAACTTCGTCAGATTGCCTTGAGCGAAAGACCGGATGTGATTGCCGCCCGCCACATTCTGGAAGCTGCGGGCAAGGGTATTTCGCTGGCACAGGCCCAGCGCGTGCGGGATCTTTCAGTCGGCAGTGAGTATCAACGCGTCGGTTCGGACAACAGCATCGGCGGCGTAATTTCAATCCCGTTGCTGATTTACAATAACCAGCGCGCAGGCATCACCTTGGCCGAATCCCAGCGCAAAGCCAGTGAAGCTGTCTTGCGGCAGGCAGAATTGCAGGCCACGACCGACGTTGAAAAGGCGTATCAGGCATATCTTTCAGCGCGACGCACACTGGATCTGTACGGCAAACAAAACCTGGGACAGGTCGAAAAACTGCGCAGCATCGCAGCGCTCAGTTACAAGGAAGGTGCCTCCAGTTTGTTCGAACTGCTGGATGCGCAACGCACATACAACGCAGCCTTAACCTCCTTCAATCAAGCACGAGCCGATTACCAAAACGCACTCTGGCAAATCGAACAAGCCATCGGCAGATCACTGCGGTGATCTGCTCAAAACATTTTCAACCAACAGATAAACCAATCCCCTTTGAAGCTTATGAAAATACTTGATGAAATCGTTGAACAGGAATTGGAAACAGACCCGCACCCGGCTGACCATCATTACGATCCCGCAAACCTGGAAGCCGAATTACAGTCGCCCACGTTCAAGCTGCGCCGGGGAACGTTTCTAGGATTATTGTTGTTATTGCTGCTTTTTGGAGGAGTTTTCAGCGTGCTTGTCTGGAAGAAAGGCGCGCACAACGAATACCAGAAACCAGCCACGCAATCGGAAGCGGCTGCGCCCGGCAAAACACCGACAGACCTTGTCACGGTGGATGAAGACGAGTTGAAGCAGATCAACATAGAGCCAGCGGTCGAACGCGTCGTAGACGTTCAAAACGACACCACCGGCAAAGTCGCCTTCAACGAAGACCGGCAGACGCCAGTTTTTACGCCCTACAGCGGGCGCGTCGTCGAAGTGCTGGCCAATCGAGGTGACGTGGTAAAACAAGGGCAACCACTGCTGGTTGTCGAATCGCCCGAACTGGTGGCAACTGAAAACGATCTTTCCGCCGCGCGCTCCGACCAGGACAAAACCCGAATTGCGCTGGACACAGCGCAAAAAACTGCTGACCGCATGCGCTCCTTGCTGGAAAAAGAAGCCGTTGCCGCAAAGGATTTGCAGCAGGCTGACGCTGACCTGGCGCGCGTCAAAGAAGAAATGCGCAGAGCAGATGCGGCGGTCGAAGTCATCAAAAACAGGTTGGCGTTTTTTGGCAAGGACACCAAGGAAATCGCGCAACTTGAAAAACAGCCCATCAGCAATCTGGATCGGCGCATTTACATTCGCGCACCAATCACCGGAACCATTGTTGATCGCCAGGTTGGGCCTGGGCAGTACATCAAATCCGACACACCAAACCCACTGTTTCTGCTTTCCGATCTTTCCACGCTGTGGGTGATCGCCGATGTTTATGAAAGCTTTTTGCCCAATATACGCATTGGAACGCCGGTCAGTATTAGCGTTGCGGCATTGGCTGATCACGATTTTCCCGCTCGCGTTTCGTTTATCAATCCGACGGTTGACCCGGCAACACGCACAGTTCACGTCCGCTGTGTTGTTTCCAATAGCAATGGAATGTTGAAACCGGAGATGTTCGCCAAGATCAAAATCGGCACATCCACGCGCCAGGCTTTTCCAGCGGTTCCGTTGAGCGCAGTGATTTCTCACAACGGTGGTTCAGCCGTATTGGTCGAAGAAGCTCGGGGATGTTTTCGCCGTCGCGAAATCAAGCCCGTTCGCGACGAACAAGGGTTCACATTGATTGAGTCGGGACTGAAAACCGGCGAACGAGTGGTCACGCATGGCGTGTTGCTGCTCAACGGTGGTGTCGGCAAATCGGCGGAAGATAAATCGGCCAAAACCGAATAACTCGAAAGACTTCTTACTATGCTTAATCGTCTGGTTTCATTCGCTCTTGACCAACCGATGCTGGTCATTTTGTTAACCGTGCTTTTCATTGCCGCGGGCGTTTCGGCATTTCGGGCGTTGCCCGTCGAAGCCTTTCCTGACGTAACCGATACTCAGGTTCAAGTCATCACGCTTTTTTCGGGCCGTGCTGCCGAAGAAGTTGAAAAACAGGTGACGATGCCAATTGAAATCGGTTTGAGCGGCATTCCGCATTCCGTGCGATTGTTTTCTCACACCATGTTCGGACTATCGTTTGTGGTTGTGACTTTCGATGACGGTGTTGACGCTTATTTTGCGCGGCAACAGGTGATCGAACGGCTGCGCGGGGTTGACCTGCCGTCCGGCGTAACGCCCGACCTGGGACCGTTGGCCACTCCGATCGGAGAGATTTACCGTTATCGGTTGAGAGGCGATGGGGTAACCCCTGCGGTCAGCCCCATGGATTTGCGCACACTGCAGGATTGGGTGGTCGAAAAACAATTGAAGACTGTGCCGGGAGTTGCCGACGTGGTGACTTACGGAGGCCTGGTCAAACAGTATCAAGTGCAACCTGACCCCGCGAAGATGAAAGGCTTCAACATCACGCTGCAACAGCTTTTCACCGCACTGGGGCGAGGAAACGCCAATGCCGGAGGCAGTTATGTTGAAAAAGGCGAGCAGCAATACCTGATTCGCGGGCTGGGTTTGTTGCGATCACCGGACGACATAGGCAACGTCGTGGTTGACGCGCGCGGCGGCACGCCGGTGTTGATCAAAGATATTGCTGCGGTCGAAATCGGTGCGGTACCCAGGCAAGGCGTCGTCGGCCAGGGCAATGATGATGATTGCATTAACGGAATTATCCTGATGCGCAAGGGCGAAAACCCTTCGGAAGTGTTGAAAGCCGTCCGCGAAAAAGTAGATTCGCTCAACAGCCGCGTGTTGCCGCGGGGCGTCAAGATTGACCCTATTTACGACCGCACATGGCTGATTGGCACAACACTCAAGACTGTGTTCAAGAATCTGGCCGAAGGCGCAATGCTGGTGACATTCGTGCTGCTGTTGTTTTTGGGCAACATCCGGGCGGCAATCATTGTCGCTATCACCATTCCGCTTTCACTCATGGCCACATTTCTAGGGCTGACGTTTCGTGGCATCCCGGCCAACCTGCTTAGCTTGGGAGCGATGGATTTCGGCATCATCGTGGACGGATCGGTCATTGTCGTCGAAAACATCTTTCGGGAGCTGAGCGAACAGTCTCATCGAATGGGCAAACGCCCTGATTTGGGAATCATCAAACACGCCATCCTGAAAGCCACCGGCGAAGTCGGAAGACCAACGTTCTTTTCGATGCTGATCATTATCACTGCACATCTGCCGATTTTCACATTGCAGCGCCACGAAGGTCGCATCTTTGCGCCCATGGCCTGGACTGTGGTGGCAGCCTTGATTGGGTCGCTGATCTTTTCACTGACGCTGGTGCCCTTGCTTTGCTACTTTCTGTTGCGGAAACGGCTTGCCGAAAAAGAAAACTTCATTGTTCGCGCCTGCAAACGCATTTACCGCCCAGCACTGCAATGGGCTCTGGATCATCGCTGGCTGGTGATCGGATCGGCGGTTGCAATTCTGGCGCTAAGTTTATCTACCGTACCTTTACTGGGCAGCGAGTTTCTGCCTGAACTCAACGAAGGCACGATGTGGGTGAACATGACGTTTCCACCGGGAATTTCGAATCAGGAAACTGTGCGATTGACCAAGCAGGTTCGCGAAATCTTGAGCAAGTACCCTGAAGTCAAAATGGTCAATTCCAAAGCCGGGCGGCCGGAAGACGGCACCGATCCGAAGCTGATCAATATGGTCGAGTATTTTGTTGACTTGCAGCCGCCTGAAAAATGGCGCCCCGGTATGACGCGCGAAAAGCTGGCCGAAGAGATGGATCGCGCGCTGGATGTCATTCCGGAAATCGAACCCAGCTTTTCTCAACCGATCCGCGACAATGTGCTGGAAAGCATTTCGCAGATTGACGGCCAGATTGTCATCAAAGTATTTGGCGAAAACGGCGATTTGCTGAAACAACAGGCGCAGAAGGTGCTGGACACCATCCAGCCGATTCACGGCGTGGCGCGCGCCTTCATTGACCGTTACGGGCAGGTTCCGCAACTGCAAATCGAAGTTGATCGGGCAAAAGCCGCTCGTTACGGATTGAACGTCGCTGATGTCGAAGACGTGATTGAAACGGCGCTTGGCGGCAAAACCGCCACCGAAATTTGGGAAGGAGAGAAGAAATTTGCCGTTGCCGTCCGGTTTAACGAACAGCAACGACAAATCGAAAACATCAAAAACATTCTGGTGGACGCGCCCGGCGGCCAGCACATTCCATTGGGCGATTTATCCATCATCACTACCAAATCGGGGCAAATGAATATCAGTCGTGAACTTGGCTTGCGCGTGGCAGCCATAGGAGTTTTTATCCGTGACAGGGATATGGGCAGCCTGGTGGCCGAAATGCAGCAAAAAGTCGCTGCGAATGTTCAAATGCCTCCCGGATATTTCCTGACCTGGGGCGGCGAATTTGAAAACCAGCAACGCGCCATGAAGCGATTGGCGATGATTATTCCAGTTAGTGTGTTGCTGATTTTCGCGTTGCTGTTCAACGCATTCAAGTCAGTGAAAAGCGCAATGCTGATCTTGCTGAATGTGCCGTTTGCGGTCATCGGCGGCATCTTCGCGCTGTATTTCACCGGAATTCACTTGAGCGTTTCGGCGGCCATCGGCTTCATCGCCCTTTTCGGACAGGCAGTGTTGAATGGAGTGGTGATGGTTAGTTACTTCAATCAACTACGTGACGAAGGGTTGACGTCTTATCAAGCTGTGCTGAAAGGAGGGCTGGTCCGTTTGCGAACGGTGCTGATGACGGCATTGCTGGCAATGCTTGGTTTGCTGCCAATGGCGCTGTCGCACAGCATCGGTTCCGAAACGCAAAAACCCCTGGCAGTGGTCATCATCGGAGGATTGATTTCGGCAACATTGCTGACACTGATTGTACTGCCAACGCTGTATCTGGTTTTTGAAGGGAACAAACAACTGGCCGCGCTGCCGCTGCCGCTGAAGACCTCCAAGGCTGAGGAACCGGAAATGGCCCACTAATAATGACAAAAACCTACCGTGGCTTATCTCATCAGAAAAGCCACAGTAGGTTTTTGAAAAATCAGAAGCTTATTCGCCATCCAACTTGATGCCGAAGCGTTCCGCCATGCGGTACAGCGTGCGGCGATCAATGCCTAAAACTTCGGCGGCGCGGGTTCGGCTGCCGTTCATGACTTCCAACACGTGCAGCAGGTAGCGCCGTTCCAATTCATCCAGCGAAGGTAAGTCGTCATATAACGCGGCCAGCGTAGAATGCGCGGCACGCGATTGAATTTCTTTTGACTGAAGTTTCGGCGGCAAATCTTCCGGCGCGATTTCAGCGCCGCGTGCGTGCAGCGCCGCGTATTCGACAGCCGATTCCAGTTCCCGCACATTGCCCGGCCAGTCGTATGCTGTCAGCACCTTGATGGTTTCTTCCCGAAAGCGCGTTTGCCCGCGGCCGGCATTTTCCACTGCGTTCAGCAAAAACCGTTCGGCAAGCAAAGGAATGTCGCTGCGCCGTTCTCGCAACGCGGGCACGCGCAAGGTGACAACGCTCAGGCGGTAAAACAAATCTTCGCGGAAGCGGTGCGCAGCGACTTCATTTTCAAGCTCACGATTTGTGGCAGCGATGACGCGCGCATCCACTTTCAGATTTTTGGCAGAACCGACCCGGCGAATTTCCCGCTCCTGCAAAGCGCGCAACAATTTGACCTGAATGGCCGCGCTGGTTTCGCCAATTTCGTCCAAAAACAGCGTCCCGCCTTCGGCTTCTTCCCACAATCCTTTTCTGTCCGAAATTGCGCCGGTAAATGAACCTTTGGTATGACCGAACAATTCCGCTTCCAGCAAAGTTTCCGTCAGCGCTCCACAATTGACGGGAACGAATGGCATTGTGGCGCGCGGGCTGTGCTGATGGACTGCGCGCGCCACCAATTCCTTGCCGGTGCCGGATTCGCCAATGATCAAAACCGTCGAGCGGGAAGACGCAACAAGCGCAATGTCTTTGTAAAGTTCGATCATTGCCGGAGAACGGCCAATCAACCCCGCCTGGCGGTATTGTTCGCTCAAACTTACTGCCGTTGGTTTTTCATCCCCTTTGGCAACATCCGCGCGCTCCAATGCGCGGCGAACGACTGAAGTGACTTCCTGAACCTTGAACGGTTTTGAAATCAAATCCCAAGCGCCTTCGCGCGACGCAGTGACGGTTGTGTCCAGCGTACCGAAGCCCGTAATCAAAATGACCGGGCATCGGTCGCGGAAGCTTTTCAACAAATCCAGGCCAGACTTTTCGGCTTCCAGATTGATGTCGCTGACCACCAGGTCAAATTTTTCAGACGCTCCCAGTTTCAGGGCATCATCCGGCGTTTGCGCCGTGATCGTGCTCCATCCTTGCGAAGTAAACAGTTCGCGCAGCAAATTGCACGAAGCGCGGTCGTCATCAATGACCAAAATTCGTTTCATCGCGCTGCCTCCGCTTTGGCTGCCAGGCTTTGGTGATTTTCGATTGCGGGGAAATACAATCGGAACTTCGCGCCTTGTCCGGGGAAACTTTCGACTTCAATTTGGCCGCCGTGTTCGCGCATCAACTGGCTGACGATGACCAATCCCAGCCCTGTGCCACGCTCCTTTTCTTTTGTGGTGTAAAGCGGATCAAAAATGCGAGCGCGCACTTCTTCGCTCATTCCGCAACCGCTGTCGGCAATTTCGACCATGACCTTTCCCTCTTCTGATTCCAGACAAGAGGCGATGCTTAACTCACCGCCTTCCGGCATCGCATCCAGTGAATTGTTGATCAGGTTGATAAACACTTGCTGCAGGTAATCCGATGATCCGGCAATCAGCGGCAGCTTTTCCGCCAGCAAAAGCTTGAATTGGACATTGCGGGAATCCAGCCTGGGCAAGGTAGCGTCAGCAACGTCTTGCAGAATCAGGTTCAAGTTTACCGGCGCCAGCACGGCCTTTTCCAGGCGTGTGCGGTCCAGCATCTGGCGAACGATGCGTTCAATTCGTTCGATTTGTTCGCCAATGATTTTCGTTCGCGATTCGGCGGATTGCGGATTGGAGCGCATTTCGTCACGCAGCAATTCCACATGGCAACTGATCAAATTCAGCGGAGTGCCGACTTCGTGGGCAAATTGCGCGGCGGTTTGGCCGGAAGCGGCCAGGCGTTCCATTTCCCCCAATTTGCGCGACACGTCCCACAATTGCAGGTTGGCGTCGGCTAGTTGCTGATTGCGATGTTGCAGTTCCGCCGTTGCTTCCAGCACGCGTTGGCGAAGGAGTTCTTTCTGGGCTTCGCGTTCGCGCGTCATTTCACTGATGCGAACGATCATTCGATTGAACCCTTCCGACAAGCGCCCGAATTCGTCGCGCGCCAGCACTGGAGCCTGGACTTTCAGCGAACCGGCTTTCGCGCGCGCCATGGCGTACAACAACCGTTTCATCGGGCGATAAATCAGGTGCCGGAACAGCAAATACGTCGCCAAGGTCAGAAGCAGCACGGCAACGAGCGCGATCAGTGTCGCCGATTGAGAATATAGTTTGACCAAGCCCGGAATGTCGTCCAGCCGCTCGACAATTTCAACTGCCCCCGCAAGCTGCCCTCGTTTGTAGTACGGCGCGTAAGCGTGAAAGTAAACAGAATCGGTATCGTCTGTAATAGGGCTGCTGAATTTGGCGGATTTGTTTTGCAGCAGCGCAGCTTTTACCTCGCTATCCATGGCTTGCAACGGCAATTTGTCCGATGAGGCAATGCGCACCACAAATTGTCCGGACAACAATTCCCACAACCGGACGCTGACAATAAATGGGCGCGCTTCCTGCACCAACTGGGTCGAACTCTGCAATCGTTCTACATCAAACGTTTCAGCAGAAGTGCTGACGTGATCTGCCAGACTGTGCGCCTGCAATTCAGCCAAATACTGTTGATCCCTGCGCACGAGATTGGTCACACGTGCGGCAATGACAAACATCATTACGGCCAGAACAGCGATTGTTATAGCCGAAACCAGCAAGGTCGTTTTGGTGTGAAGTTTCAGGTGCAACATAAGATTTAGGTTCAGCAGATGCGCAAACAGCTTTCAGCGGCAAACATCCTAACAAAGTCCGCCACCGGCCAACAAAGCGGCAGCAATCCAATTGGCAGCAAAGTCGGTGCCAGCCACAGCAGGTCATAGATTCGCCGGTTTCCTTCAGTGGCTGCGTGGCAAGTTTGCATTTCAGCCCGCCGTTTCTGCCAAAACGCCACGCCCGCAAACAGGTACTCGGCATCAGTGTGAAGCGCCGGTTTTGCACAAATCTGCCAAAGAGCCTTTCCAGAAGGCGTTTTCACAAAGTTTGAGCGGTGACTTCGACCTCGAATCCTGTGGCATCGTTCTTGCGATATTGGCCGGCGAAAGGAGTGATTCAGTGCTTACCTTGATCGGGCAAATTTCTTTAGGACTGGCAATCGGCGTGATTGCCAACCCATTTATGCCCGGTAAAGGAATTGGAAAAGCGTTTGTCATGGCCGGTATCGGCTTGATCGGAGCCTCAATGGGAGTTTTCGTTGGGCGCTCGTTTCTGGGCACTGAAAACAATCTGACAGGTTGGATGGTTTCATTGTTTGGCGTGCTGCTGGCATTGACGCTTTATCGCGTCGTCACGGGCCCACGCTCTGCATATTGAGCAATCAGAAAAATCACTTGGCGTGCTTTTAGTTCACACGAATGCTGTGCAATGGGTTTCCCCGGAAGCAGCGATCGTAAATTTCACAAGACCGGATGAGGTAAATCATCCCCAACAACGGAGACTCTTACATGAAGAAAACTATCGCGACTCTTTCACTTGCGGCTTTGCTGATGGGTGCTACCAGCGCCTTCGCTGCGACAACGAACCAGGACACCAAAGCCAAAACGGCTCCTGCCGCTGCCAGCACTGACAATAAAGGCAAAGCGAAACACAAAGCCAAAGGCAAAGCGAAAGCAAAGACACCGCCTGCGGCGACCAAACCTTCGGGCAAATAAACGCGGAGTATTTGCCCGATGATGGCTTCCGTTGCCTACACCTCCTGAAGGCAACGGAAGCACTGTCGCTTTTAAGCGCACATCAGCGACGGATTGCCTGCTCTCTTCCCAACGGATTCAAGATTTAACGAGTTGTGTTTATTGGCGTTGCTCGCCATTCGAAAAACAGCACGAGATTCGCGCCTGAAAAGAGCACAGGCACGGAACGTGAGTCGGCGATGCTGCTGGAAAGCATCCATGGTTGATACCTGCAATGTCTGGCTCACGGTTTAGCGGGCGGGGATCAAAATTCCTGCCCGCCTTTTTCTTCGTTTTTTGAGGGTTGCGATAGCGAAGTGGCAGAAGCTTTGGGAGGCATTGCCAACGCTATCTGCAACCCTCGCCAAGTCTGCCCTGGTAATTGGTTATGACCAAAGCCCTCGGTCTTTTCGGCAAACGGGTCTTGTCTCAACAAAAAATGGGGCAAACCACCGCACTGAGCGGAGCAATCGGCGGATTTATATCGCTGGTTTTAACTCGCAAAAGCCTGTTTGTGGTGGTCGTTACGGGGCACTTGACGCGCCTCTCCCTTTGGCGGGCAACGGGACTTACTGCCAAAGGATTGATAATCGGATCAGCCGCCGGCCTTCTCCTTGAACTGCTTCGACAAACAGACTGGCTTCCTTCCAAAGTCCAGCCGCGACTTCCGGCTATAGAAGATTCAGACGACGAAATTTCATCAACAACCCATTCCGCCTGGCAGCTAACTCAAATACTGGTGCAGCACGGATATGAGCATCAGTCTTTTCTATCGCTGTATGGAAAAATGGACGTTTGGTGGTCTGAACTGCCTGAAGGCGCAGTTGTGTTTCGCCGCATTGGTCAGGTTTTGCTGGTGGTTGCGGCACCCCTTGCAGCCAAGGAACATTGGTACTCGGTGACGCAAAGCTTTTTGGAGTTTTGCAAGCGAAGAAACTTCACGTGTTTGATGTTGCCGGTCGGGGAAGAATTTGCAGCCATTGCGCGCGAATGTGGAATGGGTCTTTTGTCCGTTGGCGAATCGGGTTATTTCAAATTGCCGGATTGGAAACCTGCAGGCGACCGAGCCAAAAAGGTTCGCGCGGGAGTCAATCAAGCGAGGAAAGCTGGAATCCGTGTCGAATCTTACAACCCAAATTTTGGGGACTCGGCAACGACCCGCGTCGAAATTGACTCCCTATGCCGCAAATGGCTGGACACACGCGAAATTGACGCGCTTGGCTGGTTGCTGCAACTCAATCCGTTCACGCTGAGTGACCACAAACGCTACTTTCTGGCGCGCGACAGGCAGGGACAACTGCAAGGATTGCTGGCTTGTTCGCCAATTTACGCGCGCCGGGGATGGTATCTGGAAGATTTGATTCGCCACCCTGAAGCCGAGCGTGGTGTCAGCGAATTGCTGGTTGTCGAAGCCCTGAAGCATTTATCGGCTGAAGGCGCTCAACTGGCAACGCTGGCGACTTCACCATTGGCCGGTGTCGAGCCTGTAAACGATTTCAAAATCGTGGCGCGGGTGCTGAAACTGATCTACAGCCACCTGGATATGTTTTACCATTTCCGCTCTCTGCATCGGTTCAAATCCAAATTCGCACCGACATTCGTTGAGAAAGAATACCTTGCCGTTTACCCGCCTCAGTTTAAGCCGGGTCCGATCCTGGCGTTGATCAAAGCCTTTGAACCCGGCGGATTGATTGGCATCGTCAGGTCCAAATTGCGGAAAATCGCCGCCCGCCAAAGTGGAAGTTGATCCCTGCCTATGTTCTAAATCAAATCCTGCTGTAAGCTGGCCTCAACAGATATTTCCCGACAGGAGGACAGATGAATCACAAGATTGCCAAAATCAATCGCCAGGAAACTGCGCGCAAGCTGTTACAAACCGAACTTGAAAAGCTGCCGCCCAAGGAGCGCGAAATCGTCGAACGTTTCATCGCCCATCGCCACATATCACGCGACGTCATCAGCGAATTCAATGAACAATTGAGTTTTGGCGAACGTGTTGCAGACCGTGTCGCTGCATTCGGCGGCAGTTGGACGTTCATCATAATTTTTCTGGCGTTTTTGGTTGCCTGGATGCTCTTCAACACATTTGTGCTGATGCAGCGGGCTTATGATCCGTACCCGTACATCCTGCTCAATTTGCTTCTTTCCTGCATCGCCGCACTTCAGGCACCGGTTATTATGATGAGTCAGAACCGCATGGCAGCCAAAGACCGCGAACAGGCGACGCACGATTACGAGGTCAACATCAAAGCCGAATTGGAGATTTTGCAATTGCACGAACAATTGACGGAACTGCGTGAACGCGATTGGATGGCATTGATCGAAATGCAACAAAAGCAAATTGAATTGCTGGAACGGTTGTTGGAAGAAACCCAGTCAAGGCAACATGCGCGCTGACAACCCGGTCGGTTTTAGGTCCCCAACAGATGACAATTCCTTTCTGCGAGGTTACGTGCAAAACAAAACTTTTTTGCTGTTGATTGCCGCCGCAATCCTGGCGGCTGCGTGCAAATCCGAACCCAAAATTAATCCACAATCGCTGAGCGACCGCGAACGGGACGGTTTGATCGGCGATGTCAGGGCCACGCTGACCGACGATGTTGTGCTGGACCAGCAAAACGGTCAATGGCTGGAAATTCAGCAGGCGTCTTCCACGGCGATTTATGACGCCGCCGGAAAACGAATGCTGCAAACGCCGTTTCGCGTGGTGATGGAAAACGGATTTGCCATCACACAGCACGAAGCGCTGTTTGACCCAACCGTCAAAAGTGACAGCGGTAACGTCCTGAATATGGACGACGCCACAAAAAAGTTTGTCGAATACGACCCCAAAGGCAATGTTCTGGAAAGAGGAACACAAGACACAGGCAAACGAACAGCCGTTGAACTTTCGGTCAAATATGAATTTGATGCGCGCGGTAACTGGGTCAAACGGACTTTGCTGCGCCCAACTCAGGCCAACGGGCAAAGGGAATTGCAACCATCGGAAATCAGTTATCGCCAGATCATTTATTCTGATTCGGCCAAGGATTCGACCACGCCAAAATTGTCACCCGACAGCGCGAAACAGTTGAAAAGCCCTGTTGCGCCGACTGAAGAGGCAATTGCCGCTGGACGCATTCTGTTTTTGCAGCGCTGCGCCGCTTGTCACGGCGAAAACGGAATGGCGAAAACGGAATTCGCCGCTTCCATGCCAACCAAACCCGCCATTTTGGCGGATCCGAAAATTGCCTCGCTGACCGAAGGCTGGGTTTATGCAGTCATCAACGAAGGAATCAAATCCAGCGGCATGCCCGGCTTCAAGGGCCGCCTGAGCGACGAAGCCATCTGGAAACTCGTGCTTTACACGCAGCAAATTCCGGGCAATCAGGCGAAAGCTGAACTTGCGTTGGCCAAAGCAACACCGGCTCCGGCAAAGCAGCCCGACGCGGTAGACCCCGAACGCCGCTATCCGCTGAAGGGCAAAATTGTTTCGGTTGAAGTGGAGCTAAAGCAGGTAACCATCGAGCACGAGGAAATCAAAGGCTACATGGAAGCGATGACCATGCCCTTTCCATTGCGGGACGAAAAGCTGTTGAGCAAGGTGAAGAAAGGCGACCAGATTCAGGCAACGCTGGTCATTGGCGGCACAAAAGGCTGGCGGCTGGAAAATGTCGTCCTCAAGTAGCCACAAGTTCAGCTTAACTGATTTGCCTGGATGCCGTCTTCGCTCAGCGCTTTCAGCAACTGGCTGGCGTGATCGTGTCCGCGCGCTTCCAGCGTCAGGTCAATTTCCACGCCGCCGACTTCCAGATTTGAAAAAGCGCGGTTGTGTTCGACTTCCAGAATGTTCGCGCCTTGCTCCGCCACGTGATTGCAGATGCGCGCCAGTTCCCCCGGACGGTCACGCATCATGGCGCGAATGCGAACCATACGGCCGTCTTTGGCCAAACCGCGCTGGATGATTTTCGACAGCAAATTGGGATCAATGTTTCCGCCGCTGATGACAATGGCAACGTTCTTGTCTTCGAGGCCCGCAAGTTTATTGAACAGCACCGCCGCCAATCCAGCCGCGCCGCCGCCTTCGACCACGGTTTTTTCAATTTCCAGCAGCTTCAAAATCGCGCTGGCAATTTCGTCTTCGCTGACGGTGGCAATGTCGTCAACATAACGCCGCACCAATTCGGAAGTTTTCTGACCGGCGCGTTTGACAGCTAAACCGTCGGCAATGGTCGGCTGCGAAGGAATTTCAATCACTTTGCCAGTTTCCATTGCGACTTTCATCGAAGCAAAGTTTTCCGGTTCAACGCCGATGATGCGAATACCTGGCTGCGATTCTTTCATCGCGATGGCGATGCCACTGATCATTCCTCCGCCGCCAATGGGCACGACGACAGCGTCGAACTTCGTTTCTTCTTCGAGCAATTCCAGGCCGATGGTTCCCTGCCCGGCAATGATTGCTTCATCGTCGAACGCGTGAACAAACGTAAAGCCGTGTTCGGCCGAAAGCTCGCGCGCATACGCCAGGGCTTCGTCGTAATTCGCTCCATGCAACACGACTTCGCCGCCCAGATCGCGCGTATTGGCGACTTTGATCAGCGGCGTGGCTTTCGGCATAACAATCACTGAACGTATGCCCAGTCGCGTGGCGTGATGCGCGACGCCTTGCGCATGATTGCCTGCACTGGCGGCGACAACGCCGGCGTTACGCTCTGCCTGCGAGAGCTGCAACAGCTTGTTCAAAGCGCCGCGCTCCTTGAAGCTGCCCGTCATCTGCAAATTTTCCAGCTTGAAATAGACATTGCAACCACACAACCGGCTGAGCGTGAGCGATAATGGGCAAGGCGTTTGATAAATTGCGCGCCCCAGACGAGAACGCGCTGATTTGATGTCGGAAAGTGTAACCATAAAGCAAAGGTAAAAGCCGGGCAGCAAACTGTCAAACTTTGAGGAAACTTGAGAAAGGTCTTGCTGTAAAGAAAGCTCCAAATGTAGATTGGTGACGGACGTTTGTTACTCCGTGAGGGTGAAACGATGGCACAGAACAATGAAAAACGACCGGTTGTGGGTGTGGCGCTGGGTGGTGGCATGGCGCGCGGTTGCGCTCACGTGGGAGTGCTGCGCGAATTGGAACGGCATGAAATTCCGATTGATTTGCTGGCTGGAACCAGCGTCGGTTCATTGATCGGCGGCGCGTATGCGACAGGGCTTTCACCGGATGAAATCGAAAAACTGGCTACAACCATTCGCTGGAATGATCTGGGGCGGCCAACGGTTTCGCTGCTGGGGTTTTACAACAGCGAACGCACCGAAGATTACGTCCGAAAAAACTTCCCCGTCACGGAGTTTGAACAAACCCGCATCCCGTTCGGCGCGGTGGCAACCGACCTGCAAACTGGCAAAATGGTGATTTTTACGGAAGGCAGCATTCCGCTGGCCATTCGCGCCAGTTGCGCCATGCCGGTATTTTATACACCTGTGACGGTGAATGGCCGAATGATGGTGGACGGCGGGTTAGTCGGTCACATTCCGGCTTCCGTGGCCCGGATGATGGGTGCAGACATTGTCATTGCGGTGGACGTCAATTCTCAGCATTTGCCGATTCCGCAACCGACAAACATGTTCACCATCATGTCTCAGGCACTTTCGGTTATGGGGCGAAGCGCTGTCAGTTACATCTACTCTGATGCCGACGTCATCATCCGCCCGGAGATCGAGCGCGTCCGCCCGGACGATTTGTCAAAAGCAGCCGAAATGATTGAAGCAGGCGAAGCAGCCACCCGTAAGCTGATCCCAAAAATCAGGAAGTTGCTTTCCCCTCGCAAAAAGAGTTTTTTCAACCGAATTTTTTCGCGGCCAACACACGACCCACGCCGCATGTCGCTGTTGGAAAAAGATTGAGCGAGATGATGCGAACGTTCATTGCCATCGAAATTTCTGAAGCCGTTAAAACCGAATTGGCCAGATTGCAAGCGGAGCTTCGGCAAACGGGCGCCGAAATCACCTGGACAAAGCCTGACAATATTCATTTGACGTTACGTTTCCTGGGCGAAATCGAAGAGCGGCAATTGGATGATTTGAAACAGCTTTGCGCCAAAACTGCCGCCGAATTTCAGCCCTTCACATTGCGGCTGAAAGATATTGGCTATTTCCCCAACTTTCGCCAACCACGTGTGATGTGGGTTGGCTTGGCCGGTGAGCTGGAAGCCGCTAAACAGTTGCAGAAACGATTAGATGCTGAATTGATTGCCAAGGGATTCAATCAGGAAGACAAACCCTTCAAACCGCATTTGACAATTGGCCGCATGAAATCCGGGAAGAACATTAAACCGCTGGTAGCCAAAGCCGATCTTTGTACGCTGCCGGAAATTGCGTTCGAGGTTGGCGACATCGTCTTGTTTAAAAGCGACCTGCATCCGTCAGGCGCTCGTTACACAGCGCTGGCAAAATCAAAATTGCGACTGCAGTAAATCTGGTTCGACTGCCCTTCCCTTGGACAAGTCCCATAAAAACTAAAGCGGCAACGTATTGCCGCTTTAGTTTAGTCTATGATACTTTCCGAATTGAAGTTTGAAAGCCGCAATTGAAAATCGGATTACGCGCCCGTAGCTCAGTTGGATAGAGCGCCGGCCTTCGAAGCCGTAGGTCACAGGTTCGAGCCCTGTCGGGCGTATTTCCTTTCAAAATCACGCTCACCGTAAAGCTGCACTTAAAAGCGTACTGATTTCTGCGTAAACTGTCTGCCAGCGATTGTTCAGATTTGTATCCAGCCGCACACGCCGCCAAGCCTGGTTAGTGAAGTTTGCATCTTCCTGAACACGCTGGGCATTGCTTCGCATCGTATTCATATCGGATGAGCCGGTTTGCAGCCTTAACAGCGAAGCATGCAATGCCATCAATCCTTCAAAAAATTGTCTCTGATCCGTGGATGGCTGCTGCGCTCCGATAAAAGTGGCTTGATTATTACGATCAATCATATAGCCCAACTGGCCAGCATATTCCCGGCGGATGTAATCCACTTTACCCGCTGCGCTCTGCGCCATGGCTCCAATCGAAGACGTAGGAGCAGGCACCGAAGTACCCGGCTGCGAAGTCCCCGGATTTCTGACAGGAGTCGTTCCGGTTGGAATGCCTGAAGGCGGGTAATTTGTAGTGGGGTAATTTGTATTCGGATAATTTGTCCCGGCGTTATAGGGCGCAGACACAGGCGCTTTGCCATACCGGCTGCCGGGTTGGTAGGGAATTTCTATTGTAAAACTGGACCTACCGTGTCTGTCCATAAACTCTGCCCGGCGAAGCAGCCCGCTTTTATCGTCAAGGCAAATTTCAGGCACGGGAATAATGGCTGTTTGTTGAAATTGTGAACTGTAACCGTTGCTTCCGCGCGGAGGTGTTCCGCGAAGCCGTATCCGCACAACTCCGTTCGCCAGATTTTCGTGGTTGCTAAACACCCGCCAGCCGGACGAAGGAGCTTCTGCGTTCACCCTTAACTTTACCGATCCATCTGCTTCGCGTAGCGCCGTAGCGTCATAAGGATTCAGCGGCCCTGGAAGCGTGCCAGGAAGGGGCGTTGGTGTCGGCTGTGGAAATAATGGCCCCGGTATAGGAGTTGGAATCGGAATCGGTGTCGGTATTGGAGTCGCGTTTGGCTGAAAAAGGTTTGCGGAAATTTGCTGTGTCAGCACCATTCCGAAACGCTGGCCCGGTTCAATCGTCACGTCCTTCCCTTTCATCAGCAAAGCAGCGGTCAATCCTACGGCTGCGCCGACTCCAGCACCCACCAGTGCGCTTCCCGCGAATACGCCGATGGCTGCGCCTGCGCCGGCCCCACCGCCCACAAATGCAATGTCACGTTTCAGGGAAGAATCCGGTTTGAGATAGGCTTCTTCGTCCAGCCGTTTCCGGTCATCTGCATTGGCGCTGGTCAGCGTTCCCCTGACCGCAACCGGGTCACCATTCGGTCTGCGGAAATTATCGAACACAATCGCCAAAATGCCCGAACGATGTCTCCATTTTGCTTTGCTGACAGAACTTACGTGGCCTTCGACAACGATTCCGACCGGAATCAAGGTTTTGTTGGAAGTGTCAACCACCGGGGAAACCACGTGTGCGCGAAACCTGTCGCTGACTCTAGAACTGCCGGAAGAAAGAGGGTCGTCAATTTCTAAAATAATGATGGTTCCCGGCGGGATAGGCGACCCGGCGGGAATTGGTGCAGTGCCTTCCACATCGCGGACGGGAGCGCGTCCCAGCCTTTGAGCATAAATGTTAGGGGAGATAGTGCCGAAGACGAATGACAAGAGCGTCGCGGTGATGATTGCTTTCCTCAGACGTAGGGACATAAAAACTCCTTGTCGGATACTGCAATCAGGCGTCAACTTGAGGAGGTGGCTGCTGAACACTGACTGCCGGTGAATGGAAACTTTCTGGCAAAACCTTCTTGTTTCACTTTAGCTTTTTGATTTAAGCACCTTGAACGCAGACAGTTTACACTTACTACGGTTTTAGACAAAAGCACAAAAACAAAGGCGCACCCGTTTTGGGTGCGCCTTTGTTTTTGTGCTTCTGTCAGGATTGCTTATGCTCCGGCTTGCGGAACAATCAGCAACACGACGACCAGCGTGAAAATCACCAGCGTTTCGATGAACACCAGACCCAGAATCATAGGCAGCGGAACGCCTTTGAACGCGCCGGGGTTGCGGGCCAAACCTTCGCAAGCCGCAGCGCCGACACGGCCCTGGCCGAGTCCGCAAAGACCGGCGGCGATGCCGAAACCGACAACTGCGCCGATGTAACCAAGACCTTTGGCCAAACCGCCTCCGCCACCAGCCGCTTCTGGCGCTTGCGCAAACGCGCTGACCGCCGAAAACAAAACAACCATCAAACTGACAACCACGCGAATTGCGTTACGAGTCATTGTTTTTCTCCTAGAAGTAAATGGGTACGCCCGCAAACTGCGGGCTTCAACATCACCGGCAACCGAGTTTGGTATGAACAGCAATATGAAATCTCGTTTGCCCGAAGTGTTGATTCTTGATGCGTGATGTCGGCTGGTTCCTCGACGGCTTCGGGATGAATGCGACGCCGGGTCTGCATTGCATGCCTTGGGAGGCTGCAAGCGCCACACAACGTTTTCGCCTCGGTGTAACTTGAAGCTGCCAAGTTCCTGGCCGGTCACTGCATCTTGTCAAAGACGGCAAGCCGCTCGGCTTGCCCGGTAAAACTCTTTAGTGCGCCGCCGCCGGTTCGTGTCCGTGCGCGTCGCCGTGATGGTCGTCGTGGTGTGAAACTTCTCCCAGATAAACCATCGAAAGCAAAATGAAGATGAATGTTTGCAGGAAAAATGTCAGCAAGCCCAGTGGCATCAGCAAAATCGGCAAGCCCCACTGAACCATTCCAGAAATGGCGCCGCTGACTTGCTCTTCACCATAAATGTTGCCGAACAAACGAATGCTCAGGCTCAAGATGCGCGCCAGATTACTGACGATTTCAATCGGGAACATCAGAAACGCCAGCCACGGCACTGGTCCCAGAAAATGCTTCAAATGGCCAAGTACGCCGTTATTCCGGATGCCGATCCAGTTGTAATAAAGGAACGAAGTGATGGCCAACGCCAGCGTGACATTGAAATTGGCCGTCGGCGAAACCATATCGGGAATCATCCCCAGCAGGTTCGACAGCAAAATCAGAATGGCGAAAGTCATGACCACTGGAAAATGTTTCATTGCGCCGGGGCCAACCAGATCCGCCAGAAAGCCTCGAACTGCTTCAACGGCGACTTCAAACGTCTGCTGGCGAGAAGTCGGCGATTCCGTCGAAAGCTTGCCGCGCAACAGCCACAGCACGACAACCGCGATAAACACCACCAGCGAAAACATCACGATCTGCGTCGGGATCGGCAATTCGCCCGAAGCAAGGTACTGTTCGTAGGTTTTGCCTTCGCCGGGCCAGTGGGGGCCAAAGATTTTCAGCGCACTATAAATCGGCGGCATGATCGCCTTTTGCATTTCAAAGACTGTCGGGCCAAGCAAATGATTGACCTGTTCAACCAGCCAGGGGACGTGATGTCCGCCGCCGTGACCGGCAGCTTCGGCAGCATGACCCGCTGCCTGTGCAGCGTGACCGGCGGTTTCAGCGCCGTGCTGAACGGCAGCGGCGCCTTCCGCAGTCTTTTCTCCGTGTTCTTGCAGCATATTCAGTAAAAACATAATCGCTAATTATTCCTGAGATGAATTCGGATTCGTTTTGAATCCCAGATAAAGCTGATAGACCGTTTCGATCATCGCTCCACCAACCAACGCCGCAAACCCGATTCCGATTCCCAGCGGATGAACTCTGCCAGTCCAGACCGCCGCTCCAATCACAAGAGCGATGACGAAATACCGCAAAATGAATTTTGAGACGGTGTAAGGCGGGATTTTGCCAGTTTCCCGGGCAATGTAATGGTTCAACATCGCCCGCATACTGCCTTCGAGCCAACGTTTGTTGAACAGGCTCAAAATCGCTCCAATCGCCACGCCCAACATCATCCTGCGACCGGACCAGTAAAACGCAGCCAGCATCGCAACTAAAGTAAAGATGTACGTGTTGATCTGAAGCCGCCATCTTGCTCTGGCGTCCTCTTCACTGCCTTCATAGCCGTCAGTTTCGGTCATTTGCGAAGCGGGCAT
The DNA here is from genome assembly GCA_964570175.1 of uncultured Heliomicrobium sp. Taxonomy (GTDB): domain Bacteria; phylum Acidobacteriota; class Blastocatellia; order RBC074; family RBC074; genus RBC074. The sequence continues at coordinate 23,096 of CAZMXG010000040.1, read as the reverse complement.
CTTAGCGATTGGGTTTTATTTTGGCAAACGCAGTTCAAAGCCAAATCATTCGACAGGATTTACATGATTTTTCAGGATGATAAGCCGATCAATCAGAGATATGGCTTGAAAACCTTGTCAATCCTGTCAAAAGGTTTTTCAGTTTATCGCGCCGTAATTGTCACCAGATTTGACGCTGGCACTGCCAGCGGTTCCGGTTTTGGTTCAAGCTCACCGTACTTGCTGAAATACGCCAGTTGGCGACGGTAACAGTGTTGTTTTTCCATATCGAACGCCACGCATGAATCAATCGGGCGCGAATAAATGTGAATGCTGACCGCCGGTTCGTCGAAATTGTACAGCCGATGAATCGTTTGCAGCTTGTCGGCGGTCAGCACCGTGCCGCCTGCGCAAGCTTCGACTTGACGTACGACTTCCAGCTTGGTGTGATCCGACCCGGCCAGGCAGTCAATGCCGACGACATTCTGGTTTTCCGGATGGTCGCAACCCAGCCATTTGTAATCTATTACGCCCAAATTCCCCCGCTGAGGAATCATCCAGCAAAGCTGGCCGTTATGTGTATGCACAGCGGTTTTCTGTCCCGGTTGCCAGCAAATGGTCATCACTTCGAACAGGTCGTCGCGGTAAATCATGTTCCGCGTGTAGAACTTTTGGTCGAAGAAAACAAATGGCTCCAGCGAGGAATCGCTGATTTGCACGCTATCGCAAAAATCCAGCACGCCATCCCGCGTGATGATGCCTTGCTCAAAAGAGCGGATTTTTGCCACAAATTCGTCAATGCCGATCAGATGTTTACTTCCCATAAGTAATCCTTAGCCTTCAAAAATGAGAAAGCACTGTTTAGATTGTAGGTTGGGCATTACACAGCGTCAATTTGGGAAACTTGCCCTTCAGTCTCTGTCTTCCCCTGGAGCCGGCCTGGTTTTCCACCTGCTTTTTTCAGACAGGCAATGGCGCGTTCGACCTGTTCGGCTGCGCCCATCAAAACCAGAATGTCTTCGGTGGCAATCCTGAAATCCGGCCCGATATTGATCATGGTGTTTCCGTTGCGGACGGCGCTGGAAATTGTCACGCCCGTACGCCCGCGCAAGTTGAGTTCTCCCACAGTATGGCCAACGGCAGGAGAGTCGGCATTGATGAACAGGATGTCGCTCGTCACCCCATCAAACGCTTCGGCAATCTGTCCCAAGTCGGCAAGCGGCAAGGAAGCGCCGCGCAGCATTTGGTACCCTTCGCGGCGAATGTCTTCGATTTCGCGTTGGATCACATTGCGCGCCACACCGTATTTGTCCAGAACGCGCGAAAAAATTTCAATGCTGGTTTCAAACTCTTCGGGAACCACCTGATTCGCGCCAAGTTTGTATAGTTCCGGCAGTTCCGACATATAGCGGGTGCGGACAATGATATGTATTTGCGAATTCATTTCCCGCGCCAGCGAAACAGCGTGGCGCGTGGCCGACGGGTCAGAAATGGCAATCACCAGAATCTTCGCTTGCCCGACGCCGATGTGATGCAACACTTCGCGGCGCACGGCGTCCCCATAAAAAATGGGGATGCCTTGCGCGCGCGCTTCGCTGATGGCCTGCGAATTCATCTCCAGCACCTGATACGGAATGCCCGTGCGGTGCAACACCTTTGCCAGATTCCGGCCATTCAAGCCATAACCGATGATGACGACCTGACAGTCAGGATCAGGCTCCGACTCCGCATCTTCTGCGGCAACGACTTCCAGCCCTTTGGACTTTTGCGCAAAGATGGATTGAGCGACGTATCCAATTCGCCCTGCGGCTTTGATCAGGAAAGGCGTGGCGACCATCGAAAGAATCGCCGATGCCAAAAACCGCTGGTAATCGCTGTCTGAAAGCAGGTTTTGCGAAGTCGCCGTCTTGGCCAGAATGAAGGAAAATTCGCCAATTTGCGCCAGACCGACGGCAGTCATCGTTGCAATTCGAATTGGATAGCCGAGCAGCAAGACGGCCGCAACGATGATGACTGCTTTGACGATGACCAAGCCCGCAAACCAGGTCAGCACCATCGGCAGATTGGCGATGAAGAATCCGGTTGAAAGCAACATGCCGATGGAAACGAAGAAGATGCTGTTGAACACGTCTCGAAACGGCAGAATGTCGGCCATGATCTGATGGCTATACTCCGATTCGGACAACACCACCCCGGCGATAAAAGCGCCCAGCGCAAGCGACAACCCAAAATGCGCCGTCAGCCACGAGGTGCCGAAACTCACCAGCACAACGAAGATGATGAAAACTTCCTGGCTGCGCAGCCGGACGATGTGGCCGAGCAAAAAAGGGACAACCGTGCGCGAGGTGAAAATGATGATGGCGACCGCCGCCACTGCCGTGCCAAGCTTGAGCGCGATATTGGCGACAGAAGCACCTTCGCGACCGCTTAGAATTGGAACCATCAGCATCATCGGCACGATGCAAAGGTCTTGAAACAGCAAAATGCCAACGCCTGCGCGCCCGTGCGGTGTATCCACTTCCAGCCGGTCGCTATAAGTTTTCAGCACAATGGCCGTGCTCGATAGTGTCAGCAAGAATCCGAACAGCACCGCCTGCTTGAAAGGCCAGCCCAGCAGGAAAAACAATCCCAAGCCAAACAGCGTGGTCAGGACAACTTGTAAGCCGCCGCCCCACACAACCAGCCGCTTCATTTCCATCAACCGGCTGATGGAAAATTCCAGCCCAATGGTGAACAGCAACAGCATGACGCCGATTTCCGCCAGAATTTCGACAGCGTGAACGTCATTGATCAGCTTCAATCCATAGGGACCGATCAGAATTCCGGTCAGCATAAAGCCGACAATCACCGGCAACCGCAGCTTGTGGCAAAGAAAAGCAATCGGCACGGAAGCCAGCAAGAGAATAATCAGATCGTTGAGCAGTGGTAAATCGTGCGGCATTTCATTTTCCTTCTCTATGTTTGGGCAGTCGTTGGCCTGCTAGTCTTTATTTGCATCGAAATCCCCCATGATTTTGAAAGTAGTGCGCCGAAAAAAATCGGGGTGATACTTCGCTTGAAGCATCACCCCGATTTTGTTTACCAGCTTAACCTATCTTTGACAACCTCAGCCGCCGACGTGAACGGCAGGGCGGCGCGACGGATCCTGTTCCGCTTGCCGTAAAATTTCATGTGTCACTGGCGCGGTGTCGCCTTCACCAAAGAAGATAAATTTCAGCACGTACCAAACCGGATTGCCTTCCGTCCAACCAAAATAAACGTGCGGCAATTGCCCCGATTCATCGCGAACGTGCAATAAAAACGCTGCGATTGCATTGGGAATTGCCGAACTTCTGGTTCGAAGAATTCTGTAGTTGCCCACTTGCACCCCACGAACTTTCAATGCGCCGGAAAAATCTGAAACGTCTCCGGGACGAACTTCCAAAAACAGGATTGGTTCATTGGCCGGAATGTGATTGTTCCAGCGCTCCTGTTTTTCCTTCAATCGGTATTCGTCAAGATCGCCGCGGTCCGGACGGTTGGCAATGATGCGGATGGTCCCTTGCTTGGCCTCTTCAATAAACTGGCGCGCAGTGTCGTTCAACTCAACGGCTTCCACGCGAAGTTCGGTTGACCGCAACGCACGCGACACAAACGAAACGCCAATGATTCCCAGAATAAAGAGCGATGCGATCTTGATGCCTTCAGGCCGGACAATCATGTTGTCAATTGTCGTGTAGGCAAACACCAGAGTGATCGTCAAAAACGCATACCGAATCGCCCCCTTTTGCCAGACCAGCAAAGTCACCGCCACAGCCGCCGAAGTCATCAGCACCAGCACCCCTGTCGCGTAGGCTCCTCCCTGGGCTTCAACGTTTGCGTCAAAAATGATGGTGACGACAAAGGCAATCAAGGTAAACACCACCGCCAAGGGACGATTTGCGCGCGTCCAGTCCGGTGCCATTCCATAACGCGGCAAATACCTGGGCACGATGTTCAGCAATCCGGCCATCGCCGAGGCTCCGGCAAACCATAGAATCAAAACCGTGCTGATGTCGTAGGTTGTGCCAAATGCTTCTCCCAGATATTGATGCGCCAGAAAGGCGAGCGCGCGGCCGTAAGCCGCCCCGGCGGGCTGTGTCGCCGTTGGTCCTTGAAACTCCGCCGGTGGAATCAACAGAGTGGTGACGAAACTGCTGGCGATCAGCATAAAACTCATGATGGCCGCCGCGCTCATAAGCAGCTTGCGAGTATTGCGAATTCTACCCTCAGGCATTTTCGGATCATCACCCGGTGCGCCTTTGACCAGCGGCATGACGGCCACACCGGTCTCAAATCCTGACAAACCAAGCGCCAGCTTTGGAAATAGCAGTAGTGAAAGACCAATCACCAAAAACGGATTGCCATGGACATTGGGCATCGCAAAGATCGCATCTTTCCAGGCGGGAATCGCTTCCGGATGAATGAATACATGATAGATTCCTACGCCGACCACGATCAGATTCAGCAGCAGATAGGTGGCCACCAACACAACCGCCAACCCAATGGCCTCCTTGAAGCCTTTCAAAAAGATCGCGCCAAGCACACCAATCAACAACAGCGTCAGGGCGACTCTGTGATCGTGAAAGAAATGCGGCACCAGTGGATTTTGAACCACGTGCTCTGTCGCATCCGCCGCAGACATTGTGATGGTGATGATGAAATCCGTCGCCACAAACCCCAACAGCACCAAAACAAACAGTTTGCCTCGCCAACGCGGCAGCAAATCCTCCAGCATGGAAATCGAACCTTCACCGTGCGGGCTGGCGGCAGCGACTTTTCTGTAAATCGGCAAAGCGCCGAATAACGTCAACAAAACCAGGATCAGCGTCGCAATTGGCGACATCAATCCGGCGCTCAAAAACGCCAGGCCTGGTTGGTAACCAAGCGTTGAAAAATAATCCACGCCGGTCAAACACATTACTTGCCACCAACTGTGCGCCTTATGTTGGCCTTCATGTTCGTGAGGACCTTCCAGCTCCCGGACCTGGCCCTCGAAAAACCAGTTTTTGAAAGAGGCGATACCCCGACTGGGTTCTGTTATTGCATCTGACATTTTGTAACTTACCTTTGTTAAATTGAGAGTGCCTGGGCGGTTTATCCGCCCACGTGGACCGCCGGACGGCGAGAGCGATCCGGTTCTGCCTGTCGCAAAATCTCATGTGTTACAGGCGCAGTGTCGCCTTCGCCAAAAAAGATAAATTTCAGCACGTAAACAAGCGGATTCCCTTCCGTCCAGCCGAAATAAACATGAGGAATTTGCCCCGTTTCGTTCCGCACATGCAGCAGGAACGCCGCAATTGCATTTGGAACCGCCGGGCTTTTTGTTCGCAGGATTTTGTAATTCCCAACCTGAACGCCGCGAACTTTCATCACACCGGAAAAGTCCGAAGCATCACTCGGACGAACTTCAAAAAAAAGCACTGGTTCGCCGGGCGGAATGTGGTTATTCCAGCGTTCCTCTTTTTCCTTCAAACGATATTCGTCTACATCTCCACGATCCTGGCGATTGGCAATAATACGAATGGTGCCGTCCTTTGCGTCGTTGACGAACTGGCGGGCCAGATCGTTCAACTCCACACCATCTACGCGCAATTCCGTTGAACGCATTGCGCGCGACATAAACGACACCGTAATGATGCACACAATGAACAGCGAAGCGATTTTTATGCCGTCCGGCTGTTCGACCAGGTTGACAGCCGTCGTATATCCAAAAATCAAAGCAATGGCAGTAAAGGCCCAGCGTTGCCAACCGCCCTTGTGCCAGGCAGCAATGGCCACGGCGACCGCAGCCGAAAACATCAACGCCAACACACCTGTTGCATAAGCTCCGCCTTGCCGGATTGGGTCGGCGTCAAACAGGATTGTCACGGCAAAGCAAATGGCTGTCAGCACCAGCGTCAACGGCCTGGTTGCGCGCGCCCATTCCGGAGCCATGCCATACCGCGGCAAATATCTGGGAATGATGTTTAACAATCCCGCTACCGCCGACGACCCCGCAAACCACAAGATCGAAACCGTGCTCAGATCGTAAATCGTGCCGAAAATATCTCCCATGTATTCGTGCGCCAGAAACGCCAGCGCGCGTCCATAGGCTCTGCCGCCGTGAGCAAATTCCTGAGCCGGAATCAACACCGCAGTCACGAAGCTGCTGGAAATCAGCATCACGCTCATGATTGCGGCGGCGGCCAGCAGCAATTTTTTGGCATTCCGAATTCGCCCGGCGGGTTTTTTCGGATCGTCCGCCGGATCTCCATTAACCAGTGGCATGACAACGACACCGGTTTCAAACCCTGACAATCCCAGCGCCAGTTTCGGAAACAACAACAAAGCAGCGCCAAGCATCGCCAACGGATTGCCATGCTTGCTGAACAATTCGCCTTTCCAGTTATAGATCGCTTCTGGATGCGACAGGATTTCCTTTATCCCGACGCCAACAATGACCAAATTCAACGCGATGTATACCGCCACCAACACCACGGCCAGTCCGATGGCTTCCTTGAACCCTTTCAGGAAGACCGCGCCCAGGGCGGCAACCAATACCAGCGTCACCGGAACTTCTTTATTGTGCAAAAAGTGTGGAGCGTAAGGATTTTCGATGATGTGCGCCGTCGCGTCTCCCGCCGACAGCGTAACGGTAATAATAAAACTTGTTGCAGCAAAGCCCAGCAGCGCCAGCACGAATAACTTTCCACGCCAGCGCGGCAACAAATCTTCCAACATGGAAATCGAACCGTCTCCGTGCGGGCTGGCTTCGGCCACGCGGTTGTACATTGGAAGCGCGCCGAACAGCGTTAACAGCACCAAGATCAGCGTCGCAATTGGCGACAATGCCCCAGCAGCCAGAAAAGCGATGCCGGGCTGGTAACCGAGCGTTGAAAAATAATCCACGCCGGTCAAACACATCACTTTCCACCAGGGATGCGTGTGGTATTGACCTTCTTTTCCGTGCGGGCCTGCCACTTCTTTGACCTGGCCCTCAAAAAACCATCGCTTGAATCGCTCGGTCGAGCTTAAAGGTGAGACTATTTCTTCAGACATGATTTTTCATACCGTCCCACGTCACTAATCAGCCTGACGAAGAACTGTTTCTTGATTTTGCGTGTGTGCGATCCGGCAAGCAATGCTTATCCTAGCACCAATGGGGAATTGGCTGAAGGCTTCAAAACTATTAGGCAGTGAAATGGGAGAAAGTTTCCGAATTGATGCCGAACTTTCGCGGCGGTCCGAAATCATAGTACGCCGTGCGCGCCACCAAAGACCCGCACGGCGATTCTGTAAAAGAACTGGCGGCTGGCCAGTTCAGCGCCGCATTCATCACGTCTGCTGAGGCTCATAAAGCCTCTGAATGGATTCCAGGTATTTCACCAGATTCGTGATGTCCTCCTGGCTGAAAATCAGTCCCCAAACCGGCATATCTTTTTTGCCATGTATCGGAGACAAGGAACTGCCAGAGATTTTTCTGGTGACTTCACTGGTGGGAAATTTTGGCCCTTTCTGAAGCTTGGTCAAATCCGTTGGCTGTTTTTTCAGCGACGAAGCGACAGGCCCCCGGCCTTTGGCATCAACGCCGTGGCAACTGGCGCAATAATTCATAAACAACTTTTTGCCGCGCTCGGTTTGCTCGCCTTCTTTCTGCGCGAAAACCTGTGTTCCAGCGTAAGCAAACAAAACAACAATCATAATTAACAACAGCTTTGCGATTTTCATAACAGCGCCTCCCAAAAACCGACTTGTACACTTGAAAGCCTAATCGCGGCTTTCGCAATTTCAGAGAGCAAACGCTGTTCCCCGTGGATCTGCTGTAAATTCAGCGCTTATGGAGTTTTGTTGCGGAAAGTTGCTCAGTCCTCGTCTATGGAGTGGGCAATTTTCCTACGGTTGAAGACGGCTGTTTCAAGAAACTGCTTTAGATTTCGCAGGATTCACCTTCTCACCAAAGAAGGCGGAGTTCTTTCTGAGCGTGTCGTTCCCATATCCACAACCCAGTGTGAGAAGCACGGATAACAAAACCCATCCGTTGAGACTGAGTTTTCAATGACGGATGCCGCAACAACCGTTTGACGAAATAGGCGACCTCTCCCTTTTCCACCTGAAAACAAACCAAACAATATTTCCCGTGACATAAACTCTGATCGTAGAAATCGTCATCGCGAGTGAAGAATGTCGGGCGACGTTGTTGCAATAGCCAGGGAATAATTTCTTCATCCTGCATTCCTCCGCGACCGGCATTGAAGCCGATCTGCAATGCCCGGATGCGCCAGCTTTCCAACAACAGTCTCTGACTTTTCGGAATGTTTTCGTCGAGGACAATCACGCGGCAGTTTTTTCGAGCAGGAATTCATCGGCGTGCTTGAGCAGTGCCTGACTGGCAAGTTGAACGGCTTCACGTATGGCTTCAGGGCTGATTCGGTTATCCCAATCTTCAGCAATAGCTTCCCAAACCATTCCGCTGGCGACTTGCTCCAGAACATCGGAAACCAGAATGCGCGTGCCACGAAAAGTCGGTTTGCCGTGACAGATTTTCGGATCAGTTACGATGTGGCGCCCAAGTACGATTGTTGGTTGATGTCGTTTCATTCAAACCTCGGTTTTTCTACACAGATAAAGGATCAGAATCTTAACGAACCATTGGTTGCTTGCCAAATAAGAGGTCGCTCGCGTCACTTACGCCGTGGCTTTTTGCCAGCTTGCTCAACCACGGAAAAATCTACCAAGTGACGATCCACATTCACGCGATCCACACGCACGCGAACACGATCACCGAGCCTGAATTTTCGTCTGTTGCTGCGCCCAAGCAGCGAATGGCTGCGTTCGTCAAAGTTGTAATAATCGTCAATCAGCGAACCGACCGGAACCAGCCCTTCGATAAAGAATTCGTCCAGTTCCACGTAAAAGCCGAAATCACGCACGTTGGAAATCATTCCGTCGAATTCTTCGCCCACACGTTCAGCCATAAAGACCGCTTTGCGCCATTCGTCAATTTCGTTTTCGGCGGCGTCGGCGGCCCGTTCGCGTTCGCTGGACTCTTCGGCCATCAATTCTAGTTCGCCGAACGAAATCGGTTTCGGAATATTGCGGGATTTGGCTCCTGCTTCCACCCCGGCGCTACCGCTTCCGGTACTGAACCGGTCACCTTCTTTCAGCAACGCCCGCAACACACGATGAACGATCAAATCCGGATAGCGCCGAATCGGCGACGTGAAGTGCGTGTAAATCGGCGCAGCCAATCCGAAATGCCCCAGGTTCTGAGCCGAGTACCGTGCACGCTGCAACGAACGCAGCATCGCATAAGCCAGCACGCGCTCTTCCGGTTTGCCTTCAAGCTGTTTGGACAAGTGCTGATAGTTTGCCGAACTGATTTCACTGGCTGGAAATTTATAGCCGTAGCTGGCGGCAAGTTGCGCGAACTCCATTACGCGCTGAAATTCCGGCTCTTCGTGAATGCGGTAGATCGAAGGAACGCCGAGCCGATGAAAATGACTGGCAACAGTTTCATTGGCCAGCAGCATGAATTCTTCGATAATGCGGTGAGCAATGTTCCGATCCGCTTTTATGACTCCGGCAATACGGCCTTCGTCGTCGAACTCGAACACGGATTCCGGCAGGTTGAAATCAATCGCGCCGCGTTGGGTTCGCATGCGGATCAGAATGCGCGCCAGTTCTTCCATCGTTTTGAATAAATCCAGTAAGTCGGCGTAGCGCATCGCCAGTTGAGGCTCAGCGTGGGTCAGCAACTTGTTCACGTCTGTATACGTCATGCGTTCGTTGCTGCGGATAACCGATTCGCGCATTTCATACTTGGCGACGCGACCTTGGCGATCCACTTCCATCAACGCGGACATCGTCAACCGGTCAACTTTTGGATTCAGTGAACAAATGCCATTCGACAAATGCTCCGGCAGCATCGGGATCGCGCGTTCGGGAAAGTAAACCGACGTGCCGCGCAACCGTGCTTCCACATCCAGCGGAGTTCCTTCGCGAACGTAATAACTGACATCGGCGATGTGAACGCCAAGCTGGAAATTTCCATTGTCGAGTTTCTTCAAGCTGATGGCGTCGTCAAAATCGCGCGCGGTTTCCCCATCAATCGTCACAGTCGGAACTTCGCGCAAATCCAAACGGCCAGCCAGTTGATCTTCGGTGACCACAGGCGAAACGGCCTCAGCTTCGGCCAGAACTTCAGGCGGGAAAATGTGCGGCAGGTCGTGTTTGAAAATCACGACGTTGATGTCCATTCCGGGTTCGCTGCTGGAAGCGCCCAGCTTTTCGACAATCCGGCCTTTCGGATTTTGGCGATGATGAACGCCACTGCGTTTAGCAGAACCGCTGGGATAGCCTGTGACTTCGACCAGCACGACCCAGCCGTCTTCCAATTCCGCCGCTTCGCCGCCGCTGATTTCTATGTCGAAAGGAAACTTTTCGTCCAGCGATTCCACCCACGATTCACGGAATCCGTGGTGCAGCCGCCCAATGATGCGAAGCTGGCCGCGCTTCAAAACCATGTCCACTTTGGCTTCGCGTTCTTTGCCTTTTGCCGTTCTTCCCAAACTGACAACAACTCGGTCGCCGTCAAAGGCTCCATTCAAATCTTCGGCAGCGACACGAATGCGGCCTCTTACACGCTCATAAGATTCGTCCGGAATAAAGTTGATTGTCTTGCGGCGCCGTTGGCGAATCGTCCCCAGCAAGGCTCGGTTGGAATCCGCCCAGCGAAATTCCTGCCCTTGTCGCCGAAGCAACCCACTGCCTTGAAGCTGGGTGAGCAACGACAAGACAGATTTCTGCTCGGCTCGGCCAAGTTCAAACTCATCTGCCAGTTCGGCGACGGAAAGCCCGTCTTCGCGGCGAATCGCAGCCAGAATTTCGTCCACATCAATCGTCACAGCGGTTTGATTAATTTGTTTCTTTCGGCTCATCGCCGGATACAGTACCACGCACAGCGGCAAGTCCGCATAGCTTGCCATCGCCGGTTAAACCCAATATAAATTGCTTGTCGTTCCATTCCGTCAACCTGCAAACCTTTCTATCGGATTTTTTTGATTATGACGCAACGAATCAAACTTATGATTTGTCTTGCCGCTGCCGCTTGCCTGCTGGTGTTTTCGTTTTATGACTTCACGTCTGAGGCTAGTCAGGCCAAAGTGGACTTCAGTCGAGACATCGAACCAATCTTCGCGGCAAATTGTTACCAGTGCCACAGCGCAAAAAAAGCCTCGGGACAATTGCGGCTGGACGCCAAAGCTGCTGCTATCAAAGGCGGTTTGTCCGGCGCAGCTATTGTTCCCGGTAACAGCAAGGATTCCCGGTTGGTTCATCGCCTGCTGGGACTCAATGATGAAGCGCGCATGCCCATGGGCGGCCAGTTGAAGCCAGAGCAAATCGAACTGATCAAACGCTGGATTGATGAAGGCGCTGTCTGGCCTGAAACCGACGCGGGGACGCGGGGACGTAAGGACGTGGGGACAGACGTTCCCAAACATTGGGCTTTTGTTGCTCCAATTCGACCGAGTTTTCCTCAAGTGAAAAACTCTGACTGGGCGAAGACGCCGATTGATCGGTTTATTCTGGCTGAAATCGAAAAGCGCGGACTAACTCCTTCGCCAGTAGCGTCGAAAGAAACCCTGATTCGCCGATTGAGTTTGGATCTGACTGGTTTGCCACCAACGTTGAAAGAGATTGACGAATTTCTGGCGGACACGTCGCCAAAGGCGTACGAAAACTTGGTTGAGCGGTTGTTGGCTTCGCTACATTACGGCGAACGATGGGGGCGCTGGTGGTTGGACGCCGCGCGCTACGCCGATACAAACGGCTTTGAAAAGGATTTGCCGCGTTCCATCTGGCCTTATCGCGATTGGGTGATCAAGGCCTTTAACGAAGACAAGCCGTTTGATCAGTTCACGGTTGAACAACTGGCCGGAGACTTGTTGCCGAACCCGACGCTGGATCAACGCGTGGCGACGGGTTTTTTGCGAAACTCCATGTTGAACCAGGAAGGCGGCGTTGACCCCGAACAGTTTCGCGTCGAAGGATTGATTGATCGCGTGGATGCCGTCGGCAAAGCGTTCCTGGGACTGACCGTCGCCTGCGCGCAATGCCACAACCACAAATTCGATCCGATTGCGCAGAAGGAGTACTACCAGTTTTACGCCTTCCTCAACAGCGACGACGAACCGGAAATTGAAGTCCCCGATGCGAAAATCACAACAAAGCGACAGGAGATTTCATCGAAAATAACCAAGATTGAAGACGACTTGATCGCCAAAACTCCTGATTTGCCGAAGCGTTTGGCTAAATGGGAACAAGAGACCAAACAAAATCAAATCGAGTGGACGCCGCTGACCGACAGCGAAATCTTCGCTTCGTTCGGCGTCAAATTCGACAAGCTGGAAGACGGTTCGTTTATCGCCAAAGGCGACAATTCCACCAGCAACAACTACAAAATCACCGCCCGAACCGACTTGAAAAACATCACCGGCTTCCGCCTGGAATTTATGACCGATGGTAATTTGCCCAGAGGCGGCCCTGGCAGATCGCCTGATGGCAGTTTTTATGTTTCCGAGTTTTCCGTTGAAGCTGCGCCAACCAACAAATCTGATGCAATGAAATCCATCACGCTGACGAACGCGACCGCCGATTTCGAGCGACCGGATTTCCCTGTCAAGCAAGTGATTGACGGCAACCTGAAAACACATTGGTTCAGTGATGCTGGAAACGGTCGCCGCAATCAGGATCGCAAGATGGTTTTCGCCACCACGCAACCAATCGGGTTTGATGGCGGCGCAACGTTCAATTTTCAACTGGCGCAAAAATTTGACGAGTCCGTCAAATTCGGCAACGTCATGCCAAACATGGGACGCTTTCGGATTTCCGTGACAACCGCCGTCAATCCCAAAGCCGATCCGTTGCCAACCGATGTGCGGCATTTGCTATCTGTGCCAGCGGACAAGCGAACCAAAGAAGATCAACGCCGGATTTTCAGTTACTACCGCACGACCGTTGCCGAGTTCGACGAAGCCAATAAACAGATTGACGAGTTGCTGAAAGACTGGCCGTACGGAGCAACGACGATGGCGTTGGCGCCGCGCAACATTCCGCGCGAAACGCGCATTTTTCGCAGAGGCGACTGGAAACGTCCGACTGACGTGGTCACGCCGAATACACCCGCCGTGCTGCCGGCCTTTCCGGCAGATGCGCCGCGCAATCGGCTGGGCTTGGCCAAATGGATCGTAGCCAAAGACAATCCGCTTACCGCGCGCGTGATCGTCAATCGTATCTGGCAAAGCTACTTCGGCGTGGGGTTGGTGGCGACGCCGGAAGATTTCGGCGCACGTTGTGAACGCCCATCGCATCCCGAATTGCTGGACTGGCTGGCGGTGGAGTTTATGGAACACGGTTGGAGCATCAAACACATCCATCGTTTGATTGTGAATTCGGCGGCGTATCGCCAATCTTCCAAGCTGACGCCGAAATTGACGGAAGCAGATCCGACAAATGTTTTTCTGGCGCGTGCTCCCCGGATCAGGGTCGAATCGGAAACTGTACGCGACATTGTTCTGGCCGCCAGCGGTTTGCTCAGCGGCAAAATTGGCGGCCCTTCGGTGTATCCGCCAATTCCCGATGGGGTGCTGAGTTTGGGTTACGGCGGAGCCATGCCCTGGCCCACTTCTACAGGCGAAGATCGTTATCGCCGCGCGATGTATACGTTCTGGAAACGTTCCGTGCCGTATCCTTCGATGATTGTGTTCGATCAGCCAAATGGAGATTTTGCCTGCACCCGACGCGTGCGGTCGAACACGCCGCTACAGGCGCTGACCAGTTTGAACGACCAATTGTTTATGGAAGCCGCGCAAGGATTGGCTTTGCGCGCTTACAAAGAAGGCGGCGCAACGGACGCAGACAAAATCGCATACGCGTTCCGGCTCAGCACGGGTCGCAAACCGACGGAGCTTGAAACCAAACGACTGCTTTCGTTGCTGGCAGATCAACAGAAATTATTTGAAGGAAAAACGGCGGCGGCAGTCTATGTATCGTCGCCTGATCCGAACAAACTGCCCGAAGACATTGACCTGACCAAACTGGCTCCGTGGACAATGGTAGCGCGCGTGCTGCTGAACCTGGACGAAACGATTACCAAAGAATGAAGCTGCTGGTCGAACTGGCAAGCAAACTCTGGCGGCGCCTGCCCAAACAAGTTCGGCGGTGGGGCGTGTTGCTGACAGAATCTCGCTTCACGGTGACGGCTGGCGCTGTCGTGACGGACGAAGCAGGTCGTGTTTTGCTGCTTCAGCATTTTTTCCGTCCGGGAAGTGGCTGGGGAATCCCTGGCGGATTTCTTCAATCGGGCGAGCACCCCGAAGCCGCCATTCGACGCGAGTTACGTGAAGAAATCGGCTTGGAAGTTGAGCAACTGGAAATCGCTTTTGTCCGTTCGCTGGAGCGATACAACCAGATCGAAATCATTTTTCGCTGTATTGCCAAAACAGATTTTCTACCGCAAGGCCGCGAAATCATCTGCGCCGAATGGTTCGCGCCAGACGCTTTTCCGCAAAGCCTGAGCAACGATCAACGCGCGTTGATAAAACGCGCTCTCAACCTGAAACCTGCTACCTAACACCTGTAACCTATTACCTGACTATGTTTATTCATTCTGTTTACTTTTGGCTGAAACCCGAATTGACCGAAGAGCAGCGCGCCACGTTTTGGACGGGCGTTAATTCCCTGACTTCCATCAAAAGCGTCCGCCAAGGCTTTGTCGGAACTCCTGCACCAACCGACCGCCCGATCATTGACCGGTCATATTCCTGCGCATTGATCATCATTTGTGACGACGAAGCGGGCCACGAGGCCTATCAAGTGGATCCGATTCACGACAAGTTTCGAGAAGATTGCGGCGAGTTCTGGTCGAAGGTGCTGATTTACGATGCGGTGACGGAAGGCTAAAGCTGGAACGTTGAGAGTGGAAGGAGATCAGGTAAGCATTGAGGAAGCTCAATGCTTACCTGATTGCGCACGTTAAAACAGCGTGCGGATTTTCATGACCAAACCGGCGATCAAGCCAAATCCCAACAAAGTCAGGCACCCTTTTCCTTGATGGCCTCCCGGCGGATCAGGTTTCGGAGGGTCAGGGCGCGGCCCCGTGGAGCCATCAACTGCAACTGCACGCAAATCCGCATCCTGCTTGATGAAAAATCCATCCGGTGTCGTAACTAACAAGGTGTAGGGATAAGGCGTGCGGGAAATTTGCTTTTCCACTGGTGCACCGGAAAGTGTGGTTCCGCCACGCGCAGTGCTGAATGAAGCCGTCAAAAACGGAGTGTTGTTTGGCGCAAAGCGGATTTCCAGACGGCCATCATTACAGCGCCAGGCAGCTTGCTCCTTAACCGTTAAATCCACTGTTGCGGGATCGATATTCAATCTCAAATTCCCATTTCGGTCTTTGATGACCGTGACGGCAATTTCTACGCGTTTTGGTTGCGACCTGGTGGGCGGCTCCTGCCCCGGTTGATAATTGCTCTCCATAATCCTCCTTCAAGTCAAAAATTGTTTGTTCGGCGATTGCGACTTTGGCTACACATTGCTTCGCCGACTGTGACGGCGGACAACAATGATTTTGGGGTCTACCGTATTCACGTTGGTTCGACTCGTCAGAATCACTGCGTATTCGTAATCTTGCGGGGGCCCTTCAACAGGTTCTGATGCCGCCGCCGAAAAACTAATTGGCTCCTGCGGTTCAGGAGCCGCGTCTTCGCGTGGCCTGTTTGGAACCAGCGGATTGATGCCTATATTTTCAAAGCTCTCGGCATCTGGCGCTGGCAACAAAGATGAGGAAGAAGAGAATGAAAATGAGCTATCAGAAGGAGACGATCCAAACGGCGTATTGAGTGGAGGAAAACGGATTTCCACATTGATGTCTATCGCTTCAGGCGCCCCCGGAAATGCAGGAAAATTTGATTCCGCCGGAGGCACTTTGGAATAGACCCAAATCACTTCATCCACATCTACCACGTTTCTATTTCCCTGATCATCTATCTCCACATTGATAAAAAGCTTCACCGTATCGGGAAAGGCGACAATCTGCGCCTCGTTTGGGTTTTCCGGCTTCGGAGTCAAAAAGATGGTAACTGTATGGAAAATCATTCTTCATCCTCGGAATAGAACCTGATAGCTTTCTTCAGCCGTGCTTACTCACGCCAAAAGGCAAAGCTAAAAGGCGCGTTTACGTTAGCGGCCAGCGGATGGGCACTTGGCGACGATTGAAGCGTAACGCGCATCCAGCCGAAGAGGCTGCAATTCGGGATCACGATTCAATCGCGCAATGCCGTATCCTCCACAAGCCAATCGCTCAAACCAAAACAGGGATTGGTTTATATCTCCTGCCAGCAAATAAACAATCAACGCACTATATGCGATGTCCAGAGATTCAGAATCTGCCTTCAATGCCGGTTTCAGGTAGAACATGGTTTCCTCCATGTTGCCCCGCTTCGCCAACCATTCGGCCAAATTTGCGTAGCTTTCTGCTTCTCCCCGAATCCCCGCAGCGATTTTCTGCCGGCTCAATTTGATCGCTTCATCATACATTTCCGCTGCCTGCCGATTGTATTCATCAACCGCATTGGGCAAGGTTTGCATGCGTGCCAGTTGGCGATAAGTATCTGCCATATTGGCAAACACGCGAGGGTCATTTCGCCCTGCTTCTTTGGCAATCTCAAGAGCTTGTTGAAAATAGGTTGAAGCCAGATCGTATTGCTGCTGTTCAAAATACACCGTGCCCAAATTGCTGCGGGCTTCAAAACTATCCTGGGTTTGATCTTTGCTGATGGCAATCAGGTAGTTGTCTACGGCTTTTGGCAATTGCTCGGTTTGCTGGTAGGCAGAAGCAAGATTGATATAGCCAATTGGACTTTCCGGCAGCAGCCTGATGACTTCTTGCCAATTCTTGATGGCTTTGTCGAAATCGCCTTGCTCCGCATACAAATACCCCAGTTCGTTATATCCATCCCAGTATTTCGGCCACCATTCGATCATTTGAACGTAAATCTTTTCAGCTTTTGGAAAATTCCTTGCCAATCTGTGAGCCTGCGCGATCCCGTTCAAGGCTTCCCAATCTCTGGGCGCGCGCGAAAGAGCCGCTTCGAAATCTTTGAGCGCTTCTTCAGCGTTGCCTATTTCCAAGTAGACCATGCCGCGCGTAACTTGATACGTGTCCGATTGGTCTGGCGACAAATTTACAGCTTTCGTTGCGGCTTGCAGAGCTTTTTCCACCCATTCGGGAGATTGGGTAAAAATGTATTTGTTCAGATAAGCGCGCGTCAGAGCAGACTGCAATCTGGCTGAATCGCCTTCGGATTGAATCAGCCGAGTCAGCAATTCAATCGGTTTTTCGACAGATTCCCGATTCAAAGCCTTCTGCAATTCGCCAAGGGCAATCAGGTATTGCTCCGTGGATTGCGGTTGCGTGAGTTGAAGTTGCTGGCTGTAGGTTGTCGCGCGGGCTGATTTTGCGAGGTTCAGTTTCCCTGCCACACGCTCAGCAATTTGATTTTGTAACGTCGCAAGCTGGTAACTGAAACCGCTGATTTCGTCTTCAGCCAAGGTGTACAAAAACGAATTTTGCACCCGATACTTGATTTTCAATTGCGCGCCGCTTTGCAGCACTTCGCCACTGACAATCAGATTTGCGCCCAGCTTGCGCGAGATGTTTTGTAAGTCCAGATCCAGCAGATTGGTTGGCCCTGCGCTATTGACCGGCACAGCCTGCCAGGCGTCAGAAACGCGCAAAAGATTGCGCCGCAAATCATCCGCAAAACCGATTCCTGCCTGGTCATTCCCAAAGCCTTTGAAAGGAAGAACAACGATCTGCTTTTCCGCCGGAATGGCGCTGCGAATCCACCAGGAACGCAGCCAGGCTCCTGAAGCGAAGGCGGCGATTAGCAGAACTGTCATTACACCAACCAGCATAACCTGATGTTTTGTTTGCTGCGGCCAAAAACGGCTGGGATTCAGTGTCTGATTGATTGTTTGCTGAATTTCTTCAGCCGATGTTTGCCGGCGTGCACGGTCCTTGATGAAGCATTGGTAAAACAGATTTTTGATGGGTTTCGGCGTGTTGGCGGGCAGCATGCGCCAATCAATTCCCTGTCGTGGGTCGCGAATCAGGTTGAGCGTGTCGTACATGTCAACGCCTTTGAAAGGCAATCTCCCAGACAAGGTTTGGTACATCACCGAGGCCAATGACCAGATGTCTGTCGCTGCATCCAGCATTTCGCCGCGCGTTTGTTCGGGACTCATGTACACGACCGTTCCGATGACTTCGCCTTTGATGGTTTCACCGAAATCTCGCGTCAGTTGTTCGTCCGGAGCAATCGTTTTCAGGTCTACCGTCGCCAGATCAGCCGTAATTCGCCGCGCAATGCCAAAGTCCAGAATTTTGACTTGGCCATCAGGCGTGATTTTGATGTTGGCCGGTTTCAGATCGCGATGAATGATCTTTTTGGAATGCGCGTGGGCCAGCCCGGCGGCCAGTTGCTTGAAGATCGGTAAGGCCTCAGCGATTGGCAGAGGGCCATTTGCCAGTTTCTCTTCCAGCGTTTGTCCGGGAATGTATTCAAACACCAGAAAGGGACGTTCTTCGAATTGGCCTTTGTGATGAAATGCGGCGATGTTTTCGTGTGTCAGTTCGTGCGTCAGCCGTCCTTCTCGATTGAACCGCGCCTGCCACTCAGGATCTTTGGCATAAGCTCCGGTCAGGAATTTGATGGCGACGTCAACATCCAGGTCGTCGTCATGAGCCAAATAGACTTCGCCCATGCCGCCTTTTCCAAGCAAGGCCTGGATTCGATAGTGGCCGATCTGACGCCCAATCATCGCTTGACGGTATTGGCCGGATTGATTGATTTGTTCGGCGATTTCCTTAAAGGCGTCTTCGACGGCGGGAGTTTCCAGAAAATCTCCGTCATCGTCGTGATGACGAAGCATGGTTTCGACCTTGCGGCGCAATTTTTCGTCGCCTGCGCAGGCTTCATCCAAATACACCGCGCGGCGAGCAGGCGGCATATCGCAGGCAGTCTGGAAGATGTCTTCAAGCGTAAGTCGGACGTACGCTTTCGTTGACGGATTCATGGCTGTTGTCTCCGTTCAGCTCGCTGTGCAACCAGGCTTTGGCAAAACGCCAATCGCGCATGACGGTGTCGGCTGAAACTTTCAAAACTTCGGCGATTTCTTCGTTGGTCAGGCCGCCAAAAAACCGCAACTCCACGATTCGGCTTTTGCGCTCGTCCATTTCGGCCAGCCTGTTCAGCGCGTCGTTCAACGCCAGATAATCCACGTTGGGCGCTTCGGGAATTTCAATGACATCATCCAGGGAAATTTGCTTCATCCCTCCGCCGTGCATGACCGCCTGTTTTGACCGTGCCCGATCAACCAGAATCCGGCGCATGATGTTGGCGGAAACCGCAAAGAAATGCGCACGATCCTGCCAGTTCAGGTTCTTCACGTCAGCCATCTTGACGTAAGCCTCATTGACCAATGCGGTTGTTTGTAATGTTTGTCCGGGATTTTCACGGCTCATGTAGCGGTGAGCCATACGATGAAGTTCGGCGTAGACGATTTTGTACAATTCGCTTTCAGCGCCGTCTTCGCCTTTCATCCAAGCGCGCAGCAATTGAGTGACTTCATGAGATTGAACTGGTTTCATAATTTCCTTTTGGCTGATTCCCGCGAACTGGAGGCGATTATAGTCCGGCAAAAAAGAAAGTCGAGACTAAATTTGCCCAACCTTGGAATCATCTATGGCTGACAGGGGTTGTCAGCCTTCAGAAGATGAAATGAAACTTTCGACTGGATGTTTCACACAAAACCTTGCGACTTTTGCAGCGATGAACTTCTAAGGCGAAAAAAGCCACAGACCGAGAGCCTGTAGCTTATTCTTTTGTCTTGATTGTGAACAGCGGTTTTACTTTTTGCGCTCCAAATTGATCGTTAGCGCGGTGTTCTGGCCATTTTCCCGCCAAGTCCAGACCATTGTGACGTGATCCTTGTCCTGAAACGTAACGGTCAGGTGATTAATGTGCCCGTCAGTCTGTTTTTTCAGATTTGTGGCGTCTACAAATTTGAAGTCCAGAGTTTTGACTTCGCCAGACGGAACTTCGGCTCTCATCCTGGGCTGATTCCCTGCCGAACAGTAATGCGTCATCACCAAACTATCGCCGTCGCGATGGTAAATGCTGATCATTTCCGGTTCATCTTTGGGCTTCAGCGTTTCGATAATCGTCGAACCGCCAGAAGCCAGCCGGTAACTGACCGTTCGCTCCGAACCGTCAGCAGCCTTGCCATGCCATTCGCCCACCATCGCTTTCAGCTTGTCGAAGGCCGGAGCGGCCTTGCTTTGCGCCTGAGTGGAAACCACCAGCAAAATGATGAGCGGCAAGAGAATTAGGAAACTTCGTTTCATGGTTTTACTCCTCGAAAAAAGGCGAGGCGATTTGACCAATCGCCTCGCACGGTTAATTCAGCGTGGAATGATCCACGGAATGACGTATGCGTAAAACATGACAATCAGCCCGACCAACGCGGCCAGCGCGACACTGTGCCAAAAGACGGCTTTGAAAATTGCGGCTTCGTTGCCGGTCTGTTGCGTAGCCGAACTGGACACAACGATGGATTGTGCGTCAATCATTTTGCCCATCACGCCGCCTGCGGAGTTTGCCGCGCCCATCAAAATCGGGCTCAGGTTCAATTGCTCCGCAGTTACTTTTTGCAGATTGCCAAATAGCGCATTCGACCCCGCGTCGGTTCCGGTTAAAGCCACTCCCAACCAGCCGAGCATTGTGCCGAAGAAGGGAAACAATACACCCGTGCCGGTCAAACTCAATCCCAGCACCGTATCCATACCTCCATAGCGAGTAACATACGCCAAGCCGACCATAAAACTGATGGCCAGCAAGGACGGGATCATTTCCACTAGCGTCCGCCCGAAAATCCGTACCGCGCGCGCAAAAGACAATCCCAAAAACACTGCCGAAATCAGCGCGCCAATAAACACAGCAGTTCCCGGCGCAGCGATGACGTTCAAATCTATGATCGCCGCTTCCGGGGATGGCGCCGGTGAAACCGGCGGAACTTTCAGCACGGCGTTGTGCAGCACAGGCATGGGGATTTTCAGCCAATTGAAGATGAAGAATTTATTGATCTTCGGATATGTGGCAATGAAGATCAGCACCGAAGAAAGAATGAACGGCGACCAGGCTTTCAGAACTGCGGACGCGGAATGCCGAGTAATCTGCGATGAATGCTCTACGCCATCCAGCTTCAGTTCTTTTGCAGGTCGCCAGAATTTCAAAAACGCCACCATCACCAGCAGTGAAAACACTGCTGACACGACGTCCACTAGTCCAGCGTCCTGATAATTCGACCAGTAAAACTGCATCGTGGCGAACGACAATCCGCTGACCAGCAGCGCGGGCCAAACTTCAAAGGTTTCTTTCCAACCAACCATACTTCGTACCAGCCACAGCGGCAGGATGAACGACATGGGAGGCAGTATTCGCCCGGCCATCGCGCTGAATTGCATTGCCGGAAGTCCAGTCACTTCGGCCAACACGCGAATTGGATTTCCCACACCTCCCCAAGCAACAGGCGCAGTGTTGGCAATCAAACACAAGGTTGCCGCCTGGAACGGCGGAAACCCCAGTCCGATCAGAAACGATCCGGCGATGGCGACGGGAGCGCCGCCCCCGCCTGTTCCTTCCAGAAAGGCTCCGAAACAAAACGCGATCAACACCAATTGCAGCCGTTTATCCGACGAAAGTCCGGCAATGGACTGTTTCATGACTTCGAACTGCCCGGTTTCGCACGCGATGTTGTACAGAAAGATCGAAGCCACGATCACCCACGCGATGCGGATCATGCCGAAAATGAATCCGTGCCCGGCGGCGGCAGCCACCAGCAAAGCAGGCATTTTGAACACCAAAATTGCCAGCAAAACCGCCATCAACATTCCAGCCAACGCCGAAACCCACACGCGCGCTTTCAACACCACCAGCACGAAAAACAACGTCAGCACGGGCAAAGCAGCCACAGCAGTAGACAGCGGCCACGAATTCAACGGGTCGTAAACCTGGGTCCAGGTCATTTTGGGGAACTCCTTGGTTCGGGAATTGAAAACAGGTGAGCGGATTGTACTCACGACGGCTAAGGTGTCCATCAATTCAATAGTCAGGCTGTCGAATTTAGCGTTTTTATCGCACTGGGCGACGAGGGATTTTCAGCCACTCAAGTTTTGCGGTTGCACCGCCCGCACGGTCGTAAAATTCAAGCGTGATGCGATGGCTGCCTTCGGGCAGAAAAACTTCGCGGGTGAAACTGGTCGGCGGCTGATCTCGCCATTCGTCAATCACTCGCTTGCCGTCAATCAACAACCGCACACCGTCATCCGCCGTCACGGTGAAGCGATACACGCCGTCCGGCAAAATCAATCGCCGCGTCCAGCGCACGGAAAACCCGTCAGCGATAACGCCGCAGGCATCGCCGGGATTTTTGAAGTTCCAGTCGAAATTCAAACTCCCGTCGCCGTCATCGCGAATCATCACGGGCTGACCGCTCAAGTCGGGGTTGTTGAAATACTCGCCACGCCAGTGATCCGGTTCAACCGCCGCAAAACAAGGATGCCGCTGCCAGGCGAATTTCAACGCCGCGCTGCCCCAATGTTCAAAGTATTCAATCGTGATGCGGTGATTGCCTGCCGTCAGCCAAACGTCGAAGGTTTCCGTCGCCATCTGTTCGCGCCAGCGATCAAGCTTCAACTGGCCGTCAATGAACACGCGGACGCCGTCGTCAGCCGTCACCGTGAACTGGAACACGCCATCGCCAAAGGCCATCACGCGCGTCCATCGAGCCGAAAAGTTATCCACGCCCACGCCGCACAAACTGTTCGGGCCATTCAATCCCCAATCGAAACTCAGTTGGCCTTCGCCTTCGTCGCGCACAAACTGCGCTTTGCCGCGAAGCTCCGGATTGCCGAAATACTCGCCGCGCCAATGTTCTACTGGAACGCTGGTCAGGCACGGCGGAGGCCGCCAATTCAGCTTCACCGAAGCTCT